>NZ_CP107836.1:5429425-6032695 GCF_036346615.1 Streptomyces sp. NBC_00523 | reverse complement strand
CACCGCGCTGTGGAAGGCCCGGTCCGCGTCCGCGTAGCTCGCCCGGTCGCCGACGGCCGCGGCGGCCACGGTGGCGTCGGCCAGCGGGCGCAGCGCGCACCAGCGGGCGGGCGGGACGGTGCGGGCGAGCCGCAGCATGACGGGGACCTCGATCAGGGCGCGGACCTCGGCCAGCTCCGCCAGCTCGCGCGGTCCGCGTTCGGCGACCCGGAAGCCCCGGTTGGGCACGACCTCCACGGCCCCCTCGGTGGCCAGCCGCTGCATCGCCTCGCGCACCGGGGTCGCGGAGACGCCGAAGCGGGCGCCGAGCACGGGGGCCGAGTAGACCTGGCCGGGGACGAGCTCGCCGTCGACCAGGGCGGCGCGCAGGGCCTCCAGGATCTGGCCGCGCACGGAGTGCCGCCGCACCTGGGCGCGGGGGGCCTCGTGCGGGTCCTCCCCGTGGGTGTGCTCGCCGCGGGCCTGCTCGGGCACCCGGATGGCCGAGGCGGGCACAGCCGCGCCTCCGGCGTACGGGGGACGCACCTCCTCGCGCGCTCCGCCCTGCTCCACGGGCACCTCCTCGGCCGGTCGCGGGCGCTCTCGCGCGTCGGACGCCCTGAGTGCACGATAGGCGCAAGGGCCCCCAGTTCAAACATCGATCCGGCAGGGTAAGGTAAGGCTTACCTGCTGACGATCGCGAATCGGTGGTCCCCGTATGACCATGCCCGCCCTGCTCCCCGCAGTGACGGCCTCGCCCGTGGCCGACGCCTACGCGCGCCTGACCGAGGTCTTCCCCGGGGTGCGCGCCGAGATCCTCGCCGAGGGCGAGAGCGCCCCCGGCGGCCCCGGCTGGGTGGGTGCGCACGAGCTGGCGGCCGGCGGTGAGGCGCTGGACGCGTTCCTCGCCTTCGACGCCGAGCAGGTGCGCCGGGACTACGGCCAGGAGGGCCGGCCCGATGTGATCGCCAGCTTCGGACTGCACCGGTACGCGTGGCCGGCCTGCCTGCTGGTGACGGTGCCGTGGTTCCTGCACCGCCGGGTACCCCGGGTCCCGGTCGAGGACGTCTCCTTCCAGCGGGCGCTGGGCCATCTGACGCTGCGGGTGCGGGAGTTCGCCTGCCTGCCCGACGACCCGGCGGCCGGGCTGCCGGGGGCCCGGGTGGTGCCCGACAAGGCGGCGCTGCGGGCCGAGGTGCTGGACGCGGTGGCCGAACACCTGGGCCCGGTCCTGGACGGCTTCCGGCCGCGGATGCGGCGCGGCAAGCGAGCCCTGTGGGGGATGGCGACCGACGAGATCGTCGAGGGCCTCTGGTACGTCGCCCATCTGCTGGGCGAGGAGCGGCGCGCCATGACGGAGCTGGAGGCGCTGCTCCCGGGCACCACCAAGCCGTACGTCGGCACCGCGGGCTTCCGCGAGCTGACCGGGCCGAACGGGGAGTCGCTGCCGACCCGGGACCGGGCGAGCTGCTGCCTGTTCTACACGCTGCGCCCCGAGGACACCTGCGTCACGTGCCCGCGTACGTGCGACGAGGAACGCGTCCGCAAACTGACGCCCGCGCCCTGATCCACTCCGCCGGCTTCACTCCGCCCGGACGGGTGGCAGGTATTCGAACATCATGCGCAAACCGCTGAAGGGCGTTCGACCAGAACGTCCATATCGGCGGCCTCCTGCACCCCTTTGGCGTTCTCTTGCCCCGAAACCGCCTGGCCGTGACGGGATTTCCGCCACGATGGCGCCCGAAACGCCCTACGTGACGCAAGGGACCGCGCATGAGACTGACCGACATATCGCTTGACTGGCTGCTTCCGGGCGCCGTGCTGCTCGTGGGGGTCATGGCGGCGGTGGCGGTGGTCGCGCGCGGAAGGCGCGCCTCTGACACAGCAGCCTCGGCGGACGACAGCTGGGAACGCAGCGAGGAGCGGCGCAGACGCAAGGAAGCGCTGTACGCCACCGCTTCGTACGTGCTGCTGTTCTGCTGCGCGGCGGTCGCCGCCGCACTCTCCTTCCACGGGCTCGTCGGCTTCGGCGAGCAGAACCTCGGCCTTTCCGACGGCTGGGAGTATCTGGTGCCCTTCGGCCTGGACGGGGCGGCGATGTTCTGCTCGGTCCTGGCCGTACGGGAGGCCAGCCACGGGGACGCGGCGCTCGGCTCGCGCCTCCTGGTGTGGACCTTCGCCGGTGCCGCCGCCTGGTTCAACTGGGTGCACGCGCCGCGCGGTATCAACCACGCGGGTGCCCCGCACTTCTTCGCGGGCATGTCGCTCTCGGCCGCCGTGCTGTTCGACCGCGCGCTGAAGCAGACCCGCCGTGCCGCGCTGCGCGAGCAGGGCCTCGTGCCCCGCCCGCTGCCGCAGATCCGGATCGTGCGCTGGCTGCGCGCGCCCCGGGAGACCTTCGGCGCCTGGTCGCTGATGCTCCTCGAAGGCGTACGCACGCTGGACGAGGCGGTGGACGAGGTACGCGAGGACCGCAGGGAGAAGGAGCAGAACCGTCTCCGCAGAAAGGACCAGGAGAAGCTGGACCGGGCGCACATCAAGGCCCTGAACCGGCAGAACCGGGCCTGGGGACGGCTCGGACGGGGTGGCTCCCCGGTCGAGGTGGCCGCCCTGGCACCGGCGACGGGCTCCGCGCAGTCCGTCGCGGAGCCCGCCATATCCGAGCCGGGTCAGCTGCCCCTGCGACCCCGGCCATCCCTGCAAGCCGTGAACCACTCGAACTCGGCAAGCGTCCCTGAACTGGGCGCGAGCGAGTCGGCCGCGGTCGATCCCGTCGCCGACGACGACACCCAGGCCCTGCCCCGGCTCGATTCGCTGGAGCAGAAACTCAAGGACCTGGAGCAGCAGTTCGGCTGAGGCGGAACAGCGATGCGAGGAAACGGCCCTGCCGGTCCGGAAGGACCGTCAGGGCCGTTCGCCGTCCAGCTCGAACCACACCACCTTGCCCAGCGAGCGGGGGCTGACCCCCCAGGAGTCGGCCAGGCTCTCCACCAGGATCAGCCCCCGGCCGTGCGTACCGTCGTCGGCGGGCGGTACCTGCGGCTCGGGGTCCATTCCGGGGACGAAGTCCCGCACCTCCACGCGCAGGCGGCGGGGTGCGACGCTCACGGCGACGACCGCGCCGTCGTCCGTGTGCACCAGGGCGTTGGTCACCAGCTCGCTGAGCAGCAGTTCGGCGACCTGCGCCGGTTCTTCCTTCCAGCGGTAGCGCAGTAACTCCCGCACCGCGCCCCGGACTTCCCCCACGGCTGCCAGGTCGGCCCGGTCCACCCTGCGATGCATCCGGGCCTCTTCGTGACGCTCCATCGTTTCCCCCGCCCACACGGCCATTCGCCCCCTGTCTCGAAGGTGCTCACGCAATGCATGCCCCGCCTACCGGCTGTCACGCTTGCGGAGCCCTTCGGACCGGAGGGAATCGTGCGGGGCTCAGGCCCGCTTGTAGTAGTACTGGAACCCGCTGACATCGTGCTGGATGCCGCTGCCGCTGGTGACGAAGGAGGACGGGGCGGTCTCGTTGTAGCAATAGCCAGGGTTGGGTCCGACCAGCTTGGAGGCGCTGATGTTGATCCGGCCGCTGCTGCTTGAGGTCACCTTGGCCTCGTACGGGCAGCTCGCGTACACGTAGTCGGTCAGGGTCACGACGCCCGACTTGGTGATCTTGATGGTGCCGGGCTGGTTCGTGTTGTACACCTCTCCGAACTTCCAGGTGCCGACGAACGACGCCGGCACCGCGCTGCCGCCCCCGCCCGAGCCGCCGGTGGAGGAGCCGCCCGAGGTGCTGGTCGAGCCACCGCCGCCGGACGTGCTCGTGGAAGAGCCGCCGGTGCTGCTGCCGCCCGAGCTGCCGCCGCTCGTCGTGGTGGAGGACGAACCGCCACCGCCCGTGGAGGATGAACCGCCAGAGGACGAACCGCTTCCCGTGGAGCCCGAGCTGCCCGTGTTCCGGCCGTCCTTGCCCGGCTGCCCGTCCTTGCCGTCCTTCCCGTCCTTGCCGGTGTCCGCCTTCTTCCTTTTGCTGGGCGCCGCCTTCGGGCTCTTGCTGCCCGTCGGGGACGCGCTGCCGGCCACCGAGGGTCCCGGGTCGGCGGTCGGGCCGGTGGAGGTGACGGCCGGGGGCGCCGCGTGCGCGTCGCCGCCCTCGTGGCTGAACGGCTGGAGCATGACCAGCGTGCCGCCCCCGCCGCCGAGGACGACCACCAGCGGCACGGTGACCAGCCAGGGGCGGCGGCGCTTCGGCTTCTCCTTCTCCGCCGTCTTCGGGCCCTCCACCACCGCCGCCGCCACCTCGGGCGCCGACCGGAGGTCGACCGTCGGCCGGTCCCCCTCCTGCCGCAGCGGCTCCGCCTCCGCGTCGAGCAACTGCGCCGACTGGCGGGCCAGATGGCTCACGACGGCGGCCGGCAGCCAGGAGGAGGCGACCGGACCGGCCTCGCGCCCCGGCTCGGCCAGCAGCTCGTCCACGGAGGGCCGTTCCTCGATCGGCTTGACCAGCAGCCGGGCGATCAGCGCCTTGAGATCCGCGTCCCGGACCCGTTCGAGCTCGGGCTCGGCCTCCGCGATCCGGTACATGATCGCGTGCTGGTTGCTCGCCCCGTGCCCGAAGGGGAGCGTCCCGGTGGCCGCGTACGTCAGGACGCAGCCGAGGGTGAAGACGTCGCTCTTCGGTACCGCGCTCTCCCCCTGCACCTGCTCCGGGGCCATGAAACCGGGCGTGCCGATCATCATGTTGGTGCTGGTGAGCAGGGACTCGACGGCGGTCCCGATGGCGCGGGCGATCCCGAAGTCGATGACCTTGGGCCCCTCCATCGTGAGCATCACGTTGGACGGCTTGAGGTCGCGGTGGACGATGCCTGCCGCGTGGATGTCCTTCAGCGCGTGCAGCAGCCCCGTGGCGAGCGCCTGCACCGAGGCGGCGGGCAGCGCGCCGTGGCCCCGCACGACCTGTTCCAGGGAGAGCCCGGGCACGTAGCCCGTGGCCACCCAGGGGAATTCGGCGTCCGGGGCCGCGTCCAGGACGGGCGCGGTCCAGCGCTCTCCGACGCGCCGTGCCGCCTCGACCTCGCGCCGGAAGCGGCCCCGGAACTGCGGGTCCGCGACGTGCTCCGCGTGCACCACCTTGACCGCGACCGTGCGGCCGCCGTCGGAGCGGGCCAGGTAGACCCGGCCCATGCCGCCCGCGCCGAGCCGGCCCAGCAGCAGATAGGGCCCGACGCGCGCCGGGTCCGTCGGTGTCAGCGGTTTGATGCCTCCATCGAGGTAGTCCTCGTGGTCCGCGTGGTCGTCGTTGTTCACGCCGGTCTCCTGAAATCCCCGTCTACGGCCGCGACTTGGCGCGACAAACGTTCAGTGTGAAGCAAAGCGGGCCCGGATTGGAACAACTTCTGGAAACAATTCCAGAATATTCTTCTACGCTGCCCCTCGGGGGCATCATGAGGAGCCAGAGATTCCGGAAGCGGGGGCCGAAGCGATGAGTCCGAAGCAGCAACGCGGGGAGGCCACGGCCGCCCAGGTGCTCGACACCGCCCTGGAGCTGTACGCGGACCAGGGCGAGGCCGGCCTTACGCTGAACGCGATCACCTCGGCCAGCGGCGTGAGCGCGGGCAGCATCTACCACCACTTCGGCAGCCTTCAGGGCGTGGTCCTCGCTCTCGCGCAGTCCTGGCTGGGCCGCCTCCTCGGCGAGGTGGTCGGGGCGTTGCAGCAGGTCACGGACGCGCGCGGCGGGGTGCGGGCGCTGACGGAGACGTACCTCCGCTTCATCCAGGAACATCCGGACGCGGCCCGGCTGATGCACTCGGTCACCGTCGACCGCGAGGCCATCACCAACGCGCGCCAGCTCCGGGGCGCCCAGGAGGCCCGGATCGCCCCGCTCGCCGCCTGGCTCCACGCCCACCAGGAGTCGGGCGAGCTGGTCGCCCTGCCGATCCCGGTCCTGGAGTCGCTGATCCTGGGGCCGGTGACGAGCATCGCGCGGCGCTGGCTCGCGGTGGGCGACATCGACATCGAGGAAGCCATCCGCACGGTCCCGTATCACATCTGGCGCTCCGTCAGCCCATGACGGGACGACGGACTGGCGTTCGAGCGCCGCACGGCCGTGGCACTCCGGCGACCCCCGGGACGTGATGTGTTCCCTCTCCACGGTTAACTCTCGAAGAATTCACCTGAGTTGGCGTTGACGGGCCGCTGTCTACGCGCGTCATCATGGAGCATGCGAATCCCCCCACGGATCACCACGCTCGGCGGCGCCGCCGCCCTCCTGTCCGCCCTCCTCGTCGGCGGCCCGGTCACCGCGACCGCCTCGGCGACGACCGCATCGGTCGGCAGCGTCTGTTACTCGGACCTGCCGTCCCAGGCCCACGACACCCTGGATCTCATCGACTCCGGCGGCCCGTTCCCGTACGACCAGGACGGCACCGTCTTCCAGAACCGCGAGGGCGTGCTGCCGTCGCAGAGCACCGGCTACTACCACGAGTACACCGTCATCACCCCTGGCTCCTCGACGCGTGGCGCGCGGCGCATCGTCACCGGTGAGGAGATCCAGGAGGACTACTACACCGCGGACCACTACGAGACGTTCGACCTGGTGGACCACGGCTGCTGACCCCGCACCCATAGGGTCGTCCCATGACCGTGACGTATGTGATCGAGGGTTCCTGGATCACCGGCCTGGACAGCTTCTGGACCGTGGTCGGTGAGGCGGTGAACGGGCCGGGTGGCTACTTCGGCCGTAATCTCGACGCCTTCGCGGACTGTCTGGGCGGCGGCATGGGCGCGCCGGACGACGGTGACTTCGTCTTCGAGTGGCGCGAACACGCTGTGTCCGCCCGGGCGTTGGGACATGCCGAGACGGCCCGCCATCTGGACCGGCTGGCCGCCCGCGCCCATGAGAGCAACCGGAGCCGCCTGCGCGAGGAGTGTGCGCAGGCGGCTGCGGGGCGCGGTCCGACCCTGTTCGACCGGCTGGTGGAGATCATCCGGGACCGGGCGGGGCCGGACGCGCTGCGGTTGCTCTGAGGGCGTGCCGGGTCAGTAGCGCGTCGCGACGCTCACCTGCCCGAAGTCCTGCACCCCGTACAGGCTGATGTAGTGCACCCCGGCGGCCGGGTGGTCGACGGTGAGGGTGTGCACGTTGCCGCTGCCGGTGGCCCTGGCGGTGTACGAGCCGGTGGTCGCCCAGCCGGTGGAGCTGTAGTAGAGGTCGGCGTCGCCCGTGCCGCCGCTGGTGGTGATGGTCAGCCGGTCGGTCCCGGCCGGTATGGAGAGGTACAGGTAGGCGTAGTTGCCCCGGGTGGCGTGCTGGCTCTCGCGGGCGCAGTTCTGGCCCAGTTCGCGGGTGTCGCTGCCGGTGCACGGGGTGGTGGGCTCGGTCGGCGGGTTGGTGGTGGTGCCGCAGCTCCCGGACGCGCAGGCCGTGAGCCAGGTCGCCCAGTCGGCGTCGTAACGGGTGCCGATGGTGGAGGTGAGCAGGGTGCGGGCGCCGTTCCAGTCACCGGCGCGGTAGAGGCCGAGGAGCTTGTCCATGTCGGAGCGGTGCGACTGGAGCATGTAACGGACGGCCAGGTAGCCCCAGTTGTAGACGCGGGTCTGGTCGGCGTTCTCGTAGGTGGTGTCGAAGAGGGTGCGCAGGGTGTAGGTGTGCGCGCCCGCCTGGGTGAGGGCGTCGTCGTAGGTGACGTCGCGGTACGAGTAGGAGACGTACTCCGCGAAGCCCTCGATCCACCAGACGGTCGGGGTGGTGACACCGGCGTCGAAGTCGCCCGCCATGTCGAACCGGCCGTCGAGGTAGTGGGTGTACTCGTGGTTGAGGTTCCAGATCTGGAAGTCGGGCCGGACCCACTCGGCCTCGTAGGCGATGAACCTCGGCTGGTTGCCGGCCGCCGACGGGTCGCCCTCCAGGTACATCCCGCCGTTGTTGGTGTCGATGCCGTAGATGGCTCCGGCGTAGGTCTGGTAGTCGGTGCTGGAGTCGAAGACGACGACCTCGATGGTGGTGTTGCGGTCCCCGGCGACGGGGCCGTTGTCCCGGGCCACCTGGTGGAAGTAGGCGTCCTGGCCGCGCAGGCTGGTGCACGCCTTGGTGAGGTCGTCCGAGGACATCTGCTGGGCGAGGATGCGGATGCTGTCGCTGCAGGTGTACGAGGTGGGCAGGACGGCGCTCTTGAGGCGTGCGGCCAGGTCGCAGGTGCCGTACGCGGAGCAGTTCGCGTTGTCGTAGTAGTCGGCCATCTCGGCAAGCCCGACCCAGAGCGGCGCGGTGGGCCCGGTGATCGAGGAGCGGCCGAGGAGGTCGATGACCAGCGGCTTCGCCGTGGGCCTGAGCGTGTCCTCCTGGAGGAAGCGGGCCAGCTCGCGGCCCGCGTTGGAGGCCAGGTAGGACTGGTCGGTGCCCAGCAGGTCCAGGTGGTCGCGGGCGAATCCGGCGAGCGCGTCGAGCAGGCTCGGATCGGCCGCGACGGCGCTGACGAACGCGGGCAGCTGGTGGCCCCGGAAGGTCACGGTGTAGACGTTGTTGACCGCGTTGAGCATGTACCAGGAGCTGTTGTACGAGGCGTCGTAGCCCGCAAGCAGCCGCTTCAGGACGTCCAGGTAGCGGGCGTTCTGCTCGGCGCTGTCGATGAGGACGACGGCCTCGGCCAGGGTCTCGCCGTTGGCGTCGGTGACATCGCGGGAGTGCGCGGAGGCGAAGAAGGCGTCCAGGCCGCCCTGGATGGCGGTGCGCAGGGCGGTGCCGTACGAGCCGACCGTACCGGGGTCGTAGTACTGCACGTAGTACCCGGCCCGCAGGTAGAGCACCAGTTGGGGCATGCCGGTGCTGCTGTCGCCGGGGTAGGCGGCCGAGCCGTCGCGCAGGGCGTTCGCCACGGTGACCATCTGGGCCTCGCGGAAGGCGAAGTAGCCGTCGTTGCCCTTGACGGAGAAGAGGGTGTTGACGCAGTCGGTGGTGGACGCCTTGATCTGCTGGACGAGGGCGCTGCCGGTGCGGCTGGTGAAGTCGGCGACGGAGCAGGCGGCCGCCCGGGCCAGGGACTTCGCCTTCATGGAGGGGGCCGGGTGGCTCGGTTCGGTGGCGCGCGGGTCGTCGTAGTCGCGTCGCAGCGCGTCCTTGGAGGCGCTGACCGGGGCCCGCTCGGCGGGGCTGCCGGCCGTCTCGCCCAGGTGGGCCGGGTCCTGGGCGGGGGCGGTGGCGGCCTGCGCGGTGGGGCCGCCCGGCTCGGGCGACGCCTCGCCGGTCGTCCGGTGCGCGGTGGCGCTCGCGGCGGCCGGGGCGGTGGGCCGGGGCTCGGCGGCCGGGGCGGGTGCGGCGAGCATGCCGATGCCCAGGCAGGCCGCCAAAGCCGCGGTGGTGAGTCCGGTGACTCTCTGTCGGACCGTTCGTTTCTTCACGTGCCGCCTCCCAGCGGGGTGATGACCGCGCGCCGTCGCGCGGCCGTGGGGGATGGCGCGCGGGTGAGGCCGGACGGGGACGGCGGGCGACCGGAACGGTCAGCGAAGTGACATGGACACGACCTCAAGCGCGACCGTCAGTACAATGGCACATGTCACATGTCTTTAGGAAGCGGCCGTGACCACATTCGTCGGCACGTCAACGCCCTTGCCTACGGGGGAGCTTGAGGCGTTACGCCTGGCTCGCCGGTTCACTCCGGCGTCCGCCCGCCCACAGCGAGCGGACGTGCGACATGTGGCCGAGCATGCAGGCCTCGGCGCCCTCGGCGTCCCCCGCGACCACCAGGTCGAGCAGCTCGATGTGCTCCTCGGCCGAGGCGGCCAGCTGCCCGGACTCGGAGAGCCGGTTCAGCCCGAAGAGCCGGGAGCGCTTGCGGAGTTCGCCGACCTCCTCGACCAGACGCCGGTTGCCGGCCAGTCCCAGCAGGGCGAGGTGGAAGCGCCGGTCCGCCTCCAGGTAGCCCAGGATGTCGTGCCGGCGGGCGGCCTCGACGATCTCCTCGGCGACGGGCCGCAACGCCTCCAGCTCGGCCGTCAGGCCCATGCGCGCGATCCTGCCGACCGTGGGGACCTCGATCATCGCGCGCAGCTCGGTGTAGTCGTCCAGGTCCTGGTCGGTCAGTTCGGTGATCCGGAAGCCCTTGTTGCGGACGGCCTCGACCTGGCCCTCGCGGACCAGGTCGAGCATCGCCTCACGTACAGGGGTGGCGGAGACACCGAACTGGGCGGCCAGCGTCGGCGCCGAGTAGACCGTGCCGGGCCGCAGTTCGCCGGAGACGAGGGCCGCCCGCAGCGCGTGCGCCACCTGGTCGCGCAGGTGCTCCTGCGCCGAGATGGCGTTGAGCGAGCTCAGGCGGGCCATGTCTGTTCCTCCAGCACCGTACGGAGGGCCAGAATACAATGTGACGTTGAACCCGGACCCGGCGCGGGCTCACAGCAGGAAGCCCTCCGGGAAGGGGTCGTCCGGGTCCAGAAAGTACCGCGCGGTCCCGGTGATCCAGGCCCTCCCCGTGACCGTCGGCACGACGGCGGGCAGCGCGCCCACCGTGGTCTCGCCGACCAGCCGTCCGGTGAACCGGGTGCCGATGAAGGACTCGTTCACGAAGTCCCGGTCCAGCGGGAGTTCGCCCCGCGCGTGCAGCTGGGCCATGCGCGCGGAGGTACCCGTGCCGCAGGGCGAGCGGTCGAACCAGCCGGGGTGGATGGCCATCGCGTGCCGCGAGTGCGCCGCGTCGGAGCCGGGCGCGATCAGCTGGACGTGCTTGAGCCCGTGGATGGCCGGGTCCACCGGGTGGACCGGCCGGTCGGCCGCGTTGACCGCCTCCATCAACGCCAGCCCGGCTGCCAGCAGTTCGTCCTTCCGCGCCCGGTCGAACGGCAGCCCCAGGTCCGCCAGCCGCACCATCGCGTAGAAGTTGCCGCCGTAGGCGAGGTCGTACGGCACCTCACCGAACCCGGGCACCTTCGCGGTGAGGCCGAGCCCGGCGCTGAAGGCGGGCACATTGGTGAGGGTGACGGAGGTGGCAGCCCCGCCCTCGACGCGTACGTCCACGGTGACGAGCCCGGCGGGGGTGTCCAGCCGTACGGTGGTGACCGGTTCGGTGACCGCGACCATACCGGTCTCCACCAGCACGGTCGCCACCCCGATCGTGCCGTGCCCGCACATCGGCAGGCAGCCGGAGACCTCCATGAACAGCACCCCGAAGTCGGCGTCGGGCCGGGTCGGCGGCTGGAGGACGGCCCCGCTCATCGCGGAGTGGCCGCGTGGCTCGTACATCAGCAGGGTGCGCACCGCGTCCCGGTGCGCCATGAAGTACGCGCGGCGCTCGGCCATGGTGGCGCCGGGGAGCGTGCCGATCCCGCCGGTGATCACACGGGTGGGCATGCCCTCGGTGTGCGAGTCGACGGCGTGGAAGACGTGGCGGCTGCGCATCGTCCCTCCCCCTCTCAGTCCAGGCCCTCGGCGAGCGCCTTCTCCGTCGCGGCGCGTACGGCGGCCAGCGCGTCGGCGTCGAGCGGCAGGCGGGGCGGCCGGGTGGGCCCGCCGTGCCGGCCGACGATGTCCATGGACGCCTTGATGGCCTGGACGAACTCCGGCTTGGAGTCCCATCGCAGCAGCGGGTGCAGCCGCCGGTAGAGGGGCAGGGCGCGCTCCAGGTCCCCGGTAACGGCCGACCGGTACAGCGCGACGCAGCTGCCCGGAAGCATGTTGGGGCAGCCGGCGATCCAGCCGACGGCTCCGGCCAGCGCGAGTTCGAGCAGCACGTCGTCGGCGCCGACGAGCAGATCGAGGCCGGGCGCCTCCTCCGCGATCTCGTACGCCCTGCGGACATCGCCGCTGAACTCCTTGACCGCGACGACCGACCCCTCCGCGTGGAGCTGCCCGAGCAGCCGGGGTGTCAGGTCCACCTTGGTGTCGTACGGGTTGTTGTACGCGACGACGGGCAGCCCGGCCGCCGCCACCTCGGCGTAGTGCGCGCGGACGGCCGCGTCCTCGCACGGGTAGCCGTTGGGCGGCAGCAGCAGCACGGAGCCGGCCCCGGCCTCGGCGGCCTCCTCGGCGCGGCGCCGGGACTGCGCGCTGTCGTACGAGGAGACCCCGGGCATCACCCTGCCCCCGTCCCCGGCCGCCTCGACGGCGACCCGCACGACCTCCCGGCGTTCCCGGTCGCTCAGGGTCTGGTACTCCCCCAGCGATCCGTTGGGCACCACACCGTCGCACCCCGCGTCGATGAGATCGCGGACGTGTGCGGCGTACGCGTCGAAGTCGACGGACCGGTCCTCGCGCAGGGTGAGCGGCGTGGCGACCATGACACCCCGCCAGGGGGCACCGGTGCGGCTGGGCTCGGAGGTCATACGGGCTCCTTCGGGGTGGGTGTACGGGGCTGGGGCGGATCGGGTGCGCGGGGTCACTCGCCCTCGTCGCGGGCGGCGCGGGCGAGTGCGGCGAGCGGGACCGGGCAGGCCAGGGGGCGCCGGTCGGGAGGCGCGTCGGTGTCGGGCGGGGCGGTCAGGGCCCGGACGGCGAAGCCGCAGGTGCGGCCCTGGCACCAGCCCATACCGGCTCGGGTGAGCAGCTTGGCGGTGCGGGTGTCGCCCGCGCCCAGCTCGGCGACGGCGGTCCGGACCGCGCCGACGGTGACCTCCTCGCACCGGCAGACCTCGGTGTCCGGGTCGAGCCACCCGGTCCACGCGGGCCCCGGCCGGTGCACGGTTCCCATCAGCCCGGCGAATCCGCGCATCCGGCGCCGACGGCGGCGCAGCGTCCCCGCGCGGGCCGGGACCCGGCCGCCCCGCGCGTCGGCGATCACCGACAGGGCGGCCAGCTCCCCTTCGGACAGGGCCAGTTGGACCCCGCCGACGCCCCCGGTCTCGCCGACGGCCCAGACTCCGGGGACGGTGGTACGCAGCCGCGCGTCCACCTCCAGGACCGCCGAGCCGTCCGTGCCGGTGCGGGTGGCGCAGCCGAGGCCGAGGGCGAGGTCCAGTTGCGGGACGAGGCCGTGGCCGACGGCGAGCGCGTCGCAGTCGATGCGCCGGCCGGTCCCCGGCACGGGGCGCCAGGCGCGGTCGATCCGGCTGACCGTGACCCCTTCCACCCGTTCGGTGCCGTGGACGGCGGTGACGGCCCGGTGCGTGAGCATCCGCACCCCGTACCGGGCGAGGCCCGCCCGGTGGCGGACGCCCTCCGCGAGTCGGCCGGGGTTCGCGGCCAGGGTCAGGGGTGCGCGGGCGTACGCCCCGTACCCGGCGGCCTCCACGAGTGCGGGCACCCGGGCCCCGGCCCGGGCCAGGGAGAGGGCGACGGCCTGAAGCAGCGGACCGCTCCCGGCGACGACGACGCGCCGCCCGGGCAGCACGAGCCCCGATTTGAGCATGGCCTGCGCCCCGGCCGCGCCGACCACGCCGGGCAGGGTCCAGCCGGGGAAGGGGAGTTGGCGCTCGACGGCACCGGTCGCGATCACGAGGCGGCGGGCGCGCGGGGCGGCCCCGTCACCGCCGTCCGGGCCGGTGAGCGCGTGCAGGGTCCAGTCCTCGCCGGTCCGTGTCACCGCCCAGACCTGGTGGCCGGTGAGGTGGCGCACCCGACCGGTGGCGCGGTGCCGGTCGAGGCGGGCGGTGAGCGCGGTGAACGTGCCCCAGCCGTGGTGCAGGGCCTCCGGGCGGCCGGCGCCGAGACCGGGGGCGGGTGCGCGGTAGTACTGGCCGCCGGGGGCGTCGGCCGCGTCGATCAGCAGCACGTCGAGCCCGGCGTCGGCGGCGGTGACGGCGGCGGCGAGCCCGGCCGGCCCCGCGCCCACCACGGCGACCTCGGCACGGTCAGGGTCGGGGTGCGGCATGTCCGTTGCCTTCCTGGGTGGTGACGGCGTCGCCGGGCCGGGCGGGCAGCAGGCAGGCCCGCAGGTTGGGGCGACCGTTGACCGTGGCCAGGCACTCGAAGCAGGAGCCGATCCCGCAGAAGGCGCCCCTGGGACGCCCGTTGACCCGGGTGGTCCGCCAGCTGAGGACGGAGGCGGCCCACAGCGCGGCCGCGACGCTCTGCCCGGGCAGGGCGGGCACCGGGCGCCCGTCGAAGGTGATGTCGAACGCGGGCCCGGGTGCGGCCCCGGCAAGCCCGGACGGGGTGCGGGCGGGGTCACGTCGGCGTGCTCGTCTCACCGGGGCTCCTGTCTCGTGGATCGGGCGGTACGGGGAGGGTCGGGGGGGCTCACGGAGGAGGCGGGCGGCTCACGGGGACCCGCCCCCGGAGTCCGCCCCGAAGCGGTCCGGCCGGAACGGCTCCGTGTCCAGGGGTGGCTCCTCGCCCCGGATCGCCGCCGTGACCAGGGCCGCCGTCGCCGGGGCGAGGCCGATGCCCGCGCCCTCGTGACCGCAGGCGTGGAAGAGGCCGGGGACCCGGCGGTCGGGCCCGATGGCGGGGAGGTGGTCGGGCAGGTACGGGCGGAAGCCGTGGTAGGCGCGGAGCACCCGGACGTCCCCGAGGACCGGGAACAGCGCGGCGGCCGCCCCGGCCAGCGCGCTGATCACCGGCACGGACAGGGTGCGGTCGAAGCCGACCCGTTCGCGGCTGGCGCCGATGAGGACGGGCCCGGCGGCGGTGCCCTCCACGACCGGTGACGTCTGCAGGGCGGCCGACGCGCTGGACACGTCGGCCACGTACTCGGCGGCGTACACCTTGTGCCGGATCAGCGGCGGCAGCGGCTCGGTCACCAGGACGAACCCGCGCCGGGGCAGGACCGGCAGCTCCACCCCGGCGAGCGCGGCGAACTCCCCGCCCCGGACGCCCGTCGCGTTGACCACGGCCGGGGCGAGCAGGTCACCGGCCCCGGTGCGGACGCCGAGCACCGCGCCCGTGGGGCCGGTGAGCACGGCGGTGACCGGGCGGCCGGTGTGCAGGGCGGCCCCGGCGTCGCGGGCGGCGCGGATCAGGTGGGCGGCGGCGAGGGCGGGCTGGACCTGGGCGTCCTCCGGGTAGAGGACGCCGCCCGCGAGGCCGGGGGCCAGGTGCGGTTCCAGCGCGGGCAGTTCGTGCGGCGCGACGGCGGTGGTGCGTACCCCTGCCCCGGCCTGTCCGGCGGCGGTCGCGGTCAGGGTCGCGAGGGACTCCTCGTCCGCCGCGACGACGAGGCCGCCCTTCTGCTCGTACTCGACCGCCCCGGGCAGGACTTCGGCCAGCTCGCGCCAGAGGGCGGCGGAGAGCCGGGCGAGGTCGAGTTCGGGCCCGGGCGGCTTGTCGGAGACCAGGAGGTTCCCCTCCCCCGCCCCGGTGGTGCCGCCGGCGACCGGTCCGCCGTCCACCACCGCGACCGAGAGGCCGGACCGGGTGGCGTAGTACGCGCAGGCGGCGCCGACGACCCCGGCTCCGACGACGACAACATCCAGAGGCTGTCTCGTGAACACGCCAGTAATATGTCACATGGCTCTGAGGGTGCCAAGAGCGCGCCGGAGGCACCCTCATGACGCCCCGTCAGCCAGTAAGTGTCAGGGCCGGGGCACGTTCCGGAGGTTGGAGCGGGCCATCTGAAGCATCCGGCCCACCCCGCCGTCGAGCACGATCTTGCTGGCGGACAGGGCGAAGCCGGTCACCATGTCCGCGCTGATCTTCGGCGGGATGGAGAGCGCGTTGGGGTCGGTGACGACATCGACCAGCGCCGGACCCTTGTGCTTGAAGGCGTCCTTGAGCGCGCTCGTCAACTCCTTGGGCTTCTCGACGCGGACGCCGTACGCCCCCGCCGCGCGCGCCACGGCCGCGAAGTCCGGGTTCTTGTTGGTCGTCCCGAACGACGGCAGACCGCCGACCAGCATCTCCAGCTCCACCATGCCCAGCGAGGAGTTGTTGAACAGGACCACCTTGACCGGCAGGTTGTACTGGACGAGCGTCAGGAAGTCGCCCATCAGCATGGTGAATCCGCCGTCGCCGGACATCGAGACGACCTGCCGGTTCCGGTCGGTGAACTGGGCGCCGATCGCCTGCGGCAGCGCGTTGGCCATCGAGCCGTGGCTGAACGAACCAATCACCCGGCGCTTGCCGTTGGGCGTCAGATAGCGGGCCGCCCAGACGTTGCACATACCGGTGTCCACGGTGAACACGGCGTCGTCGTCGGCAAGTTCGTCCAGCACCGAGGCCACGTACTCGGGGTGGATCGGGACGTGCTTCTCGACCTTGCGGGTGTACGCCTTGACCACGCCCTCCAGCGCGTCGGCGTGCTTCTTGAGCATCCGGTCGAGGAACTTGCGGTCGGACTTCGCCTTGACCCGGGGCGTGAGGCAGCGCAGCGTCTCGCGGACGTCGCCCCAGACGGCCAGGTCCAGCTTGGTGCGCCGGCCGAGGTGTTCCGGCCGCACGTCGACCTGCACGATCTTCACGTCGTCGGGCAGGAAGGCGTTGTACGGGAAGTCGGTGCCGAGCAGGATCAGCAGATCGCACTCGTGGGTGGCCTCGTACGCGGCGCCGTAGCCGAGCAGCCCGCTCATGCCGACGTCGTACGGATTGTCGTACTGGATCCACTCCTTGCCGCGCAGGGCGTGCCCGACCGGGGACTTGATCCGCTCGGCGAACTCCATGACCTCGGCGTGCGCCCCCGCCGTGCCGCTGCCGCAGAACAGCGTCACCCGTTTGGCCTCGTCCACCATCCGGCACAGCTTCTCGATCTCGGCGTCGCCCGGCCGCACGGTGGGGCGCGAGTTGACCAGGGCGTGCTCCGCGGAGCGTTCGGGCGCGGCCTGTCCGGCGACGTCGCCCGGCATGGTCACGACGCTGACCCCGCCCTGGCCGACCGCGTGCTGGATGGCGGTCTGGAGCAGCCGGGGCATCTGCTGCGGGTTGGAGATCATCTCGTTGTAGTGGCTGCACTCCTGGAAGAGCAGCTCCGGGTGGGTCGCCTGGAAGTAGTTGAGGCCGATCTCGCTGGACGGGATGTGCGAGGCCAGCGCGAGCACGGGGGCCATGGAGCGGTGGGCGTCGTACAGGCCGTTGATGAGGTGCAGGTTGCCGGGCCCGCACGACCCGGCGCAGGCCGCCAGGTCCCCGGTGATCTGCGCCTCGGCGCCGGCCGCGAACGCAGCCGTCTCCTCGTGCCTGACCTGAACCCATTCGAGGTCCTTGTGCCGCCGCACGGCGTCGACCACCGGGTTGAGGCTGTCCCCGACGACCCCGTACAGGCGTTTGACGCCCGCCCGGGCGAGGATGTCGACGAACTGCTCCGACACGTTCTGCTTGGCCATGGGTGACGCACTCCCTCTGCCTGTGCTCCGTGCACGTCCGGCTGTCCGGGACGCGGGGCGTCAAACCCCGGCCCGGACGGTATCCGGAATCCATCAACCCATGGCGTGCGCGGTTACGCCTCCCAGACGCCGACCGCCGTCCGGTCGTCGGCGTACCCCTTCACCCGGATCTGGGTGTCCGCGAGGAACGCCCCGAGCCCCGGTGCCTCCACGTGCGACCAGCGCGTGGAGAGCTCGGCGGCCAGCTCCGGTTCGCCGCGCAGCGGTTCGGCGAGGCCCGCCCCGCACAGCAGCAGGGTGTCCCCCGGCCGGGCGACGGAGGCCCGGAAGCGGAACGGTTCCGCAGGGGGCGGGAGCGGGTCCTCGACGTACGGGGCGGGGCCCGTGACGATGTCCAGGTCCATGGTCAGCCGGTCGCCGTCGGGCCCGCTCTCGGGCGCGGAGGAGCCGAAGCCGACCACGGGCTCCCCGGTCAGCGCGGCGGGCGGCGGCAGCGCCGGTTCCAGGTCGTGCCAGCTGCCGTCGCGGAGCCGGAAGAGGCCTCCGGCACCGATGCCGAAGAAGACCCGGGTGCGGCAGTCGGGGTCGGCGGACAGCAGCAGGCAGCGCAGGCTCGCGGTGTACGCGTCCGGCTCGACGCCCAGTTCGGCGGCGCGGGCGCGCAGCTTGCCGAAGGCGCGGTCGGTGAGCCGGTGGAGCCCGGACTTCAGGTCGGCGCGGCGGCCCGCCCTTATGTCGTCGGAGAGCCGGGCGTGGCTGCGCCCGACCGCCTCGCCGATCCAGCGGCAGGCGTCCGCCGCCGCCGTGTGCGCCCCCTCGGCACCCCGCGACGCGCCCGCGACGGCCACCAGCACCAGCGCGCTCTCCCCGTTCCCAAAGCGCGCCGTCAGCAGCGCGTCCCGGCGCGGCTCCCCCCGGAACCGGGCCGAGTCACCGCGTACGGACGCGGCGCGCAGCGTGTACGTGCCGTACGTGGCACCGTCCAGCACCGTGTCCGGGACGACACGGTCGAGCGCGTACGGGTCGGTGGCGGGCAGCGCCGTGGGCTCGGCGTCATAGGTGGGCGGCCGGGCCCCGACGTGGACGACCCGGGGCGGCTCAGGCACGACGGCCGGCTCCGGCGGCGCCTCCTCCGGGGCGGGTTCGTCCGCCTCGGCCCGCTCGGTGACGGGCCGCCTGGGCAGCGGAGGCACCTCGCGCCCGGCGGGAACACGGGGGTCCCCGAAGGCGGGCGGCCCGGGCTCCGGGTCCGGCGGCGGGGGCTCGGGGGCCGGCGGTCCCGGAAAGGTGCGCGGGAGCGCGGGCCCGGTCACCGGCTCCCACGGGGCGCGGGGCGGCGCCTGCACGTCCCACGGCGCGCGGGCGGGCGGCTCCGGCGGCGTCTCCCCCGGCGGCCGCGCGACCACGCCCGGCGAGGTGTCCGGCCCCGGGTCCGCCGGCCGGGTGACCGCCGACGGCCCCACCGGCCACGGCTCCTCCCTGGGCTCGGGTATCTCCCCGGGCGTCCTGGGGACCGCGCTCTTCCCGGACGCCACCGTGTCCGACGCCGAGTCGAACCGGTCGTCGAGACTGTCGGCGGCCTGGGCCGCCCCCGCGTCCGGGGCGGATTCGTCGTACAGCCTGCGCCACCAGTCGTCCTCGTGGGCCGCGGGCTTCTCCCCCTGCTGACTCATGTCCTTATTGTCGACCGCGGGGGCCGTACGAAAACGGGCATCCGCAAAATGGGTCCGCCGGGCGACCCCACCCCCCACGGGAAGGACGCCCGGCAGACCGGTCCGGGGAGCGGGTACCGGACAGGGCCGCCGGTCCCGCTGTGCCGTCACATTGGCAGAGTGGCGCACGGTACGGCGATGATGTGCCGTGGCGAAATCACGCCGTGGCGACTTTTCGCCACACGGGGTGCGCCGCACGCGTACGCACGGGTCCGGGGAGGGGTCGGGATGCTGGCAGCCATAGGTCTTGACGAGAGGCAGGAGTCGGCCTACCGCGCCCTCGTGGCGCTGGGGGCCGCCGAGGTGTCCGACCTCTCGCACCGGCTGGCGCTCCCCGAGCGGGACACGGAGCGCGCGCTGCGCAGGCTGGAGCAGCACGGCCTGGCCGCCCAGTCCTCCGCCCGCACGGGCCGCTGGGTCGCGGCCCCGCCCGGCGTCGCCCTGGGGGCCCTGCTCACCCAGCAGCGCCACCAGCTGGAACAGGCCGAACTGGCGGCGGTCCTGCTCGCCGAGGAGTACCGCGCCGACGCCGCCGAACCGGCCGTCCACGACCTGGTCGAGGTGGTCACCGGGGCGAGCGCGGTGGCCCACCGCTTCCACCAGCTCCAGCTGGGCGCGACGAGCGAGGTGTGCGCGCTGGTCACCGGGAAGCCGATCGCGGTCAGCGGCCTGGACAACGAGTCGGAGGAGGAGGCGGCCACGCGCGGCGTCTCGTTCCGGGTGGTCGTGGAGCGCGAGGTGCTGGGCCTGGAGTCCGGGATCACGGAGCTGTCGGCGGCGCTCAGCCGCGACGAGCAGTGCCGGGTGGTCCCCCGGGTCCCGACGAAGCTGGTGATCGCCGACCGGGCGCTGGCCATGGTGCCGCTGACCGGGCGCGGGGCCGAGCCCGCCGCGCTGGTGGTGCACGCGTCGGGGCTGCTGGAATCGCTGACCGGGCTCTTCGAGGCGGTGTGGCGGGAGGCCATGCCGCTGCGGCTCGGCGAGAGCGGCGCGGTCGTGGAGGAGCCGGGCGGCCCGGACCCGACGGATCTGGAGATCCTGTCGCTGCTGCTGGCCGGCCTGACCGACGCGAGCGTCGCCAAACAGCTGGACCTGGGCCTGCGGACCGTGCAGCGCCGGGTCAAGGGCCTGATGGAGCTGACCGGCGTCTCCACCCGGCTCCAGCTCGGCTGGCACGCGTACGAACGGGGCTGGGTGGCCCGGTAGGACCGCTGGTCAGAACGGGCGGGACCGGGTGGACTCCGGCACGCTGGTCAGATGAGTGTGTGGCAGCTCGTCGCCGTCGGACTGGTGATGCTGCTCGGCCTGATCGGTGTGCTGGTGCCGGGCGTGCCGGGGCCGGCGATCGTCTGGGCAGCCGTCCTGTGGTGGGCGTTCACCGACACGACCCCGACCGCGTGGGCCGTGCTGATCGGCGCGACCGCGCTGCTCCTGCTCAACCAGGCGCTCAAACCGCTTCTGCCGCCGCGTCGGCCCCGTGAGTCGGGGGCCCCGCGCCGGACGCTGCTGCTGGGCGGTCTCGGCGGCATCGTCGGCTTCTTCGTGCTGCCCGTCGTCGGGGCGGTCGTGGGATACGTCGGAGTGATCTTCGGGGCGGAACGGCTGCGCCTCGGCAGCCGGGGCGCGGGCTGGACGTCGGTCCGCACGGTGATGCGGGCGACCGGCTACTCGGTGCTCGTGGAGCTCTTCGCGTGTCTGCTGGTGACGGGCGCCTGGCTGGGCGCGCTGATCTGGGGCTGACCGCACGACCGGGCCCGCCGCACCCCGTACGAGCGCCAGGGGCGCCAGCCGCTCGCGCCCGGGGTGCCGTACGGGTCCACGTCCGGGTCGCCCAGGCCGCGCATCCGGATCAGCGCGGCGGTGGCGGGGCCGATGCCGGGCAGCCGCCGGAGCGCCTGCTCGGCCTCGTCGCGGTCGGCGCCCGCGTCCAGGCGTACGGTGCCGTCGGCGAGCGCGGTCGCCAGGGCCCGCAGGGCCGGGTCACCGGCCGCCCCGGCGAGCACGGCCGGCTCGGGGAAGACGTGGGTCAGCGCGCCGCACGGCACGTCCAGCGCCTTGCCGTACTCCTCGACCAGCTCCCCCGCCGCCGCGTCCCCCACCAGGGCCCGCACGGCGAACTCCTCGGCGTCGGCTGCACCCGGCGAGCGCACGCCCGGCCGGGCGGCGACGTCCGGGGCGAGCGCGGGGTCGGCGGACAGCAGCTCGTCCACCGCGTGCGGGTCGGCGTCCAGGTCGAGGAGGCGGCGCAGCCGCTGGACGGCCGTGGTCAGGTCGCGCAGGTCGGTGAGATGGATGCGGGCGTCCAGCCAGTCCCCGGCGGACCGCTCGTCCACGGAGGTGACGGCGGCGCCGTACGGGAGGCGCAGCGTGCGCCGGTAGGTCCGGCGGCCGGGCTCCCCGGTGATCTCCTCGACGCGGGCGACCGGACCGGCGGCGAGCAGGTCGAAGACGTCACCGGCGGCGTACGGGCCCCGGTGGGCGAGCCGGAGCGGAATGCCGGTGGTGCCGGCCTGGCGGACCGCGATGCCCAGCCCCGTACCGGCTTCGGCGCGCAGGGCGCTCGGGGTGCGGGCGTAGATCTGCCGCACGGTGTCGTTGAACTGGCGCAGGCTGCCGAACCCGGCGGCGAAGGCGATCTCGGTGACGGGCAGGGCCGTGGTCTGGAGCAGGATCCGGGCGGTGTGGGCGCGCTGGGCGCGGGCCAGGGCGACGGGGCCCGCGCCCAGCTCCGCGTTGAGCTGGCGCTGCACCTGGCGGGAGCTGTAGCCGAGCCGGTGGGCGAGCCCGGGAACGCCCTCCCGGTCCACCACGCCGTCGCCGATCATGCGCATGGCGCGTCCGACGACGTCAGCCCGGACGTTCCACTCGGCGGAGCCGGGGACGGCGTCCGGGCGGCAGCGGCGGCACGCCCGGAAGCCGTTGGTCTGGGCGGCCGCCGCCGTCGGGTAGAAGCGGACGTTCTTCCGCTTCGGGGTGACGGCGGGGCAGCTCGGCCGGCAGTAGATGCCGGTCGTCTCGACGGCGAAGAAGAACTCGCCGTCGAAACGGGCGTCGCGGCTGCTCACCGCCTCGTACCTGGTCTGTTCGTCCATCACACCGTCCAGTGTGCGCCCCTCCGGGCACCGTCACTCGCGGTTTTCGGACGTCGACCAGGGGTGGTCCGGCTACCGGATCCGGCCGCGCTTGGCGTCCATCGCGGCCCGGCCCTCGGCCCCCTTGCGCTTCCAGTCGCGCCGGATCTCTGCCCGGACCCGGGCGTCGGTCTTGGCGACGATGCGCTGGTTCTCGCGCTGGAGCTTGCGGTAGCTGTCGAAGCGGCGCTCGGGCAGGGTGCCGTCCTCGATCGCCGCCCGCACGGCGCAGCCCGGCTCCGCCTCGTGGGCGCAGTCGTGGAACCGGCAGCCCTCGGCCAGCTCCTCGATCTCCGAGAAGACCTGGCCGACGCCGACCCCGGCGTCCCAGAGGCCGACCCCGCGCAGTCCGGGGGTGTCGATGAGGACCCCGCCGGTGGGCAGCACGAGCAGATTGCGGGTGGTGGTGGTGTGCCGGCCCTTGCCGTCCACGTCGCGGGCGGCCTGGACCTCCATCACGTCCTGGCCGAGCAGCGTGTTGGCGAGGGTGGACTTGCCGGCGCCGGACGCCCCGAGCAGCACACTCGTACCGCCGGAGACGATCGCCGAGAACACGTCGATGCCCTCGCCGGTGGCGGAGCTGACCGGGAGCACCTGCACACCGGGGGCGATGTGCTCGATGTCCTGGACGAGGTGGGAGAGGGTGACCGCGTCCGGGACCAGGTCGGCCTTGGTGAGGACGACGACCGGTTCGGCGGTCCGCTCCCCGGCCCCGGCGGCGTCGCCGAGCAGCGCGTCGCCGCCGGAGCTGGACATGGCGAGGGCCAGGAACCGCTCGACGCGGCCCAGGTCCAGCTCCACGGCCAGCGAGACGCAGATGACGATGTGGTCGACGTTGGTGGCGAGCACCTGGCCCTCGGAGCGCTTGGACGAGGTGGAGCGTACGAAGGCGGTGCGGCGCGGCAGCAGCGTACGGACGAACCGCGGGTCGCCGCCGGCGTCGACGGCCGCCCAGTCGCCGGTGCAGATGATCCGCATCGGGTCGCGCGGCACGACGAAGGCGGTGTCCGCCCAGATCGTGCCCTCGGGCGTGACGATGTCACAGCGCCCGCGGTCCACCCGCACCACGCGTCCGGGCACCAGTCCCTGGGCGGCGTACGGGGCGAACTCGGCGGCCCAGTCGTCGTCCCAGCCGTACGCGGCGAGCGGGTGCGAGGCGGTGGAGCGGGAGGAGGAGAAAGCGGAGGAGGACGGGAGAGACAAGGGAAACCCTTCACAGGGTGGCCCGGCGGTGCGCGTGAGGGCGCGAAGAGGTCAGCCGGTGGCCACGGAGGTGACAAAGAGGAACTTCGACTCGTGGGCAGCGCCCACCGCAACGACCGTCGTCAATGTCCTCACCTCCGCATTCGTCCAGGTCCGGTACCGGCGGCAGGTCCGCCGTCCGTCTCGTCGCACACCTTAGCCCCCGGCGGTCCGGCGGCTCAACGGATTATTCGCGCGGACCCGGTTGTGGCAGTCGTCCCCCGATCGGGTGATACGCATGGAGTTGGACCGGTCGCGGACGGTTAGGGTGCCGCACATGACCTCCCCCCAGACAGCCACCGGCTCGTTCACCCAGGCCCAGTTGGGCACCCTCATCCTGATCGGCTGGAGCGGCGAGTACCGGCAGAGCGGGCGCGACGCCGCCTTCCTGCTCGCCTATTCGCTGGGCGACGGATCGGACGGCCCGGCGGCCGGCGAAAACGCCATGCGGCTCGCGCTGCAACGCTGCGGGCTCCCCGTCGGCGGTGCGCCGGTGCGGGCCGACGAGACGCCGGGGCTCCCCGTGAAGCTCCTCGTACAGGCCGGCCAGGCCGTCCTGACCCTGCCGCACTTCAAGGCGCAGTACCCGGTGCCGCCCGAGTGGCTGGCTGCGGCGAACGAACAGGGCGAGGTGCACGCGATGTTCGCGACCCGCCCCTGGCCGCAGGGCGCGCCCGGGCTCCCCATCGGCGAGGCGGAGCTGCGCGCCTTCGCGGGTGACCCGGACACCATCGCGACCTCGGCGCACTGCGTGCTCCCGGTGCGCAGCATCGGCTGACCCGGCCCACGGAAGAGGCCCACCACCCGGCGAGGGTGGTGGGCCTCCGTCATGCCGTACGCGCCCGCGTCGCACAGGACGGACGACGCGGGCGCGGCGCGCAATCAGTTGTTGGCGACGCCGTTCCCGGAGAGGACCGGGATGTCGTCCACCAGGTGCGACAGGGGCTCGTCGCCCTTGGCCTGGGTGGAGTTGTCGGCGCACTGCTGGTTCTGCGGGTTGGACAGGACGTTGACGTCCTGGACCGCGACCGGCACCAGCAGGCCCACCAGGGAACCGACGTTGGCCTTGACCGGGACGCCCAGGCACAGGTCGTTGAGCGAGCCCTGGATGAGCTGCGCCTGCGGGCTGCCGTCGCCCTGGGTCTCGGCGTTGCCGTACGAGCTGGAGGCGCCGTTGCCGTTGAGGGTCGTGGTGCCCCCGTCGTTGCCGATCGCCATGGCCGCGGGGGCCGCGGCGGCCGTCAGGCCGACCAGGGACACGGCCACTGCCGCGCCGGCCATCATCTTCTTCATCACGCTTCACCTTTCGGAGCGTTCCGTCTGGAACGTATTGATCAACCCCGTGCGGACGCTTCGGTTCCGCTGATCCACCCAAATGGGTTCGATCCCGCATGAGTTCGACGGCTTCGCGTCAGCCCCGGCCGCCCGTCTCGGCCGAGGTGCGCGCCGGGGGCACGAGTCCGCCCAGGTGGGCCGGGGCGGGCTCCGGGGCGGGTTCGGCGTGGGCGGCCCGCCACTCGGCGAGGAGCCGGTCGTAGATCGGGGTTGCGCTGCCGGGGTGCCGGCTGTGGTGCTGGTCCATGCGGAGGCCCTACCCGTTGCCGCGCGGAACGGCCGCCCGCACTACGGCAAGCGGCCCAGCGAGCCGCCCTTTCGGGCGACCGCCGGGCCGCGTGTGGTGCGCCGTCAGTACCGGTCAGTTGTTGCCGGCACCGTTGCCCGAGAGGATCGGGATGTCGTCCAGGATGTGCGACAGGGCCTCGTCACCCTTGGCCTGGGTGGAGTTCTCGGTGCACTGCTGGTTCTGCGGGGAGGACAGGACGTTGATGTCCTGGACCGAGATCGGCACGACGCCGAGCAGCGAGCCCACGTTGGCCTTGGCCGGCAGGGCGATGCAGGGCTTGTTGAGCGAGCCCTGGATGAGCGCGAACTGCGGGCTCCAGTCGCCGTGGGTGGCGGAGTTGCCGTACGCCTGCATGGCACCGTTGCCGTTGACGGTGGTGGTGCCCTGGTCGTTGCCGATGGCCATGGCCGACGGGGCGACCGCGGCGGAGACGCCGACGATCGATGCGGCGACGGCCGTGGAGGCCATCATCTTCTTGATCATGAAACTGCCCTTCTGGTTTTCTCTGGTTGCCCGCCGGTGCCGAGCGCACTGATCAACTCGGCGGGGAGGGAATGGTTGTGGCACTTCACCCGAAAGGTGCGGATCAGTTCGTGAGCGGGAGGCCGCCGAGCAGCGGGGCCGCGCCCTTCGCCGCGTCGGTGGCCTGGCCGGAGACCTTCGAGACGGTGCCGTCCTCGTGCAGGCGTTCGGCGGCGCCGCTGACGGTGTCGAGCACCGGGTCGACCACCTGCGGGGCGGCCGCCGTCACCTGGTTGACGCCTCCGTCGAGGCTGAAGTTGGGGGCCGTGGTCGTGGTGACGGCGAAGGCGGGAGCAGCCGTGCCGAGTGCGACCACGGAACCGGCGAGGAGTGCGGCGGACTTCGCGTACTTCACTTTCGGGTTCCCTTCTCAGCGGCGGCCGTTCCGGTCGCGTCCCCGCGCCGGACGGGCCTTCTTTGACCCTGTCCCCGGCCGCCCTTTCCCTGGCTAACGAACCGGATTCGACGGGGAAACTGGAGGGCCCGGGATTTCTCGGAGCGCGGGCAAGGAAAAGGTTTCGACCCGGGCCGGTCGCGGGCACGGGAAAAGCCCCGGACCGCCGAGAGCGCAGGCCGGGGCTTTTCGAGCCGAGAGAATTCGGCGCGTGGGTCAGTCGTTGACGCAGGCGTTGCCGAAGGCCGGGTTCAGCAGGCCGATGACGTCGATGGTGTTGCCGCAGACGTTGACCGGGATGTGGACCGGCACCTGGATGGTGTTGCCGGAGATGACACCCGGGGAGCCCACGGCCGCACCCTCGGCGCCCGAGTCGGCGAAGGCCGGGGCGGCGGCACCCATGGCCATGAGCGTACCGGCGGCGACGGCGGCGATCTTGGTGTACTTCACTTGAAACCCTTTCTTGTGCGGAGTCCGGAGCGGCCACGGCTTTCGTGCCGCACGAGCGCGGACCTGATCGCTCGTAACTCCGCCACTCTCATTCGTAACGATTTCGGACGGTATGCGACACTGCTCAGCGAGCAGATTGCTCGAATACCGCCCGAATGATGCAGTTTCGGTCAGCCGACCGTGTTCCCGCCCGACACGCGCGGGGCGGCAGCGGGCCCGGGCCGCCCGGAGGAGGAACGCCGGTGGCCCGGGCCCGGGAGGGGGCCGGATCAGCTGTTGCCGGCGCCGTTGCCCGAGAGGACCGGGATGCCGTCCAGGATGTGCGACAGCGGCTCGTCGCCCTTGGCCTGGGTGGAGTTCTCGGTGCACTGCTGGTTCTGCGGGTTGGACAGGACGTTGACGTCCTGGACCGCGATCGGGACGAGGCCGATGAGCGAACCGACGTTCGCCTTGAGCGGCAGGCCGACGCAGGGCTTGTTCAGCGAGCCCTGAACCAGGTCGAACTGCGGGCTGCCGTCGCCCTTGGTCACGGCGTTGCCGAAGGACTGCGAGGCACCGTTGCCGTTGACCGAGGTCGTGCCACCGTCGTTGCCGATGGCCATCGCCTGCGCGGCGCCGAGCCCGAGGATGGAGGCGGCGACGGCACCCGTAGCCAGGACCTTCTTGATCACGATGAACCCTTCTCGTACTGGATACCCCGTAGCCGGAGCGCCCTGAACAACTGCCGGGCCGACGTTTGGTTATCGCCATTCACCCGAATGCCTGGAAGACACGGACGTCCGTACGAAAGTGATCGAGTAATACTGTCGGAAATCGAGAGACGAAACGTTCACTCGTAGCTCCGCCGCGTGCGCACAGAAAATTCACGGCATTCACGTTTCCCATGCACGCGGACGTCGTTATGGGTGTCGTCAAGCCGCTCCGCCAGGAGGGCCGCCTCTGGATGGGCCGGTCCGACGGCTGCTGCACCGCCTGATGAACGAACTGTGGGCCGTGCGCCCGCGAGAAATGTCCCAAGGAAGGGCACCAATGCGAAAAGCCTTGAGTAAAAGCATGCTCGTCATGGCGGCGGCGTCAGGCATCCTGACCGCCTCCGGCGGCTATGCCTTCGCCGATGCCACGGCCGAAGGCGCGGCCGTCGGTTCGCCCGGCGTCGCTTCGGGCAACGTCGTCCAGGTCCCGGTGCACGTGCCCGTCAACGTGTGCGGCAACACGGTCAACGTGGTCGGCGCGCTCAACCCCGCCTTCGGCAACGAGTGCGAGAACAAGGGCGGCGGCTCGGGCAACGGCGGCTCGGGCGCGAGCGCCCAGGGTGTGGCCGCCGGCTCCCCCGGCGTGCTCTCGGGCAACGTGGTCCAGGCCCCGGTCGACATCCCGGTCAACGTCTGCGGCAACAGCATCAACGTGGTCGGCCTGCTGAACCCGGCCGCCGGCAACAAGTGCCAGAACGGCGGTGGCGACGAGGGCAACCCGCCCACCGAGGAGCCGCCGACGGAGCACCCGCCGCACCACCCGCCGCACCACCACAAGCCCCCGCACCACAAGCCGCCGAAGGGCCACCACGACCACGACTGCAACTGCGGCCACGAGCACAACCCGCCGAAGCCGCACCACCCGAAGCCGCCGAAGCCCCCGAAGCCGCCGGTGCACCACCACGACGACGACTGCCCGCCGAGCCACAACCCGCCGAAGCCGCACCACCCGAAGCCGCCGAAGCCCCACAAGCCGCCGGTGCACCACCACAACGACGACTGCCCGCCCAGTCACCACCACAACCCGCCGACGACCCCGCCGACCACCCCGCCGACCACTCCGCCCACGCACAACCCGCCGACCCACACCGGTTGGCACCACACGCCTCCGAAGCACCACAAGCCGCCGCAGATGGCGCACACCGGTGCCAACGAGAACCTGGGCATCGCCGGTGGCGCCAGCGCCGCGCTGGTGCTCGGCGGCGGCCTGCTGATGCGCCGCGCCCGCGCCGCGAAGAAGTGAGCTGACGCTCCCCCGAGCACGAAGAGGTCCGGCCCGACAGCCCTGAGCTGTCCGGCCGGACCTCTTGTCTTCGGTGTGGCTTACGGGTCAGACCGCGCCGAGCCCCGCGCGGTCCAGGCAGGCGGCGACCACCGCCGTCTCCGCTTCGTCGAGCGGGCGCATCGGCGGGCTCATCACATTGGTGGCGATGACCCCGCGCAGCATCAGCGCGGTCTTGAAGGCGCCGAGCCCCGCCGCCGTGGCCGACGCCGTGCCCGGGCGGGCGGCGCGCACGATGTCGAACAGCGCGACCAGCCGGTCCTGTTCGGCGCGCGCGGCCGCCCAGTCACCGCGCACCGCGGCCTCGTGCAGGCGTACGTACCCGTGCGGATCGACGTTGCCGAGCCCGGGCACCGAGCCGTCGGCGCCGCCGAGCATCATCGCGTCGACCACCAGCTCGTGGCCGGTGAGCACGGAGAACCCGGGCAGCTCGCGGGCGCCGATGACCAGCCGGCGGAACGAACCGTCGTCGCCGCTGGAGTCCTTCACCCCGGCCAGCACCCCGTCGGCGGCCAGCGGCAGCAGCAGTTCCGGGTCGAGCTTGCTGTGCACGCAGACCGGCACGTCGTACGCCAGGACCGGCAGGTCGAGGGCGGCGGCGATGTCCCGGAAGTGGCGGTCGATCTCCGTGGCGTGGGTGCGGGTGTAGAAGGGGGCGGTCACGACGACGGCATCGGCGCCGAGCTCGGCGGCGCGCCGGGCGCGCTCGACCGCCCGGTTGGTGGTGGTCTCGATCGCGCCGACGAGGACCGGCACCTGGCCGCCCGCCGCCGCGGTGACGGCCTCGATGACGCGGTCCTGCTGCCCCGGGGTGAGGTAGGCCGTCTCGCCGGAGCTGCCGAGGGCGAAGAGACCGGTGACACCGCCGTCGATGAGGTGGGCGACGACCCGCTCCAGCGAGGGGAGGTCGAGCTCGCCGTCCGCGGTGAGCGGGGTGACGACGGGCGGGATCACTCCCGTGTGGCGGGGGGTGCGGGCGGTCATGCGGTGCTCCTTGCGGACGGTACGGGGATCTGGGGGTGGACGCAGTGGTGGCCGTGCCCGTCGGGTCCCTCGGTCCGGACCGGGAAGACGGTGGCGCAGGCGTCGTCCGCCTTCCAGCAGCGGGTGCGGAAGGGGCAGCCGGACGGGGGGTTGGTCGCGGAGGGGACGGGGCCGGTGACCACGATGCGCTCGGTGCTCTCCAGCAGGCTGGGCGTGGCGGAGAGCAGGGCCTCGGTGTACGGGTGGGAGGGGGCGCCGGCGACGTCGGGCGCGCGGCCCTCCTCCACGATGCGGCCGAGGTAGAGGACGGCGATGCGGTCGGCGAGGTAGCGGACGGTCTGGATGTCGTGCGAGATGAACACCATGCCGAGGCCGAGGCGTTCGCGCAGGTCGACCAGGAGGTTGAGGACCTGGGCGCGGACCGACACGTCGAGCGCGGAGGTGGGCTCGTCGGCCACGATCAGCTCCGGTTCGAGGGCCAGGGCGCGGGCGATGGCGACGCGCTGGCGCTGGCCGCCGGAGAGCTGTCCGGGCAGCGCGGCGAGGGTGTGGCCCGGGAGGCCGACGAGGTCGAGGAGTTCGGCGACCCGGGCGGTGCGGGCCTCACGGGTGCCGCGGCGGTGCACGTCGAGCGGGTCGCGGAGGATCTGTTCGACGGTGAGGCGCGGGTTGAGCGCGGTGGACGGGTCCTGGAAGACGACGCCGACGGCGGAGCCGAAGTCCTGGCGGCGCTGGGTGCCGGTCATCTCCCACAGGTCGCGGCCGTGGAAGGTGACCGTGCCCTCGGTGGGCTTCTGGAGGCCGGTCAGGACCCGGGCGAGGGTGGACTTGCCGCAGCCGGACTCGCCGACGAGGCCGACGATCTCGCCGCGCCGCACCTCCAGGTTCGCGTCGGTGAGGGCGTGGACGGCGTCGCGGCGGAAGACGCCTCCGCTGCGTGCCTTGTGGCGTACGTGGACGCCGTCGAGCCTGATCACAGGGCGCTCCCTTCCAGCTGTGCGCTCTTCGCGGGGTGGTGGCAGGCGAAGCCGTGGTCCGGCTCGGCGCCGCGCGGGGTGAGGTCCGGGGTGGTGGTGCGGCAGAGTTCGGTGGCCGCGCCGCAGCGGGAGGCGAACCGGCAGCCGGGGCCGAAGCCCTGGGGTGCGGGGACGACGCCGCGGATCTGGTGCAGCCGGTCGGCGCCGGCCTCCAGCGAGACGACGGAGCCGAGCAGGCCGCGGCTGTAGTGGTGGGTGGGGGCGGTGAGTACGGAGCGGGTGGAGCCGATCTCGGCGAGGCGTCCCGCGTACATCACCGCGACGCGGTGCGAGAGGTCGCCGACGAGGGCGAGGTCGTGCGAGACGAGCACCATGGCGAAGCCCAGTTCCTCGCGGAGCCGTACGAGGAGTTCCACGACCTGGGCCTGGACGGTGACGTCGAGGGCGGTGGTCGGTTCGTCCGCGATGAGCAGGCGGGGACTGCGGGAGAGGGCCATGGCGATCAGGACGCGCTGGCGCTGGCCGCCGGAGAGTTCGTGCGGGTAGCTGCGCAGGGTGCGTTCGGGTGAGAGGCCGACGAGTTCGAGGAGTTCGGCCGGGGTCTTCGTACCGCCGCGCGAGGTGAGCTGCTTCAGCTGGGTGCCGACGAGTACGGAGGGGTTGAGGGAGGAGAGCGCGTCCTGGTAGACCATCGCGATCTCGGGGCCCATGAGGGCGCGGCGTTCCTTCGGCGGGAGTGCCAGGAGGTCGCGGCCCCGGTACAGGATCTCGCCGCTGACCTCGGCATTGCGGGCGAGGAGGCCCATGACGGCCAGGCTGGTGATGGACTTGCCGCAGCCGGACTCGCCGACGAGGCCCAGGGTCTCGCCCTCGTGGACGGTGAAGGAGAGGGAGTCCACGACCGGGGTCGTGCCGTACCGGTCGGGGAAGCGGATGGCGAGGTCGCGTACGACGAGGAGCTCGGCGGCGTCCTCGGGGACGGGCGTGATGGCGGCTTCCTGGGCGTTGACGCGCCGGGCGAGCTTGGCCAGGGCGGCGTCGATGTCCACGGTGGAGCGGGCCTCGACGGGGTCCGGGGCGGTGGGGGTGCCGGCGGGGGCGGCGGGGCGGGCGGCCCCGGGCGCGGCGGAGGCGTCGGTCAGGCCCTCGGAGAGGATGTTGAGGGCGAGGACGGTGACGAGCAGGGCGAGGCCGGGGAAGAAGGTGGCCCACCAGCCGCCGGCCAGGAGGATCTGCCGGCCGTAGGCGAGGACGCTGCCCCAGCTGGGGTCGGGGTCCTGCACTCCGGCGCCGATGAAGGAGAGGCTGGCCTCGAAGATGATCGCCTCGGCGACCATGACGGTGGCGAAGACCATGACCGGGGCCATGCAGTTGACGGCGACGTGGCGGAGCACGATGTAGCCGCGCCGGGCGCCGATGACCTTCTCGGCGGCGACGTAGTCCTCACCGTACTGCGACAGCACGTTGGCGCGGACGACGCGGGCGAGCGACGGGGTGTAGACGAAGGCGATGGTGAAGATGATGACGGGGACGCTGGTGCCGAAGACGGCGACGAGGACGGCGGCCAGCGCGATCGGCGGGAACGACATCACCACGTCGAGGGTGCGCATCACGGACTCGTCGCCGAGCTTGCGCGAGGTGGCGGCGAGCGCGCCGAGCACGGAGCCGGCGACCAGGGCGACGGCGGTGGCGCCGAGGCCGATGATCAGCGAGTAGCGCGAGCCGTGGACGACGCGGGCGAAGACGTCGCGCCCGGCCCGGTCGGTGCCGAACCAGTGGTCACCGCTGGGTGCCTGGACGGGGGTTCCGGTGGTGAGCGGGTTCTGGGTGAGCAGCGGTGCGAGGACCGCGCCCAGGAGGACGACGAGCAGCACGCCGAGCGCGATGCGGGAGGTGACCGGGAGCGCGCGGAAGGCGATGCCCGGGCGGGAGAGCTTGGTGGTCAGCCGGCTGGTGGCAAACATGTCAGACCGTCCTGATGCGCGGGTTGACCAGCAGGTAGAGCAGGTCGACGATGACGTTGACCACCAGGAACGCGATGGCGATGGTCAGTACGGTGCCCTGGACCAGGGCGACGTCGCCGCCCGTGACACCTTCGAGGATGAGCTTGCCCATGCCGGGCAGGTCGAAGATCGCTTCGATGACGACGGCGCCGCTGAGCAGGTAGCCGACCTTGACGCCGAGCACGGTGAGCGGGGTGACGAGCGCGTTGCGCAGCACCGAGCGGACGACCAGGAAGACGGGCAGGCCGTTGCCGCGCGCGGTACGGACGTAGTCGCGGTCGAGTTCGGCGACCATCGAGGTCCGTACGAGGCGGGCGAGCGAGGCGGCGACGGGGACGGCGAGCGAGACGGCGGGCAGGGCCATGGAGCGCAGCCAGCCGCCGAAGGAGTCGGCGGGGTTGGTGTAGCCGCCGGTCGGGAAGAGCGGGGAGTTCAGGGCGAACTGCTGGATGAGCAGGACGCCGAGCCAGAACGAGGGGATGGCGACCCCTGCCATGGACAGCACCCGGAAGAGCTGGTCGGGCCAGCGGTCGCGGTACATCGCGCCGAGCACTCCGGCGACGACGGCGAGGACGATCGCGAGGATCAGGCCGAGGACCGTCAGCTGGAGGGTGAGCGGGAAGGCGGCGGTGATGCGGTCCGCGACGGGCTGGCTGGGCGGGACCGTCATGCCGAGGTCCAGGTGGAGCAGCTGCCCCAGGAAGTGGAAGTAGCGTACGGGCAGCGGGTCGTTGAGGCCGTTGGCCTCGGCGAAGGCCGCACGGGCCTCGGGTGTGGCGCTCTCCCCGAGCGCGTTGAAGGCCGGGTCGACCGGCGAGAACTGCAGCACCACGAAGACGAGCAGCGCGATGCCGAGGATCATCACCGGCATCATCGCGACGCGGCGCAGCGCGAGCCGGAGAAAAGCAACCATCGTCGGGTTCCTTGCGGTTGGGCGGTCCGGTCCGGTGCGCCGTGTCGGTCGAGGCGCACCGGACCGGGGTTCTGGAAGGGCTAGCCGCGGCTGACGTCCAGGAAGGACAGGCCCGTGGTGGGCAGCGGCTTGAAGCCGGGGAGCGCCTTGTCGTTCCAGGCGGTGGGCAGCTTGCGGTGCAGGATCGGGTAGAGCGCGGCCTCGTCGGCGACGAGGTCCGTGACCTGGCCCCACAGCTCCTTGCGCTTCGCCTCGTCGGCGGCCTGCGCGGCCTTGTCGAGGGTCTGCCGCACCTTCTTGTACGCGGCGGACTTGCCCCAGCCGTAGCGGCTCTCGGGCCAGAAGCCGTAGTAGAACCAGCGCAGCAGCAGGTCGGCGTCGTTGCCGAAGACGGAGGGGTCGCCGGGGGCGACGAGGACCTCGAAGTCGCCCTTGTCGATCTTGGCGTACTGGGCCGGGGACTGGGCGATGTTGAGCGTGACCTTGACCCCGGCGGCCTCCCAGCTCTCCTTGAGCAGTGGGGCGATGTCCTTGACCCAGCCGGTGTCGGTGGTCAGGACGGTGAAGGAGAGGCCCTTGACGCCGGCCTCGTCCAGGAGCTTCTTCGCCTTGGCCACGTCGTGCGTGTAGACGGTGGCGGCCTTGTGGTAGTCGGGGTGGGTGGCGGGGACGTAGCCGGTGGCGGCGGTGGCGTTGCCGACCATGGCGGTGGAGATGATCTTCTCGGTGTCCAGGGCGTAGTGCAGCGCCTGGCGCACCCGCTTGTCGGCGAACCGCTTGTCGGCCGTGTTGAACATGAGGAAGAGCAGGCCGAAGGACTGGACGGACTCGGTCGTGGCGGAGCCGGAGATGCGCTTGACGTCGATGTAGGGGACGTCCTCGATGGCCTGGACGCGGCCGGACTCCATGGCGCTGACGCGGGCCGACTGGTCGGACATCAGGCGCCAGACCATCTTCTTGGCCTTGGCGGGGTGGGCGCCGTTGTACTTGTCGTACGCCTCGAAGACGATCTTGTCCTCGCGGGTGGCGGAGACGAACTTGTACGGCCCCGAGCCGACCGGCTTGGCGTCGAACGCCTTGGGGTCGGCCTCCACGATCTTCTTCGGCACGATCCGGGCGACGGCGATGCGGGACGGGAAGAGCGCGAAGGGGTACTTGAGCTTGAACTCGACCGTGCCCGCGTCGACGGCCTTGACGGTGTCGATGAAGGGCACGAACTGGGCCATCAGGGAGGCGTTCTTGGGGTCCAGGATGCGTTCGAAGCTGAAGACCACGTCGTCGGCGGTGACGGGCGAGCCGTCGTGGAAGGTCGCGCCCTTGCGGAGCGTGGCGCGGTAGGTGGTGGCGTTGATCTTCTGCGGCATCGCGGTGGCGAGCGCGGGCCGGGCCACGAGTGTTGCCGGATCGAGATCCACCAGGCCCTCGAAGATGTGCATATTGGCGGCGTACGGGGTCGCGCCCGAGGTGATCATGGGGTCGAAGCCGGTCGACAGCGGGTAGGACAGGCCGGCCTCGATGAGGTCGCCGCTCCCGCCCTTGCCGGCCGCGCCGTCGGCGGTCGAGGACGGCCCGCCGCACGCGGACAGGCCGGCGGTGATGGCGGCCGCGGCGCCGACGAAGCCGGTGTAACGCAGGAAGGTGCGGCGCTCGACACCGGCTGATCTCAGCTCGGGCACGGGTCCTCCAGGGACTTGAGGTGGGGCGTCTGGGACGGGAAACGGGGGCGGCGCGGACTCGCGGGGCACCCGCGGAACCTTGAGCATCAGACGTCAGATGTCTGATGCCTTGATAGCGTGGGAACGTAGCTTGACAATCGAGAGGGGTCAAGAGGTGGGGAGTTCACATATGTCCGGAACGAAACCCGGCCGGCAGCTGCTCCGGCAGGAAGTCGTGGACGGCATCAAGCGGTACATCCTCGAGGAACGGCTCCGCCCCGGGGACCCACTGCCCACCGAGCCCGCCCTGTGCGAGGCGCTCGGCGCCAGCCGCTCCAGCGTCCGCGAGGCCGTCAAGATCCTCAACGCGCTGGACATCGTCGAGGTCCGCCACGGACACGGCACCTACGTCGGCCGGCTGAGCCTGTCGGCGCTCGTGGAGAGCCTGACCTTCCGGGGCCTGCTCTCCCCCGACGACGACTTCCAGGTCATGGCCGACCTGGTCGACGTGCGCGAGCTCTTCGAGCGCGGGATGGCCGACCGGATCGTCTCGCAGCTCAGCACGGAGCAGCTGGACGCGTTGGACGGCCTGGTGGCCACCATGCGCGAGACCGGGGCCCAGGAGGGGCACGGCTTCGTGGACGCCGACCGCGCCTTCCACGCCCAGCTGGTGGCCCCGCTGGGCAACGAGCTGATCGGCCAACTCTCGATGGCCTTCTGGGACGTGTACACGATCGTCGCGCCGCACCTGGACGGGTTCACGCAGGCCGACGAGACGGAGACGATCACCGCCCACCAGAACATCGTGGACGCCGCGCGGGCCGGTGACATCGCCGGGTTCCTGAAGGCGCTCGGCGAGCACTACGCGCCGGTGCGCCGCCGGATCGCGGAGGCCCGCGCCCGGCGCTGAGCCGCCGCGCGGCGCCGGGCGCCGGTGCCCGGGCGGGCGCGGGCGACCCCGGAACGACCCTTGACGGCCGCCTCGGGCGGTGCCTAGGGTCCGTGTGCCGACAGGACATCTGACGTCATGCATCAGATGTCGAGGCCCACGCTCCCCGCCGCGCCCCAGGAGGGCACCTCCATGCCGTTGACGGACCTCTCGCTCGACGCCTGCCGCGACTACCGGCCGACGCTGCCCGTCCCCGCGGACTTCGACGCCTTCTGGTCCCGGACCCTGGACGAGGCCCGCACCCGGGCGTCCGGCGAGCCCGTCTTCGCCGAGGTGCGGACCGGGCTCACCCAGGTCCGCACGTACGACGTGACGGTCCCGGGCTTCGCCGGGCAGCCGGTACGCGGCTGGCTGCGGATGCCCGCCGGAGCGGCCGGGCCCCTGGGCTGCGTGGTGGAGTTCCTGGGCTACGGGCGCGGCCGGGGCCTGGCCCACGAGAACCTGCTGTGGGCCTCGGCCGGTTACGCCCACCTGCTGATGGACACCCGGGGGCAGGGCTGGTCGGCGGCCGGCGGCGCCACCGCCGATCCGGACGGGGGCGCTTCGGGCGTGGTGCCCGGCTTCCTGACCCGGGGGATCGAGAGCCCCGGGACGTACTACTACCGGCGGCTGTTCACCGATGCGGTGCGCTGCGTGGACGCGGTGCGCGAGCACCCGGGGATCGACCCGGACCGGATCGTGGTGACCGGGGTCAGCCAGGGCGGCGGCATCGCCCTGGCGGTCGCCGGGCTGGTGCCGGGGCTCGCCGGGGTCATGCCGGACGTGCCGTTCCTGTGCAACATCCGCCGGGGCGCCGAGATCGCGGGGCGTCCCCCGTACACCGAGATCGCCGAGTACCTGAAACTGCACCGCGACCGCACCGAGCAGGTCTTCACCACGCTCGCGTACTTCGATGCCGCACTGTTCGCCACCCGCGCGACGGCTCCCGCGCTGTTCTCCATCGCGATGATGGACGACATCTGCCCGCCCTCCACCTGCTTCACCGCCTACAACGGCTATGCCGGGCCCAAGGACGTACGGGTCCACCCGTTCAACGGGCACGAGGGCGGCGCGGAGTACCAGCAGCGGGAGCAACTGGCCTGGGTGGCCACCCTGTTCACCGGCCTGTCATCGGGGCAGGCCGGTCGCTCCTGACGAGAGAGAGATCGTCCATGCAGCGAACCGCCCCTGTCGCCCTGCTCGGCGCCGCCCTGCTGGTCGTCACCACGACCGGCACCGCGCAGGCCGCGTCACCCGCCCCCGGCACGCTCACGTCCCTGGACCTGACCGTCGACGGCGTCGGCTCCCCCCACTACCGCATCCCCGCGCTCACCACCACGGACCGGGGCACCCTGCTCGCCGCCTACGACGCCCGGCCGACCCTGGGCGACCTGCCGTCCAACATCGGGATCGTGCTGCGGCGGAGCACCGACGGCGGTACGACCTGGCAGGCGCAGCAGGTGGTCCGCAAGGACGCCGCGCCGAAGGGGTACGGGGACCCGAGCCTGCTCGTCGACCGGGTCACAGGCCGGATCTTCCTGTTCTACGCGGCCGGGGTGAACCAGGGTTTCCTCGGCTCGGCCACCGGCAACGACGAGACCGACCCGGACGTCCTCCAGGCCGACTACAGCTACTCCGACGACGACGGACTCACCTGGACCCACCGCCGGATCACCAAGCAGATCAAGAACCCGGCCTGGGGCGGCATGTTCGCCGCGTCCGGCGAGGGCATCCAGCTGCGCAACGGCCCGCACAGGGGCCGGCTGATCCAGCAGTACGCCATCCGGAACAACGGGGCCAACTACGCGGTCAGCGCGTACAGCGACGACCACGGCGAGACCTGGCACATGGGCACCCCGGTCGGTCCGGGTGGCGACGAGAACAAGACCGTCGAGCTGAACGACGGCAGGGTCATGCTCAACAACCGCTCGACGCCCTACCGTACGGTCGCGTACTCCTCGGACGGCGGGGTCACGTACACGCCGTTCGTCCAGGACACCCAGCTGCCCGACCCGGCGAACAACGGCTCGGTCATGCGGTACGCCCCCGACGCCCCGGCCTCGGACCCGCAGTCCTCCTGGCTGCTGTTCAGCAACACCGAGGCCACCTCGCGCAAGAACCTCACGGTCAAGATGTCCTGCGACAACGGGAAGACCTGGCCGATCAGGAAGGTCGTGGACCCCGGCGCCGCCGCCTACTCGACGCTGACCCGGCTCCCGGACGGCCGGCTCGGTCTGCTGTACGAGCGGGGGAACTACGAGCACATCACGTACTCCTCGTTCGACCTGAAGTGGCTCGGCGGCACCTGCGCCGACATCACGATCACCCCGCCGGCCACGCTGAAGGCGGGGACGACCGCGGAGATCACCGTACGGGTCGTCAACCGGATGGACGTCCGGCGCGACGCGGGCACGGTCGAGCCGGCCGTGCCCGCCGGCTGGACGACGAAGCCGGTGGCGTTCCCCGCGACCCGGCCGGGCGAGGGCGCCAATGTGAAGGTCCCGGTCACCATCCCGGCCGGCGCCTCCGGCGACGCGAAGCTGACCGCGACGTACCGGTCGAGCGGGAAGTCCGCGTCGGGGAGCAGGACGGTGACGGTCACGCCGTGACGCCCGGGGGTGCGGGCCCGACCGGGCCCGCACCCCTACGCGGTAAGCGCGGCCATGTCCACGACCCGGCCCGCGGCCTCGGCAACCACCGGGTCATGGGTGGCGACGACCGTGACGCAGCGGTCCTCGCGGGTGCGCTCGGCCAGCAGCGCGGCCAGCTCGCCGGCCTGGGAGCGGTCGACGGCCGCGGTCGGCTCGTCCACGAGCAGCAGCCGGGGCGACAGGAGGAGCGCGCGGGCCAGGGCGACGCGCTGGCGTTCCCCGCCGGACAGCTGCTCGGGGCGGTGGCGCAGCCGGTGCCCGAGGCCGACCGCGCACAGCGCCTCCTCGGCCCGGCTCCGGTACGCGCGGGGGCGGCGGCCGGTGATGTACGCGGCGGCCAGGAGCTGTTCGACGGCGGGCAGGCCGGAGAGCAGGTTGCCGCTCTGGAACATGTACCCGATGTCCTCGCGGCGGGCCCGGGCGCGCCCGGCCTCGGAGAGGGCGGCCAGGTCCTCGCCGCCCAGCAGGACCCGGCCGGCCGAGGGTCGCAGCAGGGCCCCCGCCACCGCCAGAAGCGAGGACTTGCCGGAGCCGGACGGGCCCACGAGGGCGGTGAGCACGCCCGGTTCGAAGGTGAGGCCGAGACCGTCGAAGACGGTGGTACGGGTGTCCCCCCGGCCGAACGAGACGGTGACGCCGTCAAGTTCGAGCGCTTGCGGATCCCCGGCGGGTCGCGTCGGCTCGTTCATCGGTTGGCTCCCAGCATGGTCAGCGGGTCGGCGGCGGTGACCCGCCGCAGGGTCAGTGCGGTACCGGCGAGCCCCACGGCCGCGACGGTGCACATGGTGGTGACGAGGGTGGTGGCGGGCAGGCTGAACGGCACCCGCTCCCCCACGAGGAGCCCGACTGCCGCCGCGAGGAGCGCGCCCGCGGCGGTGCCGGCCACGACGACCAGCGCGGCCTGGACCACGGTGTGGGCGAGCAGCCGCCTGCGGGAGGCTCCGAGGGCGCGCAGCAGGGCGAGTTCGGGGCCGCGCTGCACGGTCCACACGGCGAAGAAGGCGCCGACGACGAGGGGGGCGATCAGGTAGAGGAAGACCTGGATCGAGCTCATGGTGACGCGCTCGCCGATGTAGCCGGGGGCCGCCTCGTACGCCTCCTCCTCGGTGAGCGTGGTGGTGGAGTGGCGCTCGTCCAGGTCCGCCGCCGGGGTGCTCGGAGGGGTGCGCAGGGCAAGGGCGCTGAACTGGTCGGGGACAGCCGTGGTGGCGGGTGCGCCCGGCGTGCTGAACCGGATGCGCTGCCAGGTCGTCAGCGGGACGTAGGCGGCGGGCACGTGGCCGTAGCTGAGGCGCCCGGTGGCCCCGACGACCCGCAGCGCGATGCCGAGGCGGTCGATGACGAGGGTGTCGCCGACGGCCACCCCCTCGTCGGCGAGGGCGTCGGAGATCACGACAGTGCCGGAGTCGGCACCGGTGAGCGGGCTGCCGCTGGTGACGGCGGGGTTGAGGAAGCCGTCGGGTTCCACGCCGAAGGCGGCGAGGTCGACCTCGGCGCCCCGGTCGGTGGTGCCGCGGGTGATGGAGACGCCCAGCGGTGTGACGTCGGTGCCGGCGTCCTCACGCCAGGCGGCGGCCGTTTTCGTGTCGAGGAGGCTGCGGGCGAACTGGTCGGACCGGGCGTCGGACGAGAACACCAGGTGGGAGGCGGGCAGGGCGCGCAGCGCGGAGACGGTGTCGTCGCCGAGGCCGGTGGTGAATCCGGAGACGATGCCGACGAGTGCGGCGACGAGCACGACGACGGACCCCATGAGTGCGAAGCGCCCTCGGGCGGCGCGCAGCTCCAGCAGTGCGAGGAACACGGTGGTTCCCTTCGAGGTTTGATTTAGGGACGGTGCGTCGCCAACATAGATGATGGGGACGCACCGTCCCCAAGTGGGGTCCGACAGGATTCCCGGAGGGGGCCGGGGCTTCCGGGCCGGGACTTCTAGACTGGGCCGATGCCCCGGATCAGCGCCGCCACGGTCGCCGAACACCACGCCCGGCAACGACTGGCCCTGGTGCGGGCGGCGCGCGAACTGCTGGAGGGTGGCGACGCCGAGGCGGTCACCTTCGCGGCGGTGGCCCGGGCCACCGGCCTGGCGCGCAACAGCGTCTACAAGTACTTCCCGGGGCGGCCCGAACTGCTCGCGGCCGTGGTCGAGGACGCGATGCCCCGCTGGACCGACGCCATCCGGACGGGCATGGCGGCGGCGCGCACCCCCCGGGAGCGGATCACCGCGTACGTCTCCGCACAACTGGAGCTGGTGCGGACCGGTGAGCACCGGATCGCGCAGGCACTGGCCGGGGTGCGGGACGCGAAGCTGGTACGGGAGAGCGCGGGCAGGGCCCACGCGGAGCTGCTGACCCCGCTGATCGACGCGCTCACCGAGCTGGGCGAGGACGACCCCCGCCGCACGGCGGTCCTCCTGCAGGGCATCGTGAACGCCGCCACGACGGCGATCGAGGCGGGCGACGACTACGCGGCGGTCTCGGAGCGCGCGGTCCGGATGGCGGTCACGGCGATCACGGGCGCACCCTGAGGCTTCTCAGCCCGCGTCCAGCCGGTCGCGGATGCCGTCGAAGTGCGTCCGCATGGCCCGGACCGCCCGTTCGCCGTCGGCCGCCGCCACCGCCGCCACGATCTCGCGGTGCTGGCGGCAGGTGACCGACGGGTCCTGGTGGCCGTCGTCGACGTCCTCGCGCACCCGGTCCATCGCGGCCCAGAACGCGTCCAGCACCTCGCTGAGCAGGTGGTTGTCGAGCGAGGCGTAGAGCGCGAGGTGGAACGCCCGGTCCGTGGCGCGGGCGACCCGGCCGCCCTCCGCCGCCTCGGTCTCCATCGTCGCGACGAGCCCGCGCAGGACGTCGAGGTCGTCCTCCGGGACGCCCGCCGCGACGGCCCCGACGAGCCCGGCCTCCAGCGCCTCGCGCACCTTCATCAGCTCGGCCAGGCCCGGTTCGCCCTGGCGGTGGCGGACGGCGGCCCGGAAGGCCAGGCCCTCGGCGAACGGTGACAGGGAGAGCGAGCCCACGAAGGTCCCGTAACCCCGGCGGATCTCCACGACCTTGACCGCCTGGAGCGACTTCAGGGCCTCGCGCACGGAGACCCGGCCCGCCCCGAAGAGGTCCATCAGCTCGGTCTCGGTGGGCAGGGCGTCGCCGGGGGCGAGGCGGCGCTCCAGGATGAGCTCCTTGACCCTGCGCTCGATGTCCTGGGCCATGGTGGGCCGCGCCACAACGTCCTCCCGGGGTGCCGGCGCCCCTTGACCGTTCGCAGGAGCGTCTGATTAAGGTACCGCAGACATAAGACATCTTACGTCTCACGTCTGGAGCTCTTCTCATGTCCCTGTCCGCACCGCTGCGCGGCGTCGTCCCGCCGGTCTGCACCCCCCTCGACCCCCACGGGGAGATCGACACCGCATCGCTCGCCCGGCTCGTGGACCACCTCGTCGGCGGCGGTGTGCACGGGCTGTTCGCGCTCGGGTCCACCAGCGAGGTCGCCTACCTCACCGACGAGCAGCGCGCCACGGTCCTGGAGACCGTCGTCAACGCCACCGACGGCCGGGTCCCGGTCCTCGCCGGGGTCATCGACACCACCACGGCCCGGGTCGCCGAGCACGCCAGGACCGCCGCCGCCCTCGGCGCGGACGCCCTGGTCGCGACCGCGCCCTTCTACACCCGCACCCACCCCCGGGAGATCGCCGCCCACTTCCGCCGGCTGCGCGCCGAGGTGGACCTGCCGCTGTTCGCGTACGACATCCCGGTCGCCGTGCACAGCAAGCTCTCCGCCGCCCTGGTCCGCGAACTGGCCGAGGACGGCACGCTGGCCGGGCTCAAGGACAGCAGCGGCGACGAGGGCGGGCTGCGCCGGCTCGTCGTGGAGCTCGGCGGCCGCGAGGGCCGGGCGCACGGTCCGGTGCCGGACTTCAGCATCCTCACCGGTTCCGAACTGACCGTGGACGCGGCCCTGCTGGCCGGTGCCGACGGGGTCGTCCCGGGCATCGGCAATGTGGACCCGGCCGGTTACGTACGGCTCTACGAGGCCGCGCGCGCCGGGGACTGGACGCTGGCCGCCAAGGAGCAGGAGCGGCTGGTCGAGCTGTTCGCGATGGTCGACGCGGGCCCGGAGGCGGACATGGGCCGCAGCTCCTCGGCGCTCGGCTCGTTCAAGGCGGCGCTGAGGCTGCTCGGGGTCATCGCGTGCGGCGACACGGTGTTCCCGCAGATCCAGCTGTCGGCGGAGTCCGTCGCGTACGTCTCCGGACGGCTGCGCGACGCGGGCCTGCCGCCGGTCCGATGACGGGCCCGAAGACGGACCCGGTGGCCGCTCCGGTGACCGCTCCCGCGGCGGGTCCGGCGCGGCGGCCGGTCGTGGGCCTGGACCTGGGCGGTACGAAGATCGCCGCCGCGCTGTTCGGCGCGGACGGCACCGTGCTGGCCCGGCACTCCCGGCCCACCCCGGCCCGGGACGGCGCGGCGGCCGTGCTCGACGCGCTCGCGGCGACCGTCGCCGAGGTGGACCCCGGCCGCACCGCGTCCGTGCTCGGCGTCGCGGCGGCCGGGGTCATCGATCCCCGTACCGGCACGGTCACCAGCGCCACCGACGCGATCCGGGGCTGGGCCGGGACCCCGCTGGGCACCGGCCTCGCGGACCGCACCGGCTCCGCGGTGGCCTGCGACAACGACGTGCGCGCCACGGCGGGCCCCGAGCTGGACGCGCTGCGCGCCGAGCACGGCGGCCACGCCTCGCTGCTGTTCGCGGCGATCGGGACCGGCGTCGGCGGCGCGGTCGCGGCCGACGGGCGGATGGTGCACGGCGCGTCCGGCATCGCCGGGCACCTGGGCCACCTGCCGAGCCCGGAGGCGGCCGGGCTGCCCTGCACCTGCGGGGCCACCGGCCATCTGGAGGTCATCGCCTCCGGGCCCGGGATCGCCGCCCACTACGCACGGCTGACCGGCGCGCCCGTGGACCGCCTGGAGACGGTCGCCGCGCGCGCCGCCGAGGGCGAAGCGCACGCCGTCACCGCGATCACCACGGGCGCCCGAGCCGCCGGGCGGGTGCTCGGCGGGCTCGCCAACGCGCTCGGGCCCGACCGGGTCGTCACCGGCGGCGGGGTCCCCCGCATCGGACCGCTGTACGGGGACGCGCTGCGCGAGGCGTTCGCGGCCGAGCTGATGGGGCCGCTGCGCGGGCTCGTCCCGCGCGCCCCGCTCTTCGGCGACGACGCGGCCGTGCTCGGCGCGGCAGCCCTCACCCACACCCTTCCCCTCCACCGACCGGGAGTCCTTCGATGAACGCACGGGAACTGGCCACCGCCCTCCGGGGCAAGCTGATCGTGTCCTGCCAGGCGCCCCCGGGCGACCCGATGCGGGAGACCGCCACCCTGGTGCGGCTCGCGCAGTCCGCGGTCGCCGGCGGCGGCGCGGCGATCCGGGCCAACGAGCCGGAGGTCGTCGCCGCGATCACGGCCGCCGTGGAGCTGCCGGTCATCGGGCTGTGGAAGGACGGTGACACCGGGGTGTACATCACGCCGACCGTCCGGCACGCCCTCGCGGTGGCCGGGGCCGGGGCGGCCGTCGTCGCGGCGGACGCCACCGACCGGCCGCGCCCCGACGGCTCGACATTCGCGGAGCTGGCCGAGGCGGTGCACGCGGCAGGTGCGCTCGTCATGGCCGACGTCTCCACCCTCGCCGAGGGCGTCGCGGCCGCCCGGCTCGGCGCGGACTTCGTCTCCACGACCCTGTCCGGCTATGTGCCCAGGCAGCCGAAGCGGACCGGGCCCGATCTGGACCTGGTCGCCGCACTCGCCGCCGCGACCGTCGTACCCGTCGTCGCCGAAGGCCGTATCAACACCCCCGAGGACGCGGCCGAGGCCCTGGCGCGCGGCGCGCACAGCGTCGTCGTCGGGACCGCCATCACCGCGCCCACGGCGCTCACCGCCCGCTTCGTGACGGGTATCACCCGGCGCTGACCTGCCCCTTTTCGCGGGACGGCTGTTCAAAGGCGAACACCGTCCCGCACTCTGGAGTCACCGTGCACACCACCACACCCCCCACGCTCCCCTGGTACCGCCAGGTGAGCCGCACCCAGTGGAAGTCGTTCTTCGCCGCCTGGATCGGCTATGTCCTCGACGGCTTCGACTTCGTGCTGATCACCCTCGTGCTGACCGAGATCAGCGACGACTTCGGGCTGAGCACGGTGCAGGCCGCCAGCCTGATCTCCGGCGCCTTCATCACCCGCTGGCTCGGCGGCGCCGTGCTCGGCGCCCTCGGCGACCGCTACGGCCGGAAGCTGTCGATGGTGGCGAGCATCCTGCTGTACTCGCTGGGGACCTTCGCCTGCGGGTTCGCCTGGAACTACCACAGCCTGTTCGCCGCCCGGCTGGCCATCGGCATGGGCATGGCCGGGGAGTACAGCGCCAGCTCCACGTACGTCATGGAGAGCTGGCCGCCCGCGCTGCGCAACCGGGCCAGCGGCTTCCTGATCTCCGGCTTCTCGGTGGGCTCGGTGCTGGCCGCCCAGGTGTACGACTGGGTGGTGCCCTCGCTCGGCTGGCGCTGGATGTTCTACCTCGGGCTGATCCCGATCGCCATCGCGCTGTGGATGCGGCGGGCGCTGCCCGAGGCGGAGGAGTGGACGGAGTCCGTCGCGGACGAGGGCGCGAAGCCCAACCCGTTCCGGCCGCTGTTCCCGACCCCGCGCCGGGCGGCCGTCAATACGGTGCTGGTGGCCGTCGCCACGCTCTCGCTGTTCCTGGTCTTCACACCGGGCGGCGCGGGCCTGGTGCCGGTGCTCTCCGTGGTCGCCGGGGTCTCCCTCGCCGCGCTCGCGGTGCAGCTGGGCGGGAAGCGCGGCTGGGTGCTGTACCTGTCGATGATCGTGACGCTGTTCTTCGCGTTCCTCTACTCCTGGCCGATCCAGGCGCTGCTGCCGACGTATCTGAAGACGGAGCTGGGCTACTCCACGGGCCAGGTCACCGATGTCCTGTACTTCGCGGGCTTCGGCACGATGGTGGGCTGCTGGATGGCCGGCTTCCTCGGCGACTGGATCGGTACGAAGAAGGCGTACGCGCTGACGCTGCTCGCCTCGCTCGCCTTCGTGTACCCCGTCTTCGCGGTGGAGGACAACCTCCTGCTCCTCGGCGCCCTGCTCTTCCTGCTCCAGGCGACCAGCTTCGGCATCTCGGGCCTGCTCCCCCGCTACATCGGCGGCCACTTCCCGACCCGGAGCCGGGGCGCGGCCCTCGGCTTCACCTACAACGTGGGCGCGCTGGGCGGGGCGGTCGCGCCGGTGCTCGGCGCGCATCTGGCGTCGGGGATGAGCCTGGGCCGGGCGCTGGCCGTGCTGACCTTCGCGGGCACGGTGGTCGTGGTGCTGCTCGTCGGCTTCGACGTCCCGGCCCGGCTGAACCGGCTGACGGACCCGGACGCGGCAAAGGACCACCTGGCGGCGGGGCCGGTGGCGGACGAGCCGGTGTCCGTGAAGCAGTAGGACGATGGTCGGCCGGGGACGGGCCGCTGGACCTGGTCCCCGGGCGGGTCAAGATCGTCCGCGCGCCCGATGCCGTCCGGCCGGGACGGGGGCGAGGGTGGGGGCACGCCAACCGAAGGAGCGCGCCATGTCGTACCCGGAGCACCTGGAGTACCCGGAGCCCCGCTACCTCGGCGCCACGGGCGAGGTGAACGCCGCCTTCCGGCCGGCCGGCACCCCGCCGGACATCTCCTCGCCGGGCGGCGGCGCCACCCACTACCTCGCCACCCATGAGTCGACCGGCGGTGAGTTCGGGCTGTACAAGGTGGACCTGGCCGCCCGTTCCGCCGGGGCCAGGACCCACTTCCACAAGGCCATGTCGGAGTCGTTCTACGTCCTCTCCGGCGAGATCGAGCTCTACAACGGCGAGAAGTGGGTGACCGGCCGGACGGGCGACTTCCTGTACGTGCCCGTCGGCGGGCTGCACGCCTTCAAGAACGTGACCGACGAGCCGATGTCGATGCTCATGCTGTTCTCGCCGGGCGCCCCGCGCGAGGAGTACTTCGAGCAGGTCGCGGAGATGTCGCAGCGCGGCCCCGACGAGCTGAAGCGGTTCCGGGTCCGCCATGACAGCTACTTCACGGAGGACTTCGGCCCGGAGGCCCCGTAGCCGTCGTGTCAGGGCGCGATGCGCTCGAAGACCGCCGCGAGGCCCTGGCCGCCGCCGATGCACATGGTCTCCAGGCCGTAGCGGGCCTCGCGGCGGTGCAGCTCGCGGGTGAGCGTGGCGAGGATGCGGGCGCCGGTCGCGCCGACCGGGTGGCCCAGCGAGACGCCGGAGCCGTTCACGTTGATCCGCTCCTCGTGGTCCCTCTCGCCGAGGCCCATCTCACGGGTGCAGGCCAGGACCTGGGCCGCGAACGCCTCGTTCAGCTCGATCAGGTCCAGGTCGGCGAGCGTGAGTCCGGCGCGGCCGAGCGCGGCCTGGGTCGCGGGGACGGGGCCGAGGCCCATGGTCGCGGCGGGCACCCCGGCCCGGGCGAAGGAGACCAGCCGGACGAGCGGGGTGAGGCCGAGGCGTCCGGCGGTGGCGGCGCTCGTCACCAGGCAGGCGGCCGCCGCGTCGTTCTGGCCGCTGGCGTTGCCCGCGGTGACGGTGGCCTCCGGGTCGGACTTCAGCATGACCGGGCGGAGGGCGGCGAGCTGTTCGGCGGTGGTGTCGGGGCGGGGGTGCTCGTCGGCGGAGATCACCGTCTCGCCCTTCCGGGTCTTCGCCGTGACCGGGACCGTCTCCTTCTCGTACCGGCCCTCGGCGGCGGCAAGCCCGGCCCGCCGCTGCGAGCGCAGGGCCAGCGCGTCCTGCTCCTCGCGGCTGATCCCGTACGCCCGGCGCAGGTTCTCCGCGGTCTCGATCATGCCGCCGGGCACCGGGTGGTGGACGCCGCCCGCGGTGACCCGGCCCCGGGCGAGCGCGTCGTGGAGCTGGAGGCCGGGGCCCTTGATGCCCCAGCGCCCGTCGTGCGTGTAGTACGGGGCGCCGCTCATCACGTCGACGCCGCCCGCGATGACGACCTCGCTGAACCCGGCCCGGATCTGCATCGCCGCGTCCAGGACCGCCTGGAGCCCGGAGCCGCAGCGGCGGTCGGTCTGGAGGCCGGTCACCGACTGCGGGAGCCCGGCGTCGAGGGCGGCGACCCGGCCGATCGCGGGGGCCTCCGCCGACGGGTAGGAGTGGCCGAGGATCACCTCGTCCACCCGGTCGGGGTCGATGCCGGTACGGGCGACGACCTCGGCGATCACCCGGGCCGCGAGGGCGGCCGGTTTCTCCCCGGCGAACACCCCGCCGAAGCGGCCGATCGGGGTGCGCAGGGGTTCGCAGATCACGACATCGAGGGCGTCGGGCACGGCGGGGCCTTTCCGGGAGACGGGTGCGGGGTCCGGCACGACCCTCGCACCCGGCGGCGTGACCGGTCCAATACCCGGTTTCCCCGGAACCGAGACGCCCGGCGTCTCAATCGGCCGCCCCGGACGCCTCAGGCGCGGGCCTGCGTCGCGAGCATCAGGCGCAGGGCGCGGGTCACGGCGTTGTCCGCGCCGAAGTCCACCCCGGCGGGCACCTCGACGAGGTCGCCGTGGGCGAGGACGAGGACCCCGCAGGAGCCGGGGCGGGCCGTGCCGGTCCCGTCGAGCCATTCCGCGTAACCGCCGGACGTGGTGTCCAGGTCCGCCCGGCTGCGGCGGCTGACCTGCGCCATCAGGTCGCCGATGCCGGTCAGCCCCTCGATGGAGGCGAACGGGATCGTCACGACCGGCTCCTCGACCAGGCGGACGCGGGGCTCCTCGTCGCGTCCGGCGCCCTCGGGGGCCTCGGGCAGCAGGTCCCGGCCGAAGCGGGCGAAGTACAGGAGGCTGTGCGCGGAGTCGATGCCGCCGACGAAGGGCCGGTCGAAGCTGGTCCTGCGGTTGCCCGCGAAGTACTCGCGCGGGATGCGGGGGTCGTCGGCGACCGGCCAGTGCACCTCGCCGGACTCGCGGTCGCGCCAGGGCAGATAGCGCCGGATGTCGTCCGACGCGGAGGTCGGCAGGACGTCGATGCCGAAGCGGTCGGGGTCCTTGGCGACCATGGAGCCGGGGGTCAGCGCGAACACGCCGATGCCGGAGGTCGTCCACAGCTTCTCGTGCCGGTGGAGGAACTCGTACGTCGCCAGCGCCTCCTCGCGGGTCTCGGTGGGGAAGCCGGTGAAGCCCATCATCTGGGCGGCGATGCCGTTGCGCGCCAGCTCCCCGAGGACGTCCGGGACCACATCGATCTTGACGCCCTTGTCGATGAGGTCGAGGACCCGCTGGGTGCCGGACTCGTAGCCGAAGGAGACCGCCACACAGCCGGAGGCGGCGAGGACCTCGCCCGCGGAGCGTTTGGGGAAGGTCCGCTCCAGGCGCAGTTCGGCGGACCACCGCAGGTCCAGGGAGGATTCCGCGAGGGCGGCGGCGAGCGTGCGCAGATAGCGCGGGGACATGGCGTCCACAGCGAAGTACAGGGTCCTGCCGTAGCGGCTGATCTGCCGCAGGTCCTCCAGGACGGCGGCGACGGGGCGTTCGCGGGAGGGCGAGGTCGGCCGGTCGGTGTTGAGGCCGTAGTCGCAGAAGGTGCACTTGTTCCAGTAGCACCCCCGGGTCGGGCTGTAGAGGATCACCGGCTCGGGCGCCCAGTAGCGGTCCCAGTCCCAGACGTCGTACGCCGGGGAGTCCAGGGTCGCCACACTGCTGTACGCGATGACGGGGTCGGGCCTGCGCCGGGTCATCACGCCGCCGATGCCTTCGAAGGCGTCGCCACCCCGGACCGCTCCGTTGCCGACGGCGTCGAGGATGCCGATGAGGGCGGTCTCGCCCTCGCCCGGAACGATGAGGTCGGCGTCCTGGAAGACCCGCCACGCCGACGCCGGGTCGGTGGCGTACTTGACCACGTCGCCGACCTCGGTGCCGCCGAAGACGATCACCGCGTCGGGCAGTTCGGTCCGGATCAGGCGGGCCATCCTCAGGGCCACGGGCAGCTGGCTGGTGTAGTTGACGGAGAGTCCGACCACGGCCCAGGGGCGTTCGCGCAGCTTCGGAACGAACTCGTCGGCGAAGTAGCCCTCGAAGGGGCGGGCCACGGCCGCCGGGACCTCCGGGTCGGACAGGTCCGCCGTGCTGCACAGGTTGACCGCGGACTTCACCCGCATCGAGAAGCCGTCCGCCGCGCCGGGCGGCATCTCCAGCGCGATCAGCTCCCACCACCGGCTCGTCACCGCGACCGCCTGGGCGTAGGTCGGCGGGTGGTAGAAGTGCCCGGGGTCCTGGAACACGCGGATCGCGTCGCGTGCCGAGGTGGCGGTCAGGCCCTCTGCGGCCAGGGCCTGCCGGTAGCGGATCTCGTCGTGGCGGCGGGGGGCGCCGGACCTGGCCTCGATCTCGGCGCGCAACGCGCGGGCCGCCGCGAGCGTGGCGCCGAAGCGCGCCGGGTCGGCGAGATAGGTGAAGGCGTCGAGATTGGCGTCCACGCAGGCGTACTCGGTGTGGCCGGCCGCCCGGGCGGCGCCCACCAGGTACGGGATGGAGTGGTAAGCGGTCGTCGGGTCGGTCACCGGCGGGTTGATCAGCAGGTACGCGGTGTCGCCGGTGCCCCGGCCCGGCCGCGCGCCGTGGTCCGGTCCGCCCTCGAACCGCGGCATGCCCAACGGGACGAACACGCTCATCGCTGTGACTCCTGACTGTTGTCCTGCCCCGGATGCGGGGAGCGGGCGGCCGGGGTCCCGGCGGGTACGGGGACCGGCGGGGCGTACTCGGTGTCGGCGCGGTGCTCGCGGAACACCCGCTGGGTGAGCGCGCCGAGGACGGTGAGGGCGATGGCCCCGCCCGCCACCGGGAAGAAGGGGGCCGCGCCCAGGTGGCGGACCCCGAAGCCGGCCACCGCGACGGAGACCGGGAAGGTGCCCATGACGGCCAGCATGACCAGGCTCATGACCCGGCCGATGAGCGCGGAGGGCGCCCAGACCTGGAGCATCGTCACCACGACGATGTTCTGCCAGCCGCTGGCCAGGGCGTAGACACAGACGCACACCGCGGCACCGGCCAGCCCTCCGGCGTACGGGACGGCGCTCAGGGCGAGGCCCATGACGACCGCGAGCGCGGCGAACAGATAGGCGGGCGACCGCACCGGACGGCTGCGGGCGGCGACCAGGGAGCCGGCCAGACCGCCCAGGCTGAGGCAGGTCAGCAGGATTCCGTAGCCGGTGGCGCCCATGCCCTGGTGGGCGAGTTCGGGCAGCGCGACCTCGATCGTTCCGTTGAAGGCCAGATTGCAGACGAGGGCCACGACGAGCACGACGTGCAGCAGCCGTCCGTGGCGCAGCAGTTCCGGGAAGGACACCTTGCGGGCCGGGGGCTCGTCGGCGGCGTCGGGCCCGTCGTGTTCCGGGGCGTCCGCGCCGGTGCGGATCCGGGCGAGGACCAGCGCCGACACGAGGAAGGAGGCGGCGTCGACGATGAGCGCCGGGCCCGCGTCGAAGGCGGCGACCAGGGCGCCGCCCGCGGTGGGGCCGAGGAGTCCGCCGACCTGGTTGACCATGGTCGACAGGGCGTTGCCCCGGCCCAGGTCCTCCTTGCGCAGCAGGGCGGGCAGGAGGGTGTACGAGGCGGGGATGAACATGCCGGAGCAGGCGCCCAGGACGACGGCGATGGGGGCGAGCTGGCCCAGCGTCGGCGTACCGGCCGAGGCGAGCACCGCGAGGATGCCGACGGCCGCGGCGCGCACCAGGTCGGTCATCAGCATGACCCGCCGGCCGCCGATCCGGTCGGCCACCACCCCGCCCAGCGGAATGGTGACGACGCGGGGAATCCCGTAGCAGGCCAGGACCGTGCCGAGCAGGACCGGGCCGCCGTCGCCGGAGAGGATCAGCCAGGGCAGCGCGACGGCGTAGCAGTAGTCGCCGACCGTGGAGGAGAGCTGTCCGGCGAGCAGCAGCCGGAAGCCGTGCACGGACAGGGGTCCGCCCGTCAGTGCCGTCCGGAACCTTTGTCCGGCTGCTGCCACGTCTCCTCCATCTGCTGGGTGGGGTGGTCAGCCGCCGAGCGGGCCGACCGGCATGTCCAGGAACTCGCCGATCACCGCCGTCACGGTGGCGGGCGGCGGCAGCCCGAGGTTCTTGCGTACGTCGCCCGCGGCGATCTGCCAGCCGGCGGCGGGCACCGGGTCCACGACGGCGTGGCCGTCCGCGCGCAGCCGGTCCACGTTGCGGCGGACGGCGGGGCGTTCCCACATCAGGCTGTTCATGCTCGGGAAGAAGACCACCGGGCGTTCATGGGCGAGCAGGGCGGAGCTGAGGAGTCCGGAGGCGAGGCCGTGGGCGGCCTGGCCGAGCATGTTGGCGGTGGCGGGCAGGACGACGAACCGGTCCGCCCAGACGGCGGGGGCGACATGACCGGTCGTCAGCTCGTCCTCGCCGTCGCAGTACACGTCCCGGCACAGCAGCCGCATGGTCGCGGCCGGGATGAGCGCCGCGGCGGAGCGGGTCATGGCCATCCGGATCTCGACGCCTGGTCCGAGGCCGGTGCGCAGGGCCATCAGGTACTGCGGAACGGCGAGTACGTTGCCGGAGCCGCAGACCCCGATGAGCAGCCGGCGCGGGGTGTCCGGGCCGGTCTCCGCCGTCATCACCGGGCTCCGGCGGGCTCACCGGCGACCTCGTGCAGGCCGCACTGGGCGGCGATGAGGTCCAGCCTGTCCTGGACGTTGTACTTGTAGCCGGGGCAGGGCGGATGGCCCTCCTGCCACGCCTTGGGGCAGGAGCCTCCGCAGGTGGGCATGAAGACGCAGCTCTTGCACCAGGTGGTGCCCGCGGCGATCTCGTCGTTCCAGCCGTCGAAGGGGCCCAGCGGCCGCAGCGGTTCGGTGCCCGCCCGGTCGATGTGTACGAGCGGGAGGCTGCGCTCGGCCTCGGGGACGAGGGGGTACTCGCTGCACGAGAAGATGTTGCCGGTGCTGCTGATGATCTCGGACGAGCGGGTCGTGGCGGGGCAGAGGACCTTGCGCGCGGTGGTCGGCAGCAGCTGCGTGTGCAGCCCGTGACCGGTGAGCAGCCTGAGCCACCCCGTCTCGCGTTCGGCGAACTCGTACTTGGAGACCTCGATCTCCGACACGTCGTTTCCCCAGGAGTGCACGGGAGCGATCGAGAAGGATACGCGGGGGTGACCGAAGCCCAGCTCCGCCATCAGCTCGACATAGCGCGGCACGGAGTCCTGGTTGTGCACATCGACATTCGTCCGGAACGAGAAATGGGTGGGCCCCAGATCCGGTTCGTCGAGTACGGCACGCACGGCGCGCACGATGTTCCAGAAAGATCCGCGTCCGCTTTTCAGCGGCCGGTGTTCATTGTGGATTTCCGGCGGCCCGTCGATCGTGATCTCGAAATGCGTGACCCCGCAGGAACGGATGAGGGTGTTGATTTTTGCGGGATTCAGGAGGGAACCGTTGGTGACGATCACCGAGGAGTAGGCGACCCCGCGCTCGGCGGCGGCGGCCACGAACCGGGGGGCGAGGTCGCGGATGACCGCGTACCCCATCATCGGCTCGGCCCCGAACCAGTCGATGCGGGCGCTGCGGGTCTCCGGGGCGGTCACGGCGCGCAGCACGCGGTCGTGGACCCGGCTGCGGTGGTTGCGGGACAGGCCGCCCTTGGTGTGCTCCTGGCCGCAGTAGGCGCAGCCCATGTTGCAGTAGGAGGTCGGCAGCAGGGCGATGTGCACCGCCGAACGGTCCGCCGAGGCACGCCGGTTGCGGTCGAGCACGACGGCCAGCTCGTCCTCGCCGGCCGGTACGAGCAGCCGGGCCGTGCGCAGGGCGCCGGTCCAGGCCGGGCTGATCGCGGCGGCGTCGCCGGCCTCCAGGGCCCGCGCGGTGGGGAGGTCGACCGCCACGGTGCTCGCGGTGCGGGTGCCGTAGGCGAGCCGTACCGGGACGCCGCTGGTGTCGGCGTACGCACGGTCGCTCAGCACCAGGTATCTGCTGACTTGGTCCATCATCACGCTCCCACTGGGTGTCCGGACGCACGGCGGTCGGGCGCGTCGTCTCCGGCGGGTCCGGCGGCCGGTGCCGCCGGACCCGCCAAAGCTGGGATCAGCAGAGAACGTTGACCTGGTTGTCGTTGACCTGGCCCTCGACCGCGGCCGACACGGCGTTCAGCCGGGCCTGGATCGAGCCGAGGACCGCGACCTCGTCCGGGCTGAGGCCGTTGAAGATCTCGCGCTCGGAGTCCGACAGCAGGTCGACCGGGGTGCCGGCGCTGCGCAGTGCGTCGAGGGGTGCTTGCGACATGGGTCACTCCTTCAGGGAGACGGTCACGGGCTGGTGCAACGGCAAGGCTGCTCCGGCGCCCCCCGGCTTCACATCCCTCGATCGACTATGAATCGGCGGGCGGGTGATCCCGCTCAAGGCGTTCTTGTCCGGAACATGACCCGCAGCTACTCTGACCCCCGGGAGTGAGGAAATCCCTCCGCCGGCCCATGCTTTGCTCACCGAAATGAGGGGTAAAGGGTTTGACCAGGCGTGAAATTCTTATCGCTTCGCTCGTGGCCGCCGGCTCCTCGAACCGGGATATCGCCGAAGCTCTCTGCATCAGCCCGCACACGGTGGCGGCCCACTTATGCAACATGCTTCGAAGAACGGGCGCGTCGAACCGCACGGAAATGATTGCGCGGCTGTACGCCCAGGGCGTTCTGGTCCAGGGGATCTGGCCGCCGCTGCCCGCCGACGAGCGGCAGCGGCAGGAGGCCCCCGAGGCCGTCGGCGCCCTCGCGGCGGCGGTCGCGGAGTGCTCGATCGGACCGGCCGGCGTCTCGCTCGACTGGCCGCACTACGGGAACGAGGTACCGGTAGCCATGACCTTCGACGCCCTGCACGCACTGCGTGAGGCCGGACATCCGGTGGACCTGCTGGCGGTCGAGCAGCGCTCGGTCCTCTCGGCGCTCAGCGAGCAGGAGGTCCAGGTCCTCAACTCCGTCAAGGAGCGGCTGGAAGCGGTCTCCGCCGAGGTGGAGGGACAGGACATCAAGCTCCTGTGAACGCCGCCGCGCGGTGCGGCGGCTGCCGGACGGCGGTGCCGGACGGGGCCCGGTTCTGCCCCGAGTGCGGCACACCGGTGGTCGCGGGGGCGCCGTCGTCGGACAGCCGCAGAATCGTCACGGCGGTCTTCATCGACCTCGTCGGCTCGACCGTGCTGGCCGAGACCCTGGACCCGGAGGCGCTGCGGCGCACCATGGACCGGTACTACCGCGCCTGCACCACGGCGGTCACCGAACACGGCGGTGTGGTCGAGAAGTTCATCGGCGACGCCGTGATGGCCGTCTTCGGCGCCTTCGTCACCCATGAGGACGACGCGCTGCACGCGGTCCGGGCGGCCTGCGCCGTACGCGAGTCCGTGGCGGCGATCGCGACCGGGCCAGGGGTGCGGCTGGACATCCACTGCGGGATCGCCTCGGGCGAGGCCGTGGTGGCGGGGGCACTCGGCGGCGCGGCCCGGGTCGTCGGGGACGTCGTGCACACCGCCGCCCGCCTCCAGTCGCACGCCGGGCCGCACGAGATCCTGATCGGCGCGGAGACCGCCGGGCTGGTCGGCGGCCGGGTCCGCATGGAGGCCGTCGCCCCGCTGCGGGTGAAGGGCAAGCGCGAACCGGTCGCCGCCTGGCGGGCGCTCTCGGTGGCCGAGTCCACGGGCCAGGAGGATCTGGTGCCCCTGGTCGGCCGGGACGCCGATCTGGCCGCGCTGCTGCGCGAGTTCCAGGCGGTCCGCCGCGAGCGCCGCAGCCGTCCCGTCACGGTCACCGGTCCCCCGGGCATCGGAAAGTCCCGCCTGGTACGGGAGTTCCTGGCGCGGCACGACGCGGAGGGGGCCGTCGTCCTGCGGGCCGGCTGCCAGGCGTACGGGGCCGGGCTCGCCCACCGCCCGCTGGCCGACGCGGTCTGGTCGCTGCCCGGCGGCTGGGAGCAGGCCCGCGGCGCGCTGGAGACGCTGCGCCCGAGCGCGGACCGCGCGGTCACCGCCCTCGCCGTCGCGCTGGGCATCCGCACCGGCAACGGGCTCCCGGTGAGCGTCGAGGAGATCGGCTGGGCGTTCCGGCGGCTGCTGGAGGCCCTGGGCCGGGGCACCGCCGTGGTCCTGGTCCTGGAGGACTTCCAGTGGGCGCAGCCGACGCTCGCCGGCATGGTCGCCGAGCTGTGCGAGGGGATACGGGACGCGGAGGTGCTGGTCGTCCGGGTGGCGCGGAGCGAGGCGGCGGCGCCGTCCGGCGGGGACCTGGTGCTGCACCTCGACCCGCTGCCCCGCGCCCACACCGAGCGCCTGGTGGGGCTGCTCGCGGACCGGGCGGAGGTCGCGGCGCAGGAGGCGGTCGCCACCGAGGACGAGCTGTCCCGGGTGGTCCGGGAGTGCGACGGCAATCCGCTCTTCGCCGAGCTGCTGCTGGAGAACCTGTCGGGTCCCCGCTCGGTGGACCAGGGCGTCCCCACCTCGGTCCGGGTCCTGCTGACCGCCTGGCTGGACCGGCTGCCGGCCACCGACCGGGCCGTGCTGGAACGGGCGGCCGGGGTGGGCGGGTCGTTCACCGCCGGGGACGTGCGCGCGCTCGCCGAGGACGAACCGGCCCTGGCCGGAAGGGCCCTGGACGAGGCGCTGAACCGGCTGCTGCGCTCCCGGGTGATCCATCTGTACGGGCCGCCCGGCGCCTACCGGTTCACCCGCGCGCTGGCCCGGGACACCCTGTACGAGATGACCTCGAAGGCCCGGCGGGCGGCCTGGCACACCGTGCTCGCCGACCGGCTCGACGGGCGGGCGCCGGGCCCGGCCGCGGACGGCGACCTCGCCCACCACCTGGAGTCCGCCTGCCGGCTGCTGTCCGAGGCGGACCCGGGTGATCCCGGGCTGCCCGCGCTGACCGGCCGCGCGGCCCGCGCCCTGGTGGCCACCGGGTACCGGGCGCTGCACCGGCGCGACCTGCCCGCCGCCGTCTCGCTGATGGAGCGCGGCCGGGGCCTCACCCCGGACGGCGATCCGCAGCACCGGGTGCTGGCCGCCCGCATCACCGACGCCCATGCCGCGCTGGGCCGTTGGGACAGCGCCCTCCGGGCCGTGGACGGGGCGGAGCGCGGGAACGCGGGGGACGTGCCGACCCGGGACACCTGCGCCATCCTGCGGCAGCTGATCGCCCTGCGCTCGGGCGGACCGGCGCCCGCCGGGGTTCCGTACGGACCGGGTGCCGGGCAGGACGCGCCGGGGGACGCGGACGACCTCAGCTGGTGCAGGCTGCACCAGTTGTCCTCGCTGCGGAGCTTCGCCGAGGGCCGGATCGGCGCGGCGGAGGCCGCCATGCGGGACGCGCTCGCCCGGGCGCACGGGCTCGGCGACACCTATGAGGGGAACCGCATCCTGGCGTCGATCTGCGAGCTGACCCAGTGGTCGCCGACTCCGCTCTCCCAGGCCATCGCGCTCTGCGAAGACCTGGTCGGGCGGTTCGACGGCGACCGGAGCCTGCTCGTGCCGGTCCTGCTGACCCGGGCGCGGCATCTCGCCCTGTCGGACCGGGTGGACGCGGCCCGTGCGGACATCGCGCTGGTCCGCGTCCACTGCGACGACCTGGGGCTGGCCCTCGGCACCCTGGCGGCCGACCAGACGGCGGGGCTCGTGGAGTCCCTGGCCGGTGCGCATCCGGCGGCGGCCGGCCACTACGCGGCGGCGGCGGACGGGCTCGCCGCGCTGGGGCAGGCCAGGACCGCGGGCACCCTGCGGCTGTACGCAGCGCGCGAGCGGTTCCGCGCCGGGACGGACGCCCTCCTGGACGCGCCCGAACTCGCCGATCCGGCCCCGGACTCGCCGACCGAGACGCGTACCCGGGCCGTCCAGCTGGCGCTGCGGGCGCGGGTGCGGGCGCGGGCCGGGGCGTACGGGGAGGCGGCCGGGGACGCCGGGCGCGCCGTCGCCGCCCTGGACGGCACCGACGACCCGTGCCTCATCGGTGATGTGTGGTCCGAGGCGGCCCGGGTGCTGGACGCCGTGGGCGAACCGGTGCGGGCCCGGCACGCGGCCGGGCGCGCGCTGGCCGCGCTGACCGCGAAGGAGGCCGTGCTCCCCGCCCGGACGGTGCGGGCGTGGCTGGCCGGGCTGGAGGAGAGGCGATGAGCGATCCGCCCTGGAGACGGCCCGCGCGGGCCTACACACCGGGCGTCCCGGCCTGGGGCGCGACCCGGGAGCAGGCGGCGGAGGGGTTCGCTTCCGTGCCCATGGACTCGGTCTCGCCCGAGTGGGCCTGGGGCGGCTCCGACGGTTCCGGGGTCCGGGTGTGCGTCGTGGACAGCGGGGTCGAGGGCGGCCATCCGATGGTCGGACCGGTCGACCTCGCGATGACGGCCGTCCAGGACGAGGGCGGCGAGGTGTCGATGGTGCCGTGCGAGCCCACCGACCGCGCCGGGCACGGCACCGCCTGCGCCGGGGTGATCCGGTCCGTCGCGCCGGGCGTCTCGCTCTCCTCCGTACAAGTGCTGACCGACGGGAAGACCGGCAGCGGCCCGGCCCTGATCGCCGGGCTCTCCTGGGCCGTCGAGCAGAACTTCGACGTCATCAACCTGAGCCTGGCGACGACCCGGCCCGCCCTGACCGCGCAGCTCCACGAGCTCGCCGACCGGGCCTACTTCCGCCGGTGCGCGCTCGTCGTCTCGGCGCACAACCGGCCGGTGGCCAGCTATCCCTGGTCGTTCTCCTCGGTGATCTCCGTCGCCAGCCACGACGAGGACGACCCGATGACGTACTACTACAACCCCGCCCCGCCCGTGGAGTTCCACGCGCGCGGGGTACGCGTGCCCGTGGCGTGGCCCGGTGGCGGCACCATCCGCTCCACCGGCAACAGCTTCGCCGCGCCGCACATCTCGGGCCTGTGCGCGCTGATCCTCGGCAAGCACCCCTGGCTCACGCCGTTCCAGCTGAAGACGGTGCTGTTCCTCTGCGCCGGGAACACCACCGGTCGACTTGGAGGTGCGCATGACGAAACCCGTTGACGCCGCGACGCCCGTGGAGCGCCGCCTGTTGCAGTCCATCGTGGAAGTCGCGCGCCATGCGTTCGGCGCGGCGGCCTCCTCGATCTTCCTCATCGATCCCGAGACCGGCGACCTGGTCTTCGAGGCCGTGGCCGGGGAGGGCGACGGCCAGTTGGTCGGCACGCGCTTCCCGGCGGGGACCGGCATCGCGGGCTGGGTCGCCGCCTCCGGCCAGTCGATGCTCGTGGACGACCTGCGCGAGTCGCGGCACTTCTCGGGCGAGGCCGCCGCCTCCACCGGGTACGTGCCCGACAGCATCATGGCCGCCCCGCTGTTCGGCGACGACGAGTGCGTCGGCGTGCTGGAGGTGCTGGACCGGGGGGCGGGCGGCGTACGGGAGATGGCCGACGTCGAACTCCTCGGTCTGCTGGCCGATCAGGCGGCGATCGGCCTGGAACTGCTCACCCGGCTGCGCGCCGCCGAGCCCAGCAACCGTTCCGACAAGGCGCTGCGGCTCCTGGAGATGGCGGAATCGCTGCTGGCCCCGACCCATGGCTGAGCGGTGCGTCCTGCTGCTCACCAGGCGGGGCGACCGGGAGGCGACCGAGGTGTCCGGCCTGCTGCGGCGGATCGGTGTGCCGGTGCACCGGCTCGACGCGGACGGCCTGGCTGACGTCCGGGCCGTTCAGGGGCCGGACGGCGAACTGACCCTGGACGGGCACCGGTTCGCCCCGACGGTGACCTGGCTGCGGCACTTCTCGCCGCGGGCCGCGCCGCTGTCCGGGGCGCCCGGCGGGCGGATGGTGCACCGGGACGCGTGGGCCGCCCTGGCCCGGCAGCTGGCCGCCGCCTCCCCGGCCGCGATCGGCGCGGCCGATCCGGGCCAGCTGGTGCAGCGGGACCGGGCGCGGGCGCTCGGCGTGCGCGTCCCGCGCGGGCTGGTCACCACGGACCCGGCGGACGCGGCCGCGCTGCTCCCCGCCGAGCGGTACGTGCTCAAGGTCCTGGACCGGCACTACGTGGAGCCGGAGCCGGGGCGGTTCGACTGGCACCTGCCCCGGGTCCTGGACCGCGACCGGCTCGCCGGTGTGCCGGGGCTGCCCCGGGGCACACCGGTGGTGGTCCAGGAGTACGTGGAGCACGACGCCGAGTACCGGGTCTACCTCGCCGGGGACGAACTGCACGCCTTCGAGGTGGCCAAGGAGCGCCCCGAGGACATCTGGACCCGCCCCGACGAGGTGCGCGTACGGGAGGTCCGGCCGCCGGACGCCGTGGCGTCGGCGGCGCGTGCGCTGGCCGGGGAGACGGGCGCGGTCTACGGGGCGTTCGACTTCCTGTGGGCTCGGGACGAGCCGGTGTTCCTGGAGATGAACGCGCACGGCGACTGGCACTGGTTCGAGCGCAAGGCCGGTGTCGACGGGGTGACCCGGGCCGTCGTACGGACCGTGCGGGACCTCCACCGGGCCGCCGTCGGCGGCGCCCGCCCCGCGGCCGTCAGCCTGCTCGCCTTCCTGGGGGCGGGCCGGGGCGGCTGAGTCAGCCGCCCGGTGTGGGCAGCGCCCGCTCCGCCACGTCCAGCACCGCGCGCAGGGCGGCCGACGGATTGTCCGTCCGCCAGGCGAGCGCCGGCTGCCGTCTGATCGGCGGCCCGGCCAGCGGGCGGTAGACCAGGCCGCTGAGCTGAATGTGCTGGACGGAGGTGACGGTCAGCGTCACCCCGACGCCCGCCGCGACCAGCGCCAGGATGGTGTACGAGTCCGGCGCCTCCTGCACCACGCGCGGGCTGAACCCGGCCGCCTCGCAGGCCTGGGTCATCGCGTCGCGCACGGTGGAGCCGGTGTTGGCGGGGAACGCGACGAACGGCTCCCCGGCCAGCGCGTCGAGCGGGATCTCCGGGCGGGCGGCGAGCGGATGGTCGAGGGGCAGCGCGCACACCAGCTCCTCCTCGTCGATCACCCGGCAGCTCACGCCGGGCGCGGTCACCGGCAGCCGGACGAACCCCAGGTCCAGCGAGCCGTCCGCGACCCGGGCGAGCGCCACGTCGGCGTAGGTCTGGCCGGTCATGACCAGCTCGATGCCCGGGTGGGCGGCCCGCACCGCCCGGGTGAGCAGCGGCAGCGTCTCGTGGCTGGACGCGCCCGCGAAGCCGATGCGGACCCTGCCGTACGCGCCCTGTCCGGCCGCCCTCGCGGCCCGTACCGCCGTGTCCAGGTCGTCCAGCACGGTCCGCACCGGCTGGAGGAAGGACTCCCCGGCGCTGGTGAGCCGCACCGAGCGGGTGTTGCGTTCGAAGAGCTGGACGCCGAGCTCCTTCTCCAGGCGGCGGATCTGCTGGCTCAGCGGCGGCTGCGCCATCCGCAGCCGTTTCGCGGCGCGTCCGAAGTGCAGTTCCTCCGCCACGGCGAGGAACGCGGACAGATACCGCAGCTCCATACCGCTCCCCTCCCCCGGACCGGCCCCCATCATGGAGTCGTCGGTCATTGATGCGTCAAGCGTCTCGGTCCGAGCGTAATTCGGTATTGGACGGCGATCAAAGCCACTGAAAGCGTCGGCAGCGCGGGCACCCGGCCCGCCCCCGTGAGAGGACCGTGACCCGCATGCGTATCAGGATCGTCGGCGCCGGAGCCATGGGCCGCGGCATCGCCCAGTGGGCGGCCTCGGCCGGACACACCGTCGAGCTGTGCGACGTACGCGCCGAGGCGGTGACCGACGCCGTCGCCTTCGTGCGCTCCATGCTGGACCGGGCCGTGGCCAAGGGGCGGATGGCGGCGGCGGACGCGGAGTCGGCGGCGGAGCGGCTGGTCCCGCTGGACGACCCGTGGGCGGCGGGCCCCGGGGTGGAACTGGTGATCGAGGCCGTACGCGAGGACCTGGCGACGAAGACCGAGGTGTTCGGGCGCCTGGAGCAGGCGCTGCCCGCCTCCGCCGTGTTCGCCACCAACACCTCCTCGCTCTCGGTGACCCGGATCGCCGCCGCGCTGAAGGACCCGACGCGCCTGGCCGGGCTGCACTTCTTCAACCCGGTGCCGCTGATGCGGATCGTGGAGGTGGTGCCCGGAGCGGCGACCCGGCCGGAGATCCCGCCGCTGCTCACCTCGCTCGTGGAGGGCTGCGGCCACCGCGCGGTGACGGTCGCGGACACCCCGGGCTTCCTGATCAACCACGCCGGGCGCGGCCTGGTGACGGAGGCGCTGGCGCTCCTTGAGGAGAACGTCGGGGAGCCCGCGGACATCGACCGGATCGCGCGCGATGTGCTGGGGCTGCGGATGGGCCCGTTCGAGCTGATGGACCTGACCGGGCTCGATGTGACGGCCGCCGTCATCGACTCGATCTGGGAGGGCTTCCGTTACGAGGACCGGCTCCGCCCCTCCTTCCTCACCCCGAACCGGGTGGCGGCGGGGCTGCACGGCCGCAAGACCGGACGCGGCTGGTACGCGTACGGCCCCGAGGCCACCGGACCCGCGCCGGAGCCGCCGGTCGCCGGGGACGCGGACCGCCCGGTGCACGTCTTCGCGCCGGACCCCGCGCGGGAGGCCGGGGCGGCCACGCTCCGCGAGGCGCTGGCTGCGGCGGGCGCCGCCGTGGAGAACGGGGCCCGGCCGTCGGACGCGGCGGTCGCCCTGGTCCCGGTCTGGGGCACCCCGGTGGCCTCGGCGGTCGCCGCGCACGGGCTGCCCGCCGGGCGCACCTTCGGCGTCGACCCGCTGCCCGCGGCGGGGCGGCGACGCGTGCTCGCGGTGACCCCGGCGGCGGACGCGGCGGCGGCGCGGGACGCCCGCGCGGTGCTGGCCCGGGCCAAGGACGGCGGTGAGCCGTTCGCGGTGTCGGTGGTCCGGGACACGGCGGGCTCGGTCGCGCAGCGGCTGCTGGCCTCCGTCGTGTCGGTCGCGGCGTCCATCGCGGAGCGCGCGCTCGCCGCCCCGGCCGACATCGACGTCGCCGTCACGACGGGGCTCGGTTATCCGGTGGGCCCGCTGGCCTGGGGCGACCGGATCGGCGCGGTCCGGATGCTGGAGCTGCACCGGGCGCTGTACGCGTCGACGGGCGACCCGCGCCACCGCCCGACGCGCTGGGTCACGGAGCGCGCGGCGCTGGGGCTCGCGCTGACGGACCCGGGGACCTCGCCGGGGGATGTGCTCGGGGCGCTGTGACGGAGATCCGCCCGGGCGCGGACCGGGCCGTGACCGATTCGTACAAGACGGTGGGCGGCGGGCCCGCCTACGGTCGGTCCATGACTCCACGACTCGACGCGATCTCCCTCACCACCGCCGACCTGCCCGCATCCCTCGCCTTCTACCGGCGCCTGGGGCTCGACATCCCGGCCGGCGCGGAATCCGCACCCCATGTGGAGGTGGCCCTGCCGGGCGGCGAGCGCCTGATGTGGGACACCGAGGACGTCGTGCGCTCCCTCGACCCCGACTGGCAGCCGCCGTCGGGCGGGGACCGGCTCGGGCTCGCCTTCCTGTGCGACAGCCCGGCGGAGGTCGACGCGGTCTACGCGGACCTGACCGGTGCGGGATACCGGGGGCACCTGAAGCCGTGGGACGCGGTGTGGGGGCAGCGGTACGCCGTCGTTCTCGACCCGGACGACTGCGCGGTCTCGCTGTTCGCGCCCTCGGGCGCCTAGGACCGGCCGAAGTACGCGGTCAGGGTGGTGCCGGCCAGGTCGCGCATGTCGCGCGCCAGATGGGCCTGGTCGGCGCAGCCCGCCGCGAGTGCCGCGTCGGCGTACGGCAGCCCCGAGCGTACGAGGGCCAGGGCCCGCTGGAGGCGCAGTACCCGGGCGAGGGTCTTGGGCCCGTAGCCGAAGGCGGTCAGCGAGCGCCGGTGCAGCTGGCGGGGGCCGAGCCCGGCGCTCCGGGCGGCCTCCGCGACGCTGCCGCCCGCCTCAAGCCGCGTGGCGACCGCGCGCATCAGCGGGTCCGGGGGCCCGGTGCGGGCCGCCCGGTCCAGAGCGATGTCCTCCAGGGCGGCGGCCGGGTCGGCCGCTTCGGCGACGCGCTCGGTGAGGCGGCGGACCGGGGCGCCGGGCCACAGCGCGGCGAGCGGCACCCGGAGGTCGCGCAGCTCGTGGGCGGGCACGCCCAGCAGGGCGGGGGCGGCCCCGGGGGCGAAGCGGATTCCGGCCCAGCTGCCGCCGGTGCCGGTGGCGGGCGCGGTGTGCGTGTCCGGTCCGGCGACGAGCAGCCGCTCCCCGCTCCAGAGCAGGTCCATGCAGCCGTCGGGCAGCACCGGATGGGCGGTGCCCGGCTCGACGCTCAGGGTCCACACCTTCGCGCCGTCCAGTCGCGACGCGCGCTCTGTATAGCTGTCGCCCATGCCACTAGTGTCGACGGACACGGCAGCGTGCGTAATCGGCTACGGGGGCGGTCATGGCGTCACTGATGGAGTTCACCACGGACAACGGGGCGACGGTGACCGTGGAGGTCGACCGGCACGCGCCGGGTGCGCAGCTGGTGGCGCGGGACGGGCAGCACGCCCTGGCGCGCGCGGGGCGCACGTTCGACAGCGCGCTGGAGGGCATCCGCTCGGCGGCCGAGTCGGCGCTCGCCGTGTTCCGGGACGGACGGCTGAAGCCGGACGGGGTGGAGCTGGAGTTCGGCGTGAAGATCACCTCGGAGGCGGGCGCGGTGATCGCGAAGAGCGCGCTGGAAGGCCATCTGACGGTGAAGCTGTCCTGGTCGCCGGGGTCGCAGAGCGCGCCGGACGCCGACTGAGCGCTCACTCGTCGTACGGGTTGGACCGGTCCGCGTCCTTCTCCCGGCCGGGCTTCTGGAGCCGGGACTTCACGTCGTCCGGCGGCAGGAACCGCGACCAGCGCTCGGGGAACTCGGAGGGCATGTACGGGCTGTCGCCCTCGTCGCCCTCGTCATCGTCGTCGTCCTCGTCGGCCGGCGGGCCGCCGTGCCAGCTCTCCGCCTGGGTGCGGGCGACGAACTCGGCGGCCTGGGCGGCGCGCACCCGGTCGTTCGCGGCGCGGGCGGCGGCCGTCGCCACCGAGGGCCAGACCCGGTCGATGGCCGCGTTGACGGCGGCGCCCACCAGGACCGCGAAGGCGGAGACGCCGATCCAGAGCAGCACCGCGATGGGGGCGGCCAGCGATCCGTAGATCGTGGGGCCCTCGACCGTACTGGTCAGGTAGATCCGGAGCAGGAAGCTGCCGAACACCCACATCGCCAGGGCCACCAGGGCGCCCGGCATGTCCTCGATCCACGGCGAACGGACCGGCACGGACACGTGGTAGAGGGTGGTGAGGAAGGCGACCGAGAGCACGATGACCAGCGGCCAGTACAGGACGCTTATGACCTCGGTGCCCCACGGTATGAGCTCCACGACCCGGTCCGGGCCGACCACGAGCAGCGGCAGCACGACCGCGCCGAGCAGCAGCGCGACCACGTACAGCAGGAACGCGAGCATCCGGGTCCTGACGATGCCGCGCTGGCCGTCGAGCCCGTACATGACGGTGATCGTGTCGATGAAGACGTTGACCGCGCGGGAGCCGGACCACAGGGCGATCGCGAAGCCGAGGGAGATGACGTCGGGCCGGGCGCCGGTCGTGACGTCGGACAGCAGCGGCTTGGCGAAGTCGTTCACGCCCCGCTCGGAGAGCATGGTGTGGGCCGCGCTGAGGATGTTGCGCTCGATGGACGCGACCGTGGTGGTGCTGGTCCACTCGTCCACGTAACCGAGCAGGCCGATCAGGCCGAGGAGCAGCGGGGGCAGGGACAGCAGGGTGAAGAACGCGGCCTCGGCGGCGAGTCCCAGGATGCGGTACTCCATGCACGAGTTGACCGTGTCCTTGAGCAGTTGCCAGGCGAGCTGCCGCTTGGAGACGTTGCGGTAGAGCACTCGGGCCCGGTGGAGCCGGCCCGGTGGCCGCTCGGGTGTTTCGTTTGCTGCCTGCACGTCCTTACCGTATCGGCATGGCGACCACCACCCACACCGTGTCCAACCAGGCCCCTCCCCTGCTCGGCCATGACGTCTTCGGTACGGACCGGGTACTCGGCGAGGCCGTGGAACGTCATCTTCCGCCCGAGGTCCTGGACGAGGCCCGGGTCGGGCTCACCGCGCTCGGCCGGGCGGCGGGCTCCGCGCAGGCGGCGTCCTGGGCGACGCAGGCCAACGAGAATCCGCCGAAGCTGCGCACCCACGACCGCTACGGCCACCGCGTCGACGAGGTCGGCTTCCACCCGGCCTGGCACCGGCTGCTCGGGCACGCCGTCGGGGCCGGGCTGACCGGTGCCTGGGACCGGCCGGGCGGGCATGTCCGCCGGGCGGCGGGTTTCCTGGTGTGGACGCAGGCGGAGGCGGGCCACGGCTGCCCGCTCTCCATGACGCACGCGGCGGTGCCGGCCCTGCGCGCCGAGCCGGAGGTGGCCGCACAGTGGGAGCCGCTGCTGACCTCGCGGGTGTACGAGGAGGGGCTGCGGCCGCCCCTGCGGAAGGCCGGGGTGCTGCTGGGGATGGGCATGACCGAGAAGCAGGGCGGCTCGGACGTGCGGGCGAACACCACGCGCGCCGAGCGGCTGACCGAGGACGGGGCCTACCTGCTGACCGGGCACAAGTGGTTCTGCTCGGCGCCGATGTCCGACGGCTTCCTGGTCCTCGCGCAGGCCCCCGACGGCCTCACCTGCTTCCTGCTGCCCCGGGTGCTGCCGGACGGCAGCCGCAACGCGTTCGCGATCCAGCGGCTCAAGGACAAGCTGGGCAACCGGTCCAACGCCTCGGCGGAGGTCGAGTTCGACGGGACGTGGGTGCGCCGGATCGGCGAGGAGGGGCAGGGCGTCCGCACGATCATGGGGATGGTGGCGGCGACCCGGCTGGACTGCGTGACCGGTTCGGCGGCGCTGATGCGGCAGGCGGTGGCGCAGGCGGTCCACCACACGACGCACCGGTCCGCGTTCGGCGGGCCGCTCGTGGACAAGCCGCTGATGCGCAACGTGCTGGCCGACCTCGCGGTGGAGTCGGAGGCGGCGACCGTGCTGGCGATGCGGCTCGCGGCGGCGTACGACGACGGCGGCGAGAGCGAGTCGGCGTTCCTGCGGCTCGCGGTGCCGGCGGCGAAGTACTGGGTGACCAAGCGGTGCACGCCGCTGGTGGCCGAGGCGCTGGAGTGCCTGGGCGGCAACGGCTACGTGGAGGAGTCGGGGATGCCCCGGCTGCTGCGGGAGGCGCCGCTCAACTCCCTCTGGGAGGGGTCCGGGAACGTCCAGGCGCTGGACGTGCTGCGGGTGCTGCGGCGCGAACCGCTCGCGCTGAACGCGTTCCTCCAGGAGGTCGGGCGGGCCCGGGGCGCCGATCACCGGCTGGACGCGGCGATCAGGGACATGCTGACGGAGCTGGCCGACCTGGCGGGGATCGAGGCGCGGGCGCGCCGGGTCGTGGAGCGCATCGCGCTGGTGCTCCAGGGCTCGCTGCTGGTGCGCTGGGCGCCGCCCGAGGTGGCGGACGCCTTCTGCGCTTCGCGCCTGGGAGGGGACGGGGGCGCGGCGTTCGGGACCCTGCCGCACACCCTGGATCTGGCGTCGGTCGTGGCCCGGGCCCGGCCGGTGGAATCCTGACCGGACACAGCAACGGGGGGTGGTGCTGCGCCGACACGGCACCACCCCCCATGCTGTACACATCGCACGTGAGGGCCGGGGGCCCCGCAGTGCGGTGTGTCGCCACTCTTGTACGGTCCGGGGACCCTCGCCAGAGTTGCAGAGGGTTGCAACCATTGTGTGGAGTTGCGGTATCGGGGCCCGGGCGGCGGCAGGATGGGGCGCGGCCCGCGCACCGGGCCGGCAGTGGGGTGAGGGGGAACCGGCGTGGAGACGACTCCGGCGGACGTGCTGCGGCCGATTGTTCAGGAGAGCCCGCAGGCCAGACGCCAGGTGCACCGGTCCCGGGAGGCGCGGATGGCGGGCGACCGCATGCGCGCCGTGCCCCGGGCGGAGATCGGCGCCTCCTGGGACCGGGTGCTGCGCAGCGGCATCGATCCCGAGCAGACGACGCACAGCAGGCTGCTGGAGACGGACGAGATCGAGCACCGGCGCCGCAGCTCCGCGCTGGGCGAGGTGATGCCGCTGCTCAGCGACGGGCTGACCAGCATCGCGGACGCCTCGCAACAGATCATGGTCGTCACCGATGTCGAGGGCCGGGTGCTGTGGCGCGAGGGCAACACGGGGGTGCTGCGCCGGGCCGACGACATCTGCCTCGCGGAGGGCGCGGCGTGGTCCGAGGAGATCACCGGCACCAACGCGATCGGCACGGCGCTGGCCTCCCGCGCCCCGGTGCAGGTGCACTCGGCGGAGCACTTCGTGCGCACCCTGCACGGCTGGACGTGCGCGGCGGCCCCGGTACGCGATCCCCGGGACGGCCGGCTGATGGGGATCGTGGACATCAGCGGGCCTGCGTCCACCTTCCACCCGACGACGCTGGCCCTGGTGCGGTCGGTGGCCCGGCTGGCGGAGAGCGAGATCCGGGTGCGGCATCTGGAGGCGGTGGACCGGCTGCGGGCGGTGGCCGCCCCGGTCCTGAGCCGGATCGGCGGCCGGGCGGTGGCGGTGGACGGCCACGGCTGGACGGCGGCGGTGACGGGGATGCCCCCGATGGACCGGCTGCCGCTGCCGAAGTCGCTGGGGCCGGGCCGGGTGTGGCTGCCGTCGCTGGGCATGTGCCGGGTGGAGCCGCTGCCGGGCGGCTGGCTGGTCCAGGTCGCGGACGGGACGATGGACAGCCCGCCGCGCCGGGTGGTCCTCGATCTGAGCCGGCCGCGCGCGCTCGCGGTGAACGTGGTCAGCCCGGTGGGCACCTGGACCCAGCGGCTGTCTCCGCGCCACGCCGAGCTGCTGTACGCGCTGGCGCTGCACCGGGAGGGGCGTACGGCCTCCGAGCTGGCCCGGGACCTGTTCGGTGACGCGACCAGGACGGTGACGGTGCGGGCGGAGATATCGCGGCTGCGGCGCCATCTGGCCGAGGTCCTCGCGCACCGCCCGTACCGGTTCGGCGAGGGCGTGGAGGTGGAGGTCGTCCACCCGGAGCACCCGGCCGACCTGCTGCCGCACTCGCAGGCCCCGGTGGTGACGGCGGCCCGCGAGGCGCGCGAGCGGGAGGGGCCGGTGGCGCGGTGAGGCGGGGCCGGGGGCGGCAAGGGCCCCGCTGACCAGGGCCCGGGTGGGGCGAGGGGGGCGGGGCATGGTTGTCTGGCAGCCATGAGCGACCCCGTACGACCCGCGCCACCGGCCTCCGAAGAGGTGACCATCTGGTCCCTGGAGCAGACCTCGCCCGATGATCTGCGGCCGTCGGCCGTGCCGGACGCGGAGGTCCGGATCGTGCGGTCCGAGGTGCCGCTGCCCGAGTTCAGCCGCTTCCTGTACACGGCGGTGGGCGGGGACATCCGGTGGACGGACCGGCTCGGCATGACGTACGCGCAGTGGCAGGAGGCCCTGGAGCGGCCGGGCGCGGAGACCTGGGTGGCGTACGCGAACGGCACCCCGGCGGGCTACATCGAGCTGGACCCGCAGGACGACGGCGTGGTCGAGATCATGTACTTCGGGCTGATCCCGGCCTTCCGGGGGCGGCGGATCGGCGGTCATCTGCTGTCGTACGGCGCGGCCCGCGCCTGGGACCTGGCCGAGCGGTGGCCGGAGCGGCCGGCGACGAAGCGGGTGTGGCTGCACACCTGCTCCAAGGACGGTCCGCACGCGATGGACAACTACCTGAGGCGCGGCTTCCGGTTGTTCGACACGCGCACGGAGCTGGAGGAGCCGGTGGACACCCCCGGCCCGTGGCCGGGCTCCGGCCGCTGAGCGGTGCCCCGCGCACAGCCGTAGCCACTTCCGCAGCAAATCCCCTTGCTTGTCCGGTTTTACGCTGCACCCCGGCGCCCGCCCCCTGCGTGACGGGCGCCACATCGTCTCATCAGGCGGGACCACGCCGTCCACATCATGGATAGTGGTGGACTGCCGCGAGATCCCCATGACACGCTTCCGTCATGTCCGGAACTGGAATTGCCTTGGTGAGTCGACGCCACGTCGACCTCGGCCGCATGTCCAGCGCCATCTGTCCGGCGAGCTGAGAGTCCCAGCACCGCCGAGATCCCCTTGCTTCAGTTCAGCCCTGCGCACCGCCGCGCTTCACGCGAGTGTGCAGTTCAGAGCCGCCCTCCCGCAGTCCCGAAGGACGTACTGTCATGGCCGCAACCCCGGAAAAGCCTGCGCCCGCCGCGCCCCGCCGCAAGGTGGGCCGCCACCGCGGCGAAGGTCAGTGGGCCCTGGGGCACTACACCCCGCTCAACGGCAATGAGCAGTTCAAGAAGGACGACGACAGTCTCAACGTGCGGACACGCATTGAGACGATCTACTCCAAGCGCGGATTCGACTCGATCGACCCCAACGACCTGCGGGGGCGCATGCGTTGGTGGGGGCTCTACACCCAGCGCAAGGCCGGCATCGACGGCGGCAAGACCGCGGTGCTGGAGCCCGAGGAGCTGGAGGACAAGTACTTCATGATGCGGGTCCGCATCGACGGCGGGAAGCTGACCACCGAGCAGCTGCGCGTCATCGGCGAGATCTCGCAGGAGTACGCGCGGGGCAGCGCGGACATCACCGACCGGCAGAACGTCCAGATGCACTGGATCCGCATCGAGGACGTCCCGGCGATCTGGCAGAAGCTGGAGGCCGTGGGGCTCTCCACCACCGAGGCGTGCGGCGACTGCCCGCGCACGATGATCGGCTCCCCGGTGGCGGGCATCGCCGCCGACGAGATCATCGACGGCACACCGGCGCTGGAGGAGATCCACGCCCGGTACATCGGCAGCCCCGAATTCTCCAACCTCCCCCGGAAGTTCAAGACCGCGATCTCCGGATCCCCGGTCCAGGACGTCGTCCACGAGATCAACGACATCGCCTTCGTGGGCGTCGAACACCCCGAGCACGGACCGGGCTTCGACCTCTGGGTCGGTGGCGGGCTCTCCACCAACCCCCGGCTGGCCGAGCGCCTGGGCGCCTGGGTGCCGCTGGACGAGGTCGCGGACGTCTGGGCCGGCGTGGTGGGCATCTTCCGGGACTACGGCTACCGCCGGCTGCGCAACCGGGCCCGGCTGAAGTTCCTGGTCGCCGACTGGGGCGTCGCCAAGTTCCGCCAGATCCTGGAGGACGAGTACCTGAAGCGCCCGCTCCTTGACGGGCCCGCCCCGGCGGAGCCGAGCAGCCGGTGGCGCGACCACATCGGCGTCCACCCGCAGCAGGACGGCCGCTTCTACGTCGGCTTCGCCCCCCGGGTCGGCCGGGTCGACGGCTCCACGCTCGCCAAGATCGCCGAGCTGGCCGAGGCGCACGGCTCGGGCCGGGTCCGGACCACCGTCGAGCAGAAGATGATTATCCTCGACGTCGAGCAGGACCGGGTCGAGTCGCTGTCCGCCGGTCTGGAGTCGCTCGGCTTCCAGGTGAAGCCGTCCACCTTCCGGCGCGGCACGATGGCCTGCACCGGCATCGAGTACTGCAAGCTCGCGATCGTGGAGACGAAGGCGCGCGGCGCCTCCCTCATCGAGGAACTGGAGCGCCGTCTCCCCGACTTCGACGAGCCCCTGACCATCAACATCAACGGCTGCCCCAACGCCTGCGCCCGCATCCAGACCGCGGACATCGGGCTCAAGGGCCAGCTGATGCTGGACGAGAACGGCGAGCAGGTGGAGGGCTACCAGGTCCACTTGGGCGGCGCACTCGGCCTGGACGCCGGATTCGGCCGCAAGGTGCGCGGTCTGAAGGTCACCTCGGCCGAGCTGCCCGACTACGTGGAGCGCGTGCTCGGCAGGTTCCAGGAGGAGCGCGAGGACGACGAGCGCTTCGCCACCTGGGCGGCCCGCGCCAGCGCGGAGTCGCTGTCATGAGCGGGCGCGCCGCACCCTTCCACTGCCCGTACTGCGGGGACGAGGACCTGCGTCCGCACGAGGCCGGGCACGGGGCGTGGGAATGCGCCTCCTGCAATCGGGCGTTCCAGCTGAAGTTCCTGGGCCTGCTGAGCCGGGGACTGCAGGCCAACGACGTTGGAGGGAACGGGATATGACGGTCACTCAGAACATCGACACGCTCACCGGTGAGGAGCTGCGGGAGCTCGCCGAGCGGGCCGGGCGCGAGCTGGAGGACGCCTCCGCGCTCGACATCCTGAAGTGGGCGACCGACACCTTCGGGCCCCGGTTCTGCGTCACGTCCTCGATGGAGGACGCGGTCGTCGCGCACCTCGCCTCCCGGGTGATGCCCGGCGTGGACGTGGTGTTCCTGGACACCGGCTACCACTTCGAGGAGACCATCGGGACCCGGGACGCGGTGGACGCCGTGATGGACGTCCGGGTGATCACGCTGACGCCGCGTCAGACAGTCGCCGAGCAGGACGCCGAGTACGGGCCGAAGCTGCACGACCGCGACCCCGACCTCTGCTGCAAGCTGCGCAAGGTCAAGCCCCTGGAAGAGGGCCTGACCGCGTACGCCGCCTGGGCGACCGGGCTGCGCCGCGACGAGTCCCCGACCCGGGCGAACACCCCTGTGGTCGGCTGGGACGAGAAGCGCCGGAAGGTGAAGGTCTCGCCGATCGCCCGCTGGACCCAGGACGACGTGGACGCCTACGTCGCCGAGCACGGGGTGCTCACCAACCCGCTGCTGATGGACGGTTACGCCTCCGTGGGCTGCGCGCCCTGCACCCGCCGGGTGCTGGAGGGCGAGGACGCGCGGGCCGGCCGCTGGGCCGGGCGCGGCAAGACCGAATGCGGGCTGCACGGCTGATGACGACTGATCAGGAGACTTCGATGAGCGTGACGGAGACGGGGGCCACCGTCTGGCTGACCGGTCTGCCGAGCGCCGGCAAGACCACCATCGCCTACGAACTCGCCGGGCGGCTGCGTGCCGAGGGCCACCGCGTGGAGGTGCTCGACGGCGACGAGATCCGCGAGTTCCTGTCGGCGGGCCTCGGCTTCTCGCGCGAGGACCGGCACACCAACGTGCAGCGGATCGGCTTCGTTGCCGAGCTGCTGGCGGCGAACGGCGTCAAGGTGCTGGTCCCGGTCATCGCCCCGTACGCGGACAGCAGGGACGCCGTCCGCAAGCGGCACCAGGCCGAGGGCACCGCGTATCTGGAGGTGCACGTCGCCACTCCGGTCGAGGTGTGCTCGGAGCGCGATGTGAAGGGTCTTTACGCCAAGCAGGCGGCGGGCGAGATCAGCGGCCTCACCGGGGTGGACGACCCCTACGAGGCGCCCGAGTCACCCGATCTGCGGATCGAGTCGCACCGCCAGACCGTGCAGGAGTCCGCGGCGGAGCTGTACGCGCTGCTGAGCGAGAGGGGTGCGGCGTGACGACCGTCGCGACTGTGCAAGAGGGCACGGACAATCCGTACGCGCTGAGCCACCTGGACTCGCTGGAGTCCGAGGCGGTGCACATCTTCCGCGAGGTGGCGGGCGAGTTCGAGCGGCCGGTGATCCTCTTCTCCGGCGGCAAGGACTCGATCCTGATGCTGCACCTGGCGCTCAAGGCGTTCGCGCCGGCGCCGGTGCCGTTCACCCTGCTGCACGTGGACACGGGGCACAACTTCCCCGAGGTGCTGGCCTACCGCGACCGCGTGGTCGCCGAGCACGGGCTGCGGCTGCACGTCGCCTCCGTGCAGGAGTACATCGACGCCGGCAAGCTCCGCGAGCGCCCCGACGGCACCCGCAACCCGCTCCAGACCGTGCCGCTGACCGAGGCCATCCAGCAGCACCGCTTCGACGCGGTGTTCGGCGGCGGCCGGCGCGACGAGGAGAAGGCGCGCGCCAAGGAGCGGGTCTTCTCGCTGCGCGACGAGTTCTCCCAGTGGGACCCCCGCCGCCAGCGCCCCGAGCTGTGGCAGCTGTACAACGGCCGGCACGCCCCCGGCGAGCACGTCCGGGTCTTCCCGATCTCCAACTGGACCGAGCTGGACGTCTGGCAGTACATCGAGCGCGAGGGCATCGAGCTGCCGGAGATCTACTTCGCCCACGAGCGCGAGGTGTTCAACCGCAACGGCATGTGGCTGACGGCGGGGCACTGGGGCGGGCCGAAGGAGCACGAGGCCGTCGAGACCCGTCTCGTGCGCTACCGCACGGTCGGCGACATGTCCTGCACCGGGGCCGTCGACTCCGACGCCACCACGCTGGACGCCGTGATCACCGAGATCGCCGCCTCCCGGCTCACCGAGCGGGGCGCGACCCGCGCCGACGACAAGATGTCCGAGGCCGCGATGGAAGACCGTAAGCGCGAGGGGTACTTCTAAATGACCACCACAGCTGAGCAGTTGAGCGCCACCACCCTGCTGCGTTTCGCCACCGCCGGGTCCGTCGACGACGGCAAGTCCACCCTCGTGGGACGCCTGCTGCACGACTCCAAGTCTGTCCTCACCGACCAGCTGGAGGCCGTCGAGCACGCCTCGCGCAACCGGGGCCAGGAGGCGCCGGACCTGGCGCTGCTGACCGACGGGCTGCGCGCCGAGCGCGAGCAGGGCATCACCATCGACGTCGCCTACCGCTACTTCGCCACGCCCCGGCGCCGGTTCATCCTCGCCGACACCCCGGGCCACGTGCAGTACACCCGCAACATGGTCACCGGCGCCTCCACCGCCGAGCTGGCCGTGGTCCTGGTCGACGCCCGCAACGGGGTGGTCGAGCAGACCCGCCGGCACGCCGCCGTCGCCGCCCTGCTGCGCGTCCCGCACGTGGTCCTCGCCGTCAACAAGATGGACCTGGTGGACTACGCGGAGCCGGTGTTCGCCGCGATAGCCGAGGAGTTCACCGCGTACGCGGCCTCCCTCGGGGTCCCCGAGATCACCGCGATCCCGATCTCCGCGCTCGCCGGCGACAACGTCGTGGAGCCGTCCGCCCACATGGACTGGTACGGCGGGCCGACGGTCCTGGAGCACCTGGAGACGGTCCCGGTCAGCCACGACCTGACCGGCTGCCACGCCCGCTTCCCGGTCCAGTACGTGATCCGCCCGCAGACCGCGGAGCACCCCGACTACCGGGGCTACGCGGGCCAGATCGCCGCCGGGGTGTTCCGGGTCGGCGAGTCCGTGACCGTGCTGCCCTCGGGCCGCACCTCCACGATCGAGGGCATCGACCTGCTCGGGGACCCCGTGGACATCGCCTGGGCGCCCCAGTCGGTGACCCTGCGTCTGGCGGACGACATCGACGTCTCGCGCGGCGACCTCATCGCGCCGGTGGACGACGCGCCGGTCGTCACCCAGGACGTCGAGGCGACCGTCTGCCACGTCGCGGACGAACCGCTCACCGTGGGCCGGCGGGTGCTCCTCAAGCACACCACACGCACGGTCAAGGCGATCGTCAAGGACATCCCCTCGCGGCTGACCCTGGACGACCTCTCGCAGCACCCGGCCCCGGGCAAGCTGGTCGCCAACGACATCGGCCGGGTCGTGGTCCGGACCGCCGAGCCGCTGGCGCTCGACGCGTACGCCGACTCGCGCCGCACCGGTTCCTTCCTGCTGATCGACCCGGCGGACGGCACCACCCTCTCGGCGGGCATGGCGGGCGCCTCGTTCGCCGCCGTCGAGGAGCCTGCGGCCGCGGACGACGACGCGGAGTGGGACTTCTGATGAGCATCGACGTCTTCTCGACCTTCGCGAAGGAGGGCGGCCGCGTCGGCAGCGGCGCCCTGGGCAGCGGTCAGGGCGGTGTCGGGCGATGTGCGCGATGACGTACGCGCACTGCCCGCGCGCCCTGCAGCACCACCAGCACCGCACGCACCGCACGCACCGCACGCATCGACGAAGACCTGCCGACTTCCCGGCCGCGCCCCCGCACGTACGAGGGGCGTGAGCACCGGGCCTCCGAGAGGAAGACCTCCCGTGCCTGCCCCCCGTACCACGCGCCGCCGCAGTATCGCCGCCGTCGCCGCCCTGCCCCTGCTGGCCGTGGCGCTGACCGCCTGCGGCTACGGCTCCGAGTCGACGGACGACTCCAAGAAGGTGAACGCGGCCAGCGGCAAGAAGCTCTCCGTGGACACCGTGCGCATCGGGTACTTCCCGAACCTCACGCACGCCACCGCGCTCGTGGGCGACCAGGAGGGTCTGTTCCAGAAGGAGCTGGGCGGCACCCAGCTCAAGACCGCCACCTTCAACGCCGGCCCGTCCGAGATCGAGGCGCTGAACGCCAACTCGATCGACATCGGCTTCATCGGCCCCTCGCCGTCCATCAACGGCTACACCAAGTCCAAGGGCCAGAACCTGCGGATCATCGGCGGCTCCGCGTCCGGCGGCGTCAAGCTCGTCGTGAACCCTGAGAAGATCAAGACCCTGGACGACCTCAAGGGCAAGAGGATCGCGACCCCCCAGCTCGGCAACACCCAGGACGTGGCCTTCCTCAACTGGATCTCCGAGAAGGGCTGGAAGGTCGACGCCCAGAGCGGCAAGGGTGACGTCTCCGTCGTCCGTACGGACAACAAGGTGACGCCCGACGCCTACCGCTCCGGTTCCATCGACGGCGCCTGGGTCCCCGAGCCGACCGCCTCCAAGCTGGTCGCCGAGGGCGCGAAGGAACTGCTGGACGAGTCGACGCTGTGGCCGGACGACAAGTTCGTGATCACCAACATCATCGTGTCGCAGAAGTTCCTGAAGGCGCACCCGGACGTGGTCGAGGCCGTGCTGCGCGGCTCGGTGAAGACCAACGCCTGGATCAACGCCAACCCGGACAAGGCGAAGGCCTCCGCCAACGCCGCGCTGAAGAAGCTCACCGGCAAGGAGCTGCCGGCCGAGGTCATCGACCCGGCCTGGAAGTCGATCCAGATCACCGACGACCCGCTGGCCGCGACGCTCGACGCGCAGGCCCAGCACGCGGTCAAGGCCGGTCTCCTGGAGAAGCCCGACCTCAAGGGCATCTACGACCTGAAGCCGCTCAACAAGATCCTCAAGGCCGCGGGCAAGCCCGAGGCCGACGACGCCGGCCTCGGCGCCAAGTAACCAGCCGCCCGAAGACTCCCAGGAGGTGACGACCGTGGCGAACACCCTCACCAAGGCCGAGGACCGTGTCCAGGTCGGGCACGCCGCTCGTATCGCGCATGTCTCGAAGTCCTTCGCCGGGCCCGCGGGAAGCCAGCTGGTCCTGGACGACATCAGTCTCGATGTCGCCCCGGGCGAGTTCGTCACCCTCCTGGGAGCCTCCGGGTGCGGCAAGTCGACCCTGCTCAATCTGGTGGCCGGGCTCGACCGGCCGACCGGCGGGACCATCGAGACCCCGGGTGGCCGCCCGGCGCTGATGTTCCAGGAGCACGCGCTGTTCCCGTGGCTGACCGCGGGCAAGAACATCGAACTGGCCCTGCGCCTGCGCGGGGTACCGAAGACGCAGCGCCGCGCCGAGGCGGAGCGGCTGCTGGATCTGGTCCGGCTCGGCGGGGCGTACGGGAAGCGGGTGCACGAGCTGTCCGGCGGTATGCGGCAGCGCGTGGCGATGGCCCGCGCGCTCGCCCAGGACAGCCAACTGCTTCTGATGGACGAGCCGTTCGCCGCGCTCGACGCCATCACCCGCGATGTGCTGCACGACGAGCTGACCCGGATCTGGCGCGAGACGAACGTCTCGGTCCTCTTCGTCACACACAACGTGCGCGAGGCCGTCCGCCTCGCCGAGCGCGTGGTGCTGCTCTCGTCCCGCCCCGGCCGGATCGCCCGTGAGTGGACGGTCGACATCGAGCAGCCGCGCCGTATCGAGGACACCGCCGTCGCGGAACTGTCCGTCGAGATCACCGAACAACTGCGTGGGGAGATCCGCCGTCATGGCCAGCACTGACATCAAGTCGGACGAGGCGGGGTCCGGCGGGAGTCGGAAGCAGGACGACCTGGCCGGGCTCGAAGCCGGTCTGGACGCCCTGGACGCGGTGCAGGTGCAGCGCACCCCGGTGCGCGAGGTCCTGCTGCGCAAGGTCCTGCCCCCGCTCATCGCGGTGGCCCTGGTCCTGGTCGTCTGGCAGCTGCTCGTCTGGGGCGAGGTGACCGAGGACTACAAGCTGCCCTCGCCGTCCGCCGTCTGGGACAGCGCTCACGACATGTGGCTCCAGGGCACGCTGCTCGAAGTGGTGTGGACCAGCGTCTCGCGCGGTCTGCTCGGCTTCCTGCTGTCGGTCGCGATCGGTACCCCGCTGGGGCTGCTGGTCGCCCGGGTGAAGTTCGTCCGGGCCGCGATCGGCCCGATCCTGTCCGGGCTCCAGTCCCTGCCCTCGGTGGCCTGGGTGGCCCCGGCGGTCATCTGGCTCGGGCTGAACGACTCGATGATGTTCGCGGTCATCCTGCTCGGCGCGGTGCCCTCGATCGCCAACGGCCTCGTCTCGGGCGTCGACCAGGTGCCCCCGCTCTTCCTGCGGGCCGGCCGCACCCTCGGCGCGACCGGGCTGCGCGGCACCTGGCTGATCGTGATGCCGGCCGCCCTGCCGGGCTACCTGGCGGGCCTCAAGCAGGGCTGGGCGTTCTCCTGGCGTTCGCTGATGGCCGCCGAGATCATCGCCTCGTCCCCGGACCTCGGCCTGGGGCTCGGGCAGTTGATGGAGAACGGCCGCAACAACGCGGACATGCCGGGGATCTTCCTCGCCATCATCCTGATCCTGTTCGTCGGCATCGCCATCGACCTGCTCATCTTCAGCCCGCTGGAGCGGTGGGTGCTGCGCAGCCGCGGTCTCCTCGTCAAGAACTGAGCCCTCCATGTCCTCTCCGGTCCTCCTCGTCATCGCCCACGGCAGCCGCGACCCGCGGCACGCCGCGACCGTGCACGCGCTCACCTCGCGGGTACGGGCGCAGCGGCCGGGGCTCCGGGTGGAGACGGCCTTCCTGGACTTCAACGCGCCGTCGGTGCCGCGGGTCCTGGAACGGCTGGCCGCCGAGGGCGCGCCCGAGGTGGTGGCGCTGCCGCTGCTCCTCACCCGGGCGTTCCACGCCAAGTCGGACATCCCGGCGGTGCTGCGCGAGGCCCGCGCGGCGCTGCCCCGGCTGCGGGTCCGGCAGGCCGAGGTGCTCGGCCCGTCACCGCTGCTGAACGCCGCGCTGGAACGGCGGCTGTACGAGGCCGGGGTGCGCCCCGGCGACCGAAGCTCGACCGGGCTCGTCCTGGCCTCGGCGGGCTCCTCAGACCCGGAGGCGATCGCAGTGATCGCTGAAATCGCGCGGGAGCTGCGGCACACCGGTTGGTGTTCCGTGCGGCCTGCGTTCGCCTCCGCATCTCTTCCCCGCACCGAGGACGCGGTACGGGCCCTGCGGGCCGAGGGCGTCCGCCGCGTGGCGGTCGCCCCGTACGTCATCGCGCCCGGCCGCCTCCCGGACCGCATCGCGGCGGGGGCGGCCGAGGCCGGCGCGGACGTGCTGGCCGGGGTGCTGGGCCCGGCCCCGGAGCTGGCCCGGCTGCTGCTCGACCGCTACGACGAGGCGAACGCGACGGCGGCACGGCGGGTCGCGGCCAGCGCCTGAAACCGCCGGCCGGCGTCAGCCGACGTCGATCCCGCCCGTACGGGTGCGCTTGAGCTCGAAGAAGTCGGCGTGGCCCGCGAGCACCCGGAAGCTGTCGAAGAGCCGGGCCGCCTCCTCGCCGCGCGGGATCGCCCGCAGCACCGGCCCGAACCACACCGTCCCGTCGACGTGGATGGTGGGCGTGCCGACGTAGCCGCCCGCCTCCGGGTCCTGGCCCGCCTCGTGGCTGCGCCGCACGGCCTCGTCGTACGTCTCGCTGTGCGCAGCCTCCGCGAGGTGCGCGGGCAGGCCGAGCTCGGCGAGGGCCTCGGCGACGACCGCGTCGAAGTCCTCGTTCTTCTGCTGGTGGATGCGGCTGCCGAGGGCGGTGTAGAGGTCGCGCAGGACCTCCTCGCCGCGCTCCTCGGCCGCGGCGGCGGCGACCCGGACGGGGCCGATCGAACGGTCGACCAGGTCGCGGTACCAGTCGGGGAGTTCGTTGCCCATGTTGTGCAGGTAGAGGCTCATGACGTGGAAGCGGAGCTCGATGTCGCGGTGCTGCTCGACCTCCAGCATCCAGCGGGAGGTGATCCAGGCGAACGGGCAGGCCGGGTCGAAGTAGAAGTCGACGACGGGCCTGCCCGGTTCCGGGGCGGGGTGAGTGGTCATGGGGTGAGCCTAGCCAGCCGGTGGCGCAGTCCCCCGGGCCATTCGGCACCCGCCTGCCTGGGCCATTCTCAGCCCGCGGTCCACTGCGGATCGCGCCCGCTCAGCGCCAGGGCGCGGGTGAACCCGGTGGCGCCCGGGACGTCCACCTCGTCGGTGAACCCCTCGTACTGCCGGTAGAGCGCGGCGGTCTTCTCGACGGTGCCCAGGATGTACGCGGCGGCCTCCTCGGAGAGCCGGAACTCATGGCCGGTGGCGCGGGCCACGTCCCAGCCGTGCAGCGCGATCTCCTCGATGAGCATCGCGGCGGTGTCGGCGGCCGGGGACGCGGAGTCGCCCTCGCCGATGGTGCCCTCCCAGACGGCGGGGTCGGACCAGGCGGCGACGGCCCGGTCGAGCTGGACGGCGTACCGCTCGGCCCAGTCGGCGTCGGCGGTGAAGTCGCGGGCGATCAGCTCCTCGGGAAGCTCGGTGCGGCGGGCGCGGTGCTCCATGCCGTGCGAGGTGTAGAGGACCCAGTGGTTCACGAGGGTGCGCAGGTCCCAGTCCGCGCAGGGGGTGGCGGCGGCGTCCAGCTGGGTGGCGGTGACGCCCCGGGCCACGCGGGCGGCCTCGGCGGCGCATTCGGTCATGTGGGCGTGCTCGGTCTTCATGCGTTCCACCCTAGGCACGCGCGTACGGCCGGTCTTGAAGAAAGGCGACAGGTGCCGGGCGCGGAGGGTGTACCGGCCACGGATAGGCTTCCGGTGCGCAGAAAGGCGCTCGCGCCCGTACGAAGGAGCAGCCGCACGTGACCACCACCGCACCCCTGTCCCCCTCCGTCGTCACGGCCCCGGTCCCGGTCATCCGGGCCGACGAGGTCTCTCTCGTACGCGATGGGAACGTCCTGCTCGACGCGGTGTCGCTCACCGTGCGCGGCGGGGAGCACTGGGCGCTGCTCGGGGCGAACGGGGCGGGCAAGAGCACCCTGCTCGGGCTGCTCGGGGCGGTGACGCATCCGACGCGGGGTTCGGTCGAGGTGCTGGGGCGCACGCTGGGGCGGGTGGACCTGCGGGAGTTGCGGACGCTGCTCGGCCATGTCAATCCGCGCCATCCGCTGCGTTCGCCGCTGACGGTGAGCGAGGTGGTGCTGACCGGTCTGACTAACTCGGTCGAGCCGGTGCCGCGCTGGTCGCCGGGTCCGGGGCAGCGGGAGCGGGCGGAGCGGCTGCTGACGATGCTCGGGATGGGCGGCAAGACGGGGTCGCGCTGGCCGGCCCTGTCGCAGGGTGAGCGCGGCCGTACGCTGATCGCCCGGGCCCTGATGCCGCAGCCCCGGCTGCTGCTCCTGGACGAGCCGGCGACCGGGCTCGACCTGGCCGCCCGGGAACAGCTGCTGGACAGCCTGGACGCGTTGCGCGAGGAACACCCGGAGCTGGCGACCGTGCTGGTCACCCATCATCTGGAGGAGCTGCCCGCCTCCACGACCCACGCGATGCTGCTGCGCGGCGGGCGGTGCCTGGCCTCGGGCGGGGCGGACGAGGTGCTGACCACGGACCTGGTCAGCGAGTGCTTCGGCCACCCGGTCCGGATCAGCCGGACGGACGGCCGGTGGGCGGCCCGGGCGCGGCGGGCGGCCCGGGGCTGACGCTCAGCGGTCGGGCGTGGCCTCGAAGGGTGTGGCCTGGTGGTAGTAGAGGAGCCAGCCGGCCCGGGTGAGCCGCCAGAGCGAACTGCGGTGGGCGCGCTTGTTCCTGGCCTCGGTGTCGAAGGTGAGGTGGACGAGCCCGTCGGCGAGGTACACGCCCCGCATTCGTGAGGCGGTGAGCCGGCCGGGGCCCGGGGCCCGCCCCGAGACGAGCAGGTCGATGATCGTGTCCCGGTCCCAGTGGCGGCCGGTGGTGTCCACCTCGCGGTAGTCGGGGTGCAGCACCTGGTCGAGGAGGTCGGCGGAGGCCCGGACCAGGGGGTCCAGGAGCTGGAGCTCCCCCTCGATGGCCGCGGCCACGCCCGGCGCCGGCTCGGTCATGCCCGTCTCCCGCCCGTGTCGGTCGTCATGGGCCCAGCGTAGAACGGGCATCACGCACCGCGCGGCCGCCGCGCCCCGTGGGGGAGAGCGCGGTGGCCGCCGGTGGGTGGCGCTGTTACTCGACGATCTTCAGCAGCTTGTTCGCCGTGCCTTCGGTGGCGTTGCTGATGGCGTCCGGGGTGGCGCCGTCGGTCAGGGCCGTGGAGACCTCGGCCGGGGTGGCGTCCGGGTGCCCGGCCAGGTAGACGGCGGCGGCGCCGACGACGTGCGGGGTCGCCATCGACGTACCGGAGATGGTGTTGGAGCCGGTGTCGCTGTCGTTCCAGGACGAGGTGATGTCGGAGCCCGGGGCGTAGATGTCCACGACCGAGCCGTAGTTGGAGAACGACGACTGCTCGTCGTCCACGGTGGACGAGGCGACGGTGATGGCCTCGGGGACGCGGGACGGGGAGCCCTCGCCGGCGTCGCTGGACTCGTTGCCGGCGGCGACCGCGAAGGTGACGCCGGAGGCGATGGCCTTCTGCACGGCCGCGTCGAGCGCCTCGTCCGCGCCGCCGCCCAGGCTCATGTTGGCGACGGACGGGCCCTCGTGGTGCTCGGTGACCCAGTCGATGCCGGCGACGACCTGCTCGGTGGTGCCGGAGCCGGAGTCGTCCAGAACGCGGACGGCGACGATCTTCGCCTTCTTGGCGACGCCGTAGGTCGACCCGGCTATGGTGCCGGCGACGTGGGTGCCGTGGCCGTTGCCGTCGTCGGCGCTGTCGTCGTTGTCGACGGCGTCGAAGCCGGAGCTGGCGCGGCCGCCGAACTCCTCGTGGGTGGTGCGGACTCCGGTGTCGATGACGTAGGCGGTGACGCCCTCGCCCGCGCTGTCCGGATAGGTGTACGCGTTGTCGCCCGCGGTCTCCGTCTGGTCGATGCGGTCCAGGCCCCAGGACGGCGGGTTGTCCTGGGTGGCGTCGATGTGGAACTTCTTGTTCTGGACGACCTTCGAGACGGCGGGGTCGGCGGCGAGCCGCTTGGCCTCGGTCTCCGAAAGGCCGCTGGCGGAGAAGCCGTTGATGGCCGAGCTGTAGTTGCGCTTGAGCTTTCCGCCGTACTCCTTGGCGAGTTCGGCCTTGTCCGCCTTCTGGTCCAGCATCACGATGTAGCTGCCGGAGACCGCGGTCGCCGCGTCGGCGCCGTAGATCTTGCCCATGGCCGGAGCGGGTGTCGCTCCGGCGAACGGGGTACCCAGCAGGGTGACGCCGGCGGCTGCCGCGACCGCGGTGATGGAGGCGGTCAGCTTGAACCGGCGTGCGCGCTTGTGAATGGCCATGAAGAGGGGTCTCCTCGTCATTCTTTGTGGGGGGATTGGCCCTCGGCCGGAAAATCTCCGGGGGCTGGCTCGAAACCCTGACCGATTGACGCGCGCAGATCAATACCTCGCTACAGCTCCGACGCACTCGCCAACTTTTCGTCACAGGAAGGTCGCAGGAGCCCCTCGATACGCCGATCACCTTTACGTGTAAGGGGCTTCGATGCTCCGTCTCGGGGGCAAGCCCCGTCCGCAGGGCGGAGAAGGGCCGCGCCCGCCTCGCCGGAGAGCATGACGCCCTCGTCTTATGCCGCCCCTACCTTCGGAATCGGGAGGCGACGGCGTGGGGCCGGTGCCGTTCACGAGGGGGCAGGCCCGTCATGGGGAATGGGGATGCGGCACGGACGCGGGGGCCGCGGGTGCGGGGCGTCGCGGCCCGGGCGGGCGGCTGGAGCGCCCGGCACCGCTGGGCGGCGGTGACGATCTGGGTGCTGTTCGTCGTCCTGGCCATGGGGCTCGGCTCGGCGGCCGGCCGGGTCGACGTCAAGGAGAGCGACCAGATGTCCGGCGAGGTGGGCCGGGCCGTGCAGATCATCGAGGACGCGGGGCTCAAGGACCCGGCCGGTGAGACCGTGCTCATCCAGTCGGAGGGCAAGGACGGGGCGGTGGCCGGGTCGGCCGAGTTCCGGGCGGCCGTCGAGGACGTCATCCGGGCCGTGCAGGACACCGGTGAGGTCACCGCCGTCACCTCGCCGTACACCACGAAGACCATCTCGGCCGACGGGCACAGCGCGCTCGTGCAGTTCGAGATGAGGGGCGACCCCGAGACCGCGAGCGAGCGGGTCGCGCCCGTGCTGAAGGCCGTCGAGAAGGTGGGCGGGGCACATGACGGGCTGCTGATCGAGGAGATCGGCGGCGCCAGCATGGGCAAGACGTTCGACGACGCCTTCGGGAGCGACTTCCAGCGGGCCGAGCTCTCCGCCGTGCCGGTCGCGCTCGGCATCCTGCTCATCGCCTTCGGCGCGCTGGTCGCCGCGCTGCTCCCGGTCGCCCTCGCCCTCACCGCGATCATGGCGACCATGGGCCTGATGGGGGTGGTGAGCCACTTCCAGCCGATGAGCGACACCGCCAACTCGGTGATGCTGCTGGTGGGTCTGGCCGTCGGCGTCGACTACTGCCTGTTCTATCTGCGCCGGGAGCGCGAGGAGCGGGCCAGGGGCCGGGACGCCCGGACCGCGCTGATGATCGCCGCCGCGACCAGCGGACGCGCCATCGTCGTCTCCGGTGTGACGGTCTGCGTCGCGATGGCGGGCATGCTCTTCACCGGCATCGCGGAGTTCCAGGCGATGGGCCTGGCCTCGCTGATGGTCGTCGCCGTCGCCATGGTCGGCTCGGTCACCGTGCTGCCCGCGCTCCTCTCGCTGCTCGGCGAGCGGGTCGAGAAGGGCCGGGTGCCGTTCCTGAACCGCCTGAAGCGCTCGGAGCGCGGTGGCGCCGACGGCGAGAGCCGCGTCTGGCGCGCGGTGCTCACCGCCGTGCTGCGCCGCCCCTGGACCGCGCTCGTGGTCGCCGCCGGGGCGCTCGCGGCCATCGCGCTGCCCGCGCTCTCCATGCACACCCAGAACCTCACCCTGGACCAGGAGTTCGGCGGCTCGCTGCCGATCGTGCAGACCTACGACCGGCTGAACGAGGCGTTCCCCGGCGGCGCCGACCCGGCGCAGGTCGTGGTGCGGGCCGACGACATCGGAGCGGCGCCGGTACGCCGGGCGCTGGAGGAGTTCCGCAGGCAGGCCGTCTCCTCCGGGGCCTCGAAGGGCCCGGTGGACATCGTGACCCACGACGCGGAGAACGTCGCGGTCATCGACGTACCGCTGGTCGGCGGTTCGGACCAGAAGCGGGCCGAGAAGAGCCTGGACCTGCTGCGGGACACCGTGCGTCCGGCGACGCTCGGCAAGGTCGCGGGGGTCGAGGCGCCGGTCACCGGGCAGGTCGCCGGGTCGAAGGACTTCAACGACCAGATCGTCGGCTCGGTCGTGCCGGTCTTCGCCTTCGTGGTCGTCTTCGCCTTCCTGCTGATGCTGCTCTGCTTCCGCTCGCTGACCGTGGCCCTCACCTCGATCGTCCTCAACCTGCTCTCGGTGGGCGCCGCGTACGGCATCCTGACGGCGGTCTTCCAGCACGGCTGGGGTGCCTCGCTGGTGGGCGCGGAGGGCGTCGGCGCGATCGTCTCCTGGCTGCCGCTGTTCCTCTTCGTGATCCTCTTCGGGCTCTCGATGGACTACCACGTGTTCGTGGTCTCCCGCATCCGTGAGGCCCGCCTCCAGGGCCGCGGCACCCGCGACGCCATCGCCCACGGCGTGGTCACCACGGCCGGGGTCGTCACCAGCGCCGCCGTGATCATGGTCGCCGTGTTCGCGATCTTCGGGACGCTGTCGATGCAGTCCATGAAGCAGATGGGCGTCGGCCTGGCGGCGGCCGTGCTGATCGACGCGACGATCATCCGCGGGGTGCTGCTCCCGGCCGTGATGGCCCTGCTGGGCGAGCGCAACTGGTACTTCCCGAAGTGGCTGCGGTGGCTGCCGGACATGACGCACGACGAGTCGTACGACGACGAGCCGGGCCCGTCCGCACCGGCGCGCGGCGGCGAGGAGCCGGAGCGGGTCGGCGTCTGACCTCCGTCCCGCAGGTGCCCTCCGCCCGGACCGCCGGGCGGAGGGCCCGCGCGTTCAGCGCTGGTAGCGGGCCAGGACCCGGTTGCCGTCGGTCACCAGACGCTTCTTCAGCTCGGCGGCGTCGATCGCCCCGCTGTAGTACTCCTGGAGCGCGGGGGTCGCCACCTTGTCCTTCCACTCGGGGTAGCCGCGCACCGACTGGGCCGGGGCGGACCGCAGCGAGGCGGCCAGCGCGACGCCGGTCGCCCAGCCCCGGTCCGCGGTGTGCAGGGAGGGGTCGGCCAGCGCCTCGGTGCCGGTGGGCAGCATCCAGTCCCCCTTGGCCAGCCGGACCATGTTGGCGGGCTTCAGCAGGAAGTCGATGAACTCCACCGCCTCCTTCTTGTGCGGGCTGTCCTCGGCGACGGACAGGGTCTGCGGGCTCACCCCTTGGGCCAGTCCGTCCCGGCCCGCCGGGGCGGGCAGCACCGTCCAGTCGAAGCCCTTCGGAGCCTGCTCCACGATCTGCTGACGGTACGAGAACCCGAGCGGCACCATCGCGTACTTGCCGCCGAAGAAGCCGGGCAGGGTGTCGCCGCCGCCCATGCCGAGCGCGGTGCGGGCGGCGCTGTGGTCGGTGTTGACCTGGTCGTGGATGGTGTCCGGGACGACCTGGTCGCCCTCCCCCATCGCGACGGTGACCTTGCCGTCGGCGCCCCGGTGGAAGAGCTCGCCGCCCGCCGAGAGGCCGAGGTTGAGGGTGACGGAGACCGGCTCCTTGAGGGGCCAGGCGACCCCGTAACGGCCCTCGCCGCTCAGCTCCTTGGTCACCTGCCGGAACTCCGGCCAGCTCCACGGCTGCCCGGGGGTGGGGATGCGGACCCCGGACGCCTTGAGGATCTTGGTGTTGGCGATCAGGACCCGGGGCTCCTGAAGGAAGGGCACGCCGTACACCCCGCCGTCGAAGGTGGCCGTCTCCCAGCTGTTGCGCGGGATGCCGTCCGTCAGCCCCTTCGGCAGGAGGGGGCGGAGGTCGGCGAGATAGCCCCCGTACGCGAAGTCGGCGAGGTCGTCGGAGGCGTCGTGGATGATGTCGGGCGCCTCGCCGCCCTCGAAGGAGGTGAGGAGCTGGTCGTGGACGCTGTCCCAGCTGCCCTGGACGTACTCGACCCGGATGTCGGGGTGGGCCGCGTTCCACTCCTTCACCAGCCGCTTGTTGATGTCGACGGACTCCTTCTGCCAGGCCAGCGACTGGAAGCGGAGGGTGATCTTCCCGTCGGCCTCGCCGTCGTCGCCCGCGCCGCAGCCGGTGAGCAGCAGGGCGAGCGCGGTGGCCGCGGCCGCTGCCGTACGTACCAGCGCGCGCATCAGTTCTTCACCGCCCCGGCCAGCATGCCGCCGGTGATCCGCCGCTGGATCACGGCGAACAGCACGAGCGACGGGAGGGTGGCGAGGAACGCGGCGGCGGCGAGCGGCCCGAGGTCGCTGGCGCCCTCGGCGCCGAGGAAGTGCGTGAGTACGACCGGCAAGGTCTGCTTCTCCGGGGTCTTGAGGAGGACGAGCGCGAAGAAGAACTCGTTCCACGCGGTGATGAACGCGAAGAGGGCCGTGGCGACGATGCCGGGGGCCAGCAGCGGGGCGGTGACCGAGACCAGGGTGCGCAGCCGCCCGGCCCCGTCGACCGCCGCCGCCTCCTCCAGCTCGCGCGGCACGGCCCGTACGTAACCGACGAGCATCCACAGCGCGAAGGGCAGCGCCCACACCACGTAGACCAGGACCAGGCCCCAGAGGGTGTTGATCAGGTGCAGGTTCTTCAGGACCAGGAAGAGCGGAATGATCAGCAGGACGAAGGGGAACGCCTGGCTGACCACGACCCAGCCGGTGGCGGCGGTGGAGAGGCGGGTGCGGTGGCGGGCCATCACATAAGCCATCGGGGTCGCGATCAGGACGGCGATCAGTCCGGCCGAGAGCGCGGCGATCAGCGAGTTGGCGGCGGCCCGCAGCAGCGGCTGCTCGTCAAACGCCTGCCGGAAGTTGTCCAGCGTCGGGTGCTGCGGAATCCAGGTCGGGTGCAGGGAGCCGAGCTCCGGGGCGGGCTTGAAGGCGGTGGAGATCAGCCACAGGAAGGGGAACGCGAGGAAGATCAGGTAGCACAGCAGCGCCACGTACTGCCCGGCGCGCACGGACCGTCTGGTACGCATGCTCATCGGTCGTCGCCTCCCCTGAGCCGCCCGGCGAGATACACGGCGAGGATCACGGAGATCACGGCGACCATGACGCAGCCCATCGCGGCGGCGTAGCCGAACTGCCCGTAGCGGAACGCCTCCTCGTACGCGAAGAGCATCGGCAGCCGGGTGCGGCCGCCGGGGCCGCCGTTGGTCAGGACGTAGACCAGGGCGAACGAGTTGAAGTTCCAGATGAAATTGAGCGCGGTGATGGAGAGGGCGACCGGTCTGATGGCGGGCCAGGTCACCGTGCGGAACCGGCGCCAGGCGCCCGCCCCGTCCAGCGCGGCGGCCTCGTGGAGTTCGTGCGGGGTGTTCTGGAGTCCGGCCAGCAGGGCGACCGTGGTCTGCGGCATGCCGGACCAGACGCCGACGAGGATCACGGCGGGCAGCGCGGTCGCCAGCCCGGTGAGCCAGTCGCGGCCGTCCCCGAGCCCCAGATCGCGGATGGTCTCGTTGAGGATTCCGGCGTCCGGGTTGTAGACCAGCCGCCACATGATGCCGACGACGACCTCGGGCATCGCCCACGGGATGATCGCCAGGGCGCGGGCCAGCCAGCGCATCCGCAGGTTCTCGTTGAGCAGCAGGGCGAGGCCGAGGGCGAGCACGAACTGCGGGACGGTGACGCCGACCGCCCACACCAGGCCGATCCGGAACGACTCCCAGAACAGCCCGTCGTGCAGCAGGTCCCGGAAGTTCAGCGTGCCGATCCACTGCGTGGCACGGGTGCGGCCGGACTGGGCGTCGGTGAAGGCCAGCGCGATGCCGTAGAGCAGCGGGCCGACGCTCAGGACCAGGATCGGGATCAGGGCGGGCAGGACCAGGAACCAGGTCCCGGCGCCCCGGTCGGCGGCGCCCTTGCCGGGTGGGCCGTCCCGCCCGGACCGTACAGTCGCACTCGCCAATGTCATGTTTACGCCCCCTTTGCGTCGTTCGACCGGCTAGTTGCCGTTCTGGCCGCTCAGGGGCCTCCGTCATCGTGCTGACGGGCCGCCGGTTCGTCAAGGCAACCTGCACGGATGCGAAAATCGGACCATGAACGAGATGGAAGCGCGCGAGGTGCTGGCCGCCGCCGGGTTCCCCGGGGGCGCGGAGCTGCTGGCGCTCGGCGAGAACGCGGTGTTCACGGCCGACGGCCTCGTCGTCAAGGTCGGCCGGGACGCCGTGAGCCACCCCGAGCTGCTGGAACGCGCCGAGCGCGAGGTGGCCGTCGCCCGGTGGCTCGCGGCCTCCGGTGTCCCCGCCGTGCGGGCCGCCGAGGACGGCGCCCGGCTGGTCGGGGGTCATCCGGTGACCGTGTGGCACCGGCTGCCCGAGGCGGTGCGGCCCGCCGAGCCGCGCGATCTGGCCCCGCTGCTGACCGCCGTCCACGCGCTGCCCGCGCCGGACGACTTCGCGCTGCCGCGCCGGGAGCTGCTGGGCGGCGTCGAGCGGTGGCTGCGGCTGGCGGGCGACGCGATCGATCCGGCGGACGCGGCGTATCTGCGCGAGCGGCGGGACGGGTTCGCGGCGGCGGCCGCGGCGCTGGTCCCCCATCTGCCGCCGGGGCCGATCCACGGGGACGCGCTGGCGCGCAACGTCCATGTCGGGGCGGACGGGCCGGTCCTGGTCGACCTGGAGACCTTCTCCTCGGACCTGCGCGAACACGACCTGGTGGTCCTCGCACTGTCCCGCGACCGGTACGGGCTGGCGGCGGACGCGTATGACGCGTTCACCGCGGCGTACGGGTGGGATGTCCGGGAGTGGGACGGGTGCGGGGTGTTGCGGGGGGCGCGCGAAACGGCGAGCTGCGCGTGGGTGGCACAGCACGCACCCTCGAACGATGCCGCTCTCGCGGAGTTCCGCCGCCGGGTGGCGTCCCTGCGGGAGGGGGACTCCTCGGTGCGGTGGTATCCGTTCTGAGTCGGCTGGGTGCCCCCGGTGTGCCCAACCAGCGTGTGTCCTCAATCGCCGGACGGGCTTGATTGTGCCGCCGGTCGTGTTCTTCCCGCAGCTGGGATCCGCACAGACCCAAGCCGGTCCGGCGACCAGCCGACAAGCGAGGACGGCCCACTCAAGCCCGTCCGGCGTGAGGACAACGCGGGTCAGGCCGTCGTGCGGATCGGCTCCCGGACCGGCCACTGGCCGTCCACCACCGCGTCCGGCGTGCCCTTGCGGCGGAGGAAGGCCTGGAAGTCCGCCGCCCACTCCGCGTGCCACGTGATCTGGCGGTCGTGCAGGGCGGGCGGAGGGAGTTCGGCCACAGCACGGTGGCGGGCGGCTATCGCGTACGCCACACGCACCGCGGCCAGCGCGTCCGCCGCCGCGTCGTGCGCGCCCCCGTGCACCACGCCGTACTCGACGCAGACCGCCTCCAGATTCCGCTTGCCCTTGCGATAGCGGTCGACCGCCCGGTCGATGGTGTACGGGTCGATGACGGGGCCGACGGGCGCGCCGCCCAGCCGGTCGGCGAGCGGGGGCAGCCCGTGGCGGTCCAACTCCGCCGTGAGCAGCGTGAGGTCGAACGCGGCGTTGTACGCGACGACCGGGACGCCCCGGCGCCAGTACCCGGCGAGCGTGTCGGCGATCTCGTCGGCCACCTCGCGCGCGGGCCGGCCCTCCGCCGCCGCCCGCTCGCTGCTGATGCCGTGGATCGCGGACGCCTGGGCCGGGATGCGGATGCCCGGGTCGGCCAGCCAGGTGTGCCGGGCGACCGGCTCACCGTCCCGGTCGTCCACCGCGATCACCGCGGCCGTGACGATGCGGGCCTCCAGCGGGTCCGTCCCCGTCGTCTCCAGATCGAAGCCGACCAGCGCGTGCCGGTGCCAGCTCATCCCGTACCTCCTTCATGGTGCTCCCCCGGATGACGACCACCCTCGCACGGGCCACTGACAACGCCGCTCAGGAGACCGGCCGGGAGTCGGTCCACACCGACTCGAACTCCTCGCGGTACGTCTCGAACAGCCCGTGCTCGTACCCCTGCCCCGCCCGGACCACCGCACGCCCGCCGCCGCGCAGCACCAGCACCGGTGCCTCCATGCCGCGCGCCCGGCGCAGATAGGTCTGGACGACCCCGACCGCGTCGGCCCCGTCGCCGTCCACCAGGTAGGCCGTGAAGCGCGGGGTCTCGTCGAAGACGTGGATCTGGAAGGCGTCCGGGTCGCGGAGCTTGGCGCGCACCCGGCGGGTGTGCAGGATGTTCATCTCGACGGACCGGCTCAGCTCGCCCTTCTTCAGGCCGAGCTCCCGCTCGCGGCGCTTGACCGCGCTGCTGGCCGGGTTGATGAAGAGCAGCCGGATCCGGCAGCCCGACTCGGCGAGCCGGATGAGGCGGCGTCCGGAGAAGTTCTGCACCAGCAGGTTGAGCCCGATGCCGATCGCGTCGAGCCTGCGGGCGTCGCCGAACAGGTCCTCGGCGGGCAGCTGGCGCTGGAGGCGCACGCGGTCGGAGTGGACGGAGACCACGTCCGCGTACCGGTCGCCGACCAGCTCCTCCACCGCGTCGACCGGGAGCCGGTCCGCGGAGGGCACCCCCGCGCCGCTGCCCAGCATCTCCAGGAGCCGGGCGGAGGCCCGCTCGGCCTGGGCGAGCACCGCCTCGTTGAGCGCGCGGTTGCGGGAGACGACGTTGCGGGCGACCTCCAGCTCGTCGAGTGCCAGTTCGACATCGCGGCGGTCGTCGAAGTACGGCTCGAAGCACGGCCAGTGCTGGACCATCAGCTCGCGGAGCTGGGGCAGCGTGAGGAAGCTGAGGACGTTGTCGTCGGCCGGGTCGAGCAGATAGCCCTTGCGGCGGGAGACCTCGCGCACGGCGACCGCGCGCTGCACCCACTCCTGTCCGGCGGGCCCGGCGGCGGCCACCACCCAGTCCTCGCCGTGGACGGGCTCGTAGATCGGCCGGAGCACCGCCGCGACGACGGCGCGCAGCCGCTGTTCGACCAGATTCAGCCAGATGTAGGCGCGCCCGGCCCGCTGCGCGCGCGTGCGCACCTCGCTCCAGGCGTCGGCGTCCCAGTCCAGCTCCGCGCCGATCTCCAGGGGCTGTGCCAGCGATACCGCCCCGGGCGGGACCTCGGCCACGTCCCCCTCGTGACCCGCGTCACCCGGGGGCAGCTCGAACCCTCCCGAGCTCACCCACGCACCGCCTTCCACTCCCCCACCAACGATCAAGGAAGGGTACTCCGGGAGCGGGAGCCGGTGCAGCCTGATGCGCAGGCTCCTTTACCAACTCCCCATGGAATCAAACCTGTTCCGGTCGGCGGGTTCGACGGGAGTGAGCGGATTCATAGGGATTAAACACCCCAGCCAGGGCCACGAACCGGACAGCTCGGGCAGGGGCCCGGCCGGAGGCCGGTTCCGGGCGACACGGAGAGGCACGAGGTTGACCGACGGGCCGACGTCCTAGGTAAGGCGCGCTCTTTCGGGGAAGATCTGGCCCGGGGCCCCCAGGTGGTCCCGTAGTTCGCCAGGCGACCGCGGCAGGACGGGAAGAGTCGAATCCATGCAGGTGTGGCCGGGACAGGCGTACCCGCTCGGTGCCACGTACGACGGCGCCGGGACCAATTTCGCGGTCTTCTCGGAGGCCGCCCACCGAATCGAGTTGTGCCTGCTGCACGACGACGGTTCCGAGACGGCGGTGGAGCTGAGGGAGACCGACGCGTTCGTCCGGCACGCGTATCTGCCCGGGGTGATGCCCGGTCAGCGCTACGGCTTCCGCGTGCACGGCCCGTACGAACCGGAGCACGGCATCCGGTGCAACTCCGCGAAGCTGCTCCTCGACCCGTACGCCCGCGCGGTGTCCGGGCGGATCAAGTGGGGCGAGGAGGTCTACGGCTACCCGTTCGGGAAGCCCGACGCGCGCAACGATCTCGACTCCGCCCCGCACACCATGACCTCGGTCGTGGTGAACCCGTACTTCGACTGGGGCGACGACCGGCGCCCCCGCACGGACTACCACCGCACGGTGATCTACGAGGCCCATGTGAAGGGCCTGACGATGCTCCATCCGGGGCTGCCGAAGGAGCTGCGCGGCACGTACGCCGGGCTGGCGCATCCGGAGATCATCGCGCATCTGACGGAGCTGGGCGTCACGGCGATCGAGCTGATGCCGGTGCACCAGTTCGTCCAGGACCACCGGCTGGCGGACGCGGGGCTCGCCAACTACTGGGGCTACAACACGATCGGCTTCTTCGCCCCGCACAACGCCTACGCCTCCTGGGGTGACCGGGGCGAGCAGGTCCTGGAGTTCAAGCAGGCCGTGCGCGCCCTGCACCAGGCGGGCATCGAGGTCATCCTCGACGTGGTCTACAACCACACCGCCGAGGGCAACCACCTCGGGCCCACGCTGTCGTTCCGGGGCCTGGACAACGCCTCGTACTACCGGCTGACCGACGACCAGCGGTACTACATGGACACCACGGGCACCGGGAACTCGCTGCTCATGCGGTCGCCGCACGTGCTCCAGATGATCATGGACTCGCTGCGGTACTGGGTGACCGAGATGCATGTGGACGGCTTCCGCTTCGACCTGGCGGCCACCCTGGCCCGGCAGTTCCACGAGGTGGACCGGCTGTCGTCGTTCTTCGACCTGGTGCAGCAGGACCCGGTGGTCAGCCAGGTCAAGCTGATCGCCGAGCCGTGGGACGTGGGCGAGGGCGGCTACCAGGTGGGGAACTTCCCGCCGCTGTGGACCGAGTGGAACGGCAAGTACCGGGACACGGTCCGCGACCTGTGGCGGGGCGAGCCCCGGACCCTGGCCGAGTTCGCCGGGCGGCTGACCGGGTCCTCGGACCTGTACCAGGACGACGGGCGGCGCCCGCTGGCCTCGATCAACTTCACCACCTGCCACGACGGCTTCACCCTGCACGACCTGGTCTCGTACAACGACAAGCACAACGAGGCCAACGGCGAGGGCAACCGGGACGGCGAAAGCCACAACCGGTCGTGGAACTGCGGTGCCGAGGGCGAGACGGACCGGACCGAGGTGCTGGAGCTGCGCGAGCGTCAGATGCGCAACTTCCTCGCCACGCTGATGCTGTCGCAGGGCGTGCCGATGCTCAGCCACGGCGACGAGTTCGGGCGTACCCAGCAGGGCAACAACAACGCCTACTGCCAGGACAACGAACTGTCGTGGGTGCACTGGCCCGAACCGGCCGCCGCGGTGGGCGAGGACGGCGAGGAGGAGGAGGAGAGCGCCGAGCCCGAGGACATGAGCCTGCTGGAGTTCACCCGGGCGATGGTGTGGCTGCGCCGCGACCACCCGGTCTTCCGGCGCCGCAGGTTCTTCCACGGCCGCCCGGTGGAGGGCACGCACGACGAGTTGTCCGACATCGCCTGGTTCACGCCCGAGGGCCAGGAGATGACCCAACGGGACTGGCAGGCCGCCCACGCGAAGGCCCTGACCGTGTTCCTGAACGGGCACGCCATCTCGGAGCCGGGGCCGCGCGGGGAGCGGATCTCCGACGACTCGTTCCTGCTGATGTTCAACGCGAGCGCCGAGACGCTGGAATTCGCGGTGCCGGTCAACCACGGCCGGCAGTGGCACGCCGTCGTGGACACCGCGCGCCCGGCCGGGGTGCTGCCCGGGGCCGGACCGAAGGTGGCGGCGGGCGATCGGGTGACGCTGGTGGGCCGGAGCATGGTGGTGCTGCAACGCCCGGCCTGACCGGTCGCGCGGGGCCGCCCGTGTCACCCCGTCGTGCCCTTGTGCCCGGCGCGGTGACACAGGCGGCCCCGATGTGGGTACGAAGGTCTTCATGACGCCTACCGCCACGTACCGGCTCCAGCTCCAGCCGGAGTTCCCGTTCCGCGCCGCCGAGGACGCCGTGCCGTACCTCGCCTCGCTCGGCGTCTCCCATCTGCATCTCTCCCCGGTCCTGGAAGCGGTGCCGGGCTCCCGGCACGGCTACGACGTCACCGACCACGGCCGGGTCCGGGACGAGCTGGGCGGTGAGGAGGGGCTGCGGCGCCTCGCCCGCACCGCTCGGGAGCACGGGCTCGGCCTGGTCCTGGACATCGTGCCCAACCACATGGCGGCCGACCCCGTCCACAACCATGCCCTGCGCGAGGTCCTGCGCGAGGGCCCGGACTCCCCCTACGCCCGCTGGTTCGACATCGACTGGACGGCCGGTGACGGGCGGATCCTGCTGCCGGTGCTGGGCGGCCGGATCGGCGACGAGATGGAGCGGATGCGGGTCGACGGCGAGGTGCTGCGCTACGGCGAGCAGGAGTTCCCGCTCCGCGAGGGCACCGCCGGCCTTCCGCTCCCGGAGCTGCTGGACGCCCAGCACTACCGGCTCGGCTGGTGGCGGCTGGCCCGTACCGAGCTGAACTACCGGCGGTTCTTCACCATCTCGGAGCTGATCGGGGTGCGGGTGGAGGACCCGGAGGTCTTCGCCGCCACCCACGGCAAGATCCTCGAACTGGTCCGGGACGGGGTCGTGGACGGTCTGCGGATCGACCACCCGGACGGTCTCGCCGACCCGGCGGGCTATCTGGAACGGCTCTCCGGGGCGAGCGGCGGGGTGTGGACGGTGGTGGAGAAGATCCTCACCGGCTCCGAGCCGCTGCCGGCCGGGTGGGCGGTGGCCGGGACCACGGGCTACGACGCGCTGTACCGGATCGACGGCCTCTTCACCGACCCCCAGGGCGCCGCCGAGCTGCTGGGCCACTACCACGAGGCCGCGTCCCCGGCCGGTGACCGGGGAGGCTACTGGACGGCGACCGTGCGCCGGGCCGCGTACCGCGTCGTCACCCATGAACTGGCGGCGGAGACCGAGCTGCTGACCCGCCTCGCCTCCCGGATCTGCGCCGAGGACCCCGCGCTGCGCGACCACGCCCCCTGGGCGCTGCGCACCGCCGTGCGCGAGCTGCTGGTGCGCGTCCCGGTCTACCGCCCGTACGTGACGGCGGGCGGCCCCTGCTCGGAGGCGGCCGAGGCGACGCTCGACGCGACGACGGTGAGCGACGCCAAGGCGGCCTTCGCGGTACGCGAGGAGGCGTCGGCGGTCGACGTGGTGCGGGACCTGGCACTGGGTCGGCTCGGTGGCGGCGCGGACCGGGCGGCGTTCTGCGCCCGGTTCGCCCAGACGTCGTCCGCGCTGCGGGCGAAGGCCGTCGAGGACACCGCGTACTACCGCTATCTGCCGCTGATCTCGGCGAACGAGGTGGGCGGCGACCCGGGGCACCCGGCCGTCGAGCCGGAGGACTTCCACGCCTTCTGCACCCGCCTCGCCCGCGACTGGCCCGCCACCGGGACGGCGCTGACGACGCATGACACGAAGCGCAGCGCGGAGGTCCGGGCGGGCATCGCGGTGCTCTCGCAGTGCCCGGGGCGGTGGGCGGGTCTGGTGGCGGGGCTCGGGCGGTCCGCCCAGGCCGCGCCCGATCCGCAGCTGGCCTGGCAGGCGTGGCAGACGGCGGTCGGCTGCGTGGGGATCCCGGCCGGGGAGCGGGCGGCGCGGCTGGAACCGGCGCTGCTGAAGGCGGTGCGCGAATCGGGGCTCTTCACGAGCTGGACGGAGCCCGATCCGGTGTACGAGCGGGTGGCTTCGGACTTCGTCGCGGCCGGGCCCGCCGCGGACACCGGCCCGGTGCGGTCCCTCGTGGAGGAGTTCGCCGCCCCGCTCGCCGCGCATGTGCGGGCGCAGTCGCTGGGCGCGGCGCTGGTGCACCTGACGATGCCGGGGGTGCCCGACCTCTACCAGGGCACCGAGCGCGCGTATCTGGCGCTGGTCGACCCGGACAACCGGCGGCCGTTCCGGGAGCCGTCGCCGGACGCGCCCGCCGACGAGAAGGCGGAGCTGACCGGGGTGGCGCTGCGGCTGCGGCGGGAGCGGCCCGCGGTGTTCGGCGAGTCGGGCACGTACGCCCCGCTGCGCGCCTCGGGCCCGGCGGCGGCGCACTGTGTGGCCTTCTGCCGGTCCGGGGAGGTCGTCACGGCGGTGACCCGGCTGTCGCTGCGGCTCGCGGAGTCGGGCGGCTGGCGCGGGACGCGGCTGGCCCTGCCCGACGCGGGCGTGTGGCGGGATCTCCTCACGCCGGGCAGGGAGTTCTCTGGCGGCACCGCGGAGGTCGCGGAGCTGTTCGCGGACCGGCCGGTGGCGCTGCTCGTACGGGGGTGACTCAGCCCGGCCGGACGAGGAGAGAGCGCGGGCCCCGGGTCAGCAGGCCCGTGGCGGCCGGGCGGAAGCCCTCCGCCCAGCGGAGCCGGGGCATCGCGTCGAGCAGGGCGCGCAGGCCCTGTTCGGCCTCCAGGCGGCTGAGGGCCACGGCCGGGCAGCCCGCCGGGCCGGTCAGCGCGCGGTCCTGGTCCGGGCGGAACGGGTCGAAGGCGTCCGGCGCCGCGAACCGCCCCGGGTCGCGCGCGGCGGCCCCGACGAGGCAGGCGACGGGCGCCCGCGCGGGGAGGGTGCCGCCGCTGAGGGCGACCTCGGTGACCGTGCGGCGCAGGACGACCTGGACCGGCGGATCGCGGCGCAGCGACTCCGTCCAGGCCCGGCCGGTGAGCGCGGGTTCGATGCGCAGGGCGGCCAGCAGGTCGGGGTCGTCCAGCAGGTTGGCGAGGAGCGAGGCGAGCACGGTCCGGCGCAGGGCGGTGTGCCGGGCGCAGGGGCCGTCACCGGCCGGTGCGGCGGGCAGCCAGCGGCAGAACTCCTCGACCAGGTCGGCCCGGGAGGAGCGGGCGATCCGCCGGGCGAGAACGAAGGCGGTGCGCTCCACGCGCTCGGCGAGGCTGTCCGGGACCGTGCCGGTCACCACGGTGTAGCGGTCGGCGGGCAGACAGCGCGGGCTGCCGTGGCACAGGCCGAGCGGCGCGGGCCCGCCCCGGGGCGCCCCGTCCTGCGGGAAGCCGGTGAACCGGGGGTCGGTGAGGGCGGTGGTCACATCGTCGTACCGGCTGACCAGCCAGGCGCCGAGGGGCACGTCGTAACTGAGCGGGTACTGCTCGCGCAGCATCCGGTAGAAGCGGTACGGGTCGCGGGCCGCGCCGCGCGCGAGGAGGCTGGGCCCGGTGCAGGCCCGGCCGGTCCTGCGGGACCTGGCGGAACGGCCGGCGTGGGCGCGTGGCTCGGGCGAGGTGGTCGGGGCCGGTATGTCTCGGGGCGCGTCTGCCTGCATGGCGGTTCCCCCGGGGCGAGTCGGTGCGCCGGTGGACGGCGCGGTCTCCCTCAGGGCATCACCTGAACGGGCCCGTCGCAGTCGGCGCGCGGCCGTTCGGGTGACGTCGCGGGGGTCGGCGAGGTGGCGGGGCGCGCGCTCCCGGCGCCGCTCAGTCGAGGCTGTCGAAGACGGGCCTCCGGCCCGCGCGACGCCGTACGAATCCGCGCAGACCGGCCAGGAGGGTGAGGCACGTCCAGCCGACGACGCCCATGACCAGCATGCCGAGGCTGTCACCCGGGTCGACGTCGGACGCGGCCGCCATCGGGACGACGCCCTCCGGGTCGCTGATGACCTCGATCCGGTCGCCCACCGCCCAGTCGGGGTCGTCCCCGTCGTAGTTCAGGGTCTCCTTGAGCTCACCCAGGCGCCCTTCCAGGGTGAAGCGGTGGTGGGAGCCGCCGCTCGTGGCGGCGCTGTCGGCCGTGATGCGGGCGGTCTCGCGCACGCCCCGGCCGTCGAGCACGGCCTCGGGCGCGTACTGGACCGAGCCGACGAGCACCAGCAGCGCCGGAAGCGCGGAGAGGGCGGCGAGCCACCAGGCGCAGTGCAGAAAACGCAGGACGATCACGAAGCCGAGGCAGCCGATGAGGCCGGTGACGATGGGGACGGCGACCAGGTCGAGGGCGAGGTAGGAGACGCCCGTGTTGACCGCGGCGATGCCCCAGCCGAGGACCACCACGGCGAGGGTGATCAGGAAGTACGGGCCCCGGCCCACGGTCGGACGCGGCGCCTTCTTCATGTCCACGGCAGTCATCGGGGCAGCATAGACAACCGCCCCGCCCGGCTCAGCGGCCGGTCCGTGGCCCGGACGGCCAGGACGCGGCCAGGAGTTCGGTGAAGGCGGCGGCCGCCCCGGCCTGCTCCACCCGGGAGAAGACCGCGAGCGGACGGGCCCACGGCGGGTCCACGGCGAGCACCGCGCAGTCCTCGCCGACCGCTCCCCGTACGACGTGGGCGGGGGCGGTGGTGACGCCGACCCCGGCCGCCGCCATGCGCACCGCCGTCGAGGTGTGCTCGGTGCGCACCGCCGTACGCGGGCGGAATCCGGCCCGGGCGCAGGCGCGGTCGATGAAGGGGACGCCGTCCACCAGCGGTTCCATGGCGCAGCGCACCCAGAAGCGGTCGGCCAACTCCTGGAGACGGACCGAGGCGCGCCCCGCGAGGGGGTCGTCGAAGGGGACGACGAGGACGATGTCCTCCGCGCCGATGGGGACGACGGGGCCGCTCCAGCGGGCGGGCGGCGGGCCGACGGCGAGGTCGGCGGTGCCCCGTTCGACCCGGTCCTCCAGGGCCTCGGTGGTGGCGTACTCGTGCAGCACGAGGGCGACGCCGGGGTGGGCGGTCCGCCAACGGGCGAAGACCTCGGGGAGGATGCCGACGGCGATGGCGTGGACGGTGGCGATGTGGAGTTCGCCGCCCTGCGCACCGGCGGCGGCGCGCGCCGCGCGGCGGGCCTGGGCGGCGCTGCGCACGGAGCGTTCGGCGTGCGGCAGGAAGGCGCGGCCCATCGCGGTGAGCCGCGCCCCGCGCGGCAGCCGTTCGAGCAGGGGCCCGCCGACGGCCCGTTCCAGGGCCTTGACCTGGTGGGAGAGCGCGGGCTGGCTGACGTGGAGCCGCTCGGCGGCCCGGGTGAAGGACTCCTCCTCGACCACGGTGAGGAAGTACTCCATCTGCCGCAGGCTCATCGCGCCCTCTTCCCATGAGCTCCGTGCATGGAAACCACAGAAACATTGCCTTGGACGCATGGCAAGGACCGGGCGGAGGGTGGGAGCCATGACACAGGACCAGCGGGTGGGGGAAGCGGACGTCGTCGTCATCGGCGGCGGGACCGGGGGCTATTCGACGGCGCTGCGGGCGGCCGGGCTCGGGCTGAGCGTGGTGCTCGCGGAGCGGGACAAGGTGGGCGGGACCTGTCTGCACCGGGGCTGCATCCCGAGCAAGGCGATGCTGCACGCGGCCGAACTGGTCGACGGCATCGCGGAGGCGCGTGAGCGGTGGGGCGTGAAGGCGGTGCTGGAGTCCGTGGACTGGCCGGCGCTGGTCGCCGCCCGCGACGACATCGTGGCCCGCAACCACCGGGGCGTGCAGGCCCACTTGGCGCACGCACGCGTGGAAGTGGTGGCGGGAAGCGCCGAGTTGACCGGGCCGCGCTCGGTGCGGATCGAGGGGTACGGGGAGGTGGCCGCTCGGTGCGGCATCGTCCTGGCGACCGGATCGCGGCCCCGGATGCTGCCCGACCTGACGGCGGACGGGCGGCGGGTGGTGACCAGTGACGACGCGCTGTTCGCGCCCGGGATGCCGGAATCGGTGCTGGTGCTGGGCGGCGGGGCGATCGGGGTGGAGTACGCCTCGCTGCACCGGTCGATGGGGGCGCGGGTGACCCTGGTGGAGGCGGCGGACCGGCTGGTCCCGCTGGAGGACGCGGAGGTCTCCCGCCATCTGACCCGGGGGCTGAAGAAGCGGGGCATCGACGTGCGGAGCGGGACGCGGCTGCTGGAGACCGTGCTCCTCGACGACGGTGTACGGGCCACGCTCCGCACCCCGCGCGGCGAGACCGTGACGGTGGAGGCCCGGCGGCTGCTGGTCGCGGTGGGCCGGGTCCCGGTGACGGACGGGCTGGGACTCGCCGCCGCCGGACTGGCCCCCGATGAGCGGGGGTACGTGGCACCGGCGGACTGGTCGCGGCTGGAGACCCCGGTGCCGGGCATCCACGTGGTCGGCGATCTGCTGCCGCCGCCGTCCCTCGGGCTCGCCCACGCCTCGTTCGCGGAGGGGCTGTTGGTCGCGGAGGCCCTGGCGGGGCGCCGTACAACGGCGGTGGACTACGACGCGGTGCCCCGGGTCACGTACTCGGCACCGCAGACGGCGGCGGTGGGGCTCTCCGAGGCGGCGGCGCGCGACGCGGGCCACGACGTCGTGGTCAACACCCTGCCGCTCACCGCCGTCGCCAAGGGCATGGTGCACGGGCAGGGCGGCATGGTGAAGGTGGTCGCCGAGCGGGACGGGCGGGTGCTCGGCGTGCATCTGGTCGGGCCGCACGTCTCGGAGATGATCGCCGAGTCCCAGCTGATCGTCGGCTGGGACGCGGAACCCTTCGACGTGGCCCAGCACATCCACCCGCACCCGACGCTCTCCGAGGCGGTCGGCGAGTCGTTCCTCACCCTGGCGGGCCGGGGCCTGCACCAGCAGGCGTGACCGGGTGCGTCAGGCGGGCGGCCGGAGCGCCGGGGCGGAGAGCCGGAACATCATGCGGCCGAAGCTCACCTGGTCCCCCTCGCGCACCGGGACCGTGCCGGTGACGCGCTGCCCGTTGACGCAGGTGCCGTTGGTCGAGCCGAGGTCCCGCAGCAGCCAGCGGTCACCGTGCGCGGTCAGCTCCGCGTGCATCCGGGAGACGGTCTCGTGGCTGAGCCGCAGTCCGTTGCCCGGGTCGCGGCCGATGAGCAGGGGGGTCGGGCTGGGGACGGGCAGCAGCAGCTTGGGCAGCCGCTCCGCCCGCCAGGCCCGGCGGACCCGCTCGGGGAAGCCGGAGACCCCGCCGACGACGCGCAGCAACTGCCGCGACCAACGGCCCTCGCGCTCCAGGTCCTTGGTGAGGGCTTCCAGCTCATCGGGGCGGGTGGTCGTCAGCGCCACCTCCATGCGCTGCATGAAGGTGTCCTGGGAGAGCTTGCCCTGGGCGGCGCCCTCCCTGAGCACACCGAGAACACGGTCGCGCTGCGCGTCGGACAGGCGCGCGGTGGGCGTGTGGTACTCGAACGGGGACGTCACGGCTCGATTGTCGGTCCGACGGCCCCGGGGTGTCCAGAAGAACCCCGGTTTCCGGCCCCTCTGACCTGCACCGGATATCCAGGGGCGGCCCGTACGGAACGTTGCTAGGGTCGGCCGCTGCCGTCCGGAGACCGCCGTGACGCGCCCCTTCATCTTGGGAGCCCAGTGCCCGACGCACCGCTTGATCTGACCATCCGTCCGCTGACCGGCCCCGAGGAGCTGAAGCTCTTCCTCGAACTCCCCTACGTCCTCGACCACGAACTGGCCGACGATCTCGCCACGGGCCGCCGTCGCCCGGAATGGATGTGGGTGGCGCTGCGCGGTGACCGCGTGGTGGCACGGATCGCCTGGTGGAGCAGGGACGGCGCGGCGCCGCTGCTGCTCGACTTCTTCGACCTGGACGACACCCTGCCGCCCGCCGCGCGCGAGGAGGCCGGGCTGCGGCTGGCCGAGACCGCCACGGCCGCCGTCGTCCCGGCCGGTGCGCCGCGCCCCGAGTACGGACGGTTCGTGCCGCCCGACTGGCGCGAGGACCCGGCCGTCCGCGAGGCCGTCGAGGCCCGGATCCGGGTCATGGAGCGCACCGGGGCCCGGATGCTCGTGGAGAGACTGCGCCTGGAGTGCCGCGCGGGGACCCCGGTGCCAGCCGCGAGCGGACGGCTGCGGTTCCGGCCGGTGGCGGGGCGCGAGGACCTGCTCGCGCTGATGACGCCCGTGATGGAGGGGACCCTCGACGCGCACGGGCAGCAGGACCTGGCGTCCGGCCTGACGCCGCGCCAGGCCGCCGAGAAGCATTACGACGAGGAGCTGGCCGGGTACGCCACGCCCCGGGAGTGGTGGCGCGTCGCGGAGCTCCCGGACGGTGAGCCGGTCGGCTTCGTGATCCCGGCCCGCAACGACTACAACCCGATCATCGCGTACATCGGTGTGCTGCCCGCCCACCGCGGCCGCGGCCACATCGACGACATCCTCGCCGAGGGGACGCGGATCTTGGCCGCGCAGGACGGGGTGGAGCGCATCCGGGCGGCGACGGACCTCGGCAACGTGCCGATGGCGAAGGCGTTCGCCCGGCTGGGCTACGTCAATTTCGAGCGCGCCTTCGACATGGTGTGGGACGCCTGACGGGCGCCTCGCCTCCGTAGCACCATGGGCCGGGGCGACCGGGCCCGGGAGCGAGGGAGTGCTGCATGTTGTTCGAGGTATGGGCACCCGATGCGGGGTCGGCCGTGCTGCGGCTGGCGGGCGAGCTGCGGCCCATGGAGCCCGATCCGGACCGGCCCGGCTGGTGGACCGTGGAGGCGGAGGCCGCGGACGGCGACCGCTACGGCTTCGCCCTGGACGGCGGTCCGGTGCGCCCCGACCCCCGCTCGCGCCGCCAGCCGGACGGCCCCGACGGCGAGTCGGCGGTGGTCGACCACGACGCGTACGCCTGGCGCTCGGAGTGGGCGGGGCGCGAGCTGCCCGGGGCGGTCCTGTACGAGCTGCACATCGGCACGTTCACCGCCGAGGGCACGTTCGACGCGGCGGCGGACCGGCTCGGCCATCTCGCGGAGCTGGGTGTCACCCATGTGTCGCTGATGCCGGTGTGCCCGTTCCCGGGGGTGCACGGCTGGGGGTACGAGGGGGTGTCGCTGTGGGCCGTCCACGAGCCGTACGGCGGACCCGAGGGACTTAAGCGCTTTGTCGACACGGCGCACGGTCTGGGGCTCGCCGTCGTCCTGGACGTCGTCCACAACCACCTGGGCCCGTCCGGGAACTACCTCCCCGCGTTCGGCCCGTACTTCACCGAGACGCACCACACCCCGTGGGGCGCGGCGGTCAACCTGGACGCGCCGGGCTCCGACGAGGTCCGGGCGTATCTGCTGGGCAGCGCGCTCGCCTGGCTGCGGGACTACCGGCTCGACGGGCTGCGGCTCGACGCGGTGCACGCGCTGGCCGACACCCGGGCGCTGACCTACCTGGAGGAGCTGTCCGCCGGGGCCGACGCGCTCGCCGCCGAGCTGGGGCGCCCGCTGCCGCTGATCGCGGAGTCCGATCTGTGCGACCCGCGCACCACGACCCCGCGCGAGGAGGGCGGGCTCGGGCTGCACGCGCAGTGGAACGACGACTTCCACCACTGCCTGCACACCGCGCTGACCGGTGAGTCCCAGGGCTACTACGCGGACTTCGCGGCCGCCCCGCTGGCCGGGCTCGCCAAGACGATGACGAGCGCCTTCTTCCACAACGGCACGTACTCCAGCTTCCGGGGCCGTACGCACGGCCGCCCCGTCGACGTCACCCGCAGCGCCGCCCACCGCTTCGTCGGCTACGCCCAGACCCACGACCAGATCGGCAACCGGGCCCTCGGCGACCGGCTCGCCGCCTCCCTCTCCCCCGGGCTGCTGGCCTGCGCGGCGGCCCTCGTGCTGACCGGCCCCTTCACGCCGATGCTGTTCATGGGCGAGGAATGGGGCGCCCGCACCCCGTGGCAGTTCTTCACCGACCACACGGACCCGGAGCTGGCGGAGGCCGTACGCACGGGCAGGCGGCGGGAGTTCGGGGCGCACGGCTGGGCGGAGGAGGACATCCCGGACCCGCAGGACCCGGCCACCCGGGCCCGCTCCTGCCTGGACTGGGACGAGCTCCACCACGAACCGCACGCCCGGCTGTACGCCTGGTACCGCGAGCTGATCGCCCTGCGCCGCACCCTGGCGGACCTGCGCGACCCGGACCTGGCGAGCGTCAAGGCCGCGTACGACGACGGGGCGCGGTGGCTCGCGCTGCGCCGGGGCGACCTGCGGATCGCGGTCAACCTCGACGCGGAGCCGGCCGCGATCCCGCTGGGCAACGGGCGGCACCGGGGCGGTCCGGGGCGGGTGGTGGCCGCGTGGCTGCCGGTGGACCCACCGGGCCCGGACGGGATGCTGCACCTGCCGCCGGAGTCCTGCGTGGTCCTCGCCGACGACTGAGGCGAAGGGCCGCCGGGCTACTCCACGATGGCGAGTTCGCGGGCGGTGGCGTTGAGCCGGCGCCCGCCGTCCTCGGTGACGGTCACGATGTCCTCGATCCGGACGCCGAACCGGCCCGGCAGATAGATGCCGGGCTCCACCGAGAAGCACATGCCGGGCACCAGCGGCTGCTCCTCGCCCTCGATCATGTACGGCGGTTCGTGGGTGGTGACGCCGATGCCGTGGCCGGTGCGGTGGATGACGCGTTCCCCGTAGCCGAACTCGGTGATGACCGCGCGGGCGGCCCGGTCGATCTCCTGGCAGGCGACGCCGGGGCGCACCGCCGCGCAGCCCGCCTGCTGCGCCTCGCGCACGATGTCGTGGACCCGCTGCTCCTCGGCGGTGGGCTCGCCGACGTGGACGGTACGGGAGGTGTCGGAGCCGTAGCCGTGCTTGAGGCCGCCGAAGTCGAGGACGACCATGTCGCCCTGCTCGATGGTGCGTGTCCCCGCCTCGTGGTGCGGGTTGGCGCCGTTGGGGCCGGAGCCGACCACGGTGAAGTCGACCTGGGAGTGCCCGTGTTCGGTGAGCAGCCGGGCCAGGTCGGCGGCGACCTCGGTCTCCTTCCGGCCGGAGAAGCGGACCTTCAGGATCTTCTCGTACGCGGCGTCGGCGGCGGCCCCGGCGGCGGCGAGCCGGTCCAGCTCGTGGGCGTCCTTCACCGCGCGCAGCATCGGGAGCGCCTGGGTGAGCGAGGCGTACGAGGAGTCGGGCAGCCGCTGCTGGAGGCCGAGCAGGTGCATCGCCCAGGCGTTGTCGCTGATCCCGAACCGGCCCCGCGCCTCCAGCAGCGGGGCGGTGACCTCGTACGGGTCCTTGCCGTCCGTCCAGTCGCGCAGGGTCAGGGCGGGGGCGCCGACGGCCTTCGCCGCGTCCGGCGCCTCAAGGGTCGGCACGACGAGGACGGGGTCGCGGTCGGCCGCGAGGACGAGGAGGGTGAGGCGTTCGGTGATCGCGGTCGGCTGGTAGCCCGTCAGGTACACCAGGTCGGGGCCGGGCGCGACCAGCACCCCGGCGAGCCCGGCCGCGGCGGCGCTCTCGGCGGCCCGTGCCATCCGGGCCCGGTAGTCGTCGGCGGTGAACGGCACGGGCTGGTTCGTGGGCATGCGGGCCTCCTGACGGCACGGAACGGCCCTCCCATCCTGCCCGCCCGCCGGTGCGCGCGCGAGCGGGTCAGCGGACGACGAGGTCGGCCCGGTCGCGGCCGGCCGCGACGAGCCGGGCGTTGGCCTCGTCGGACCGCGCCACCCAGCGCTCGGCGTCGGCCCGGGCCTTTCCGTACCGCACATGCCGGGCGACCAGCCGGGGCACGCGCACCGCGTCGTCCGGGTCCAGGTACCACGCCTCGTCCAGCAGCCCGCGGACCGGGGCCCAGGGCCCTTCGTCGTACAGCAGGTAGTTGCCCTCGGTGACGACGAGCGGGACCTCCGGGGATACGGGGATCGCCCCGGCGACCGGTTCCTCCAGGGTCCTGTCGAAGGCGGGGGCGTACACGACGGTGCCGGGCTCGGGGGCGCGCAGGCGCCGGAGCAGGGCCACGTACCCGGCGGCGTCGAAGGTGTCGGGCGCGCCCTTGCGGCCGGTCCGGCCGAGGCGTTCGAGCTCCGCCCCGGCGAGGTGGAAGCCGTCCATGGGCACGACGACGGCGAGCGGCCCGAGCGCGTCGGCGATCCGCCCGGCCAGGGTCGACTTGCCGGCTCCGGGCGGCCCGGCGATGCCGAGGACGCGCCGACTGCCGGTGCGGGCGAGGCGGTGCGCGCGGGCGGTGAGGTCGGGGAGGTCCATGCGGATAGTGTCGCGTCCGGGCGGGCGCCCCGTCCCCCCACCCGCACCGCGAGGAGTTCCATGGCCCACATCGCCCTGGTCACGCTGGTCGTCCGCGACTACGACGAGGCCCTTTCCTTCTACACCGGGGCCCTCGGCTTCGAGCTGGTCGAGGACACCGACCGGGGGGACGGCTCGCGCTGGGTGGTGGTGCGGCCCCGGGGCACCGAGGGCACGGGGCTGCTGCTGGCCCGCGCCAAGGACGAGGCCCAGGCGGCGAGCGTCGGCGCGCAGACCGGGGGCCGGGTCGGCTTCTTCCTGCACACCGAGGACTTCGCGGGCGACCACGCCCGGATGACGGCGGCCGGGGTGCGCTTCCTGGAGGAGCCGCGCCACGAGGTCTACGGCTCGGTCGCGGTCTTCGAGGACCTGTACGGCAACCGCTGGGACCTGCTCCAGCCGGCGTGACGGGGCCGCCCCTCAGCCCGCCGCGCCCGCCAGCGCTTCCAGGACCGGTGCGATCAACGGGTGGGCCTCGGCGCCCCGGCGCACCGCCGCGAAGACCCGGCGGGTGGGGGCGGTCCCGCGCACCGGGCGGACCACCACACCGGTCAGGGCCATGCCGCGGAGGGCGGTGCGCGGCACCAGGGCCACTCCGGCGTCCGCACCGGCGAGGGCGACGACCGCGTGGAAGTCGTCCGAGGAGTGTTCGAGGTTCGGTGCGAAACCGGCGTACTCGCAGGCCAGGACCACCACGTCGTGGCAGGGGTTGCCCGGGTACGGCCCGATCCAGGCGTCCTTGGCCAGCTCGGCGACGGCCACCTGCTCCTGGCCCGCCAGCCGGTGCCCCACCGGGAGCACCGCGTCGAACGGCTCGGAGTAGAGAGGGACGCGGGTGAGCCGGCGGTCGTCCTCGCCGGGGGCGCCCCGGTACTCGACGGCGACGGCCACATCGACCTGCCGGTCCAGGACCATGGGGACGCTCGCGTCGCCCTCGGCGTCCTGGACGCGGACCTTGATGCCGGGGGCGGTCCGGCTCAGCGCGGCGATGGCGGGGGCGAGCACCAGGCCGATGCCGGTGGCGAACGCGGCGACCGTGACCGTACCGGCCTCGCCGGAGCCGTACGCGGCGAGCTCGGCCTCGGCCCGTTCCAGCTGGGCCAGGACCGCGTTGGTGTGGGTGAGCAGGATCTCGCCGGCCGGGGTGAGCCTGGCGCCGCGCGAGCCGCGTTCGACCAGCCGGTGGCCGGTCTCCTGCTCCAGGGCGGCGAGCTGCTGGGAGACGGCGGACGGGGTCAGGTACAGGGCGGCGGCCGCGGCGGTCACCGTGCCGTGGTCCGCCACGGCACGCAGGACGCGCAGCCGCCGGGCATCGATCATGTGCCCATTGTCCCAGGTCGCGGGCCCAGGTCGCGGGGGCGCCCTGACCGCCCCCGCGACCAGCCGGGGACTAGCCCTCCAGCTCGGCGCGCGCCGCGACGAACGCGTCGACCGCGCGGTTCACGTCCTCCGTGGAGTGCGCCGCGGAGAGCTGGACGCGGATGCGGGCCGCGCCCTGGGGGACGACCGGGTACGAGAACCCGATCACGTACACACCGCGCTCCAGGAGCAGCTCCGCCATCCGGCCTGCCTTCGCCGCGTCCCCGATCATGACGGGGGCGATGGCGTGGTCGCCGGGCAGGATGTCGAAGCCGTTCTCGGTCATCCGGGTACGGAAGAGCGCGGTGTTGGCGTTGAGCCGCTCGCGCAGGTCGCCGGCGGACTCCAGGAGGTCGATGACCTTGAGCGAGGCGGCGGCGATGACCGGGGCGAGCGAGTTCGAGAAGAGGTACGGGCGCGAGCGCTGACGCAGCAGGGCGACGATCTCGGCGCGGGCCGCCACGTAACCGCCGGAGGCGCCGCCGAGCGCCTTGCCGAGGGTGCCGGTGATGATGTCGACGCGGTCCATGACGCCGTGCAGCTCCGGCGTACCGCGCCCGCCGGCGCCGACGAAGCCGACGGCGTGCGAGTCGTCCACCATGACCATGGCGTCGTAGCGCTCGGCCAGGTCGCAGATCTCGCGCAGCGGGGCGACGTAACCGTCCATGGAGAAGACGCCGTCGGTGACGATCAGCCGGCGCCGGGCCCCGGACGCCTCCTTGAGCTGCTTCTCCAGGTCGGCCATGTCCCGGTTGGCGTAGCGGAAGCGCTTGGCCTTCGACAGGCGGATGCCGTCGATGATCGAGGCGTGGTTGAGGGCGTCGGAGATGACCGCGTCCTCGGCGCCGAGGATCGTCTCGAACACGCCGCCGTTGGCGTCGAAGCAGGAGGAGTAGAGGATCGTGTCCTCCTGGCCCAGGAAGGAGGAGAGCCGCTGCTCCAGCTCCTTGTGGACCTCCTGGGTGCCGCAGATGAAGCGGACCGAGGCCATGCCGTAGCCCCAGCGGTCCAGCGCCTCGTGCGCGGCGGCGATCACCTCGGGGTGGTCGGCGAGACCCAGGTAGTTGTTGGCGCAGAAGTTCAGCACCTCGCCGGGGCGGCCCCCGGCGGTGACGGCAACGGTCGCGGACTGCGGGGTGCCGATGACGCGCTCGGGCTTGTGCAGCCCGGCCGCCTCGATCTCTTCGAGGGTGGTGCGCAGATCGTCGCGTACGGAGTCGAACATGCCGGATTCCTTAGGGAGGTGAGGAGGTCAGACGGTCCAGTCGAGGATGACCTTGCCGCCGCGCCCGCTCGCCGCGTCGTCGAAGGCCGCCTCGAAGTCGCGGTAGCCGTACCGGCCGGTGATCACGGGGGCGAGGTCGAGACCGCCCTCCAGCAGGACGGACATGGCGTACCAGGTCTCGTACATCTCGCGGCCGTAGATGCCCTTGACCGTGATCATCGAGGTGACGATCCGGGCCCAGTCGACGGCGAACTCCTCGGCGGGGAGGCCGAGCATGGCGATCCGGCCGCCGTGCGTCATGTTCGCGATCATGTCCCGCATCGCCTCGGGGCGGCCGGACATCTCCAGGCCGATGTCGAAGCCCTCGCGCAGGCCCAGCTCCTGCTGGCCGTCGGCGATGGTGTGCTCGCCGACGTTGAGCGCCAGGCTGACGCCGACCTTGCGAGCCAGCTCCAGGCGGGCCTCGCTGACGTCGGTGATGACGACGTTGCGGGCCCCGGCGTGCTTGGCGACGGCGGCGGCCATGATGCCGATCGGACCGGCGCCGGTGATCAGGACGTCCTCGCCGACGAGCGGGAAGGACAGCGCGGTGTGGACGGCGTTGCCGAACGGGTCGAAGATCGCGGCGACGTCGAGGTCGACGGGGACCCGGTGCACCCACACGTTGGACGCGGGCAGCGCGACGTACTCGGCGAAGGCGCCGTCACGGCCGACGCCGAGGCCCAGCGTGGAGCGGCAGAGGTGGCGGCGGCCGGCCAGGCAGTTGCGGCACTTGCCGCAGACGAGGTGGCCCTCGCCGCTGACCAGGTCGCCGACGGCGATGTCGGCCACGTCCGCGCCGATCGCGGCGACCTCGCCGACGAACTCGTGGCCGAGGACGAGCGGGGTGGAGATGGCCTGCTGCGCCCAGCCGTCGTAGTTGCGGATGTGCAGGTCGGTCCCGCAGATGCCGGTGCGCAGGACCTTGATCAGTACGTCACCGGGGCCGGTCTCGGGCTCGGGGACGTCCATCAGCCAGAGTCCGGGCTCGGCCTTCTGCTTCACGAGTGCCTTCACGGCTGCGGCTCCCTGTACGGCGTTGAGCTCCCCGGGCCGGGGGCATGCCAGAGGAAGCCTGCGGCCCGGGGAAGGATGAGAGGGACGGCATGGCAGCGCGCTCGCACCGGCTGCCGCGCACCATCCTCCGCCGTCACGGAGCAATCTGCCGTACCCCGCGCCCCAGGTCCATCGAGGTTTTCTTAAGCGGGACCGCAGCTCCGCTTCACACCGTGCGCGTTCCGCCCGTACGGATCAGTCGCGCGGCCAGGGCCTGCCGTCGAGGCGTTCGATGTCGCGGTTGAGCCGGGCCAGATCGTCCGCGAAGCGGGCGGCCTCCTCCGGGGTCCAGTCGGCGAGGACCCGTTGCAGTCCCTCGCGGTTCTCGGCCCGGTCCTTGTCGAGGCGGCGCTCACCCTCGTCCGTGATGACGAACTTGCGCGCGATCCCGCCGTCCGGGTCGGCGATGCGGTCGACCACACCGGCCCGGAGCATCGCGGCGGTCTGCCGGTTCAGCGTCGAGGTGTCGAGGCCGAACGCGTCGTGCAGCTGGCCGATCGACATCGGGCCCTGGGCCCGGATGCGGCTGAGGAGGATGTACGCGCTCCGGTCGAGCCGTCCGCCGCCGCGCGAGGTGAGCAGGCTCATGTGCCGGCCGAGCAGCATCGTCTCGAACTCGATCCGGTCCACAGGCATGTCCACGCGCGGCTCCCTCAAGACTGCGGTACGCCTCCCCACCGGAACGGCGACCTCTCTGTACACATATACCACGGAATGTGTGCACGATGCACGCACCATGCATGATGCATAGCTCGCCGCGCCGGACGCCAACGGCCGGAGAGGTTTGAACGGCGGCCGCCACTCGAAAAGGTTGTCCTGCCCGCCCGGGAGCCACACAATCCGTCGCACCGGGAGCCGTTCGCGCGCCCGGTCGTAGACTCGCCGGATGGCGAAGTATTTCGACGTACACCCCGAAAATCCCCAGCAGCGCACCATCACCAACGTGGCCGAAAGCATCCGCTCCGGGTCGCTCGTCGCGTACCCGACGGACTCCTGCTACGCACTCGGGTGTCAGCTCGGCAACCGGGACGGCCTGTCCCGCATCCGGGCGATCCGCAACCTCGACGACCGCCACCACTTCACGCTGATGTGCCAGAACTTCGCCCAGCTCGGGCAGTTCGTGCACATCGACAACGACGTGTTCCGTACGGTCAAGGCATCGACGCCCGGCCAGTACACCTTCATCCTGCCGGCCACGAAGGAGGTGCCGCGCCAGCTGCTGCACCCCAAGAAGAAGACCGTGGGCGTCCGCATCCCGGACCACCCGGTCGTGCAGGCGCTCCTGGGCGAGCTGGGCGAACCGCTGCTCTCCAGCACGCTGTTGCTGCCCGACGAGGCCGAGCCCCTCACCCAGGGCTGGGAGATCAAGGAGCGCCTGGACCACGAGGTGGACATCGTCCTCGACTCCGGCGACTGCGGTACGGAGCCGACGACCGTCATCGACTTCTCGGACGGTGAGCTGGAGATCGTACGCCGGGGAGCCGGCGACACCTCGCGCTTCGAGTAGTCCGGCCCGGCCCCCGCGACCTCGCCGAATGATCGCGGGGGCGGCCGCCGCCTCAGACGAGGACGGAGGCCGTTCCGCCCGGCAACCAGCCGTCGGGCTCGGCGCCCGGGAACCACCCGGCGGGCTCAGCGCCCGGGAACCAGCCCGTGGGCTCGGCGCCGCGGGAGACGGAAGGCGCGGGCGGGGTGGCGGCGGAGGCGGCCGGTGCCATGGCCCCGCCCATCACCACCAGCGCCGCCGCGGCCAGACCTGGGAATACGCACTTCATCTTCATCGAACTCCCCTTGCTCGGTTGCTCGCCACCCGGACCCCGGCGTCCCCCCGGAGCACCGGGGTCCGATGACCAAAGCTTCCCTCCCCCGTCATGCGCATGTCTTTGACGTACGGTCACCACTGACTTGACGATGCGTGCCGGTAGTCGCGGGGCGACATGCCGTAGGCCGTACGGAAGCTGCGGGTGAAGGTGGAGTGGTCACGGAAGCCCCAGCGCACCGCGATCTGATGCACGGTCACCTCGCTCAGCGCCGGGTCCCGCAGATCCCGGCCGGCGCGCTTCAGCCGCATCCCCCGGATCCACGCCGTGAGCGTCGTGCCGCGCGCGCTGAACAGCCGGTGCAGGTACCCCACCGAGAGGTGGTGCGCGCCGGCGATCGTACGCGGGGACAGGTCCGGGTCGTTGAGGTGCTGCTGCACGAACGCCTCGATGCTCAGCAGCAGGGCCCCCTTGCGGGAGTCGTCCCCGGGCACCGGTTCCACGTCCGCGTGGTGGTCCACAAGGGCGGTGAGCACATCGCCCGCGATCTCCGAGAGGCGGCTGCGGTCGTTCGGTCGGTACGCGCGCGACTCGTCGGCCAGACTGCTCATCAGGTGCACGAACATCCCGGCGAAGCCGCCCTGCCCCGGGAGCCGCCGGGCGAGCAGCGGCTCCACGAGGTCCGCGGACGGGCCGAGCAGGGCGCGCGGGACATGGGCCCGGATCAGCGTCGCGGGCTCACCGCCGGGGGCGCCCATCCGGATCTCGAAAGGGCTCGAACTGTCGTAGAACGCGAGGTCGTTCGGGCCCAGGACCGCTTCCCGCCCGGCCTGGTTGAGCACCGTCACGCCGGAGGGGGCCAGTGCGACGCAGACCAGCTCCGGATCGGCCTGCCGCACCATCCGGGCGGACCGCACGACCCGCCCCGGTGACATCGTCAGCTCGGCCACGCACACCGTCGCGAGATCGACGCCCCGGACCAGGGCGGTGAAGTCCTCGGCCTCCGGGCTGAGGACGCCCATGGCGTGCTCGCTGGTGAGGAACGCGTCGTTGAGCGCGGCCAGCCGCTCACGCGGCGCCAGGTCATCCCGATCGAAGAGTGTATGCAGCATGGCTCTCCCCCCGGAGCCCCACGGTAGCCAACACCTCGCGCCCCCACCGCGCCGATTCGGCCACGCGTTCGGCCGCCCGGCGGCGGTCCCGCGCCCCCGGGCTTCCGGCCGCAGGGGCACAAGGGCGTGTCGCTCCTTGATAGCGTCGCCCCAGCGACTGCGGAGCACTCCCCGCCGGGGTCGCCGCTCTCTGCCGGGACGGCGCTGCCACCGCGAGGGCGGGTGCGGGTGGCAGGGGATCTTCAGGCAGGGACGAAGAGAGCCGACGCATGAGCCTCGCGCAGTTGCACTACACCTCCGCGGACGGGGACGGAACCGGCGAGGACGGGCCGACAGCCGCCCGGTTCACGTCGGTTGACGCCTCGATACCCGCGTCCGTGCTGACCGAGGCGGGACCGCTGCTGGCGTACGAGGCGCCGCGCGGCACACCCGACCGGCTCACGGACACCGCCCTGCGCGCCCTGCCCGAGGCGTACAGCTTCCACGTGCTCTCCGACGGCAGCGGGCTGCTGGCCCGGACCGTCGCGGTCCGCTCCCCCCGGACCTCCGCCGTACGCTTCCACGCCCACGCGGTCCACCTGCCCCCCGGCACCCGGCTCCCCGGGGGGACGCTGCCGCTCACCGCCTGCCGGTCCGCCCGCTGGGCCGCCGCCACCCCGGACCGCCCGCTGCCCGATCCGCTCACCGCTCCGTCCGCCCCGAACGGCCACGAGGCGCGCGAGCGCGAGGCGCTGAACGACTTCGCCGTCTCCCGCGGCCCCTGGCTCGCCGGGGTGCTGTCCGACCTGCGCCGCCTGCACGGACCGGACGGGCCGGAGCGGGTCGTCCTGGCCGAGCGGCAGAGCGCGGACGTCGCCCGCTGGATCGCGCTCGCCGGGCTCGCCCTGCCGGACGGGCTCGCCGAGCACCTGACCTTCACCACGTACACCCGCCGCCCCCGCGAGGCGGCCGGGCGGGTGGTGGGCGTGCTGCCCGAGGACGCCGAGGAGCTGGCGGACCCCGGGCTTCGTGTGCACCTGTGCGCCGGTCCGCGCCCGGAGGGGCCGGTCGGCGACACCTGGGCCGAGACGGCCGCCCGGGTCTGGCGCGGCCGGGCGCCGGAGCTGTTCCGGGAGGCGGCCGCGCTGCCCGGTGAGCCGTTCGCGGCAGGGCCGCTGGCGGTGACGGCCCTGTGCGCCGGGATACCGCTCGGCACCGAGGAGCGCGCGGCGGCCGCCGACTGGGCCGCCGAGCGGCCGTACGCCCTGGACGGGGCCCGCACCCGCCGGCTGGTCGAGGCGCTGACCGCGCCCGGGACCGACGACCGCTCCGGGCCCGAATTCGACGCCGCCGGGCGGCTGTTCGCGGCGCTCGACGGCCGCTCCCCCGCGACGACCACCGCCCCGCTCGCCGCGATGCTGGTGACGGAGGCGGTGCGCGGCGGCAACGGCTCGCTGGAGCTGCCCGGCCGCACCGCCTTCAGCGGACCGGAGGGCGCGGCCGTCGCCGGGGTGCTCGGGCCGGAGATCATGACCGAGCTGGGCGGCGCGGGCGTCGGCCTGGACGTGGCCCGTACGGTGCAGCTGCTGCGGGTGGCGCGGCTGCTCGGGGTGGACTGCGCCGGACTGCTGCCCTCCGTGGTGGACCGGCTCGCGCCCGCGCTGCTGGCGGGCGGCGAGGAGGGCGCCCCGGGCTGGGCGCCCGCGCTGCTGGAGCTGATGGACGAGCAGTTCGACGTGCGTACGGCCCTGCTGGGCGCGCTCGACCGGATCGCGCCGGACCATCCGGCCGGGGTCGCGCGGCTGCTGAGCCGGGTGCCGCTGCCGTTCACCGGCACGCAGGCGCTGCCGCATCTGCGGATGTGCGCCGGGGCGCCGGAGGCGAGGGCGGGCTGCGGCGACGACCGGGTCGCGACGCTCCAGCGGATCCTGCGGACCGGTGGGGTCTCCCCGTTCGCGGAGCCGCTGGTGCTGCGGACAGCGGTGGGCCTGGTCTGGGAGGAGGAGGCGCCGACGGCCGCCGAGGCCCGGCAGCTCCTTGAGGCGGCGACCTCGGACGCGCACCGGGCGGCCGGCACCTGGTCGCTCCTGGTGGCCGCCGCGCTCGCGGCCGGCGCCGACGACGGGGCGGCCCCGGAGCTGGCCCACGACCTGCTGCGCGGCTTCCCGCAGGAGACCGGGGGCCGGGTGCGCGCGGCGCTCCAGCTCCTGGAGTTCGCCGACGAGGTGCGCTCGGGCGCGGCGGGGCCGGACTGGGCCGAACGGGTGCGGACGCTGCGCGCGGAGGCGGATCCCGTGGAGCCGGGCGTGCTCGGGCAGGCGTGCGACGCGGTGGCCGGGCGGCTGCTGGCGCCGGAGCGGCCCGACGAGGAGCTGTACGCCCTGGTGCAGAGCGGGGACGCGGACCTGATCGCCGCCTATGCCCGGACCGCGCGCGGTGACGGCGTCCGGGCCCGGCTGGCCGCCGACCCGGCCTACGCGGCCGACTGCTTCACCGTGTGGACGGCCCACCCGCACGCCGGCGCCCCGTGGACCGAGGCCGCCGCCGGGCTCCTCGACGAGGTGCTGCGGCCCGTGGTGCGGGGGCTGCCCGCGGACCGGGTCGCGGCGGTCGAGGACGCGGTCGGCCGCTCGGGCAGCAGCGGCCGGGCGGACGCCTTCCGCGACTGGAACCGCCGCGAGCGCGGCACGCTGGGCCGCCTGGGCCGCCGCATCGCGGGACGGGTGCGGCGGGCCTAGGCGGGACGGTCGCGTGGATCAGGCGTCGGGTGTCAGCCGCAGCGAGATCGAGTTGATGCAGTAGCGCTGGTCCGTCGGGGTCGGGTAGCCCTCGCCCTCGAAGACGTGGCCCAGGTGGGAGCCGCAGCGGGCGCAGCGGACCTCGGTGCGGACCATGCCGTGGCTGCGGTCCTGGATCAGCTCGACCGCGTCGGTGTCCTTCGGGTCGTAGAAGGACGGCCAGCCGCAGTGCGACTCGAATTTGGTGTCGGAGCGGAACAGCTCCGCGCCGCAGGCCCGGCAGGAGTAGACGCCCTCGGTCTTGGTGTCCGTGTACTCACCGACGAACGCGGGCTCGGTGCCGGCCTTGCGCAGCACCGCGTACTCGGCGGCGGTGAGCTCCTCCCGCCACTGTTCGTCCGGCTTCTCGACGTCGTACGTCACGGTGGCTCCTTCAGTTCGACAGGTGGTCCAGGATCCGCGGGCCGAGGTCGGTGACGTCGCCCGCTCCCATGGTGAGAACGAGGTCGCCCGGCTTCGCCATTCCCGCGACGACCTCGGGGACCCGGTCCTTGTCGTGGACGGCGGTGACGTCGGCCCCGGCGGCGCTGGCCGCGTCGATGATCAGGGCGCTGGTGACGCCGGGGACCGGGTCCTCGCGGGCCGGGTAGATGTCCAGGACCACGGAGGCGTCGGCGAGGGCGAGGGCCTGGCCCATCTCCGTACCGAGCTCCTGGGTGCGGGAGAACAGGTGCGGCTGGAAGACGACGAGGAGGCGGGCGCCGGTGGCGGCGCCGCGCATGGCCTCCAGGTCGGCGGTCATCTCGGTGGGGTGGTGCGCGTAGCTGTCGATGACCTGGACCCCGGCCGCCTCGCCCTTGAGCTGGAGACGGCGCTTGACCCCGGTGTACTTCCCGAGGGCCGAGGCGAGGTTGTGGGCGGGGATGCCGAGGGCGATCCCGGCGGCGAGGGCGGCGACCGCGTTGAGCGCGTAGTGGCGGCCGGGCACGGACACCGTGAAGGTGAGGAACTTCCCGCCGAGGATCACCGTGACCTCGCTGGTCAGGCCGCGCGGGGTGATCTTGTGGACGCGCACGTCGGCGGTGCCGGACTCGCCGTAGGTGACGACGGTGAGCGCGGGCAGCGCCTCGCGGACCCGGCGGGTCAGCTCAACGGCGCCGGACTGGTCGGCGGAGACGACGAGGGTGCCCCCGGGGACGATCTTCCCGGCGAAGGTCTCGAAGGACTCGTAGATCTCGTCCATCGACGCGTAGTTCGCGTGGTGGTCCAGCTCGACGTTGAGGACGATCGCGACGTCGGGGTCGTACTTCTGGAAGCTGCGGTCGCTCTCGTCGGCCTCGGCGACGAAGAGGTCGCCCTCGCCGTGCGTGGCGTTGGTGCCGGGGCCCGCCAGGTCGCCGCCGATGGCGTACGAGGGGTCGAGGTCCAGCTCGCTCAGGGCGACGGCCAGCATCGACGTGGTGGTGGTCTTGCCGTGGGTGCCGGCGACCGCGATGGAGCGGAGCCCGCCCATGAGCGAGGCCAGGGCGTCGGAGCGGTGCACGACGGGGACCGACAGCTCCCCGGCGCGCACCAGCTCCGGATTGTCGGCGCGGATGGCGCTGGAGACGACGACGCAGCTCGCGTCGTCGGCCAGGTGCCCGGCGGCGTGCCCGATGTGGACGGTCGCCCCCAGCGCGCGCAGCGCCTCGGCCGTCGGGGACTCCTTGGCGTCGCTGCCCGCGACCTTCGCGCCGCGCTGGGCGAGGATCTTGGCGATGCCCGACATTCCGGCGCCGCCGATGCCGATGAAGTGCGGTCGTTCCATGGCGGCGGGAATGCCGGCTGCCATCTTTGCCTCCCTGGTGAAGAGATTTCAGCGCGGTCCGGGTTGCCCTCCGGGTCCCCGCGCGGCTTCACCCTATTCGCTGTGCGCGAAGAGCTTGAGCACCGGGACGCCGACCTTGTGCCGGGCCCGGGACGCCCAGTCGCGGTGGAAGAACTCCTCGACGTAGTGGGGCGCGGTCAGCACGATGACCTCGTCGGCCTCGGACTCCTCGACCACCGAGGTGAGCTTGTCCAGGGGGTGGCTCTCGATCACCTGTCCGACGGCCTCGGAGCCCGCTTGGCGCAGGGCCTCCAGGGAGACCTGGAGGGCGAGCTCGGCCGACTCCCTGGCGCTCCGGCCCTCGGGTTCCTCGCTCTCGCGGGCCGCTTCCTTCAGTTCGCCCATCGCCAGGTCGTCGATGGCCCGCAGCAGGACGTCCGCCTGGTCGCCGCGCGGCTGCATGAGGACGACGAACGAGGTGCGGTCCTCCCCGTGCAGGGTGGTGACGAATTCGATGTCCCCGGAGGTGAGGGCCTTCTCGATCATCAAAACGCTGGTGAACACCACAGAGCCCTTCTCTTCAGCGACCGTCGCGGGCCGCTGCCGAAACCATCCTTCCCCGCGCTCGCACGGGGTCTGCGAGATCCATTCTGCCCACGGAACGCTAACCGGAACATGATATTCCGCTCATAGCCACCGCATGGGGCGGTACGGGGAGAGCTCTGGGGCGTACGGGGAGGGCGGGGCCTCAGGACCTGCGGTAGCGGCTGAAGAGGAAGCCGTCCTCCTCCAGCAGCGAGGCCAGGGCGAATCGTTTCGGCACCGCGACGGCCGGCCCGCCCGCGATCCGCTGGGCGTCACCGGCCGTGAGCATCGGCGCGACGGTCAGGCACAGCTCGTCCAGCACCCCTTCGGCGACGAACTGGCCGAGCAGCCGGGGCCCGCCCTCCGTCAGCAGCCGCCGGTGTCCCCGGTCGGCCAGCTCCCGCACGGCGCGGGCCGGGTCGACGCGCGAGCCCTCCCCCGCGATCACCACCTCGGCGCCCGCCTTCCGGGCCGTCGCGATCCGGTCCGGGGGCGCGCCCGCACCGGTCAGCACCAGCGTCGGGACCAGCGGCGACACGAAGAGCGGGAGCGAGAAGTCCAGGTCCAGGCTGCCGCTGACCACGGCGACGGCCGGGGCGGGGGTCTGCCCCGCCGCCGCCCGGCGCGCCGCGAAGGCATCCCGCGCCCTGGCGGGGCGGTAACCCTCCTGGCGTACGGTCTGGGCGCCCGCGATCACCACGTCGGCCAGGCCGCGCAGGGTGCCGAAGATACGCATGTCGCTCTCGCAGGAGATCGGCTGCGAGCGGCCGTCGTGCTGGGCGGCCCCGTCGAGCGTGGACACCATGTTGGCGCGCAGCCAGGGTCCGTCCCCGGCGGGATAGGCGTAGGCGTCGGCGAGGCGGTCCAGGCTCCATTCGCCGGAGGTGTCGGCCGCTGTCAGGTCGGTCACAGGGAACAGGCGTCGCATGTCCGGCAGTCTGGCACGGGTCGTAAGCTTGACGGTTGTGTCGTCCTCCCACGCCGTGCCGGGGTCCAGCCCCATAGCCGAAACGGCCCCGCTGTCCCTGTGCGCCCGCGAGCCGCACGTCCCCGCCGACCGCCTGGTCGCCGAGATGGTGCCGCCGCCGCGCTTCGACTCGGTGCGTTTCGATACGTACGTACCCGACCCGAACCAGCCGAGCCAGACCGAGGCGGTCCGGGTCCTCAGCGACTTCGCCGCCGGGCTCGGCGGGGCGCACGCGTCGGGGTCCGGGAAATCAGGAAGAGCGCGAAGCGCATCCCTTGAGGGGTGGTGGCGGGCGACGGGTGGGCGGTTCGGCCGGAAGGCGGCTGCCGCGCCCTCAGGCCCGCGCGGGGTGTATCTCGACGGCGGGTACGGGGTCGGCAAGACCCATCTGCTCGCCTCGCTCTGGCACGCCACCCCGGCCGCGCCCTCGCTGAAGGCCTTCGGCACCTTCGTGGAGCTGACGAACCTGGTGGGCGCGCTGGGCTTCCAGCAGACCGTGCGCACGCTGAGCGGGCACCGGCTGCTGTGCATCGACGAGTTCGAGCTGGACGACCCGGGCGACACCGTGCTGGTGTCCTCGCTGCTCAGCCGCCTGGTCGAGGAGGGCGTCGCGCTGGCCGCGACCTCCAACACGCTGCCCGGCAAGCTCGGCGAGGGCCGGTTCGCCGCCGCCGACTTCCTGCGCGAGATCCAGGGCCTGTCCGCGCACTTCCGCCCGCTGCGCATCGACGGCGAGGACTACCGCCACCGCGGTCTGCCCGAGGCCCCGGCGCCGTTCTCGGACGAGCAGGTCACCAAGGCCGCGTACGCCACGCCGGGCGCCAGCCTGGACGACTTCCCGGCGCTCCTCGACCACCTGGCCCGCGTCCACCCGAGCCGGTACGGCGCGCTGACGGACGGGCTGAAGGCGGTGTGCCTGACCGAGGTGCGGGCGGTGCCCGACCAGTCGACCGCGCTGCGGCTCGTGGTGCTCGCGGACCGGCTGTACGACCGGGAGGTGCCGGTCCTCGCGGCCGGGCTGCCCTTCGACCGGCTGTTCAGCGACGAGATGCTGAACGGTGGGTACCGGAAGAAGTATTTCCGGGCGATCTCCCGGCTCACGGCGCTGGCGCGCGACGCGAAGGGTCTGGTGGCGCAGTAGGTTCGGGGGCGTAAGGACGTACCGTCGGCGGCGCACGACGCAGTGCCCCGCCGTTCCCGTACCACCGCGCACCGTTCGAAGGGACCAGCATGGCTACCACGCGTACCGCCCACACGGAATGGGAAGGCAACCTCCTCGAGGGCAAGGGGGTCGTCACCCTCGACTCGTCCGGGATCGGCGAGTACCCGGTCTCCTGGCCGTCCCGCGCGGAGGAGGCGAACGGGAAGACCAGCCCGGAGGAGCTGATCGCCGCGGCCCACTCCAGCTGCTTCTCGATGGCGCTCTCGCACGGTCTGAGCGGCGCCGGCACCCCGCCGGCCCGGCTGGAGACCAAGGCCGATGTCACCTTCCAGCCGGGCACCGGCATCACCGGCATCCACCTCACCGTGGTGGGCACCGTGCCGGGTCTGGACGAGGCGGCCTTCGTCAAGGCGGCCGAGGACGCCAAGGCCAACTGCCCGGTCAGCCAGGCGCTTTCAGGCACGACGATCACACTGAGCGCCTCGCTCGCCTGAGCCTTTCCCCCCTGTGTCCCCGGGCCGCCCGCCCGGGGACACAGCTGTTTCCGCACCCGCCGTGTTCACCTTCCGGCCCTCTCGAATCCTCCTGCAATCCACCCGGGTTTCTCATCGCCTCCTCATCCGTCGTTGGTTGCGTGTCGCGGGCCGGCCGGTCCGGCACGGACGACGAAGGAGGCGCACGGTGTCGCAACCCGACACAGCCACACTGGACCCCCCACCGCCGCATGTGGCGAGCAGGCTGCACGCCTTCAACAGATACGAGCTGAAGTACCTGGTCCCGGTCGAGCAGGCCGCCGAACTCCGCGACGAGCTCGGTGAGCGGATGGACCGCGACCTGAACAGCCCGGTCGGCGGGTACGGGGTGTGGAGCCTGTACTACGACTCTCCCGAGCTGCGGTTCTACTGGGAGAAGATCGAGGGCCTGAAGTTCCGCCGCAAGCTGCGCATCAGGCACTACGGCGACCCGGCCGGGGTCACGGACGACTCCCCGGTCTGCGTCGAGATCAAGCAGCGCGTCAACCGTGTCACGCAGAAGCGGCGCATCACGCTCCCGTATCTGACGGCTCGTCAACTCTGCGACGCGCGTGAGCTGGTGGAGCACGCCCCCACGGAGCGCGCGTTCGTCCACGAGGTGCTCGACCTCGTCGTACGGCTCAACCTCCGGCCCACCGCGATGACCGGCTACCAGCGCGAGGCGCTGGTCGGGCGGGCCGCCGACACCGGGCTCCGGGTCACCTTCGACCGGCGCATCCGGGGCCGCGACCGCGACTTCCACTTCGGGCAGGCGCATCCGGAGAACCGGTTCACCGTGCCGCCGCACCTGTCGGTGATGGAGATCAAGGTCAACGAGCGCACCCCGCACTGGATCACCGATCTCGCGGCCCGCCGCAATCTGAGCCTCATCCGGGTCTCCAAGTACGTCCAGTCCATCGAGGCGTTCGGGCTGGCACCCCGGTCCGCCTTCCATCTCGAAGCGGGAACACAGTGAATTTCGATCTGCAGGAACTCAGCGGGACGTTCAGCGTCGCCGACGTCGTCGTGGCGATGGCGCTGTCCTTCGTCCTGAGCACGGTCATCGGCTACGTCTACCGGTACACCCACCGGAACGTGTCGTACAGCCAGTCGTACGTCCAGACCCTGGTCATCGTCGGCATGATCGTCGCCCTGATCATGCTCGTCGTCGGGTCCAACCTGGCCCGCGCGTTCTCCCTGGTCGGCGCGTTGTCCGTGGTCCGGTTCCGGAACGCGGTCAAGGAGACCCGGGACGTCGGGTTCATCTTCCTGGCCATGGCGATCGGCATGGCCTGCGGTGCCCGCTTCTACACGCTGGCCGCGGTCGGCGCGGTCGTCATATGCGCGGTCGTCGTCATCATGCACAAGTTCGACTGGTTCACGCTGAACGTGCAGCGCCAGGTGGTCAAGGTCCAGGTCCCGGCGGGCGAGGACTACACGCCGGGCATCCGTGACGTGCTGATCAAGTACACGACCGAGTTCGAGCTGGTCTCCACGGAGACGATCCGGGGCGGGGCGCTGAACGAGGTGTTCTACACGGTCCGGATGAAGAAGGGCACCGAGCCCAGCGACCTGGTCACCGCGCTCCAGGAACGCACCTCCGGCCAGCGCGTGACGGTCCTGACCGGTTACGACACCACCGACCTGTGAGCCCCGTCGACGGCACGCCCCGCGGGCGACGGCTGCGCGACCGCGTACCCGTACGCCTGCGGCACCACTGGAAGCCCGCCGGGGCGCTGTGCGCGGGGCTCGCGGTGATGCTGTACGCGTTCGGCGACGCGCGGGTCTCCCCGTACGTCACCTCCGCCTCGCGGGTGGAGGCCGACACGATCACGGACGACGTGAAGGGGACGGTCGGGCTGTACGACACGTCCGTGCGGCACTCCGTGCAACTGGAGTACAAGCAGACCGACTTCGACAAGATGATGAAGGAGTTCAAGAAGGACGGCACGAAGGACTCCATCCCGGCCGACCTCACGATCGACGGGGTCTTCCTGAGCGACGTCAGCATCCGCCTCAAGGGCAACTCGACGCTGATGTCGCTGCGCGGCAACCGGGGCGGCGGTCCGGGAGGCGGCCAGGGCGGGATGCCGGGCGGCGCGGAGGGCGGCATGCCGGGCGGCGGTATGCCGACCGGCGGTACGGGGCAGCGCGGCGGTCAGGGCGGTGATGCCGCCGGCGACGGTCAGGCCCCGGGTGACGCGGCCGGTGGCGGTCAGGCTCCCGGCGGCGCCGCCGGTGGGCGTGGTGGCGGGATGACGCAGTACAACCTGTCCGCCGACAAGCCCGAGGAGCTGCCCTGGCTCATCAAGGTCGACGAGTACGTGGAGGGCCGCGCCTACCAGGGCGAGCGGGAGATCTCGCTGCGCCCGGGCAGCGACGCGCAGGTCCCCCTCAACGAGGCGCTGGCGCTCGCGCTGATCGACGGCACCGGGGAGCCGGCCGAGCGGTACGGCCTCACCACGCTGAAGGTCAACAACCGGCCGACGGCCGTACGGCTCTTGGTCGAGAACCCCGACACCGAGTACGCGGAGGCGGTCGACGGCGAGTCCGTGGTCTACAAGGCCAGGGCGGGCGGCACCTTCGACTACCAGGGCGACGACCCCTCGAAGTACGAGACATCGTTCCGGCAGCTCAACAAGGTCGGCAGCCAGGACCTCGAACCGGTGATGAAACTGACCGAGTGGGTCGAGAAGGCCTCCGACAAGGAGTTCGCCGCCGACCTCGACCAGCACGTCGACGTCGACTCGTTCGCCCACTACGTCGCCACGCAGAACCTGCTGATGAACTTCGACGACATGGCGGGCCCGGGGAAGAACTACCTCCTCGGGTACGACCTGAACAGCAAGAAGTTCTCGGTGCTCGGCTGGGACTACAACCTCACCTTCAGCGGGGACGCGACGGCGGGTCCTGACGACGGGATGAGCATGGGCGGCGGCCGCCCCGGTGGAGGCCAGGGAGGCGGTCCGGACGGCGGCGACCAGCCGGACGGGATGCCGGAGGACATGCCCGAAGGCTTCCCCGGCGCACCCGACGGCGGTGACGGCGACGACGCGGCCGGTGCCCGGCGCGGCGGCGGCATGATGTCCGGGCACGCCCTGAAGGAACGGTTCCTGGAGCTCGACGCCTTCGACGCCGTCTACCGGACGGCGTACCAGGACCTGTATGAGAAGTTCTACGCCTCCGGCAAGGCCACGAAGACCCTGGACGACCTCGCGGAGCAGGCGACCCGGGCCGGTGTCCCCGCGAAGGACGTCAAGAGCGCGGTCGGCACCCTGCGTACCACGGTCACCCAGCGCACGGCGGCGCTGGCGAAGGACCTGTCCGTCTCGAAGAGCGAGGAGGTGACCGGCTGACCTCCGGCGCGCCCCGGACCCCCGCCGGGGCGCGCCCCGTTCCTGTGAACGCGCACAAGTTCCGCCCGTAGCATCGCGCCGCACGGCGCCGCCCGGACCGTGTCCGCAACGCCGCGAGGTGATCCTTCCCATGGGCGACCGGTCAGCCCGGCACACCGTCCTGGTCGTCGAGGACGACCCGGGTATCCGTACGCTGCTCACCTCCGCCCTGACCGCGGCCGGTCACAGCGTCGCCTCGGCGGCGAACGGGCGGGACGCGCTGGACGCCGTGGAGCGCCGCCGGCCGGACCTGGTCGTGCTGGACGTGATGCTGCCGGACACGGACGGCTTCGCCGTGACGCGGGCGCTGCGGTCCCGGGGCGACTACACCCCGGTGCTGTTCCTGACCGCGCGCACGGACATCGAGGACCGCATCATCGGGCTCAGCTCGGGCGGCGACGACTACGTCACCAAGCCGTTCCACATCCAGGAGATCCTGCTGCGGATCCGGGCGATCCTGCGCCGCACCGGTGGCGCGCCCCGCCCCCCGGCCGAGCAGCCGCCGCTGCGGTACGCGGACCTGAGCGTCGACCGCGAGCGGCACACCGCGCACCGGGGCGGGGAGCCGGTGCGGCTGTCCCCCACCGAGTTCCGGTTGCTCGTCTGCCTGATGTCGCGGGCCGAGAAAGTGGTGGAGAAGCAGGAGATCCTGCTGGCCGTGTGGAGCTACGGCTTCGCCGGGGACACCCGCATCGTGGACACGTACATCAAGAACCTGCGCCGCAAGATCGACCGCGCGGACCGGCCGCTGATCCACACCGTGCGCGGGGTGGGGTACTGCCTGCGGCTGCCCCGCACGGACGCGCCGTGAGGTTCCTGCCGCACCGGCCCCGCACGGACGCGCCGTGAGGTGCCTGCCGCACCGGCCCCGCTCGGTACGGACCCGGCTGGTGCTGATCTCGACGGTCCTTGCCACCGTGGCCGTGCTGGTCTCGCAGGCGGCGGGACTCGCGGTGATGCGGTCGTGGCTGACGGGCCAGATCGACCACCGGCTCACGCACTTCCGCCCGCCGCCCCCGGCCGCGTACGGGAGGCCGCCGCACGGTCCGGTGCCCGAGGACGCCCTGCCCTCCGACTTCCGGGTCTTCTTCTACGGCTCCGACGGGCGGCTGCGGCCCGACTCGCTCGGCAGCGGCACCGGCCGCCCCCGGCTGCCCGCGACCGCCTCCGGCCTCGCCCCGGAGCGCGGCCACCCCGCCACCGTGCCGGACGCGGACGGCGGTTCGGCCTGGCGGGTGGTCACCGACACGGCTCCGGACGGGCGGCGCGTCGTCGTCGCGCTGCCGCTGGGCACGGTGGAGGGGGCCACGTCGAAGCTGCTGTGGTTCAGCCTCGCGATCGGGGGCGCCACCGCGGCCGGGGTCGGACTGCTCGGCAGTGCCGCCGTGCGCCTGGGGCTGCGCCCGCTGGCCCGGATGGAGCGGACCGCGCTGCGGATCACCGGCGGCGAGTCGGCCCTGACGGTCACGGACACCGACCCGCGCACGGAGACCGGGCGGCTCGGGCTCGCGTTCAACACGATGCTCGGCCAGGTCCGGGCGGCTCTGCACCGCAAGGACGCCTCCGAGCAGCGGCTGCGCCGTTTCATGGCGGACGCGGGCCACGAGCTGCGCACCCCGCTCACCTCGATCCAGGGGTTCGCCGAACTCCTCGTGGAGCAGCCGCGCCTGCCCGCCGCCCGCCGGCGCGAGGCCCATGTGCTGATCGCCCGGAACGCGGAGCGGATGAGCCGGCTCGTGGACGACCTCTTCCTGCTGGCCAAGCTGGGGTACGCGCCCGTGGCGCACCGCGAGACCGTGGACCTGCTGTCGCTCGCGGCGGACGGGGTCGGCGCGGCCGTCGTCGCGCATCCGGGCCGCGACGTACGGCTGGCTCCGCTGGGCGGGGGCGGGCGGGACGGGTCCGCGCTGGACGTGGTGGAGGCGCTGGGCGACGCCCATCAGCTGTCCCAGGTCATCGGCAATCTGCTGGCCAACGCCTGCGTGCACACCCCGCCCGGCGCGCGCGTCGAGGTCCGGGTCGGCGCGGTGCGCACCGGGCCGGACACCGGCGGGACCGACCGGCCCGGCCGCTGCGGTGCGACGGCGGCGCTGCCCGCCGGGGTGGAGGTGTGCGTGGTGGAGGTCGCGGACGACGGGCCGGGGCTGGCGGCCGACGCGGCCCAGCAGGTCTTCGAGCGGTTCTACCGGGGGCCGTCGGCCGACCGGGAGGGCGCCGAGCCCGGGTCCGGGCTCGGCCTGTCGATCGCGGCCACCATCGCCGGGGCGCACGGTGGGCGGCTCGAACTCGACACCCGGCCGGGCGACGGCGCGACGTTCCGGCTGCTGCTGCCCCGGAGCGTCGGCGCGGGTCCGTGAACCGTGGCGTGACAACGTTCAGCGAGGGCCCCGAACGGGCAGACCAGCTCGTGACGATGCCATGCCACCTGTACCCCACGCAGGGAGTTGCCCATGTCAGTCGTACCCCGTCCCCCCGCGTCCCGGCGAAACGTTCTGGCGGCGGGTGCCGCCGCCGTCTCGATCGCCTTCACGGGGGCGTTCACCGAACTCTTCGCGGGCAGCTCCGCCGCGCGCGGTCACGAGGGCTACGGCCCGCTCGTGCCGGACCCGGACGGCCTGCTCGACCTGCCGAAGGGCTTCCACTACCGGGTGCTGTCCCGGGAGGGCGACCGGCTCCGCTCCGGCGAGGGGCAGGTGCCCAGCCACTGCGACGGCATGGCCGCGTTCGGCGGCCGGGGCGGGCACGTACGGCTGGTCCGCAACCACGAGAACCGGGTGGACGCCGCGATCCCCGTACCGACGGTCGAGGGGCTGACGTACGACCCGATGGGCAAGGGCGGCTGTACGGCCCTGGAGCTCGACGGCCACAACCGGGTGCTGTCCGAGCGGGTCGCCATCGCCGGTACGGCGGTGAACTGCGCGGGCGGGCGCACCCCCTGGAACACCTGGCTGACCTGCGAGGAGACCGAGGACAGGGCCGGCACCAACGGCTACACCAAGGACCACGGCTACGTCTTCGAGGTGGACGGCGCCGATCCGCGCCGTACCGGCGCCGTGCCGCTGACCGCGATGGGCCGCTTCATGCACGAGGCCGTCGCGATCGACCCGCGCGACGGGACGGTGTACGAGACGGAGGACGCGTTCGAGAAGCCGTTCGGGCTGTTCTACCGCTTCCTGCCGAAGAAGCCGCTGGGCGGTACGGGTTCGCTGCGGGCGGGCGGCCGGCTGGAGGCCATGCGGGTGCCGGGGGTGCCGGACCTCTCGGCCGTGCGGGAGACCGGGACGGTGTTCGAGGGCGTCGAGTGGGTGCCCGTACCGGATCCGCAGGCCGCCGAAACCCCCATCCGCTTCCAGGACTTCGGCCCGAAGGGCATCACCCACGGCCAGAAGCTGGAGGGCTGCTACTGGGGCGGCTCGTCCGTCTACTTCGTCTCCAGCTTCGCGCACCGCGACGAGGGCTCGGCGGCGGACCACTACGGGCAGGTCTGGCGCTACGACCCGCACACGCACCGGCTGACCCTGGTCATCGTCTTCGGCCCGGACACCGACCTCCAGCTCCCCGGCGAGTCCCCCGACAACATCACCCTGGCCCCCGACGGCGGCCTGATGGTCTGTGAGGACGGCGGCGGCGCCCAGCACGTGTTCGGCCTGACCCGGCGCGGCGAGGTGTACCCGATGGCGCGCGGCCGACAGAACATCGGGACGCCCGGGGCGCCGGAGTGGGGCGAGTTCGCGGGTGTCACGTTCGCACCGGATTACGGGACGATGTACGTGAACGTCTACACACCGGGCACCACGTTCGCGGTCACGGGTCCGTGGCGCTGACGGGCTGAGCGGAACCGCGGCGCACCCCGCCGCGTCTTTGCAGACGGCAACATGGGGTTTGATCCTTCCGGGTGTGCCGGTGCAGGATGGCGGGGTGTGCTCCGGTGTGCCCGCGCTTCGGCGCGGCGGCGCCCGGGCGCTGAGCGGCAGAGATTCTTGACGGGGGGGCACCGTGACCAAGTGGGACATCGACCCCGGCGGCGTTCGTCGGGTGCTGAAGAAGACCGCCGAGGTGGGCGGCGAATTCAAGACGGAGTTCACGTCGTACAACGACCACCTGGTGGGGTCGGCGACGTCGGCGGGCACGATGGTGCTGGGCGGGACCGAGATCCCCAAGGGGGGCGCGTTCGGCCCGGTGGCCCAGGCGTTGCAGGAGTTCCAGCAGCACACACTCAAGGACCTGCAGTTCCTTCCGGTCCGGGCGGCGAAGTCCATGACGGGGGCGCGGCTGGCCACTGAGGCGTACCTCGCGGGCGATCTGGAGATGGCGAAGAACAAGCAGGAGCAGTACTCCAAGGCGCCGACCCCGGAGGAGCTGAAGGGGAAGGGCCCGAAGAAGTGATCGATCTGGCGAAGATCCCCTTCTACACCGGCAATCTGGAGGCCCTGGAGAAGCACGCGGCCACGCTGAAGACGACCGCCTCCGACATCCGGACCACGGGCAAGGACGTCCACACGGCCTTCCAGGCGCTGGACCCGGTCTATGACGCCCCGGAGCAGGAGGAGTTGCTCGACTCCACGATTCCGGTACGCGACAAGGCGGACGCGTTCGCGGACAAGCTGGAGTCGGTGAGCGGGGCGCTCTCGGGTTTCGCGACGACGGCCCGGCCGCTGGTGGCCCGGATGAACCGGCTCCGGGAGGACGCGGCGAGGTTCGTCGCGGAGAACAGGGACGACGACGACTGGCAGCAGGACCAGGACAAGATCGACGAGAACGCCCGCCTGGTCCACGAGGTCGGGACGACGTGGGTGGCCTTCCAGGGCGCCGAGCGCGACGCGGCCAACAAGATCACGGCGCTGGTGGGCGGTACGCACTTCGTCGTGGACGACGGTTCGCACAAGGCCGGGATGTACGGCTTCAAGGCGGACGACGTCAAGGACGCCGGTGAGACGCCGTGGGGCACGGTGGACGAGCGCGAGTACACGGGGCTGCGGGCCGCGTGGGAGTGGACGAAGGACAACGTCGGCGGTGCGCTGAAGGGCTTCTTCGTCGACGGGGTCTGGGGCACGATCAAGGGCCTCGGCAGCATGATCAACGTCTTCGACTGGGACAACTTCAAGAAGACCTGGTCGGGCATCGGTGACGTCTTCGGCGGCATCAGCGCGTATCTGATGACGCCGTACGACTGGGCGATGGACAAGATGTTCGGCCCGGCGGACCACAGCGACACCGACCGCCAGAAGGCGGCCTTGCGCAACTTCGGCAAGTCGCTGGTCGCCTGGGACGAGTGGGGCCACGACCCGTCGCGCGCCTTCGGTTCGGTGCTGTTCAACGTGGTGACCATCGGCTCCGGTTCACTGCTGAAGCTGGGCAAGGCCGGCAAGCTGGGCGTGGTCGCGGACGCCGCGTCGGTGGCGGGCAAGGCGGGCGTACTGGTCGACCCGATGAGCTACCTCGGCAAGGCGGCGGGCGTCACCAAGATCAAGGTCGGCGACCTGATGGACAGCCTGCGGACGAGCTCCGCGGGCGTGGACGACATGGCCCGTACGGCCCCGACCGGCACGGCCCCCCACCCGACGACGGAGACCCCCGGCCTCCACTACACCGACCACAACGGCAACCCCCGCGTCGTCGGTAACGACGCCGTCATCCGCGACGAACACGGCAACCCCGTACCGGACACCGAGCCGGTCCCGGAGCCCCACAAGAACGAACTCCCGGACACGCACGAGCGCGTCCCGGACCACGAGAAGGTCCTGGAGGGCGCGGGGGGCCCGAGCCGCGTGGAGAACTCGGCGAACCACCCGCCGAACGGCTCCCACCCGACGACGGGCGGCACGACGCACCACACGACCCCGTCGACGGGCGGGCATGTGACGGAGCATCCGACGGGGTCGGGCGGTGGGTCCGGTGCGGGATCGCACACCGACACCGGCGGCGGCAGCAGCGGTGGTGGCTCCGACACCGGCACGCCGGGCGGTGGCGGCGGCCACGGGGACGGAAACGACGGCTCCGGCGGGGGCGGCCACTCGGACGGCCCGCACGGCGGCGGCGAACGCCCGAACGAACCGCTGCCCGAACTGACACCGGAGGAACGGGCCGGACACTGGGGTCACCTCGACGAGGTGGAGAAGCGGTCCCCGGAGGACTTCGGCGACATGAAATACGACCCCGATCACCGCGGCAAGGTGTCCCCCTCCTCCATGGACGAGGCTCGCGTGGGACTCGACCTGCGGGAGCAGGGGCGCCTCCCGGCGGACATTCAACGTCCGCCGGGCGCCGACATGGGCGAGTTCTATTCTCCGAGCACCGGCAAGTACTATGACATCAAGGGCGTCCATTCCTTCTGGCCACCTTTCAACAATGTGCGGAATCCAGATCTCCTCGCCCGGCCGTTCCCCGGCGCGTACAACCCGGTAAGGGACGTCCAGACATGGACCAACACGTTCACCGAACAGATCGATGACATGGGCCGCGTAGTCGTGATCGACGTCCGGAACGCGAATCAAGCAGCGATCGACAGCTTCAAGGACATTGTCAAGAGCCACGGTTGGGAAGATCATGTCATCTGGTACCCCTAGGACTTGGAAGCCGGCCGCCTTTCCCGTCGATCCTGAGGCAACGCGCCAATTGCAGGAATGGCTCGCCGAGGACGGTTACAGCCTTTTCGGAATCGAGAACGATTTCCGGGGCGCCGATCTCTCGGGCGGTGATTTCACTCAGGCATGGTTCACCCAGGCGAACCTGAAGGGCGTGCGGTTCACGGGTGCGAGCTTCTACCGCGCGGATCTCCAGTCGGCTGACCTCACCGGTGCGGACCTCACCGATGCCGATCTGGTCCGGGCGAATCTCAATGATGCGGTACTCCGCTCCGCACGACTCGACGGTGCCGACATGGTCAAAGCGTCGCTGCAGAACGTGGACGCGTCACAGGCGAGCTTCCGCGGAACCCGGATCATGGCCGCGTCGCTGTTCGGCGTCGATCTGAGGGGGGCGGACCTGACCGATGCGGTCCTGACCCACAACGCGTTCAGGGTCACCGTCGATGACACCACCGTGGTACACGGCCTGACCGGCACAGTCTTCGGACCTATGACGGTCGTCAGCGGCGATTCCTCCGTCGAAGTGGGCGGCGCGGAATTGGAGGCGTGGGTCAGTGGGCGCGGCGGGCAGGTTGAGGTCCTGCCGCCACACCGGCCGGCACGGTAGGTGCTGCCTTGGCAGAAAACGTCCAGGCAGACCCTCGCTTCCGGAATTTCTTCAGGGCGTATCTCGATCTTGAGCGCGGATACGAGAACACCGGCCACCTGCGGCGCACCCTGTGGAGTTTCAGGGATTCATACGTGGACCTGATCCGTTCAGGCTTCGAGGAGATCCTGACGGACGACGATTTCGGGCCTGCCGAGTACGAACGGCTGACCGACATCGAGTTCCCCGACCGGCAGACACTCCGCGCCTACCTTCGGGATATGTATGCCTACCTGTTCGGCGACGCACCGGAACAGCCGATACCCGCGGGTTAGTTCGAAGAAGAGGACCGAATGGACCAGGAACGCAACCGCGTCGCCGGTCTCATCCGTGTGATGAACGACCCCGGCGCCCCGCTCATGGACCGGTTTCTGGCGTGCCGGGATCTGACCGAAGAGGGCGAGGCGGCCGGGTTTGAAGCGGTGATCCGGGCGGCCGGTGACCCGGAGGGCACCCCGTGGTACGAGTTCTCGATCGACCGGAAGTTCTCCGTCGACAGCACGTTCTCGCAACTGGCGGTGGCCGTCGACGCGAGCCACTACGAGATCGAGGAGAAGGGCACGACGGCGCTGCGCGTAGAGGCGTTCCGCGCGCTCGTTCAGCTCGCCGACACGCAGTACTTCGAGGACCGGCTCGGCGAGCTGATCGACAGCGCCACGGTCAGGGCGGCGCTCGGTGAGATCAAGGAAGCCATCGGCCGAGGTGTGCGCGCCCTGGCCGCCGGCGAGAAGTCCCGGTTCGACCTGGCCACCCAACTCGTGGACCTGGCGTGCGCGGTGGCCCCCGTCGACGGACCGCTCTCGGTGGAACTGGCCACAAGCGTGCTGCACGTCGCCGCCTCGCCCCGCGCACTGGAGCACGCCGTCACCATCGTCTTCCGGGCCGAGGGTCCGGAGATCCGGGAGTTCGGCGAATACCTCACGTCGGTCGGCAACGAGCGCGTACGGACGGAAGTCCGCGAGGCGCTCGAAGGCTCGCGGTGACGGAGCCGCCGGTCACCGTGCCGGACGCCTGGCAGCCTGCCGCACTCCCCGCCGACCCTGCGGCCGCAGAGCAGCTCCGCGAGTGGCTCGCCGCCGAGAAATACAACCTCAACGGGACGGGGCGGGACTTCCGGGGCGCGGACCTCTCGGGTGGGGATTTCTCGAATTACTGGTTCACCGACGCCGTACTCGTCGGTGTACGGCTCGTCGGAGCTTCCTCCGGAACACGTTTCATCGGCGCGGAGTTGCTCGACACCGACATGAGGGGCAGCGACCTGTCCGATGCCGTGGTCGAGGAGAACTACTTCGGGATCAAGGTGGACGACACCACGGTCCTTCGCGGCTTGCGGGGCACGGGCTTCGGCCCGGTCACCGTTGTCAGCGACGGCTCCTCGCGCGAAGTGGGCGGTGCGGAACTCGAAGCCTGGATCAGTGCGCGCGGCGGGCAGGTTCAGGTGATCCCGCCGCGCCGACCGGCAGGAGGTACGCCTTGAGCGAGCCAATTCAAGCGGACCCGGACTTCAGAAGCTTTTTCAGAACTCAACTCGACCTCGAGGGTGGATATTACATCACAGGCGATTTGAGGCGCACGTTGTGGAGCTTCAGCGATTCCTACGTTGACTTGATCCGCTCCGGATTCGAGCAGATCATGGCAGATGAGAACTTCGGCCCCGCAGAATATGAAGGGCTGACCGATATCGAATTCCCGGACAAGGAGACACTGCACGCCTACCTCCGGGACATGTACGACTACCTGTTCGGCGATGCGCCGGAACAGCCGATGCCCCCTCGCTAGCCAGAATCCCCGCCCCTCTGACCCCGAAGGACCCCGCATGACCCAGGACGTCGTCGCACTCACCCGGCGGATGCCCGACTCGCTCAGTGTGCTGGCCGGGTTGCTCGCCGGCGGGCCCGATCTGCGGGTGGGGACCACCGGGGACGGGGCCGTCGTGCAGTTGTGCGACGACGAGGGGCGGCCGCTCGTGTCCGTCGAGGTGCCCCTGTTGATCCAGGTGCCCGGGGAGGCCGTTCGGCTGCTCGGGGCGGAGGCCACTCCGGAGGGGGACGGGCCCTGGTGGTGGGTCGAGGCGCGGGCTGCCGCCGGGGTGGACCGGGCCGAGGAGCTGGCCGGGGCCTTCGCCGCGCGGCTGACCATGCTGCTCGGCGGCAGGGTCTGGCCGGCCGACGCCCCCGGCACCACCGGCGCCGCCCGCCCCCTCGACGTCTCGGGCATCACGGCCGTGCCCGCCCCCGCCGCCGCGCAGCCCGCCGTCGACATGCTCACCGACCAGGCGGCCGTCGTCATCCAGGACCGCCCGGTCGTCCCCATGACGAGCTGGCTGACGGAGGCGCTGCGGGCCACCGTGGAGAGCGAGCGGTCGCTCCAGATCGTCACCCCGCCCCACTGCACGCTCTCCCTGCCGACGCGGCTGCTGCTCCAGTCCACCTCCTCGCGCTGGGTCGTCCAGGACGAGCGCTGCGGCTACTACGACGGCCTCACCGGCGCCGTACTGCGCTGGCAGGACGACGCGTTCGCACCGGACCGGCGCGAGGACGGCCAGACCCCGGTGGCCGAGGCGTTCACCGAGGCCGGGCCCTCCGGCGAGCGGCAGCTCGTCGTGTCGCTCCGGACCGTGCACCGCCCCACCGCCGACCTGGTGCTCGGCGGTGCCCTGGAAGCCGCCTGGGAGGCGCTGACCGGCGCGCCCCCGGCCGGCTGGGGGACCTCGGAGCCCGCAGGGCTCGTCTGGTCGCGGCGGCGGCTGACCGACCTGGCGTACGAACGCGCGCCCCGGCCGACCTGGCTGGTGGCCGTCGGCAGCCCGGACCGCCCCGCCGTCGCCACCCTCCAGGTGAACCGCACCTCGGACGGGGTGGAGGAGGACATCACCCTCGTCCTCGGCTACGGCTCCGACGAGCGCCCGCCGCTCGACGCGCTGCCGGGACTCGCCGACGAGCTGGTGACCCGGCACGGGCTGCGGACCATGCTGTGCCAGCTGGGCGAGGGCCGCCGCGACCTGAACGCCCCGCCCCGCTTCGAACGCCCCCCGCTCCCGCACTCCTTCACGCTCGGCTCCGCCGAGGTGGCCGAGGTCGGCCGCGACACCGCCGCCCGGACGCCGCTCGAAGAAGCGCCGGTGCGCGTGGGCCCCGGCGGCCGGCCGGGCTACTACTACCCGCTCGGCGACGGCGAGACCGCCGAGAGCTGGGCGGCCCTCGAACAGCTGATGCGCCATCTGCGTGGGGCGCCCCCGGTCTAGCGCGCCAACCCCGTGCACCTTCCATCCGGTCGGCTAGCTTCCGGAAATGATCGGATTTACACATAAGGCGGCCGTTCTGGGAGTGCTGGGTGCGGTGCTCGTCGGCTGCGGCCAGGCACAGCCGACGCGTACCGCCGCCGAACGGCCGTCCGCCTCCCCCGCCGTGGAGAAACCCGCCCGGAAGCCCGCCGACAAGCCCCCCGTCATGGCCCCCGGCCCCGGCGGGCTGACCCCCGTCTTCACGCGCGGGCCGCAACGCGCCGCGAAGGTCGTCGCGCTGAGCTTCGACGCCGATATGACGGCCGACGAGGGGCCGCGCGCGGCGGCCGGTGAGCACTTCGACAATCCGGAACTGATCGCCCTGCTGCGCCGCCTGAAGGTGCCCGCGACGGTGTTCATGACCGGGCGCTGGGCCGAGGAGTACCCGGACCAGGCGCGCTCCATCGGCACCGATCCCCTCTTCGAGATCGGCAACCACTCCTACAGCCACTACGCGTTCACCACCCCCTGCTACGGGCTGCCGACGGTCGAGAAGGGCGCCGTGCGCAAGGAGGTCCAGCGGGCGTTCGGGGCGATCCGGGCGACCGGCGCCCGCAACGTCGTCCCGTACTTCCGCTTCCCCGGCGGCTGTTACGACGACGACACGCTGCGTGCCCTCGGGCCGGAGAAGGTGACCGCCGTGCAGTGGGACGTCGTCAGCGGCGACGCCTTCGCGACGGACGCGGACGCCGTCGCCGAGCAGGTGCTCGACGGGGTGCGGTCCGGTTCGCTCGTCGTCATGCACTGCACCCGCAGCGCGGCCCCGGTCACCGCCGAGGCGGTCCGCCAGGTCGTGCCGGAGCTACGGAAGCGCGGCTACCGCTTCGTCAGGGTGTCCGAGCTGATGGGCGGCTGAAACGCGTCAGCCGGAGCAGGCCGTGCGCTGGGCCTCCTGCCACTCGCAGACCGGGCACAGCGTGATCCCCTTGACCGACTCCGCGTACTCGGTCGGCTTCCGGCACAGCACGCACTCGGCGTACGGCGGCCCCTCGGCCCGCTCCGGCGACTCGGCGGGCGACGTCTCGCAGTAGGACCCCGGTTCCTCACTCATACGTACGAGCCTACTCAGCCCCGTACCGAAGTGAGGCGGCAGACGAGCGCGAACGCGGCGGCCGTCACGACGGCCGCCGCGAGCAGCGGGAGCACCGGTACGTGCACCGTGCCGGTCAGCGAGCCGGTGACCAGGCCCGTCACCGCGTACTTCGCGGGCGATCCGGTGCTGACCAGCGCCAGCAGCGCGACGATCACGGTCGCCGCGATGGACCAGCCGCGTCCGTGCAGCAGCGGCCGGCCGCACAGCGCGCCCGCCGCCGCGCCCAGCAGCACGCAGCACGCGGTGGCGAGGACTCCGGCTGCCCCGGCGGGCGCCAGGGCACCCGCACCGCGTGGTCCGTGCTCACCGGGTCGCTGATCGCCAGGACCACGGCGGTGGCGGCCCCGCCCAGCAGCGCGGCGCCGCCCAGCGCGGTGAGCAGGGCCGCCAGATGGGCCTTCGGCTGCCCGCCCGCCGCCGCCGCGACGACCGTCCGGGCGGCGGGCGGCTCCTGGGTGACGCAGACGCGCGCCAGCCAGGCGGTGACCGGGAGCATCCCGGCGGCGGTGTAGCCGAGCGAGTCGAGGACGGGCTGCCCGGAGCGGATGCCGACGGCGAGGAAGGCCAGGTAGAGCAGCACGGGGGCCAGCCAGCGCTGGGACCGCACGAGCAGGTCGGCCTGGTAGCGGATGAGCGCGTTCATGGTGCGGGGTCCCCGTCCCGGGTGGGTGTGCCGTGCGGCGCGGATTCCGGTGCGGGGCGCGCCCCGCGCGCCTGCTCCACGCATCCGATGTGCCACCGCGGCCGGGCCGACAGCAGCGCCGCGAGCAGCGCGTCGGAGTGCGTCGCCGCGACCATGAGGCGGGCCGTTCCGTCGTCGCTCAGGGTGTACGCGGGAGCCCCGGGCAGTCCGGACGGGAGCGGGGTCCCCGGCGGGGCCGTCGCCTCGATGCGGACACGGGGCTCAAAGCCGGTCGCGAGCGGGGCGGCGGTGAGGCCCAGCCCCTCCACCCGGTACGCGGCGTCGACCGCGCCCGCCAGCCGTCGCGGGTCGTGGTCGACGTACACGACCGTAGCCCCGGCGGCGACGCGCTCTGCCACGGCCCGGTCCAGCACGTCGCGCGCCTCGGTGTCGAGGCCGGTCCACGCCTCGTCCAGCACCAGGAGTTCCGGTTCGGCGAGGAGCGCCTGGGCGACGGCGACCTTCTGGCTGGTGCCCTTGGAGAGTTCGGCGAGGGGCGTCCGGGCGTGCGCGGCGGCACCGAACCGGGTGAGCCAGTGGTCCGCCCGGGCGGCCGCCTCGGCTGCGCGCAGCCCGTGGACGCGGCCGAGGTGGACGAGATACCCGGCGGCCGTGAAGGGCAGGGCCGCCGGGAAGCGCTCGGGGACGTACGCCGTGCGCGGCCGGCCCGTGACCCGGCCCTCGGAGGGCGCGTCGATCCGGGCCAGCAGCCGCAACAGGGTCGACTTCCCGGTGCCGTTGGCGCCCTCGACGCGGACGAGGGCGCGCGCGGGCAGGGCCAGGTCGACCCCGCGCAGCACCCAGGGTCCGGTGAGCCCGTACCGGCGGCCGGCTCCCCGCAGCCGCAGGACCTCCGTACCGGTGCTCAGTGCGACGACGCCTTCTCGGGCTTCAGCTCGCTGGGCCGTACGATCACGAACCCCTCCCCGTCCAGGCGCAGTTGGACCGCCTCGCCGGAACCGCCCCGGATCATCGAGCCGACGCTCTGCGAGCGGTGCAGCGAGGTGTTCAGCTGGGCGCTCCAGCCGACGACGGCGTCCGTGTCCACGAACACCGGCTGCTGCGGGGTGACGGGGATGACGATGGGATACCCGTCGCACATCAGGCCCAGTTTGCCGTAGCCGGTGAAGACGCTGTTGAAGAGTCCGCCGCCGGCCATCCCGGCGCCCTTGACGGTCTTTATCTCGTACGCGAGCGAGGCGTCGAAACACAGGACGTTGCGGCCGTTGATGGTGAGGGCGTCGCCCTGCTCCATCTCCACGATGAAGCAGTTCGCGGCCTCGTGGGCGAACCACGCCTCGCCCTGGCCGCGCACGGCCATCAGCGGCAGTCCCTCGCCGGTGACCGCCCGCTTGAGCAGACCGCCGATGCCCTGGCTCTTGTGCTCGAACTGGAGGTTTCCGCGGAAGGCGACCATCGAACCCTGGCGGGCGTGCATCTCCCCGTTGACCGCGTATTTGATGGATTTGGCGTTCTGCAGGGTCATCCCGGGGACGGTCGCCTGCTCGGCCATGTGCTCGCTGGAAAAGAGATCGCTCTTCATGGACGGCATCCTCGCCCGGAGCCTTCCATTCCGCCAAGAACGGTGTCCGGGGCGGCTGGCAGACTGGGCGGGTGAGCAGCAACGACATCCCCGCGTCCCCGTCCGCCGAGCCCGCCGCAGTACCCGTGGACAGCCCCTTCCGGTCCGAGCGGACGGACCGGGACGAAGCACCCCAGTACGTACTGCCGTTGGTGGTGCACATCGAGAAGGCCGCGCCGCCCGCCCGCACCGACGCCCTGCGCACGGCCGCCCGCGCGGTGCTCGTGATGCTGTCCGACGAGCGGTCGGTGGGCGAGGGCGAGTGGGCGCGGGTGATGCGGGACTGGCAGGACGCCCGCATCCGCAAGGTCGTCCGGCGGGCCCGGGGCGCGGAGTGGCGCAAGGCGTCGGCCCTGCCCGGGATCACGGTGACGGGCGAGGAGGCGGAGGTGCGGGTCTTCCCGCCGGTGCCGCTGGACGGCTGGCCGAAGGAGCTGGCCAAGCTCCAGGTCTCGGGCACCGACCTGGACGACCCGGAGCCGCCGGCCGCGCCCGGCCCGGCGCACCCGGTGCTCTGGCTCAACCCGGACCTCGGCATGTCGGCCGGCAAGGAGATGGCGCAGGTCGGGCACGGGGCGCAGCTCGCCTGGTGGGAGCTGTCGGAGACCGGGCGCAAGGCGTGGCGCGAGGCCGGTTTCCCGCTCTCGGTGGCCACGGCGGAGCCGGGCCGCTGGGCGGAGCTGACGGTGAGCGGGCTGCCGGTCGTCCGGGACGCGGGCTTCACGGAGATCGCCCCGGGCTCGTGCACGGTGGTCGCCGACCACCCGGCGCTGCGGCGCCGTCGCTGAAAGGACAGCGACCGGCGGAACCTCAAATGAAGCTCTGAACGTCTCCCCTCCCGGATTCACGACCGCGAACCGGGGTCATCACCCCTGCACGAACCAGAGGGGGAGCAGCATGGGGGACGGTATGAGGCTGGGCATCGGGATCGGCTGGCGGCCGGAGATCGCCGACGAGGTGGAGGCGCTGCCGCGGCTCGACTGGGTGGAGGCGGTCGCGGAGAACCTCTGCGCCGATCATCTGCCGGACTCCCTGGTACGACTGCGGGAGCGCGGGGTCACCGTGGTGCCGCACGGCGTCTCGCTGGGCCTCGGCGGCGCCGACCGTCCCGACCCCGGCAAGCTCGCGGACCTCGCCGCCCGGGCCACGCTGCTCGGCGCGCCGCTGGTGACCGAGCACATCGCCTTCGTACGGGCGGGCGGGCCGCGCACCGGGTCGCCGGTCCTGGAGGCGGGCCATCTGCTGCCGGTGCCGCGCACCCGGGCGGCGCTGGACGTGCTGTGCGAGAACGTGCGCATCGCGCAGGACGCGCTGCCGGTGCCGCTGGCCCTGGAGAACATCGCGGCGCTGCTCTCCTGGCCGGGCGAGGAGCTGACCGAGGGGCAGTTCCTGGCGGAGCTGGTCGAGCGGACCGGCGTGCGGCTGCTGATCGACGTGGCCAATCTGCACACCAACCACGTGAACCGGGGCGAGGACCCGGCGGCCGCGCTGGACGGGCTGCCGGTGGAGGCCATCGCGTACGTGCACGTGGCGGGCGGGGTCGAGAAGGACGGCGTGTGGCACGACACGCACGCCCACCCGGTGACCGCCCCGGTGCTCGATGTGCTGGCGGAGCTGCGGTCCCGGGTGGACCCGCCGGGGGTGCTGCTGGAGCGCGACGAGGCGTTCCCGCCGCCCGGTGAGCTGGCGGGCGAGCTGGACGCGATCCGGGGCGTGCTGGCGAAGGGCGACGGCGCGTCGGCGGCCTGGGCGCCCCCGGAGGCCCCGCCCGCCGCGCCCGTCGCGGAGTCCGTACGGGACGGTGTAGCCGTCGCGCAGACCGCGCTGCTGTCCGCCCTGGTCGCCGGGACGTCCGCGCCGGAGGGGTTCGACCCGGACCGGCTCCGGGTGCAGAGCCGCGCCCTGGCCGCCAAGCGCGCGGACGTCGTGGCCAAGGTGGCGCCCGAGCTGCCGGAGATCCTGGGGGACGGCTACCGGGCGGCGTTCCTCGCGTACACCGGAGCGCGGCCCATGACGTCGGGGTACCGGCGCGACGCCCTGGACTTCGCCGAGCACCTGCTCATCGCGGGCCGCCCGGCGGACGACGCGGCCCGGCGACGGCTGACGCGGTGGTGGCGGGACCGGGCCGCGCCCCGGCCGCCCGGGCGCGCGACCCGGCTGGCCCGGGCCGCCCGCTCCGTGCTGGCGGGGCGGTGACGGGCATGGACGGGATGCTGGTGTTCCTCACGCTCGCGGTGATCGCCTCGTTCACCGTGCTGATCATCGGCCTGGCCCGCTCCCGCCGGGGGGTGGGCGGTCCGGCGCACGACCTGTCCGAGGTGGCGTTCCTGAACGGCGGGCCCGGCCGGGTGGTCGACACCGCGTTGGCCGCCATGCACGCGGACGGCCGGCTGGCCATCGGCGGACCCGGCATCGTGGCGGTGCTCCGGCCGGTCGCGTACGACCCGGTGGAGCGGGCGGTGCTGCACGCACTGGCGGCCGCGCCGAGCGGGTCGCTGGCGGCGCTGCGGGTGGCGGTGATGCGGCACCCGGCGGTGCAGGAGACCGGGGACGGTCTCGCCGCGCGGGGGCTGCTGGCCGCGCCCCGTGCCAGTGTCGTGTGGCGCGTCTGGGGCCTGTTGCAGACGTTTCTGTGCCTCGCGTCAGCTCCGGTCACCATCGGACTGGCCATCGCCCGGTTCACGGAGGGCGACGACGGCGCCGACTGGAGCTATCCGTTCGCGGTGGCGATGATCCCGGCCGTCGTCGTCGGCTTCGTGTCCGGCCTGGTCTGCGCGGCGGTGGCCCGGTCCCGGATCACCCGCGCGGGGCGCAGGGCCGCTGCGGAGTTCGGGGCCGCGCACGCCCACCGCACCGACCCGGGGTTCCTGGTGGCGACCAGGGGGCTGCGCGGCGTCGCGGACCCGGAGCTGCGGGCGCACCTGGTCGCCGCCGCCCGGACCCGGCCCAGCGCCGCCTCGTACACCGCGTACGGCGCCGCGGCGCTGACGGTCGCGCCGGCCGTGTGGTGCGCGGGGGCGAGCCCGGGCGGCGGCTGCGGCAGCTCCTCGGGCAGCAGCTGCGGCGGAGGCGGCGGGTCGAGCTGCGGGGGCAGCGGGTCGAGCTGTGGCGGAGGCAGCAGCTGCGGCGGAAGCGGATCGAGCTGCGGGGGCGGCAGCAGCTGCGGCGGCGGGTCCAGCTGCGGTGGCGGGTCGAGCTGCGGCAGCAGTTCCTGAGACGGCCGTCCACTTACTGGACGAGCTATGGCGCGGCGGGCGGTGCTGGCATAGAACACCGGCATGGTGCCGTTTCTGTTGCTGCTGGTCGCATGGGGTGCGGCGGGTCTTTCCTGCGCCCGGCTCTGTATTGCGGCAGCCCGCGCGGCCCGGCGGCCGATGGCCGCGACCGGTGCGCCGCGCGGACGGCAACTCACGCTGTACGAGGCGGCGTTCCTGGCGGGCGGGCCCGGCCGGGTCGCCGATCTGGCGCTGGTCTCCATGCATCTGCGGCGGCGGCTGCTGCTGGCCCACACCGGCTGGGCGACGGTCGTGGACCCCGAGGGCAGCGACGAGGTGGAACGTACGGTGATCCGGGCCATAGGTCCGGAGGGCCAGTCGCCGATAGCGCCGGTGCGCGCCTCGGCCGCGGCGGCCGACGCCGTACGCGCGGTGGCCGACCGGCTCGTCGCCGCCGGTCTGGCGCTCCCGCACGGGGCGGACGTCGCCTCGGCGGTGCGGGCGGTGCGCGGGGCGGCGCTGCTGGTGGCCGCGCTGGGCGCCGCCGCCCTGCTCGCGCCCGGCGCCGGGGACACGGCCCCGATGCCGGTGTGGTTCGCGCTGCCGCTCGCGCTGACCCTGGGGTGCCTGGCCATCGCCCGGATCGAGGCGCACCCCTACGGTTCCTGGGCCTCCCCGGCCGGGCAGCGGCTGCTGGCGGCGTGCGCGGTGCCGGGGGACGGTGCGACGGGCGACACGCTGGTGACGGTCGCGGTGCGCGGGGTGGCCGCGGTGGACGACCCGGCGCTGCGGGCGGCGCTGACCGGCCGGTCGGGCGTACGGAAGCGGCTGGGCGCCCGCGAATGACGAACGGTGCGGCGCGCAGAAAGCGCGCCGCACCGCTGAGCCGAACCCGGTGTCGCTGGAACAGCGGACGGCACGAGGTGCCGTGGACCCGCCGTCTGATCTTCCGGGTTGGGGTGGTCACAAGCCCGTTCGCTAGGCGAGCCCGGCCACCAGGTCCGCGACCGACTTGCGCCGGCCGGTGAAGAAGGGGACCTCCTCGCGGACGTGCATCCGCGCCTCGGAGGCCCTGAGGTGACGCATCAGGTCCACGATGCGGTACAGCTCGTCCGCCTCGAAGGCCAGCATCCACTCGTAGTCGCCGAGCGAGAACGAGGCGACGGTGTTGGCACGCACGTCCGGGTAGCCGCGGGCCATCTTGCCGTGGTCGGCGAGCATGCGGCGACGGTCCTCGTCGGGCAGCAGGTACCAGTCGTACGAGCGCACGAAGGGGTAGACGCTGACGTAGTTGCGCGGCGTCTCGTCGGCGAGGAACGCCGGGATGTGCGACTTGTTGAACTCGGCGGGGCGGTGCAGCGCCATGTTCGACCAGACCGGCTCCAGGTGGCGGCCGAGCCGGGTGCGCCGGAAGAGGTTGTACGCCTCCTGCAGCTCGTCCGCTGTCTCCGCGTGCCACCAGATCAGGAGATCGGCGTCGGCGCGGAGGCCCGAGACGTCGTAGGTGCCTCGGATGGTGATGTCCTTCGCGGCGAGCTGGTCGAACAGCTCCTGGACCTCACCGGCGACGGCCGCGCGGTCCGTGTCGGCGGGCAGGACGTCGCGCAGCTTGAAGACGGACCACAGTGTGTAGCGGATGACGTCGTTGAGGTCCTTGGCCTTCTTGCCGGCGTTCGGAACCTTGCTTGATGTCGCAGTCTCAGGAGCACTCATACGGCTATTGTCCCGCCTCGCTCCGAGTGCCCTGAACCAGGGTCGGCGTGGCGATGATCTCCCCGGTGAGATCCCCGGCGATCTCGTCCGCCGCCCGGTGCGCGCTCGCCACGCAGGCGGGGATGCCGACCCCGTCGTACACCGCGCCGCACACCCGCAGCGCGGGCAGCTTCGCGACCTCGTCGCGGATGCGGGCGACCCGGGTGAGGTGGCCCACCGGGTACTGCGGCAGTCCGCCGATCCACCGGGTGACCTCGGTCGCCACGGGCCGCGCGGTGAGCCCGGTCGCGGCGGCGAGGTCGCGCAGCGATACGCCGACGAGCTCGACGTCTTCGCGGTGCAGGTGCTCCTCCTCGCCGTACCGGCCCACCGAGGTCCGCAGCACGAAGAGGTCCGGGGCCGCGTCGGCGACCCACTGCCACTTGTGCGTGGAGAAGGTGGCGGCCTTGATGGTGTGCCCGTCGACCGGCGGTACGAGGAAGCCGGAGCGCCCGTCGAAGGCCGTGCCGGTGACGTCGGAGCGCCGGAACGCCATGGTGACCAGCGCCATCGACGCGTACTCGACGCCCGCCAGTTCGGCCGACGCCCCCGGTGACTCGGCGGCGAGCAGCGTGGCGGCGGACCAGGCGGGCACGGCGAGGACGAGGCCGTCGGCGGAGACGACCCCGGTGTCCGTGCGGACGTCCCAGCCGTCGGTGTTACGGGTCAGGCCCAGCACGGGGGTCTCGGTGAGGATCGCGCCGCCCCCGGCGCGCACGGCGTCGGCGACGGCCCCCGGGAGGGTGCCGATGCCGCCCTCGATGCCCTGGAAGACGGGCCCGGTCTGCTGCCGGGCGGCGGCCCGCTCCTGGAGCCGGGTGACCCCGTCGAGCAGGGAGCCGCCCTCCCGGGCCGCCTCGAAGAGCTGCGGTACGGCGGCGCGCATCGAGATCCGGTAGGCGTCGCCCGCGTACACCCCGCCGAGCAGCGGCTCCACCAGCCGGTCCACGACCTCGCGCCCCAGCCGGTCCGCCACGTACGCGCCGACGGCGACGTCCTCGCCGACGGCCACCGGGGGCAGTTCGCGGTCCTCGGCGATCCGGGCCAGCCCCTCGGCCGACAACACCTCGCCGAGGACGGACGGGTCGCCCGGGACGCCCATCACATGGCCCTTGGGCATCGGGCGCAGCGCGTCGCGCGTCCACAGTGCGGCGGTGGCCGTGGCGGGCGGCTGGAGGCGGTTGCCGAGGCCCACGGCGCGGGCCAGGGCGACGGCCTCCGGGCGGCGGGCGAGCATGGACTCGGCGCCGAGGTCGACCCGGACGCCGGCGACCTCACCGGTCATCAGCTTGCCGCCGAGCCGGTCGGTCGCCTCCAGAACGGTGACCCTGAGCCCGGCGCCGACGAGCCGGTGGGCGGCCGCGAGTCCGGCGATACCGCCGCCGATGACGACGACGTGACGGGGGGCCCGGTCCGCGCGGTGTGTGGATGGCTGCATGGCTCCACTCTCTCAAACCGGTTCCGGGCCCCGGCCACGGCCGTTCGGAACCGGTGGAAGCCGTAGCGTGGGTGTTTTCGGACGCGCTTCGGAGGGACCGGCATGGCGGCGGAACGACTGGTGGTCATCGGCGGGGACGCGGCGGGCATGTCCGCCGCGTCCCAGGCACGGCGGCTCAAGGGGCCGGAGGAGCTGAGCATCACCGCCTTCGAGCGGGGGCACTTCACCTCGTACTCCGCATGCGGCATCCCGTACTGGGTCGGCGGCGACGTGACCGACCGGGACGACCTCATCGCCCGTACGCCCGAGGAGCACCGGGCCCGCGCCATCGACCTGCGCACCCGCACCGAGGTCACGGAGATCGACGTGGCGGGGCGCCGGGTACGCGCCCTGGACCGGGAGTCCGGCGAGACGTACTGGACCGGGTTCGACAAGCTCGTCATCGCCACCGGGGCGCGGCCGGTGCGCCCCGACCTGCCCGGCATGGACGCGCCCGGGGTGCACGGGGTGCAGACGCTGGACGACGGGCAGGCCCTCCTGGACAGCCTGGACCGGACGGAGGGCCGGCGCGCGGTCGTCGTCGGGGCGGGGTACATCGGCGTCGAGATGGCCGAGGCGATGCTGAAGCGCGGCTTCGAGGTGACCGTCCTCAACCGCGGCGAACAGCCGATGGCCACGCTCGACCCGGACATGGGGCGCCTGGTCCACGACGCGATGGACGGGCTCGGGATCACCACGGTGAACGGGGCGGCCGTCACCGCGATCCGGACCGGGGACGACGGCCGGGTCACCGAGGTCGTCACCGACGACGCGTCCTATCCGGCGGACATCGTGGTGCTGGGCATCGGCGTCGAGCCGGAGACGGCCCTGGCCCGGGAGGCCGGGCTGCCGCTCGGGCCGCACGGCGGGCTGCTCACCGACCTGGCGATGCGCGTCCAGGGCCACCCGGACATCTGGGCGGGCGGCGACTGCGTGGAGGTCCTGGACCTGGTCGCGGGCCACACCCGGCACATCGCGCTCGGCACGCACGCCAACAAGCACGGCCAGGTCATCGGCTCCAACGTGGGCGGCGGCTACGGCACGTTCCCCGGTGTGGTGGGTACGGCGGTGAGCAAGGTGTGCGACCTGGAGATCGCCCGGACCGGGCTGCGCGAGAAGGACGCCCGGGCGGTGGGCCTGCGGTATGTCACGGCCACGATCGAGTCGACCAGCCGGGCGGGCTACTACCCGGACGCCCGGCTCATGACGGTGAAGATGATCGCGGAGTACCGCACGGGCCGGCTCCTCGGCGTGCAGATCGTGGGCCGCGAGGGCGCGGGCAAGCGGGTCGACGTGGCCGCGGTGGCACTCACCGCCCGGATGACCGTCGAGCAGATGACCGCCCTGGACCTGGGCTACGCCCCGCCGTTCTCGCCGGTCTGGGACCCGGTCCTGGTGGCGGCCCGCAAGACCGTGTCGGTGCTGCGGAAGGCGGGCACCGACTGAGCGGCGCCCGCCTCCGCGGGGTTCAGCGGGCGGTGCGGGTGTGGACGTATTCGACGAGGCGGGAGAGCGCGTCCGGGTCCATGTTCGGCATGACGCCGTGGCCCAGGTTGAAGATGTGGCCCTCCAGACCGGCGGCCGCGTCCAGCACCTCCCGGGTCTTGGCCTCCACCGCGGAGGTCGGCGCGAACAGCACCGCCGGGTCGAGGTTGCCCTGGAGCGCCTTGCCGGGGCCGACGCGGCGCGCGGCCTCGTCCAGCGGCACCCGCCAGTCGACACCGACGACGTCCGCCCCGGCCTCGCCCATCAGGCCGAGCAGTTCGCCGGTGCCGACGCCGAAGTGGATGCGGGGGACCCCGTACGCGGCGACGGCGTCGAAGACCTTCGCGGAGGCGGGCAGCACGGAGCGCCGGTAGTCGGCGGGGGCCAGGGCGCCGACCCAGGAGTCGAAGAGCTGGACGGCCGAGGCGCCGGCCTCGATCTGGACCTTGAGGAAGGCACCGGTGATCTCGGCGAGCCGGTCGAGCAGGTCGGCCCAGAGCTCCGGGTCGCCGTACATCATGGCCTTGGTGTGCTCGTGGTTACGGGAGGGCCCGCCCTCCACGAGGTAGCTCGCGAGGGTGAACGGCGCGCCCGCGAAGCCGATCAGCGGGGTCTCCCCCAGCTCGGCGGTGAGCAGCCGGACGGCCTCGGTGACGTACGGGACGTCCTCGGGGGTCAGGTCGCGCAGCCGGGCGAGGTCGGCGCGGGTGCGGATCGGCTCGGCGATCACCGGGCCGACGCCGGGCTTGATGTCGAGGTCGATGCCGATGGCCTTCAGCGGGACGACGATGTCGCTGTAGTAGACGGCGGCGTCGACCTTGTGGCGGCGGACGGGCTGCATCGTGATCTCGGCGACGAGCTCCGGCATCGTGCAGGACTGGAGCATCGGGATGCCTTCGCGCACCTTCAGGTACTCGGGCAGCGAGCGCCCCGCCTGGCGCATGAACCAGACCGGCGTGTGCGGGACCGGCTCGCGCCGGCACGCCTTGAGGAACGCCGAGTCGTAGGTGGCGGAAGTCTTCGTCTGCGGCCCGGAGGGGCGGTCGTTGGCACTCACGCACAGAATCTTCGCACGCGTGGGCAACGAGCCCGGCCCCGCACGGGTGTCCTTCCGCACACGGAGCTCCCGTTCCGCCTACTCTTCCCCGCATGGCTGCGGCTCAGGGACACATCTCCGGTCAATCCGATGGCGCTGACGGCACGGACGGCGCGGAGGGTGGTGCCGTACCGTCCGCGTTCCGTTCGGCGGTGGACGCGCTGCGCGCGGCGCGGCTGCGTCCCGAACTGGAGGTGGAGCCGACCCGGCCGCCGAAGCGGCTCGCCCCGCACGCGTACGCGCTGGAGGCCGCGGTGGTCGACGGCGACGACGACCTCGCCGACGGCCGGCTCGTCCTGCTCCACGACCCGGCCGGCCACGAGGCGTGGCAGGGCAGTTTCCGGCTCGTGACCCTCGTCCGCGCCGAGCTGGAGCCGGAGATGGCCGCCGATCCGCTGCTCCCCGAGGTCTGCTGGTCCTGGCTGACCGGCGCGCTGGAGGCCCGGGGCCTGTTCTATGGGGAGGCGGGCGGCACGGTCACCATGGCGGGCTCGCACTACTTCGGCGCGCTGGAGACCCGGCGCCCCGCGACGCAGATCGAGATCCGGGCCTCGTGGACCCCGCGCGAGGGGCTGGGCGGCGCACCGGACGCGGCGGCGCACCTGGTCGCCTGGGGCGACCTGCTCTGTCAGATCGCGGGCCTGCCGCCGTCGGGCCCTCTCGACGCGGCGGTGGTCACGCTCCCACAGCGCCGGGGCCCGCAGACGACGTAGTCCCTGTCCTGAACGGCGCGAGCGGGGCGGCCTCCGGGCCGCCCCGTTTTCCGTGCCGCCACCCGTGCCGCCGCGTCAGGTGATTTCCGTGACACTGCGTCATGCGATCAGTTTCAGCCAGCGGAAAACGCTCTCAGGAATCGATCGAGAACCCCATTTGCCCGAATTGTTACTCAATAAATCGTGATCTTCCCCTAAAGGAGCAGGGGTCTGCTGCCGAAGGAGTCAATGACCCTTCAAGCACGGTTCGCCCCGGCTTCACCCCCGAGCCGGCCCGTCCCGCCACTCCCCAGGAGGCCTGGTGTCCGTTCTCCTCGAGCAGCCCGCAAGCCTGGTCGCCTACCGCCCGAACAAGCCGACGGCCATGGTCGTCGTGGCCGACCCGCGCGTCCGTTCCACCGTGACCCGCCATCTGTGGGCCCTCGGAGTTCGTGACGTCATCGAGGCGTCGTCCATCGCGGAGGCCCGTCCCCGCGTCGGCAACCCGCGCGACATCTGCGTAGCCGACGTCCACCTGCCCGACGGTTCCGGGCTGACCCTGCTGTCCGAAACCCGAGCCGCCGGCTGGCCCAACGGTCTGGCCCTGTCCGCCGCCGACGACATCGGCGCCGTGCGCAACGCCCTCGCGGGCGGAGTCAAGGGCTACGTCGTCACCGGCACCCGTACCAACATCGGCCACCCGGCCCGTCCCGGCGTCGCCCCCATCGGCGCCACCGCCGCCCGGATGCACCGCCGGCCCCCCGGCACCCCGAGCCACCCGGGCGGCTACCGCGAACTGTCCGGCCGCGAGGTGGAGGTCCTGCGGCTCGTCGCCGAGGGCCAGTCCAACAAGGCCATCGGTGTCTCCATGGGTCTTTCCGCCCTGACCGTGAAGAGCCACCTCGCCCGCATCGCCCGCAAGCTGGGCACCGGCGACCGCGCCGGCATGGTCGCGGTGGCCCTGCGGACGGGCATCATCCACTGATTTCCCGCCCCCGGCCGGTGCACGGCGTACGGAACCGGCTGGATTACGTGCATCGGCGCCTGCCGACGGAACGTTCCGTCGGCAGGCGCCGCGCACACACAGATACCCTTGACACGTGACCGACGCCCAAGAGACCGCAGCAGACACATCACTGCGAACCACCGGGGGCGCTCCCCCGGACGACGTCGCCCCGGCGCCGATCCCCTTGCTCGAACCGCGCGAGGGCATTCCGCCGGTGGTGGCGTCCGACGACGCCCTGGCCGGGGTGATCGCCGCATTCGCCGCGGGCTCGGGCCCGGTGGCCGTGGACGCCGAGCGGGCGTCCGGCTACCGCTACGGCCAGCGCGCCTATCTCGTCCAACTGCGCCGCGACGGGGCGGGCAGCGCGCTCGTGGACCCCGTCGGCTGCCCCGACCTCTCCGGGCTCGGCGAGGCCCTGCACGGCACCGAGTGGATCCTGCACGCGGCGACGCAGGACCTGCCCTGTCTGCGCGAGATAGGGATGACACCGACCGGGCTCTTCGACACCGAGCTCGCCGGACGGCTGGCCGGTTTCCCGCGCGTCGGCCTCGGCGCCATGGTCGAGAACGTCCTCGGCTACTCGCTGGAGAAGGGCCACTCCGCCGTCGACTGGTCCACCCGCCCGCTGCCCGAGCCCTGGCTGCGTTACGCCGCGCTCGACGTTGAACTCCTCATCGACCTGCGCAACGCGCTGGAGGACGAGCTCGACCGGCAGGGCAAGCTGGAATGGGCCCAGGAGGAGTTCTCCGCCATCGCCTCGGCGCCGCCCGCTCCCCCGCGCCAGGACCCGTGGCGCCGCACCTCCGGGATGCACAAGGTCCGCCGCCGCCGTCAGATGGCGGTCGTCCGGGAGCTGTGGAACGCCCGGGACCAGATCGCCCGGCGGCGCGACATCTCGCCCGGCAAGGTGCTCGGCGACGCCGCGATCATCGAGGCCGCGCTCGCCCTCCCGGCGAACACCCAGGCGCTGACCGCCCTCACCGGCTTCGGTCCGCGCATGGGCCGGCGCCAGCTGGAGCAGTGGCAGGCCGCCGTGGACCGGGCCAAGGCGCTGCCCGACACGGAGCTGCCGCAGCCCGGCCAGGCCCTCGCGGGACCGCCGCCGCCGCGCGCCTGGGCCGACAAGGACCCGGCCGCCGCCGCCCGGCTCTCCGCGGCCCGCGCCGCGGTCTCCGCGCTGGCGGAGCGGCTGCACCTGCCGCAGGAGAACCTGATCACGCCGGACACGGTGCGGCGGGTCTGCTGGGAGCCGCCGAAGAACCCGACGCCGGAGACGGTGGAGTCCGCGCTCGCCGGGTACGGCGCGCGACACTGGCAGATCGAGCAGGTCGCCCCGCTGCTGTACCGGGCGCTCACGCAGCCCTCGTAACGGCACGCGGCCTCTCGTGACGGCATAGGGCAGGGGCGTAATCACGCCACGTTCCGCGCGGCCCGCGCGGAACGCGAATGGCCCGGACGGACTCGTTTTCGAGTCCGTCCGGGCCATTCTCCGTGTGCGGAGGGGTGCTCTCCGGGCAGTTTCCGCGTGTGACGTTCGCCGCTCCGGCCACAGGGGGTGGGCAGTCTGGTTACCCGCAAGTAGCATGACCGGAGCGGCGTGCCTCCGGGCGCGCCCCGCAGCAGTGCCATCCCGCACCCTGGAGGAGAGCCATCGTGCCTCGTACCATCCGGGACGTCGTCTTCGTAGACGGCGTCCGCACCCCGTTCGGCAAGGCGGGCCCGAAGGGCATCTACCACGAGACCCGCGCCGACGATCTCGTCGTGAAGGCCATCCGGGAGCTGCTGCGCCGCAACCCGGACCTGGACCCCAAGAAGATCGACGAGGTCGCCATCGCCGCGACCACGCAGATCGGTGACCAGGGCCTGACCCTCGGCCGTACCGCCGGCATCCTCGCCGGTCTGCCGCAGTCCGTCCCGGGCTACTCCATCGACCGCATGTGCGCGGGCGCCCTGACCGCCGTCACCTCGACGGCCGGCTCCATCGCCTTCGGCGCGTACGACGTCGTCGTCGCCGGCGGTGTCGAGCACATGGGCCGCCACCCGATGGGCGAGGGCGTGGACCCGAACCCGCGGTTCGTGTCGGAGAAGCTGGTCGACGAGTCCGCCCTCTTCATGGGCATGACCGCGGAGAACCTGCACGACCGGTACCCCACGATCACCAAGGAGCGCGCCGACGCCTACGCGGTGCGGTCGCAGGAGAAGGCCGCCAAGGCGTACGCCAACGGCAAGATCCAGCAGGACCTGGTGCCGGTCTCGGTGCGCCGCACGAACGCGGAGGCCGGTGAGACGGGCTGGGGCCTGGTCACCGCCGACGAGCCGATGCGCCCGGGCACCTCCATGGAGTCCCTGGCCAACCTGAAGACCCCGTTCCGCGCCCACGGCCGCGTCACCGCCGGTAACGCCGCGGGCCTCAACGACGGCGCCACCGCCTCGCTGCTCGCCGCCGAGGACGTCGCCCGCGAGCTGGGCCTCCCGGTCAAGATGCGCCTCGTCTCGTACGCCTTCGCGGGCGTCGAGCCGGAGGTCATGGGCTACGGACCGATCCCGGCCACCGAGAAGGCCCTCGCCCAGGCCGGTCTTTCCATCACGGACATCGGTCTCTTCGAGATCAACGAGGCGTTCGCCGTACAGGTGCTGGCGTTCCTGGAGCACTACGGCATCGCCGACGACGACGCCCGCGTCAACCAGTACGGCGGCGCGATCGCCTACGGTCACCCGCTGGCCTCCTCCGGCGTCCGGCTGATGACGCAGCTGGCCCGCCAGTTCGAGGAGCACCCCGAGGTCCGTTACGGCCTCACGACCATGTGCGTCGGCTTCGGCATGGGCGCCACGGTCGTCTGGGAGAACCCGCACTTCGAGAACGCCGGAGGCGACAAGTGAGCACCACCACCGAGCTTCTGAAGGGTGCGGCCGAGCTGTTCCCGGACGAGGTCGTCACCCAGGCGCACGTACGCCACCTGGACCTGCCGGCCGGTGCGGGGCGCTTCGCCCTCATCACGCTGGACAACGGCCTGGACCACACCAAGCCGACCACCTTCGGACCGCAGTCGCTGGCGAACCTCGACGCCGCGATCGACCAGGTCGAGAAGGAGGCCGCCGACGGCGCGATCACCGGCGTCGGCATCACCGGCAAGCCGTTCATCTTCGCGGTCGGCGCCGACCTCAAGGGCGTCGAGCTGCTCAAGGAGCACAAGGACGCGCTCGCCATCGGCAAGGGCGGCCACGACGTCTTCCGCCGCCTCTCCGGTCTCGCGGTGCCCACGTTCGCGTACTACAACGGCGCGGCGATGGGCGGCGGTGTCGAGGTCGGGCTGCACTGCTCGTACCGCACCGTCTCCAAGGCGCTGCCGGCGTTCTCGCTGCCCGAGGTCTTCCTCGGTCTGGTCCCCGGCTGGGGCGGCTGCGTGCTGCTGCCGAACCTGATCGGCGCCGACCGCGCGGTCTCGGTGATCATCGAGAACTCGCTGAACCAGAACCGCCAGCTCAAGGGCAAGCAGGTCTTCGAGCTCGGCATCGCGGACGCGCTCTTCGAGGGCGCGGACTTCCTGGAGCGGTCCCTCGTCTGGACCGCGGACGTGCTCAACGGCACGGTCGCCGTGGAGCGCCCCGAGATCGACCGCGGGGACGCCTGGGACCAGGCCGTCGCGCGCGGCCGGGCCATCGCCGACTCCAAGGTGCACGGTGCGGCCCCGGCCGCGTACCGCGCGCTGGAGATCGTCGCCGCGGCCAAGGACGGCGACCTGTCCGCCGGCTTCGACCGCGAGGACCAGGCCCTGGCGGACCTGATCATGGGCGGCGAGCTGCGGTCCGGGATCTACTCCTTCAACCTGGTCCAGAAGCGCGCCAAGCGCCCGGCCGGGGCCCCGGACAAGAACCTGGCGCGCCCGGTCACCAAGGTCGGCGTGGTGGGCGCGGGCCTGATGGCCAGCCAGCTCGCCCTGCTCTTCCTGCGCCGCCTGGAGGTGCCGGTCGTGCTGACCGACATCGACCAGGAGCGCGTCGACAAGGGTGTGGGCTACGTCCACGCCGAGATCGAGAAGCTGCTCGGCAAGGGCCGCATCAACCAGGACAAGGCCAACCGCCTGAAGGCCCTGGTCACCGGTGTGCTGGACAAGGCGGAGGGCTTCTCCGACGCCGACTTCATCATCGAGGCGGTCTTCGAGGAGATCGGCGTCAAGCAGCAGGTGTTCGCGGAGGTCGAGGCGGTCGCCCCGGCGCACGCGATCCTCGCCACCAACACCTCGTCCCTCTCGGTCACCGAGATGGCGTCGAAGCTGAAGAACCCCGAGCGGGTCGTCGGCTTCCACTTCTTCAACCCGGTCGCGATCCTGCCGCTCCTGGAGATCGTGCGCGGCGAGCAGACGGACGACGCCTCGCTGGCCACCGCCTTCGGTGTGGCCCGCAAGCTGAAGAAGACCGCGGTGCTGGTGAAGGACGCCCCGGCGTTCGTCGTCAACCGCATCCTCACCCGCTTCATGGGCGAGATCCAGAACGTCATCGACGAGGGCACCCCGGTCGAGACCGCGGAGAAGGCCATCGAGCCCCTCGGCCTGCCGATGTCCCCGCTGGTGCTCCTGGAGCTCGTCGGCCCGGCGATCGGCCTGCACGTCTCCGAGACCCTGAACCGCGCCTTCCCGGAGCGCTTCACGGTCTCCGAGAACCTGGCGGCCGTCGTGAAGGCCGGCAAGCGCGGCTTCTACGTCTACGACTCCGGCGCGCCGGTCCTCGACCCCGAGGTCGCCGCCCTCCTCAAGCAGGGCGACACCGTCCTGACCGAGGAGCAGGTCCGCGACCGCGTCCTGGACGCGGTGGCCCAGGAGATCGGCCTGATGCTGGACGAGGGCGTCGTGGCCGAGGCCCAGGACATCGACCTCTGCCTGATCACGGGCGCCGGCTGGCCCTTCCACCTGGGCGGCATCACGCCGTACCTGGACCGCGAGGGCGTCTCGGAGCGCGTGAACGGGAAGAAGTTCCTGGCGGCGGGCGTGGCCAGCGTTCCGGCGTAACAGGCTCGCTGACGCGAATGGCGGCCCGGCACACACGTGCCGGGCCGCGGTTCATTCGGCGATCACCGCGACGGCGGTGGCCACCGCCCGTTCGGTCTGCCGGCCGCCCGGGGAGTCGGTCGGCCTGTTCCCCACCTCGCCGTCGACCACCATCGTGGTCGATCCGCCACCGTCCAGGTTGACGGCGTCCTTCGCCCCCAGCGCGATCATGATGTCGGCCGCCTCCGGCATGGACACCCCGACGCTGACGCCCGGCTGCCGCCCGTCGAACGTCACCAGCAGCAGAGTGCCGTCCTCGGTGACACCCGCGGCGGTTCTGGGCTCCCGCCGGTCGAGCGCGGCCCGGGTCAGGCCGTTGGCCTCGCCGTTGATCCAGCGGCGGCCGTCGCGGACGAGCGCGGGGCCGGCACCGACCACCGAGGTCTCCGCGCCGGACAGTTGGACGCCCCGGCTGTCGCGGACCTCGGACGTCACGTTCAGGTGCGCCCCCGGCCGGGCGTGGGCCCTGAGCCAGGCCGCGCCCTCGCCCGTGCCGCTCAGGACGCGTCCGCCCCGGGGGACGGGGCCTCCGGCGGGCGACCGCAGCGCCGTCACCCGTCCGTCGCGGTCGAGGAGCGCCTCCGTGCCGTCGCCCTTCGGGGTGGCGGCGCCCCACTCGCCCGTGAAGGCCACGATCTCGTCCTCGTCCACGCACAGCTGGTTGTGCGCGGGGGCGGACATGGGTTCGCCGGTCCGGGCGAGCCGGTCGCCGCCCACTCCCCCGCACCCCAGGATGCGGCCGGGCGTGCGGTTGATCCCGTCCAGCTCCCGGTGCGCGCCGTCGGATGCGGCCAGGGAGGAGGACGAGGTGACCTCGCCGATCCGGGGCCTGGCCGAGCCCCCGCCGAGGATCAGGGCGGTCCGTCCCTCGGCGGCCTCGCTCAGCAGGCTGCCCTCGGCGACGTACACGCCGAGCGGGTCTCCCTCGTAGCCGCTGAACGCGGGCCCGCTGCGGATGTCGAAGAAGGAGCCGTTCACCGCGGCCCAGGCGCCCGCCGTTCCGGCCATCGCGCGCACGGTCTCCGAGCGGGCGAGGGAGGTGCCGTGCACCGCTTCCACACGCAGCGGCGCGTCGGGGGACACGGCGATGACGCCGACCCGGACCGGGCTTCCGTCGGCGAGCCGGCGGGTGGACCGGGTGAGTTCGGCCCCGGCCGGCACCGAGGGCCGAAGGCTTGCCGCCCTGGGCGACGCGCCCCCGTCGTCGGCCCCGCCGCCGCCCGGAGCGCAGGAGGACAGCAACAGGCAGGCGGCCAGGGCGTACGCGCCCGCACGGCTCATGGCGACCGCCCCTCTGGTAGTCACTCGGCGGTCCTGGTTCCGGTCGACGCGGAGAGCACGCCGGTTCGCGCCGCGGGGCCTCAGCCCGCGATGGCTCCCGGCGTCATGGTCAGGTCCCCCACGTAGACGGTGACCTGGGCGCGGGTGAGTCGTTCCGCCGGGTCGGCGAGTACGTAGTCGAAGGAGTCGTAGCCCGCGAATCCGGCGACCGGGCTGTACGTCACCAGCCCGTCCGGGGTCACGGAGGTCTCCCCGAACCGCGCGGGGCCGACGCCGACGAGCCGTACGCCGTCGCCGAGCCCTTCCGTGAGCCCGTTGAGCGCGCCCCGGTAGCCCGGCGGCACCATGAGCTTCCTGCCCTGGGGCGGAAGGGGGGCGATCCGGTAGCCGAGCTGCTTGACCGACCGCGTGCTCGCCGTGAGGCTGCTGCCGCCGTCGGCGATGATGCCCGCACGCAGCTGGGGGACGAGGAAGGCGTGGCGGGGCACGTTCTCGTGGACCGTGAGCGCGAAGCGGGCGGTGCGCTCCTCGCCCGTGACCGTGGAGGTGGCGTAACGGTCGCCGACCGCGAGGAGGCTCATTCCGGCGGCCCGCTCGATCGTCGCGGCCTCGCTGAAGGACTCCACCATCAGATAGCCGTAGTAGCGCGACCCCGGGCCCTCGGGGATGACCTTGAACTCGAACTCGACCGTCTCGCCCGGCCGCAGGGGAAGCGCGGGATCCTTGTCCCCGTGCAGCTCCACCGTGCAGACGATCTCGGGTCGGCCCGGCTGGACGCTGCGCAGCCGCGCTATCGGGTACATGTGCCGTACGTCCGTCACAGTTCCGCCCCCGCACCGGAGGTCCGGGAATGGGTCAGGGCCGCGTGCGCCTCGTCGTCCAGCCAGGTCACCGCGGAGGGCGGGAAGTCCTGCCGGTCGAGGTCGACGGTCCAGTTCGCCGGGATGATCTGCTGGGTCACCAGGGAGTACGCGACGAACCGGGCGCAGGCGATGGCTCCGGCCGGGACGAGGTGACCGGGATCGTCGAAGCCCTCGGGGTAGTTGGGGTGCTCCCCCGGCCCGAGGTGGATGAAGAAGGAGCGGGTGCCCTCGTCTCCCAGCTCCGACCACCAGGAGAGGCTCTGGTGGTACAGATCGATGTAGGGCGTGCTGGTCTCCACGGCGACGTCGCTCATCGCCATGGCGTACTCCACGTGCTCCCGCGACAGGTTTCCGTGCGCGTCGTGGGTGTTGCGCTCGTGTGTGCTCACCAGCACCGGGTGCGCGTTGCGGGAGCGGGCGCCGTCCACGAAGTGGCGGAGGTAGGTGCGGAAGTCGCCGAACGCCTCGGTCCTCAGCCATTTCTCGGGCTTGGCGTCGTTGATGCCGAACGAGATCAGCATGTAGTCGCCCGGCCGGATGTTCCGGAGGATCCAGTCGAGCCTGCCGCGCTCGCTGAACGTACGGGAACTGGCGCCCGCGCGAGCGCAGTTCACCACCTCGATCCGGCGGTCGAAGAAGAGCGGGAGCACTTGGCCCCAGCCCGTCATCGGGGCCCGGCTCATCTCCCGCGCGACCGACGTCGAATCGCCGGCGATGAAGATCCGGCAAGCGGCTTCGGCGCCCGCACCGTTCTCATGCAGCACTTGCCCACACCCTCTCCGTCTGCCGCACGTGCTCCGGGACGGTCGGTCCCGGAGGGGCGAGCTCGCTCGCACCGGCGGTTCCCAGGCTGTCGATCGCCTCGTAGACCCGCTCGCAGTTGCCGTGGTCCCGGTGCGCGAAGAACCGCTCGGCCCGTTCCCGGTAGGGCGACTGCACGACGAACCGGTTCCGGATCGAGGCGATGATCTCTTCCACGGCCTCGTCCACCGTGCGGCAGACCGGGCCGAAGCCGTCCGTCGACAGGTTGAAGTACCCGCGCTTGTAGTGCCGACCGTAGAAGTCCTCTTCGTCGAAGGGGACGTAGACGATCGGAGTGTCCATGTAGGCCACGTCGAAGAAGACGGAGGAGTAGTCCGTCACCATCAGCGAGCATTCCTTCATGGCCTGCTGCACGTTGCGTGCCTGCGGATCGGCCACGACGATGGACGGCGAGTCCAGCTGGAAGTGGTGCAGGTACGGGCGGATCTCGTAGTGCGGGAAGAACTCCAGGTCCACGCCGAACCGGTCCAGCGCCTGCGCCAGCCGGGGGTCGGACAGGAGCGCGCGGTAGAACCGGAAGTACTCGGACTGCGTGAACGAGGTCTTCGCCGGGCCCCGGCCCTTCTTGTACGAGGCGGTCACGATCCACTGGCGCCAGGTGGGCATGAGCAGAATGCGCGGGCGCTGCCTCGGCTCCTTGTCCAGGGCGTCGAAGCGGGTGAACCCGGCGAGGACGGCGCGCTCCCCGTAGCCCGCCTCCTCGGCGAAGAACTCCCGTTCCTGGCGTCCACCGGTGATGATCATGTCGTAGCTGGTGATCCACTGCGACGCACCGCTGGTCACGTCGTTGTACGTGATGCCGTGCTGGAGGAATATCCGCTGGTACCGGATCAGCTCACCGAACCGGTGCAGGTAGAGGGCCTTCCGGTATCCCTGCGGGACCAGATAGGACTCGGAGTCGTACGCGCCGATGAGCTTGGTGGCGTGGAGCAGGTACATCCGGTGCTTCCACGAGCCGAGCTTCAGCACGTTCCCGTACGGGCTCACCTTGGCGAGGTCCGGGGAGTTGCCGTCGATGACGTAGTAGGCGTTGCACCGCTTCCGGTTCTGCCGGATCCACTTGAAGAAGTGGTACGAGTTGTCCTGCGCGGTGTCGGAGCGCTCGCCGATCACCCATATCTCGCGGGAGTGCAGCAGGGGGTAGGTCAGCCAGTAGGCCAGCCTCATCCGCCAGCCGGGGTTGCGCCGCTTCATGATCCTGATCTCGCGGGCGGTCCGCCAGAGGATCTGCTTCGCGCGGGCCAGTGGGGTGCGGCCGATCAGCCTGAAGTGCAGGGAGTCGCCGTCACCGATGGTGAGCATGTACGAGTGCCGGCCGATCGCGCCGACGCCTTTGAGGCGGTGCAGGGGCAGCCGGGCCTTCATCACGACGTTGCGGTGGCGCTCGCCGTCGGGGGAATGGACGCGGAGCCGGAAGTCGCCCGCCTTGTATCCCCCTTCGGCCAGCTTCTCCAGCGGGATCTCGGCGTACCAGCCGGCGTAGACGTCCTTGCCGTTCCTGGCGTTGCTGAGGTCACGCCGGTAGATCTGGCGGAGCGGGACGACGATCTTCTCGACGGACGTCTGGTGCACGAACTCCAGGCGGTTGACGAACTTCGAGTCGATGTTCAGGCCCGGGAAGGACATGCAGCCCTCGACCACCAGGACGGAGCCGCGCGAGCGCACGGACTCCACGACGACGTTGGGGTCCTTCACCCGCGCGGCACTCGACTGGTTCGCCGGGCCGCCGAACATGCGGAAGAAGCCGTGGCCGTCCATGTGGACGGCCAGCGGCACGTTGTCCAGCACGCTCTCGGGCGAGACGAACAGCTCGAAGTTGCCGGTCTTGGCGGCATAGTGGTCGAGCTGCTGGGCGGGGTTGGTGACGAACTCGTCGATCACCTCGTCCGGGATGTCCGCGTAGTGCGCCCGCAGGCCGGGGAAGATCTCTTCCAGCTGGGACCGGCCCATCATGTTGCGGGCGTTGCAGAGGAAGCCCTTGTAGGTACGCGTGACGTACCGGTGGAACATCCTGCGGATCTCCGGGGACTCGGCGCGCGACACTTCGAGCAGGAAGTGGTTCAGCTTGAGGTGGTCCCAGTAGTTCGCCGGCTTGCTCCACAGGGAGTCCATGATGGACGAGCCGTCGGGGCGTCCGCGGTAGTAGTAGACGGGCCGGTCGACCACGCTGATGGCCCGGGCGCGCAGCATGGCGGGCAGCGTCAGCCAGGCGTCCTCGAAGTGGACGCCCTCCCCGAAGCGCAGACCCAGCTCACGGAGCAGGCGGGTGCTGAACAGCTTGTTGCAGGCCGAGCCGCTGAAGATCAGGTCGGGCAGCTCCGCGAAGTCCTGGACGACGCGGTCGCCCTCGCCGAAGTACTTCTTCCAGGGGCCGTAGGGGCGGTCCGGGAAGTTGACGAGGTCGCCGACCACCACGTCCGAGCCGTCGCGCCGGGCGGCCTGGAGCATCGCGGCCAGCGCGTCCTCGCCGAGGATGTCGTCGGAGTCGAGGAAGGTGACGTAGGGCGCGGTCACCACGTCGAGCCCGTTGTTGCGGGCGTTGCCGAGGCCGCCGTTCTTCTGGTGGACGACGACCACGTTGGCGTAGAACGAGGCGAAGTGGTCCAGCATCCGCGACGTGTCGTCGGTGGCGCCGTCGTCCACGAGGATCACCTGGGTGCTCGCGAACCCGCGCTGGGCGGCGATCGAACCGAGGCAGTCGTCGAGGTACTTCTCGACGTTGTAGCAGGGCACCACGACGGCCAGTTCGTACGGGCCCGGCGCGTGCGGGAGCGGTGCGGAGACGCTGTCGAGCCACCACATCCACGGGGCGGTCGGGTCGCTCTGCTCGGCGTCGAAGGTGCGGCTGCCGTCGACTGCGCACCGCAGCGCGAGGTTGCCGCTGACCGTGCGGTACCCCTCCAGGTCCTGGCCGTGGCCCCGGAAGGTGAAGCCGGCGAGGTCGATGTCCCGCACGTTGAGCGGGGACCGGGACCGGGACCGCTTCCACTCCACGATGACGGAGACGTTCCAGACGGTGCTGTCGGAGAAGTCCTTGCCCAGCAGGGACTCCAGCTCCACCGACCCCGCGAAGCCGACGAGCCGCTCGCCGACTTCGACGGCCGTCCCCGGGACGGGAGCGGTGAGGTCGCGCTTGGTGTGCCGGTTGCGGACGGCCAGCGTGAGCTTGAGGTCGTCGCCGGATCCGATGCGGCCGAAGCGGTTGACGAGGCTCCCCTCGCAACTCAGCTTCCCGTCCGTGACGGACCAGCGGTCGAGCTGGGCGAAGAGCGGGACCTGGGAGAGGTTCGCGGTCGAGAGCCCGAGTTCCGTGACGTCGAGCATCCGCCGGGCCTCGGGCAGGTGCATGTGGTCGCCCGACCAGTAGACGCGCCCCTCCTCCTCGACCAGGAAGGACGACAGCATGCTCTTGCGCTGCGCGTAGTCCAGCGTGGTGAGGGCCGCCTCGATCTCCTGGTACATGAGGAAGAAGGCACGGACCCGGTCCACGGGGTCGCAGAGCTCGAAGGCCTCCTCGCTGATGGAGAAGAGGTAGTTGCTCGCTATCTGCGCGAAGCCCTGCTGGAAGTCCGGGCCGCCCTCGGCGAGGGCTCGCATGTAGAGCCGGAGGTCGTGGGCGAGGAACTTGGAGTCCTTGCGGACCTTGAGCTGCCACAGTCCGCGGTCCTGGAGGAACGCGTCGGTGGCGCGGTGCACCGCGACGCGGTCCGTGATGCTGCGCAGCTCACCGGTGCGGCCGGTGATCGAGGCACCCTCGGTCTCCCACATCCACCGGTAGACGGGGTCGGTGATGATCGTGATCCCGTCGGCGAGACAGCCGGCCACGGTGGAGAAGTAGGTGTCCTCGTAGAAGACCCCTTCGGGGAAGAAGACGCCCTGCGAACGGAGGAACTCCACCCGGTACAGCTTCGCCGCCGCGATGGGGTCGGTGAGCATCAGCGGGAATTCCACCAGGTTGGGGACGGTACGCCCCAGCGCGAAGACCTCGGGAGCCCATGCCTGGCTGTCGCCGGTGGCCCGGTTGACCCTGATGGCCTTGCCCGCGGTGATGTCGCTGCCGGTCTCCAGCGCGCTGGCGAGCAGCAGCTCGCAGGCCCTCGGGGGCAGCTCGTCGTCGGCGTCGAGGAACATCACGTAGCGGCCGGCGGCCTGGGCGATGCCCATGTTGCGCGGCGCGCCCACGCCCCCGCTGTTCCGGCCGCGGCGCAGGACCCGCACCCGCGGGTTGTTGCCGGCGAAGTTCTTGACGACGTCGAGTGTGTTGTCCGTCGAGGCGTCGTCCACGACCACGACCTCGACCAGCTCGTACGTCTGGTTGACGGCGGACTGGACGGCCTTGCCGATCGTCGTCGCGGCGTTGTAGGCCGGGATGACCACCGTCACCCAGACATCGGGTGTGTCCCGTTCGTTGTTCATCGGACGCTCTCTCGCTCACCCGGGTAGCGGCGCTGCTGCGGCAGGGAGGAGGGACGCGCACCGAGTGAGCCGCCCGGCACCTGGAGGCGGAGGGTGTGGCCCTCCTCCCAGCCGCCCGGCTCCTGCGACGTGTAGGGCTCGGGGTACGGCTGGAAGAACGGGTCCTCGTCGGGCTGCGGGTCGATGAGCCGCTGGTCGACCAGGAGGGGGTCCTGCTCGCCCCGGCGGTGCCGGCCGCGGTGCAGGTGGGGTGCGATGGTGCCCGCCTGGGTGGGGGTGACGCTCAGCTCTTCCATGACGGCGGTGAAGTCACGGGTGGAGAGCCAGAACTTGTACATGATGACCAGCTCGAAGATGCCGAGGAGCACCGCGGAGACCACGGTGACCTCCAGGATCCGGCCGATGAGCGGGCCGACGATGAAGATGAACATCTGGAACTCGATGCCGCTGATGAGGTGCGGCCTGATCCGGCTGCGGAGCAGGGCCTGGCGGAACCGCTGGTACCAGGGGAAGCGGTGGCGGAACTGTGCGTGGAGGTCCACGACGTGCCCGGCGGTGGCCTGCTCCTTGAGGGTCTGGGCCTCCGCCTCCGGGTTCTCGCGCAGCAGGTCTTCCATGAACTGGATCTTCGGGGCGGCCGGCTCCTCCGCGGTCCCCTGCGCGGCCTCGGCCGCGGCGAGTTCGGCCTCCTGCTTCTCGCGGGTGACCTTCTCGATCTTCGCGCGCATCGACATGCGCATCTTGTAGATCTGGAGGGCGTCCACGTAACGGAGCATGTCGAGGAAGACGACGAGCAGCGCAGCCAGCAGAAAACGTTCGTCGTCGGTGCGCAGGTACTGGCCGCCCATGAGGGCCAGGGCGCAGAAGAGCACGCGGATGCGGTCGAAGACGTAGTCCAGCCAGCCGCCGAACACGGTGCCGTTGCCCTTGAGGCGCGCCAGTTTGCCGTCGATGCAGTCGAAGATGAAGCTCAGGTGGTAGAGCGCGGCCCCGATGATGAGGGACTGTGTGTCGCCCTTGAGGAACATCGCAGCCGAACCGAGCCCCACGAACAGCGCGGCCCAGGTCACGCGGTTGGGCGTGATGAAGCGGAACCGGGCCATGACGATGAGCATCCGGGTCGCGACGGGGTCGACCAGGACCACCGTCCACCAAGCGTCGCGCTTTTTGCATGTCAGTTTCTGGACAGCGCGCAGGGACAGTTTGGCCATAACCCCTCAGTCACGAGAACGACAGCGAACAGGCCCGCCGACGCGTTCAACGTGAAGGTGCCTTCATGTTCACAACATGCACACGGGTCCCTCACAAGAAGGCTTGCAGACCTTATCAAAACTTGATCCAGCCCCAACCATAATTGATCGTCAGCGATCAGCGGGGGGATCGCCGGCGATCGCCAATATCACGCTGAGTACCAAGATCCAAAAGTGAAGCCCTCGGCGTGTGACTCTCGGTGAGAGACCGCGAGCTTCGCCCCCTCCGTCAGGGTCGCCACCGTGACCCTTCCGGTACGGTCCCGGAGCACCGCGGGCACCCCGTGCGCCGCCTCCCCCGCCGGCCCGTTCCACCAGACGCCCGCGTCGGGCCGCCCCTCCGCGAAGGCGCCGATCTCGCAGGATCCGCCGGCCCCGGAGCGGACGAGCAGCGAGTAGTCCCAGCCGTCGACACGGACCCCGGCCACCCCGGTGACCGGCCCCTCGCCCTCGGCCGCCCCCAGGGGGACCGGGGCGTGCGCGCCCGACTGCCAGACGCACGGCTCGTTCGTCCGCAGATCACGGAAGACCACCGTGCCCGGTTCGGGGCCCGCCGCCAGGGAGCCCGGGCGAGGAGCGAACGGCACCGCGCGGTCCTCGGTCCAGTCGGCGTCGTATCCGGGGCGGTGCCAGCGGACGACGCCCGGGGTGTCCCGCAGCCGGGCGAAGAGCTGGACGTCCCCCTTGGGCGTGGTGACGGTGACCAGTTCGTCCGCGACGCGCAGGCCCGAGAGGTGGCGCCACGGCGTCCAGGCACTCTCGGGCCGCTGCTCGCGGTAGCTCACGCTGTGCCCGAAGTTCCGCGCGAAGACGACGACACCGCCCGCGGCGTCGAACCCGGCCGCCGGGAATCCGGTCTCCCGGCTCTTGTACGCGTCCCCGGGGTTCGGGCTCCCGAGGGAATGCCACGGAGTGAGCGGATGCCCCGAACGGTACTGCGCGGCGTGGACGATCTCCACGTTCTCCCCGCCGTCCGTGCGCGCGGTCCTGCGCAGCGCGAAGAGGTGGGCGAAGCCCGAGAGGTCGCGCACGACACGGAGGCCGGGCATCAGCCTGGGCCCCGGAAGGAGCTCGGGCCCGTCCCAGTCCGCGCCGTGCGGGCGCGACCGCGTCCACCGCAGCACGCCCGCCGCCGAAGGGAGGAACGCGGTCGCCCGGCCGTCGAACCCCTCGGTCAGCCACCCCGTCACGGCCGGGTAGCGCGGGCAGGAGGTGGCGGGCAGGTGCGGAGTGGCCGCCTCCGTCCGGCGGCAGTCGACCAGTACGGGCGTCGCCGATTCGCGCTGGAGGGCGCGTGCGGCGTCCAGCGCGAGCAGCGCCGCGGCAGCGCGCCCCGGCGGCTCGTCGTGCACGGGGCAGTTCCGGTCCGTGTCCCAGCCCTGGTGGGTCGGATCGGGGTCCGCGCTGCGGATGCGCAGGGGCTGGAGGGCCCGCAGCTCCTTCACGATTCCGGTGACGCCGGGCTCGTCGAGGATCCGGGGCCGCCCCAGGACCTGGCACCCGCGCGCGGAGGCGTCGGCGAGCGCGCGGTCCAGGGCGGCGCGCCCCTCCTCGTCGTCGTCCCGGAGACAGATCACCGCGATCTCCGGCCCGGCGGCCGCCTCGGCCGCGACGAGCAGCGCGGCGTCGGCCGCGCACTCCGCTACGACGGCCACACGGCCGTTCCCCGCAGGGGCTTTCATATCCGGCTCCAGTCACCCAGGGTCAGACCGGGGCCGTCCGTCTGCCGCGCGAGGACGGGGCGTCCGTCGGCCCCGGATACGGCCACGACGACCCGTCCGTATCCGTCGAGCGCGAGCGAGGGGTCACCGGCGGCGGTCGCACCGGTGTCGGTCCACCACATCCCGCCCCGTTCCTCCTCGGTGGAGCAGGCGCCCAGATGGACCGAGCCGTCCGGGCCCCGCACCGCGAGCACCGTGCAGTCGAAACCGTCCACCGTCCCCCGCACGGCCGCGATGCGGCCGTCGCCCGGAGTTCCGCCCAGCGGCATCGGCCAGTTCCCGGGCCGGAAGGCGACGACTCCGCCGCCGCGGACATCGGTCAGGTAGTGCGTCATGCGCCCCGGAGCGGTCTCCAGAGCCGTCGCGCTCCCGGGCAGCGGGACGACACCGGCGTCATAGCCCCGGGTCAGACCCTCGCCCTGGCCGCTCTGGCGCAGATGGAGGGCCGCCGCGCGGGTGGGGGCGAGCAGCTCGACCAGTCCGCCGGCAGTCGCCGCGAGTGACGGCCGGTCGGTGACTCCGGCGATGTCGAGTTCCTTCCACGCCTCCCACTGCCCGTTCCGGTCCTCCCGTCGCAGCGCCGCGCCGCCCCACGCCGTCGGAACACAGACGTACAGCGCGCCGCCGTTCGCCACGGCCGCACTGGGGACGCCCACCTGCTCGGAGCGGTCGAGGTCCTTGAAGGGGTTGCCCAGCGACCGCCACTCGGTGACGGGCCGTCCGGTCTGGTACTGCGTGGCGCACACGATGTCCACGGCGGACCTGCCGTCGACCTTCGACCGCACCCGGCGCCCGACGAAGTGGACGTAACGATTCTGGCCCTGGGTCACCGTGAGGTGGGTGAGGTCCTTCACCGGATGGGCGTCCGGCCCCGACCAGCGCGAAGCACCGACCGCCTCCTGCGTCCAGCGGAGCAGCGCGTCCCCGGTGTGCAGATAGACGGTGAGCCGGCCGTCGTGTCCGGCGAGCAGCCAGGGACCGCCCTCCGTGCGGCCGGGCTCCCCCTCGCCCTGGGCGGAGGGCGCGTCCCGCCGCTCCGTTCCGTACAGCGAGGCACCCCGCATGGCTCGTCCTCAACCTTTCAGGGCAGCGGGCCCCCAGGACGGGGGCCGGAACCGAGACATCATAGACAGGACCGGAACAAATGAGCGATGAGCGCCCGTTCTGTCACAGTTGCGCGACAGCCTTCGTACGTACACCTGATCGACTGCTTATAGTGCTCATCCCGGGAAAACGAGGACCGGCTCCACCCCCCACCCGAGTCCCAGCCCATCATTTGCGCCCTGACCAGGCCACAAGCTGTGAGGACTCATTCAGGATGAGCCAAGACGACACGACCCCCGGCCAGGGGAGCTCCCCGGAGACCCCCCGCCGCCGTGGGCGCAAGCGTGTCCGGACGCGGGGCCAGCGAATACGGCGGGTGATCCTGGTCTCGGCCCTGGTGCTCGTCGTCGCCGCGGGCGGCACCGCGTGGTGGTTCTGGAGCCACCTCAACGGCAACATCAAGGGCGTCGACATCAACAAGGCGCTCGGTGAGGACCGTCCCGAGAAGCTGCCCACCAGCGGGCAGAACCTGCTGGTCCTGGGGTCCGACTCGCGGGCCGGCTCGGAGAACAAGGAGCTGGGCGGCGGGATCGGGGTCAGCGGGGCCCGGTCCGACACCGCGCTCGTCGTGCACATCCCGGAGGGCCGTGACAAGGCCGTCGCCGTGTCCATCCCGCGCGACACCCTGGTGACCCGGCCCGAGTGCACCAAGGGCGACGGTTCGACGGTGGCCGGCAAGGACCGTGTGATGTTCAACTCGGTGTACTCGCAGGTCGGTCCGGCGTGTGTGGTCAAGACGGTCGAGAAGATGTCCGGGGTGCGGATCGACCACTACCTGGAGATCAACTTCGCCGGGTTCAAGGGGCTCGTGGACGCCATCGGCGGGGTGAACATCGACGTCAAGGAGCCCATCCACGACAAGAAGACCGGGCTGAACGTCGACGCCGGACCGCACAAGTTCGACGGCACCGAGTCCCTGAAGTTCGTCCGTACCCGGTACAGCCTCAGCGACGGCACCGACCTGAGCCGCATCGGCCTCCAGCAGCAGTTCCTGATGGCGCTGCTCAAGGAGGTCAAGAGCCAGGACCTGCTCGGCAGCCCGACCAGCGCCTACAAGATCGCCAACTCGGCCACGGCGGCCCTGACCACCGACGACGAGCTGGCCTCGCTCACCTCGCTCGCGAAGTTCGCCCGGTCCATGAACGGGGTCGACCCGGACACGATGGAGACGATCATGCTCCCCGTCGAGTACGACAAGATCGACCACAACCGCGTCGTGGCCGTGAAGTCGCGGGCGGACGCGCTGTGGAAGGCGCTCCGCGAGGACACCCCGATCCCCGAGTCCGCCAAGAAGTCCCCGGCCCTCGGCCAGGGCTGAGCAGCATCGCGGCATACGGCCCCGGGAGCGGTCCCGGGGCCTTGGGGGGTGTCTTGCCGGTCAGGGCCGGGTCCGCGGCGTCTGGCACGGCCTGACCGACCCTGACCGGCGAGACACCCCCTAGTGGTTCACACCCGCTGGGCCGGTCCCAGCGCGAGACCCGGTTCGTCGTTCTGCCGGGCCACGTACAGCCCGCCGCGTTCGCCGATCATCGCGAGCACCACGCGCCCCTCGCCGTCGAGCGCCAACGCCGGGGGCGCCGAGGTGCGTTCGCCGGTCGCCGCCCACCACAGGCCGCCCGCCTCGTTCTCCGTGCCGCAGGCCGCGAGCAGGACGCGACCGTCGCGGGTGCGGTGGGCGAGCACCGTGCAGTCGTAGTCGTCCAGTTCGGCGCGGAGCACCGCGATCCGGCCCTCGGCCGGGGTGTCCCCGATCGTGATGGGCGGGGTGTCCAGGCGGGTGGCGACCAGGGTGCCGGTGGTGGCGTCGGTCCAGTAGAAGGTGTTGCGGTCGGGCGCGGTCTCCAGCACGCTCACCGCGCCGCCGGCGATCTTGACGTTGAGGTTGTCGCCCTTCTGGAAGGCGCCGCCCGGCTCGGCCTGGGCCCACCGCATGGCCTTGTTGGTGCCGGGGACCAGGAGCTCCATGCGGCCCGAATCGGCGACCGCGACGGCCATCGTCTCCTTGCCCAGAGTGCCCCTGAGGTCCTTCCACCCCTCCCACTTGCCGCTCTTCGCCTCGCGGCGCAGCATCATGCCGCCGTTGGCGTTGCGGACGAAGACGTGGACCATGCCGGTCGGGGCGACGGCGGCGGCCGGCGGGCCGATGCGGGCGGCGCGCTCGTCGCCGTCCTTGTACGGATTGCCCACGGTCCGCCACGCGGTGACCGGGCGGCCCGTCTGGTACTGGATGGCGTGCACGAGGTCGACCTGCGGCTGCTCCTCGTCGCCGTGCACCGTGCGGCGGCCGATGAAGTGCACGTAGCCGTCCGGGCCCTGGGCGACGCCGAGGTGGGTCAGGTCCGGGACCGGGAAGAATTCGGGGCCCTGCCAGCCGGGGCCGCCGGGGCATTCCTCGGTCCAGCGCAGCAGCCCGTCCTCGTTGCGCGCGTAGGCGGTGAGCCTGCCGTCCTTGCCACGCACGAGCCAGCGTCCGTCGACCGGGGTCTCGCCGGTGCCACGGGCGCTTTCGACGTCTCGCAGGGCATCGTCGCCCTTGCCCGAGGCGCTCCCCTGGGCACGTCTCGACCTGACTCGCATGTCGTGGCGTCTTCCTTCCGTGATGGTCCGCCCCCGATCTGCGGCTTTGTGTCACGACCGGCATCCGGAAGGCGGGGAGCACCCATCATAGAATCACCGTTCGAACCCTTGGAATCACCGCGTCCGCACCGCTTGCGCGCGGCTTCGCCACACCCCGGGCATGACAGGGTGGCCCCATGCCGAATCCGCTGCCCCTGGTGATCGTCGACGCGGCCAATGTCGTCGGGTCCGTCCCGGACGGCTGGTGGCGGGACCGGCGGGGTGCGGCCGAGCGGCTGCGCGACTCGCTGGTTCCCTACGCCTCCGACGGCCTGCCCGGTACGCCCGGCCCCGTCGACCTGGTGCTGGTGGTCGAGGGGCGGGCCCGGGACGTCGCGCCGGTGCCCGGGGTACGGGTGGCGGCTGCCCCGGGCAGCGGTGACGACCTGATCGCCGAACTGGCGGCGGGCGCGGCGGCGGAGACCGCGCCGCGCCCCTGTGTCGTCGTCACCGCGGACCGCGAGCTGCGCCGCCGGGTCGAGGCGCACGGGGCGCGGTGCACGGGGCCGCGCACGGTGCGGCCGGAGGCTTAGGGCCCTTCCCCCGGATCAGGCCGGGTCAGACCCGGTCGCGGTTCACCCGGCTGTGCGAGCGGCCGTACGCGAAGTAGATGACCACGCCGATCACCATCCAGACCACGAACCGCAGCCACGTCTCGGCGGGCAGGTTGAGCATCAGCCAGACCGAGGCGGCCACCGACACGATCGGGACGGCGGGCACCCACGGGGTGCGGAACGCGCGGTGCAGGTCCGGGCGGGTGCGGCGCAGCACGATGACGCCGAGCGCGACGACCACGAAGGCGAAGAGCGTGCCGATGTTCACCAGCGTGGCGAGCTCGTTGATGCTGGTCACCCCGGCGACGACGGCGATGATCACGCCGAGCAGGATGGTCGGACGGTACGGGGTGCGGAAGCGCGGGTGCGTCTTGGAGAAGAACCTCGGGAGCAGGCCGTCCCGGCTCATCGCGAAGAACACCCGGGTCTGGCCGAGCAACAGGATCATGCAGACCGTGGTGAGGCCGACGGCGGCGCCGAAGCTGATGACGCCGGCGTAGAAGGGATGTCCGACGGCCTTGAAGGCGTCGGCGAGTGGGGCGCTGACGGACAGCTCGGTGTAGTGCTGCATGCCGGTGACGACGATCGACACCGCGACGTAGAGCACGGTGCAGATGAACAGCGAGGCCAGGATGCCGCGCGGCATGTCGCGCTGCGGCAGCTTCGTCTCCTCCGCGGCCGTGGCGACGACGTCGAAGCCGATGAAGGCGAAGAAGACGATGGAGGCGGCGGTGAAGATGCCCATGACGCCGAAGTTCGTCGGGGCGTAGCCGAAGATCAGCTGGACCAGCGGGGCGTCGAACCCGGACCCGGAGGGCTGGGGCTGGGCGTCGGGGATGAACGGGGAGTAGTTCCCGGTGTCGATGAAGAACAGGCCCGCGATGATCACGATCAGGACGACGGCGATCTTGATGGCGACCACCACCGTGGTGACCCGGGCGGAAAGCTTCATGCCCAGGACCAGGATCACGGTCAGGATCAGCACCAGGGCGAAGGCCAGGATGTCGAAGCCGAAGCCGTCCGCCACGTCCGGCCCGGACAGCACGTCCGGCAGGTGCCAGCCCGCGTTGTCCAGCAGCGAGCGGACGTAGCCGGACCAGCCGACCGCGACCACCGCCGTGCCCAGCGCGAACTCCAGCACCAGGTCCCAGCCGATGATCCAGGCGACCAGCTCGCCGAGGGAGGCGTACGAGAAGGTGTACGCGGACCCCGCGACCGGGACGGTGGACGCGAACTCCGCGTAGCACAGGGCGGCCAGCGCGCAGACGACGCCCGCGACGACGAAGGCGAGGGCGGTGGCCGGGCCCGCCGTCTCCTTGGCGACCTTGCCGGTGAGGACGAAGATGCCGGTGCCGATGACGACGCCGACCCCGAAGACCGTGAGGTCGAGGGCCGAGAGCGACTTCTTGAGGGCGTGCTCCGGCTCCTCGGTGTCGCGGATGGACTGCTCGACCGTCTTGGTCCTGAACAGCCCGTTGCCGCTCGGGGGCAGGTCCTGCTGCGTGCTCACCGGCGTACCTCCACGCACTCGTCGTGCACGCCAGTCTCCGGACCCGGCCCCACCACCCGTTCGCGGCACGCCTGCCGCGGCCGGATTTCACGCGAACGGGCCGGTCGGACCACTCGTTACGGGTGGTCCGACCGGCCCGTTCGGCCGAGCTGCTACGGGTCAGTCCCGGACGCGCTCCACGACGGTGCGGTCCTCCGCCGATTCGTAGCGCCCGTCCAGCTTGGCGACCAGGCCGGTGACCTGGCGGGCGATGTCCGGCGCGGTCAGCCCGATCTCGGCCATGACCTCCTTGCGGGAGGCGTGGTCGAGGAAGACCGGCGGGATGCCGAAGTCGCGCAGCGGGACGTCGACGTCCGCGTCGCGCAGCGCCTGGGAGACCGCGGAGCCGACGCCGCCGGCCCTGCTGTTGTCCTCGACGGTGACGACGACGCGGTGCTGCGCGGCGAGCGGGGCCAGGGCCTCGTCCACCGGCTTCACCCAGCGCGGGTCCACGACGGTCGTGGAGATGCCCTGGGCGTCGAGCAGGTCGGCGATCTCCAGGCACATCGGGGCGAGCGCGCCGATGGAGACGAGCAGCACGTCGGGCCGGGCGGCGCCGGGCTCGCGGAGCACGTCCATGCCGCCCACCGTGCCGACGGCCTTGACCGACGGGCCGACCGCGCCCTTGGAGAAGCGGACGACCGTGGGTGCGTCGTCCACCTCGACGGCCTCGCGCAGCTGGGCGCGGACCTGGTCGGCGTCGCGCGGGGCGGCGATCCGCAGGCCGGGCACGACCTGGAGGATCGACATGTCCCACATGCCGTTGTGCGAGGCGCCGTCCGTACCGGTGATGCCGGCCCGGTCCAGGACGAAGGTGACCCCGCACTTGTGCAGGGCGACGTCCATCAGGACCTGGTCGAAGGCGCGGTTGAGGAAGGTGGCGTACACCGCGAAGACCGGGTGGAGGCCGCCGGTGGCGAGGCCGGCCGCGGAGACCGCGCCGTGCTGCTCGGCGATGCCGACGTCGTAGATCCGGTCCGGGAAGTCCTTCTCGAACCGGGTCAGGCCGACCGGCTGGAGCATGGCCGCGGTGATCGCGACGATGTCCTCGCGCTCGTGGCCGAGCTTGACCATCTCCTCGCCGAACACCGAGGTCCAGTCGAGGCCGGAGGTGGCGACGGGCAGGCCCGTGTCGGGGTGGATCTTGCCGACGGCGTGGAAGCGGTCGGCCTCGTCCTGGAGCGCGGGGGTGTAGCCGCGACCCTTCTCGGTGAGGCAGTGCACGATGACCGGACCGCCGAAGCGCTTGGCGCGCTGGAGGGCGGATTCCAGGGCCTCGATGTCGTGGCCGTCGATGGGGCCGACGTACTTGAGGCCGAGGTCCTCGAACATGCCCTGCGGGGCGATGAAGTCCTTGAGGCCCTTCTTGGCGCCGTGCAGCGTCTCGTACAGCGGCTTGCCGACGACGGGGGTGCGCTCCAGGAGGTCCTTGCCGCGGGCCAGGAAGCGTTCGTAGCCGTCGGTGGTGCGCAGGGTGGCCAGGTGGTTGGCGAGGCCGCCGATGGTGGGTGCGTAGGAGCGCTCGTTGTCGTTGACGACGATGACGAGGGGGCGGTCCTTGGCGGCGGCGATGTTGTTCAGCGCCTCCCAGGCCATGCCGCCGGTGAGGGCGCCGTCGCCGATGACCGCGACGACGTGGTCGTCCTTGCCGCGGACCTCGTTGGCCTTGGCGAGGCCGTCGGCCCAGCCGAGGACGGTCGAGGCGTGCGAGTTCTCGATGACGTCGTGCTCGGACTCGGCGCGCGAGGGGTAGCCGGAGAGGCCACCCTTGCTCTTGAGCCTGCTGAAGTCCTGGCGGCCGGTGAGGAGCTTGTGCACGTAGCTCTGGTGGCCGGTGTCGAAGAGGACCTTGTCCTTCGGCGAGTCGAAGACCCGGTGCAGGGCGATGGTGAGCTCGACCACGCCGAGGTTGGGTCCGAGGTGTCCGCCGGTCTTGGAGACCGCGTCGACCAGGAAGGTCCGGATCTCCTCGGCGAGCTGCTCCAGCTGCTCGGGAGTGAGCCGGTCGAGGTCACGCGGTCCGCCGATGCGGGTCAGCAGATCCCATCCGTCGCCCACCACCGCCCGTGCGTGACGCGCTTCGCGCGGCTGTGTCACCGTGCCTCCTTGCGATTGTGCTGGTCGAGCATGCCGATCCGATGAGTCTAACGGCCTCCCCCCGAAGCGGGAGTCGGGGCGTGCTGCCCCTTCCGTGCCGGTACGCGCCGGAGCCCGGCGCCCTCCGTGGGGGCGCCGGGCTCCGGCGGGTGGTGCGTACGCGCGCGGCCTGCGGTGTTGCGTGTCGCTAGGCGCGCCCTGCGGTCTTCTGCGTCTTGCGGGAGACCGAGTCGATGATCACGGCGATGAGGAGGACCGCACCGGTGATCATGTACTGGATCGCGTTGGACGACAGGTTCATCTGGTTGAGGCCCTGGACGATCGACTGGATCACCAGGATGCCGAGGAGCGCCGACCAGACCTTGCCGCGTCCGCCGAACAGGGACGTACCGCCGATGACGGCCGCGGCGATGCACATCATGAGCTGGTTGCCGCCACCGAGGGAGCGGTCGGCGCCGCCGGTCGCGGAGGCCAGGAAGAGGCCGCCGACCGCACCGAGCGTGCCGGAGATCATGAACACCGAGATGCGGATCCAGGAGACGTTGATACCGGCGCGGCGCGCGGCCTCGACGCCACCGCCGACCGCGAAGACCTGACGGCCGTACGTGGTGCGGCGGAGCACGAAGTCGGTGATGACCAGGATCGCGAGGAAGATCACCAGGGAGAGCGGGAGGCCCTGCTCCTGGTTGAACGCGTACGCGGCGAGGAGGGCCAGGACGGCGAGCAGCACGGTGCGCAGGATGATCTCGCTCTGCGGGCGGGCCGGCAGCTCGGCGGCCTTGCGGCGCCGCGCGTCACGCAGCTGCGTGAGGTAGAAGGCGACGATCACGACGATGGCGAGGCCGTAGGCGGCGGCGACGTCCTCGAAGTAGTAGCTGGTCAGGTCGCGGACGAAGCTGCCGAGCGGGGTGGTGATGGTGGACTTCTCGCCCATCACCCAGGTCTGCATGCCGGCCCAGCCCAGGAAGCCCGCCAGGGTCACGACGAACGCGGGCACGCCGATCTTGGCGAAGACGATGCCGTGGAAGGCGCCGATGACCGTGCCGGAGAGGATGCCGAGCACGATGGCCAGGCCGTCGGGCATGTCCGTGCCGAGGACGGCCCACACCGCGCCCGCCAGACCGGCGACGGAGCCGACCGCGAGGTCGATCTCGCCGAGCAGCAGGACGAAGACGATGCCGACGGCCATGATGCCGGGGCCCGCCGCGTACAGCGTGATCTGGTCGAGGTTGTACGAGGTGAGGAAGTTGCCGGTCTCGGCCTGGAAGACGATGCCGATGATGATCAGGCCGACCACGACGGGCAGCGAGCCGATCTCACCCGAGCGCACCTTGCGCTTGAACTCGGTCCAGTAGCCCTTGAAGCCCTGCTCCCGGACGAGCAGCCGGGGGTCGACGACGCGCACGGCGCCCTCGGCCGCCGCGGGGGCCTCGGTGGTCTCGGGGGCCTCGGTGGGCTCCGCCTGGGCCGGGACCTTGGCCGAAGTCTCGTTGGTGTTGCTCACTTGGATGCCTCCGCGCTGCGCGACTTGCGACGGGTCACGGCGTTGTCCGTGGCGCCCGTGATCGCGGCGATGATTTCTTCGTGGCTGGTCGTGGCCACGGGGAAGACGCCGTTGTTGTGGCCGAGTCGCAGCACGGCGACCTTGTCGGCCACGGCCTTCACATCGGCCATGTTGTGGCTGATGAGGATGACGCCGAGGTTCTGCTCGCGCAGCCGCTCCACCAGGTCGAGCACCTGGGCGGTCTGCTCGACGCCGAGGGCCGCGGTGGGCTCGTCCAGGATCACGATCTTGGGGTTGCCGACCAGGGCGCGGGCGATGGCCACGACCTGGCGCTGACCGCCGGAGAGCGCGGCGACCGGGATGCGGACGCTGGGGATGCGGATGGAGAGGGTCGACAGGAGGTCCTGGGCCCGCTTCTCCATGGCGACCTCGTCGAGGACGCCGCCCTTCTTGATCTCGCGCCCGAGGAAGAGGTTGGCGACGACGTCCAGGTTGTCGCAGAGCGCGAGGTCCTGGTAGACGGTGGCGACGCCGAGGTTCTGGGCGTCGTGCGGACGGCTGATGTCCACCTTCGCGCCCTCCCACTCGATGACGCCCTCATCGATGGGGTGCACGCCGGCGATCGTCTTGACCAGCGTGGACTTTCCGGCACCGTTGTCGCCGACGAGGGCGACCACTTCTCCGGCGTGGACTTCGAGATCGACACCGGAGAGGACCTGGACCGCTCCGAATCGCTTGAAGACTCCACGCAACGCCAGCACGGGCGTCTGTGACACGTGAACCATCTCCTTCGCCGCCTGACCGGCGGGGATGTGCCGCCTGACCGGCGGAGACGCCGCGCCGCGAGGGCAGCGTCGACATACGGGAAGCACTGGGGGGAAGAGTGTCCGGCACCCGGCCGGAAGCGGGGTGTGAGCCGACCGGGGCCGGACAGTCATGGGGGCGCGGGCGGGTTCCGCCGTGCGGGGCGGACCCGGGCCCGCACGCGCCGGGGCCTGTCGGCCCCGGCGCGAGGAGGGACTACTTGATGCCCAGCGCGGTGCACTTGGCGGCGATGTCCTTGACGCAGACGTCGGCGACCTTGTAGATGCCGTCCTTGATCACGGTGGACTCGATGTTGTCCTTGTTGACCACGGTCGGCTCGAGCAGCGTGGACGGAACGCCGTCCGTCTCGCCCTGGGCGCCGATGTCCTTGCCCTGGAGCAGGTTGACGGCGAACTGGGCGGCCGCGGGGGCCAGCTGCTTCGGCGACTTGTAGATCGTGAAGGTCTGCGTGCCGGCGATGATCCGCTGGATGCCCGGGAGCTCGGCGTCCTGGCCGCCCACCGGGATGTCCTTGATGCCGGCGTTGCTCAGCGAGGTGATGATGCCGCCCGCCATGCCGTCGTTGGCGGAGTAGACGGCGTCGATCTTGCCCTTGCCGACCGAGGAGATCGCGGCGGTCATCTTCTCACCGGCGATCTTCGGGTCCCACTCGCCGGACGCCTCGTAGGCGATCTTGATCTTGCCGTCGAGGGACGCGTGGGCGCCCTTCTTGAACAGACCGGCGTTCGGGTCCTTCTCGTCGCCGTTGATCATGACGAGGTTGGCCTTGGCGGCCTTGGCACCCAGGGCGTCGAGGACGGCCTGGCCCTGGAGGCGGCCGATCTTCTCGTTGTCGTGGCTGACGTAGGCGTCGGCACCCGCGATGGCGCGGTCGTACGCGACGACCTTGACGCCCTTCTTGTGGGCGGCCTCGACCCAGGCGGCGGACTTCTCGGCGTCGACCGAGGAGATCGCGATGACCTTGATGCCGTCGGCGATCTGCTGCTCGAACTGCTGCTTCTGCTGGCCGACGTCCCCGGCCGCGTTGTTGTAGACGACCTCGCAGTCGGCGCAGTCCTTCTTGACCGCCTCGATGAACAGCGGCTTGTCCAGCGTCTCGTAGCGGGCGGTCTTGTTCTCCGGGAGCAGCAGACCGATCTTGGTCTTGCTGCCCGAGTCCGCCGAGTCCTTCTTGTCGTCGCCGGCCTTGCCGCAAGCGGCGAGGGAGACGGCCATCGAAACGGCGGCCGTGCCTATGACGATGCGTCGCGTCATTGCGTTCATTGGGGGTTTGCCTCCCTGACGAGGCCGCAACGTCGCGGCCGAGGTGGCTGGAAGTCAACTCGGCCGCGAGGGCGGCGTCAAGGAGTAAATCCTTAACGAGATGACAACGGTGCCATTCGTTATCTAAGTGAAGGCAGGAGTGGCCGCAGGGAGGGTGCTCTCCAAAAGGGTTGAATCCCCCATCTCGCTCAGGACGAGCGCCAGCGCGCCCAGCACCTCCGCACGGCCCCCCAGGGCCCCCGGAAGCACGGACAGCTGCCGGGCCGCGCTGGGGATGGCGTAACGCGACACGGAGTCCCTGATGGGCCCCAGGACCAGCTCCCCGGCCTCCGCCAGCGAGCCGCCCAGCACCACGCGGCTCGGGTTCAGCAGATTGCAGAGGTTGGCCACCCCGCTGCCGATGTGCCGCCCGACGTCACCGATCACCCGTCGGCAGCCCGGATCCCCCTCGCGGGCCAGCTGGACCACCCGCTCCATGGTGAGATCGGGGCCGTGGCTGGGCTGGAGCAGGGGCAGGACGTAGCGCGCGGCCGTGAAGGTCTCCAGGCAGCCGCGGTTGCCGCAGCGGCAGACCGGGCCCGATTCGTCCAGGGTGATGTGGCCGATCTCGCCGGCCGTGCCGCCCGGGCCCCGGTAGATGTGCCCGTCGATCACCAGACCGGCGCCGACACCGCTGGCGACCTTGATGTACGCGAGGTCCCTGACCCCCCGGCCGCTCCCCCACACCAGCTCGCCCAGGGCCCCGAGATTGGCGTCGTTGTCCACGTAGACCGGCACGCCGAGGCGGGCGGCGAGCTCCTCGCTGGGGTTGATGCCCGTCCACCCCGGCAGGATCGACGTGGAGCCCAGGGTGCCGGACTCGACGTCGATCGGGCCGGGTACACCGAGTCCCACCCCGATGACCTTCCCCGGGCTGATCCCGGTGGTCTCGATCAGCCGCTTGACCAGCTGTTCCGCCCGTCCGAAGCCCTCGGCGGAGGAGGCGTCGACGTCCAGCGGCTCGGACTCCTCGGCGAGCACCTGGTGGGCCAGGTTGCCGACCGCCACGCGCAGGTGGGTGTGGCCGAAGTCGACGCCGATCACGATGCCCGCGTCACCGCTGAGCGAGACGCTGCGGGCCCGGCGGCCGCCCGCCGAGGTGGGGGTCACCTCGACCGTGCCGCTTTCCTTCAGTTCGCGAACGATATTGGAGACGGTGGCCGCGGAGAGGCCCGTACTCCTGGCGATCTCCGCCTGGGTGAGCGAACCAGCCATGCGTACGGCGCGCACGACCCGCTCAAGGTTGGCGCGATGCAGAGACGTCTGCGACCCCGGAGTCTCCATCGACTCACTCACTCCTGCCATATTCTCCAACATGTGAACTCTAAGCTGACCGTTTTCGGGCGGGCCCCGTCAAGACCTTGAGCAGTCGGAGCCACCGATGAGCACCGCTCCTCCACCCCGCGGCCCGGGCGAAGTCCCCCGTACACAGACGAACCGCCCGCCGGCTGGGATGCCGGCGGGCGGTTCGCTTCGTTCGTGAAGTGCGTTCAGGGTGTACGGGGCGTTACTTCACCGCTCCCGCGGTCAGCCCCGCCACGACCTGGCGCTGGAAGATGATGTAGGCCGCGAGGACCGGCAGCATCGCCATCACCAGACCGGCGAAGAGGCCGGACCAGTCGCCCTTGTAGCCCTGGCTGCTGGCCAGTTCGACCAGACCCTGCGAGAGCACCCGGTACTTCGGGTCGGTGTTCAGCACCGTCGGCAGCATGTACTGGTTCCACTGGCCGAGGAAGTTGAAGATGCCGACGCTGATCAGTCCGGGCTTGGCCATCGGCAGCATGACCTGGAAGAACGTCCGGGTGTGCGAGGCCCCGTCGATCATCGCCGCTTCCGCCACCGACCCCGGTAGCGTCCGGAAGAAGGAGGTGAGGAAGAAGACGGTGAAGGGCAGCGAGTACGCGATGTAGACCAGGATCAGTCCGTGCCGCGTGTTCAGCATCCCCATGTTGTTCATCACGAAGAACAGCGGGACCAGCGCCAGGATGATCGGGAAGCTCATCCCGCCGATGAACATGTAGTAGATGAAGCGGTTGCCCGGGAAGTCGAACCGGGCGAGCACATAGGCCGCCATCGAGCCGAGCAGCAGGGTGCCGATGAGCGAACAGCCCACGACGACGATCGTGTTGAAGAAGTAATCGCTCATGTGCGCCTGGCTCCAGGCGCGCGACCAGTTCTCGAAGTGAAGCGTGTCCGGCAGCTTCCACGGCGTCGACAGGATCGAGTCGTCGGTCTTGAACGACGACATGATCGCCCAGAGCAGCGGCAGCACCACCAGGATCGCCCAGATGATCAGCACGCCGTGCGAGAAGACGTTGAGGGTCTTCCCCTCGCTGGTCTTCTTCTCCTTGCCCGCCGGGGCGGGCGACTTGGACACGGGGGCCGGTTCCGTCGCCGCGACCGCGGGAGGGGTTTCAGTGGCCTTCACGCGTGCTCACCTCGTACTACTGTCGAGCCGGCCGCCGCGGCCGGGCTGTCTTGCCTGCTGGGGGTGCGGGGAACGCGTCCCGGGAAGCGCGGCATCAGAACTCCAGCCGCTCGCGCCGGCCCAGCCGCATCACGACGGCGGCGAACGCCATGGTGACGACGAGCAGTCCGACACCGATCGTCGTCGCGTATCCGGCCTGACCGTCGCGGAAGGCGGTCTGGTAGACGTACAGCGGCAGGATCGAGGTCGAGTAGTCGGGACCGCCGGGGCCGACCGTCATGACCTGGACGGCCGTGAACGCCTCGACGCCGAGGGCCAGGATGCCCATGTAGACCCAGCCCGACTGGATGGTGTCCCAGAGCAGCGGGACGGTGATCTTGAAGAACGTCGTGATGCGGCTGGCCCCGTCCAGGAGCGCCGCCTCGTAGAAGTCCTTGGGGATGGACGCCATTCCGGCCGAGAAGAGGACGACGAAGAAGCCGACCGTCGACCAGACCAGCACCACCATGACGCAGATCAGCGCCAGATTCGGATCGCCCAGCCATTCCGGCTGGACGGAGTCGAGACCGATCCCCTCCAGCGCCGAATTGATCATGCCAGAACGCGGGTTGTACGCGAACTGGAACAGCAGGGCGACGATGACGATCGACAGGACCTGCGGGAAGAAATAGGCGATCTTGTAGAAGCCCGATCCCCGCACGCCGGCGACCGCGGCGTTCTTCCGCCGACGGCCTCCGACGTTGAGCATGAAGGCGAAGAAGAGCGCGAGGCCCAGCGTCACCAGCGGCAGCACCAGCACGAGAATCACGCTGTGCTGGAGCGACTTCCAGAAGATGTCGTCCTTCAGCATCCTGGAGTAGTTGCCGAAGCCGACCATCTTGAAGTCGGGGCTCAGTCCGGTCCAGTCCGTGAAGGAATAGTAGATGGCCTGGATGAACGGCCAGATGACGAAGACCGCATACAACACCAAGGGGACTACCAGGAACCCCACAATGAACCGGTACTTGCCGTGCTGCATCGTTTACCGACCCCGATCTTTCCGCGGGTGCCGCCGCTGGTGACGGTTGCTCACTGGTGCTTGTAGTGCTTGATGGACTGGTCCTTGGCCGCGGCGTCCGCGTAGCCCTGGATCTTCTTGATGGCCTCGGCCGGGGTCAGTCGGCCCGCCATCATCTCACCGAGACCGGCGGTGCCGATCTGCTCCTTCTGGAGCTTGACGTACCAGTCCTGGAGGCGCGGGTTCACCACGTTGTCGCCGGCCTTCTTCAGCGCGTCGACACCGGACTGCATGGCCGTGGAGAGGGTCAGGCCGTCGGTGCCGCCGTTGAAGGCGCTCAGCGACTTCACCTGCTTGGTGAAGTTCTTCGAGGACTCCTCGGAGAGCATGATGCGCAGCTGCTCCATGCCGCCCTGCGGGTTGGCCGCCTTGGCCGGGACGACGAAGGGCTCGCCGCCGGACGCCCAGATGGTGCCGAAGGGCATCGCGTCGGACTTGTCCAGGCTGGACGGAGCCGCGACCATCATCTTGAAGTCCTTGGGCGTGGTCGGCGCCGCCTCGTTCTCCACCCACGAACCGTTCGGGATGAAGAGCGCCTTGCCCTTGGTCCACTCGGTCTGCGACTGGATGTGGGTCAGGCCCGGGGTGCCCTTGAGGATGTACCCCTTCTTGTAGAGCTCGTAGTACGCCTCGAAGGCCGCCTTGACGGCGGGGTCCTTCCACGCGTTCGGCTCCAGGTTGTCGATCTTGTCGAGAACCTCCCGGCCGCCGATCTTGGCGATGAACGGGTAGAGGGAGAACGGCAGGTAGTACGGGTACTTACCGGCGTACGTCCAGCCCGCGATGCCCTGCTTCTTCGCCTTGGCGCAGAGGGCGAGCATGTCGTCCCAGGTCTCGGGGTACTCCGCGTCCAGCTTCTCCAGGTTGGTCTGCGAGTACCACACGCCGTACACGGTGTACGCGTAGTACATGATCCAGACCGGGTCGCCCTCGAACTGGCCCATCTCCAGAACGCCCGGACGCAGCGTGTCGCGGACCTTCTTGCTCGGGTCGTCGTAGGACGGGGCGTCCATCAGCGGGGTCAGGTCGAGCAGCTGCTTCTTGCCGACGAGGACACCCATGTCCATCTGCTCGGCGCCCGAGTTGTCGATCAGGTCCGGCGGGGTGCCGCCGTTGAAGCGCGGCTGGAGCTGCGACTGGATCTTCTGCGTCGAGGTGTGCTTGACCTTGGCCTTCGGGAACGCCTCGCCGTACTTCTTCTCGGCGTCCTTGGCGTACTGGTCGCCGAAGCCGCCGTTGAAGATCACCACGTCGAGCGCGGCGCTCTCGTTGACGCCCAGCGGGTTCTTCGCGCTGGTCTTGCCCTTCTTGACGGGCTCGTCGCCGCCGCTGTCGCCGCTCGCGCAGGCGGACAGGAAGCTCATGGTCGGAACGGTGATCAGACCGAGTGCGGCAGAACGCTTGATCACATCGCGACGGCCAAGGCCCTCATTGTTGTGGGCGGAGGTGGATCCCATGCTCAAGTCCTCGCCTTCTCCAGGACTCAGGCGGTGTGTACCGGTCGCCCCGTCGTAATTCGCCTCAGCGAAGGGCCCCGCCACCGCGGTCAGTTGCGCTTGGGTGGTACAGATTTCAGGCTAACGATTGCCGTGGGGGGCGACGGGGGACCGAACAGCCGACGCACCTGCGGCGTCGTGCTTGTCCTGCCCCCGTGTCCCCCAGCCGCACAACCGGTGAACCAGCTGTGCAGACGCCGACAGGTATAGTCCACTTGCCGCCAACTGAGCAAGATCGAAAGCAAGGTTGCACGGCAGTCTTTCCCGAGTTGAGACCTCGCGGATACCTCGACACTCCGGACCCTCCTTCGGATGTAACGATTTCCGCATTCCGGTCGATTCGGCGGCGGGCCCCGATCCAACTCCCTTGACACCATCAGCCACTTGCCTCCCTACTTGTTCCTGCGCATCTTCTGACAACGTTGTCCAAGCGCGCACTTCCCCGGGAGGAATGGCTCGGCATGCACCCCCGACACCGTTCTCGTACGAGACGAAGCAGCACGGCAGCGCTGATCGCGACCTCTTTGGTCCTGGTCGTGACAGCCCCCACGGCGGCCGCCGCTCAATCGGCCGGGTCTGGCCCCGGAGGCCAAAGGCCCACGGGTGACCGGACGTTCAGCACGTCCTTCGAAGAAGACGAAAAGCAGCCGGACTGGCGCAATTCCGTAGAAGAGGGCCCCGACGGAAAGAAGCGGTCATCGGGTGTCGATGGCGGATTCTCCTCCGGAATACCGGGCAATGTGACCGACCAGGTCACCGACGTCCGCGCCAGCGACGAGAACACCGGCGGCGGGGAGGTGAAGGAAAACCTCGTGGACGGCGAATCCGGTACGAAGTGGCTGTCGTTCGAGCCCACCGCCTGGCTGGAGTTCGACCTCGCCGACCCGGTGAAGGTCGTGACGTACGCGCTCACCTCCGCCGACGACCACGACGAGCGCGACCCCAAGGACTGGACGCTCCAGGGCTCCGAGGACGGCACGACCTGGACGGACCTGGACACCCGCACGGGCCAGACCTTCAGCGAGCGCTTCCAGACCAAGTCGTACGACTTCGAGACGGACAAGGCGTACCAGCACTTCCGCCTGAACATCACGAAGAACAACGGCGCCACCGACGCCACCCAGCTCGCCGACGTCCAGTTCTCCGACGGCGACACCTCCGCCCCCGCGCCCTCCGACATGCGCACGCAGATCAGCAACGGCCCCTCCGGCTCCCCCACCGCGAAGGCCGGCGCGGGCTTCACCGGCACGAAGGCGCTGCGGTACGCGGGCACCCACAAGGCCGACGGCCGGGCGTACTCGTACAACAAGGTCTTCGACGTCAACACGCGCGTCGAGCGGGACACCGAGCTGTCCTACCTGGTCTACCCGCAGATGGGTGAGACGGACCTGTCCTACCCGGCCACGCACGTCGCGGTGGACCTGGCCTTCACGGACGGCACCTACCTGAGCGACCTGCGCGCCACCGACACCAACGGCGGGCTGCTGACGCCGCAGGGCCAGGCGGACGCCAAGCGGCTCTACGTCAACCAGTGGAACAAGGTCGACGCCTCCATCGGCACCGTCGCGGCGGGCAAGACCGTCGACCGCATCCTGGTCGCGTACGACTCCCCCAAGGGTCCGGCGAAGTTCCAGGGCTGGATCGACGACCTGAAGATCGCGCCCGCGAAGCCGGAGAAGCGCAAGGCGCACCTCTCGGACTACGCGTCGACCGTCCGGGGCACCAACTCCAGCGGCTCCTTCTCGCGCGGCAACAACTTCCCCGCGACGGCGGTCCCCAACGGGTTCAACTTCTGGACGCCGGTCACCAACGCCGGCTCGACCAGCTGGCTCTACGACTACGCGCGGGGCAACAACGACGACAACCTGCCCACCCTGCAGGCGTTCGCCGCGAGCCACGAGCCGAGCCCCTGGATGGGCGACCGGCAGACCTTCCAGCTGATGCCCTCGGCGGCCTCCGGCACCCCGGACGCCTCCCGCACGGCCCGCGCACTGCCGTTCAAGCACGAGAACGAGACCGCGCGGCCGCACTACTACGGTGTGACGTTCGAGAACGGCCTCAAGGCCGAGATGACGCCGACCGACCACGCGGCGCGGATGCGGTTCACGTATCCGGGCAAGGACGCGAGCATGGTCTTCGACAACGTCTCCAACGACGGCGGGCTCACCCTGGACCCGGCGACCAGCTCGTTCACCGGCTTCTCCGACGTGAAGAGCGGCGGCTCGACCGGGGCGACGCGGCTGTTCGTGTACGGCGTCTTCGACGCGCCGGTCACCGCGAGCGGCAAGCTCTCGGGCGGCGGCGGTGACGACGTCACCGGCTACCTGCGCTTCGACGCGGGCAAGGACCGCACGGTGAACCTGCGCCTGGCGACCTCGCTGATCAGCATCGACCAGGCGAAGAAGAACCTGGCCGCCGAGATCCCCGCCTCGCGCTCCTTCGCGCGGGTCGAGGACAAGGCGCAGGGCGCCTGGGACGACCTGCTCGGCAAGGTGGAGGTCGAGGGCGCCACCACCGACCAGCTGACCACGCTGTACTCCAGCATGTACCGGCTCTACCTCTACCCGAACTCGGGTTCCGAGCGGGTCGACGGCAAGGACAAGTACGCTTCCCCGTTCTCCCCGCAGGTCGGCTCGGACACCCCGACGCACACCGGCGCGAAGATCGTGGACGGCAAGGTGTACGTCAACAACGGCTTCTGGGACACGTACCGGACGACTTGGCCGGCGTACTCGCTGCTGACGCCGAAGAAGGCCGGTGAGATGGTCGACGGCTTCGTGCAGCAGTACAAGGACGGCGGCTGGATCTCCCGCTGGTCCTCGCCGGGTTACGCGGACCTGATGACCGGCACCTCCTCGGACGTGGCGTTCGCCGACGCGTACGTCAAGGGCGTGGACTTCGACGCGAAGGCGGCGTACGACGCGGCCGTGAAGAACGCGACGGTCGTCCCGCCGTCCTCGGGCGTGGGCCGCAAGGGCATGGAGACGTCCCCGTTCACCGGGTACGCCGACACCACGACCCATGAGGGCATGTCCTGGTCCATGGAGGGCTACGTCAACGACTACGGCATCGCCAGGATGGGCGAGGCGCTGTACAAGAAGACGCACGAGCAGCGCTACAAGGACGAGTCCGAGTACTTCATGAACCGGGCCCGCGACTACGTGGAGCTGTTCGACGACAAGGCCGGCTTCTTCCAGGGCAAGGACGCGAAGGGCGACTGGCGGCTGCCGTCCGGGCTCTACGACCCGCGCGTCTGGGGCTACGACTACACGGAGACCAACGGCTGGGGCTATGCCTTCACCGCTCCGCAGGACAGCAAGGGTCTGGCCAACCTGTACGGCGGCCGGGACGGGCTCGCCAAGAAGCTGGACACGTACTTCGCCACCCCGGAGACCGGCACCCCGGAGTTCGCGGGCAGCTACGGCGGCGTCATCCACGAGATGACGGAGGCCCGTGACGTACGGATGGGCCAGTACGGGCACAGCAACCAGGTCGCCCACCACGTCACCTACATGTACGACGCGGCCTCGCAGCCGTACAAGACGCAGGAGAAGGTCCGCGAGGTCCTGGGCCGCCTGTACACGGGCAGCGAGATCGGCCAGGGCTACCACGGCGACGAGGACAACGGCGAGCAGTCGGCCTGGTACCTCTTCTCCTCGCTCGGCTTCTACCCGCTGGTGATGGGCAGTGGCGAGTACGCGATCGGCTCGCCGCTCTTCACCAAGGCGACGGTGCACCTGGAGAACGGCCGCACGCTGGTCGTGAAGGCGCCGAGGAACAGCGCGAAGAACATCTACGTCCAGGGCCTGAAGGTCAACGGCAAGAAGTGGACCTCCACCTCGCTGCCGCACGACCTGCTGGCCAAGGGCGGGATGCTGGACTTCGACATGGGTCCGAAGCCGTCCGCCTGGGGCACCGGCAAGGACGCCGCGCCGGTCTCCATCACCAAGGACGACCAGGTGCCGTCGCCGAGGAAGGACGTGCTGAAGGGCGAGGGCCCGCTGTTCGACAACACCTCGGCCACCACCGGCACCGCCGCCACGGTCGAGCTGCCCGTCCCGTCCGCCGCCAAGGGCGTCCAGTACACGCTGACCTCGGCCGCCAAGGCGACGGCGCCGAAGGGCTGGGTGCTCCAGGGCTCGTCGGACGGCAAGAGCTGGAAGGACCTCGACAAGCGGTCCGGCCAGTCCTTCGCCTGGGACAAGCAGACGCGGGCCTTCTCCGTGAAGTCCCCCGGCTCGTACGCGCACTACCGGCTGGTGTTCGACGGTGAGGCGTCGCTCGCGGAGGTGGAGCTGATCGCCTGACCATGCCCCGCGTAGGCCGACGGCCGGCAGCCCCCTGCGGGCTGCCGGCCGTCGGCGTTCCTCAGGCGTGCTCCGGCTTCTCCGGGACCGCCGCCGGGAACAGGCTCTCCGGCAGGGTGACGTTCCACGCGGTGATGACCGGGTTGCCGTGCTCCCGGCCGAGCCGGGACACCGCGCCCGTGGCCAGCTGGAAGAGCGTGCCCTCGGCCGGGGTCAGGCGCAGGTAGCGGGCGGTCAGGACGCGCAGGAAGTGCGAGTGGGCGACGAGCACGATGTCCCCGTCACCGGCGCGTCCGGCCGCCTCCGCGACCTCGGCCAGCACCCGGTCCGCCCGGTCCCCGACCTCGGCCGGGGTCTCCCCGGGGTGGGCGGCCGGGCCGGCGCCGACCCCGTCGGTCCAGAGGTTCCAGTCGGGCCGGGTGCGGCGGATCTCGTCCGTGGTGATGCCCTCGTAGCCGCCGTAGTCCCACTCGCGCAGCTCCGGGGTGATGCGGGGCGCGGCCAGCCCGGCGAGTTCGGCGGTGCGCCGGGCCCGGACCAGGGGGCTGACCAGGGTGAGCGCGACCGAGCGGTCGGCGAGCAGGGGGGCCAGGGCGCGGGCCTGGCGTTCGCCGAGGGGCGTCAGGGGCAGATCGGTGTGGCTGGTGTGGCGCCCGTCGCGGGACCACTCGGTCTCGCCGTGCCGGATCAGGATCAGCTCGCCCATGTGTAGGCCATCCGCTCTCAGTGCTGTTACCGCTCACGTTCCGTACAGGCGCTAACCCGCCGGTCCACGATCGCATTCCGGCCGGGGCGGTGCGGGCGGGCGCGCCCGGGAGACGTCAGTGCCTGAGCCGGTCGGCGTCGGACGACGCCTCGGCGAACGCGCGGGTGAGCGGTGACTCCGCCGCCGTGCGCCAGACCAGGGCCCAGCGGCAGGGGGGCGCGTCGCGGATGGGGACGTAGGCCAGGCTCGGCCAGGCGTAGAAGTCCTGGGTCTCGGCCGGGACGGCGGCGGTGGCCTGGCCCGAGGCGACGACGCTGAGCGCCTCCTGCCAGGTGGTGACCCGGGGGCCCCGGCGGACCGGGCGGCCGGAGGGGGTGTGCCGGGGGTTGAGGACCTCCTCCATGGCGGCGGGGATCGATCCGCCCTCGACCACGGCGCAGTCGCCGAAGTCCTCCAGGCAGACGGACTCCCGCCCCGCGAAGGGGTGCCGGGAGGAGACCATCAGGAGCAGCGCGGAGGTGTGCGCGGTCGGCAGGACGGTCAGGCCGGGCCCTTCGGCGGGCAGCCATACGTAGACCATGTCCACGTCGCCCGACAGCAGGAGGTCGAGCGGTGAGGCGGGCTGGATCTCGCGGTGCCGGACGCGGGCGTCGGGGTGGCGGGCCTGGAAGAGGTCGAGGGTGTCCTTGATCTGGAGGGCGTACGGGCCCATGGTGCCGAGGGTCAGGGTGCCCCGGGTGCCCCGGGCGCTGGCCTTGGCGGCCTCGATGCCCTGGGTGATCTGCTCGTGGCCGCGCTTCAGCGCCTCGTACAGCTGCTCGCCGAGGGGTGAGAGGCGCACGGTGCGTGTGGTGCGGTCGAAGAGGGGGCCGCCGATGAGGCGTTCCTGTTTCCTGACCAGCTGGCTGACCCGGCCGGGGCTGACGCCCAGCCGCTCGGCGGTGCGGCTGAAGTGCAGCTCCTCCGCGAGCGTCAGGAATATCTCGATCTCCCGCATCTCCACGCCCGGCCCCCCGGATTCTTTAGTCCAGAGTCAAAAGACGTTACCAGTAACGTCGTTGATGCCTGCCGCCCGTCGGGGAAGACTGGTTAGCGCTGCCCTCGACCGGGGGTGCGCACGAGTGGGCAGGCCCGGCTGCCGTTCCAGGAGGTGCCGTGCCTGTCGGATATCTGATCCCCGTGCTCATCGTCGCGATCGGCACGTGGTGTGCGCTGAGACCGGTGCCGTTCGAGCACCCGCTGGGCCGACCCAGCTACATCTTCGGGCTGGCCGCCAACGAGCTGCCGTTCGCCGCCTTCTTCTGGATGCTGCTCGTCCCGACGGCGATGGCGTTCGCCCAGGACGACGTCATGGACTCGCCGGGCGCCTGGGGCATCGTCGCGCTGGCCACCCTGACCGTGCCCGGGCTCGCGGTGATCGCCCACCGCGCGTGGGGCGACCGGGACCGGATCGAGCGGGCGATGGCCGAGGGTCTCGGCAGGAGCTGGCGCGCCGAGATCGACGCGGACCTCGCCGAGGGGCTGCGGCGCCGGCCCCCGTGGCTGCGCGTCCTGTTCGTACCGATCCTCAAGCGCCGCGCGGACGTGCGGCGGGTGGCCAACCTGTCGTACGGGGATGCGGGGCGCCGCAATCTGCTCGACGTGTACCACCACCGGGCCCGTCCGCAGGGTGCGCCCGTGCTGATCCACATGCACGGCGGCCACTACAGCGGCGGCCACAAGAACAGCCAGTCGCTGCCGCTCCTGTACCGGCTGGCGAGCCGGGGCTGGGTGACCATCAGCGCCAACTACCGGCTGAAGCCGCAGGTCCGGCACCCCGAGCACATGATCGACCTGAAGCGGGTGATCGCCTGGGCGAGGGAGCACGCCCACGAGTACGGTGCCGACCCCTCGACCCTGTTCGTGGCGGGCAGTTCGGCGGGCGGCCACATGGGGTCGATCGCCGCGCTGACCCCCGACGACCCCGCGTTCCAGCCGGGTTTCGAGGACGCCGACACCTCGGTCACCGGACTCGTCGTGCTGAACGGCTTCCTCGGCTCGTACTGGCACCAGGGCCCCGAGTCGTCCCCGCTGGGCCGTGCCCGGCCGGACGCGCCGCCCATGCTGATCGTCCACGGCGACCTGGACCCGCTGGTGCCGGCCGACGACATCCGCGAGGTGGCCGAGGGGCTGCGCGACGCGTCCGAGAACCCGGTCGTGTACGCCGAGCTGCGCGGCGGGAACCACGCCTTCGACCTGTACCACTCGCTGCGGTTCGACGCGGTGGTGGACGCGGTCGAGGCGTTCACCGCCTGGGTCAGATCGCGGGAGCGCTCACCCCGGGCGTGACGGTCACCGCCTCGTACGGCCGGTCCGTGTCGGCGGTGACCCGCAGCGTGCCGCCCTCGCGGATCACCTCGTACGTGGCGGCGGGCTCGCCCGTGAGACCGGGGACGGTGACCGTGCGGCGGAGGTCGCCGGTGCCCTCGGGGGCGTACACGCGCAGCTGGAGGTTCTCCGTCCACGCGCCGTCTGGGCGGGAGGTGTCCGCGCCGACCGGGAGGACCGCGCCGGGGCGGACCAGCAGCGGGAGGCTGTCGAAGCCGTAGGTGTCCCGGTGCCAGGCCGGGCCGGTGACCGTCTCGCCGGTGAGCAGGTGGGTCCAGGTGCCCTCGGGGACGTAGTACTCCACCTCGCCGTCCTCGCTGAAGACCGGGGCCACCAGGAGGTCGGGGCCGAGCAGGTACTGCCGGTCGGCGGTGCGGGCGGCCGGGTCGTCCGGGAACTCCAGGAGCATCGGGCGCATCACGGGGACGCCGGTGCGGTGGGCCTCGACGGCCGCCCCGTACAGGTAGGGCATCAGGCGGTGCTTGAGCTCCGTGAAGCGCCGGGCGACCGCGACCGCCTCCTCGCCGAACTCCCACGGGACGCGGTAGGACGAGGAGCCGTGCAGCCGGCTGTGCGAGGAGAGCAGCCCGAAGGCGAGCCAGCGCTTGAAGACCGCCGGGTCCGGGGTGCCCTCGAAGCCGCCGATGTCATGGCTCCAGAAGCCGAACCCGGACAGGCTCAGAGACAGGCCGCCGCGCAGGGACTCCGCCATGGCCTCGAAGGAGGACCAGCAGTCGCCGCCCCAGTGCACGGGGAACTGCTGGCCGCCGGCCGTGGCGGACCGGGCGAAGAGGACGGCCTCGCCCTGGCCGCGCTCCTTCTCCAGGAGCTCGAAGACGGCCTTGTTGTACAGGTGCGTGTAGTAGTTGTGCATGCGCTCCGGGTCGGAGCCGTCGTGCCAGACGACGTCGGTGGGGATGCGCTCGCCGAAGTCCGTCTTGAAGCCGTCGACGCCCTGGCCGAGGAGGGTGCCCAGCTTGTCCTGGAACCAGGCGGTGGCCTCGGGGTTGGTGAAGTCCACCAGGGCCATGCCGGCCTGCCACTTGTCCCACTGCCAGACGTCGCCCTCACGGGTGCGGACGAAGTAGCCCCGGGCCGCGCCCTCCGCGTACAGGGGGCTCTTCTGCGCGATGTACGGGTTGATCCAGACGCAGATCCGCAGGCCCTTGTCCTTGAGCCGGGCGAGCATGCCCTCGGGGTCGGGGAATACGGCCGGGTCCCACTCGAAGTCGCACCACTGGTACTCGCGCATCCAGAAGCAGTCGAAGTGGAACACGGAGAGCGGGATGCCCCGCTCGGCCATGCCGTCCACGAACGAGGTCACGGTCGCCTCGTCGTACGCGGTGGTGAACGAGGTGGTCAGCCAGAGTCCGAACGACCAGGCCGGGGGCAGCGCCGGGCGGCCGGTGAGCGCGGTGTAGCGGGCCAGCACCTCCTTGGGGGTGGGTCCGGCGACCACGAAGTACTCCAGCGTCTGGTCCTCGACGCTGAACTGCACCTGGCCGACCGCCTCCGAGCCGACCTCGAAGGAGACCTTGCCGGGGTGGTTGACGAAGACGCCGTAGCCCCGCGAGGAGAGGTAGAACGGGACGTTCTTGTACGCCTGCTCGCTGCTGGTCCCCCCGTCCGCCTGCCACATGTCGACCACCTGGCCGTTCTTCACGTACGGCGTGAACCGCTCGCCGAGCCCGTGGACCGTCTCGCCGACGCCCAGCGCGAGCTGCGCGACCATGTGGTGCGCGCCGTCGCCGGTGGTGGCGAAGGCCGTCCCCTTGCGTCCGGCGGCGGTCAGGACGCGCCCGTCCGCGTCCCGGAACTCCAGGCCGAAGCCGTCCTCGGGGACCCGGAGGGTGAGCGGTCCGCTGGTCAGCTCGGCGGCCCCGGCGGCCTCGCGGGTGGTGGCGGAGGGGTCACCGGTGGCGCCGGGCAGGGCGAAGTCGGGGCCCGGGTGGCGCTTGCCCGCGAGGTGGGTGACGCGGACGCCGATGACGCCTTCGGCGGGGGCGTACGCCTCCACGGTGATCAGCGGGGCGTTCAGGGTGTCGCCGCGCCGGGTCACGCGCTGGACGGCCGCGTAGGCGGTGAGGCGGCCGGCGTCGAGGCGGAGGTCGCGGAGTTCGGTGGCGTACGAGGCGTGGACACCGTCTCGCATCTGCCAGAAGCCGTCGGTGAACTTCATGGGGGGTCCGTTCCTGTGGTTCCTGATTTTGATCGTACACAAAACAAATATTTTTCGAAGCGCTTCGATTCGCCCGCCGAAGGCCATGGATCCGCCGGAACAAGGGCTCGAACACCCCGCGCGAGCGGCCATGTTTCCCCTGTGTGACCTGCGCGTCACCGGGACGGTCTAGAAACGGACGCCCCCATGCCGTATTAGTACTGGCAGCAAACAAATCGGTCGGACGGCAGCGCAGCCGCCCGGGCCCTTGCCGACAAGAGGCAGCTGAATGTCGAACCGCTTCACCCCACGGGTCGCCGTCCCGCTCACCGTCGTCTCCGCGCTGATCGGCGGTGCGGTCCTGTCGGGCTGCGGCCAGCAGCGGGACCCGGACGTCTACACCGTCCTGAACTCCTCGACCGACGAGTCGTACCACCGCTGGGACGCCGAGACGCTGGCCCGGTGCGGCAAGCGGCTGGGGGTGACCATCGAGCAGCAGAGCGTCCCGGCCTCGCAGGTGATGACCAAGGCGCTGCGGATGGCGTCCTCGAAGTCGCTGCCCGACGTGCTCCAGCTGGACGCCTCCGAGATGCCGACGTTCGCCGACGCGGGCGGGCTGATCCCGCTGAAGGACCTGGGGCTGACCACGAAGGACATCCCCGAGGGGATCGTGAACTTCGGCTCGTACGAGGGCACGTACTACGGAGCCGCCCGCACGGTGAACACGCTGGCGCTCTTCTACAACAAGGACACCCTCGACAAGGCCGGCCTGAAGGTCCCCACCACCTGGGACGGGATGCGCGAGACCGCGAAGAAGCTCACGCGGGGCAAGCGGTACGGACTGGCGCTCAGCGCGGGCGGCGCGGAGGACGGCGTCTTCCAGTTCACGCCCTTCATGTGGTCCAACGGCGGCGACGAGACGAAGCTCGACAGCCCCGAGGTGGCCGGGGCGCTGGACTACTGGAAGAGCCTCCTCAAGGACGGCTCGCTCTCCAAGTCCACGGTCAACTGGACCCAGGCCGACGTGAACGACCAGTTCATGGCGGGCAACGCGGCCATGATGATCAACGGCCCCTGGCAGGTGGAGACCCTGAATTCCAAGAAGGGGCTGAACTGGGGCATCGCCGAGATCCCGGTCCCGAAGGCCGGCGACGACTCGGTGGGCCCGCTGGGCGGCGGCGTACTGACCGTGCCCAACACCGGTGACGAGAAGCGCGAGAAGACGGCCGCGAAGATCATCGGCTGCATGTCCGGCGAGCAGGAGCAGATCACCTACGCGCTGAACAGCTGGATGGTCCCGGCCAACGAGAAGGCCGCCGCCGAGTGGCGCACGAAGGTCCCGGAGCTCGACGCCCTGGCCGACCAGGTCGCCACGGCCCGTTCGCGTACCGCCAAGCTCGGCGCGCGGTGGTCGTCCGTCTCCCTCGCGCTCCAGAGCGCGTTCCAGTCCGCCCTGACCGGCGAGTCGAGCGAGGCCGCCCTCACCCGCGCCCAGAAGCGCGCGACGAGCGGGAACTGAGGTATCCGAACCATGTCGACCACCACCGCTGCCCCGGCGCTCGTGACCGCGAAGACCGCGAAGCCGCCGAACCCCGCCCGCGTCCGGCGCCGCAGGCGGCTCGCCCAGTGGGGCTTCATCGCCCCCGCCGTGATCTTCATGGCGCTGTTCTTCGGCTACCCGCTCGTCCGGAACATCGTGATGAGCTTCCAGGACTACGCGCCGTCCACCTTCTTCACGGGCGAGTCCCCGTTCAACGGAACGGACAACTGGAGCAAGGTCTTCAACGACGAGCTCTTCGGCAAGGCCCTGGTGCACACCGTCCTGTTCACGATCGGCTCGCTGATCGGGCAGTTCTGCGTCGGCCTCGGCCTCGCCGTCTTCTTCAACCGCCGCTTCCCGCTGAACGGCGTGCTGCGGTCGCTCATCCTGCTGCCGTGGCTGGTCCCGATGGTCGTCTCGGGCGTCGTCTGGCGGCGCATCCTCGACCAGGACACCGGCGTCCTCAACTCGTTCCTCGGCACCCTCGGCCTCGGCGGCGACACCCCCTGGCTGACCAGCACGAGCATGGCGCTGATCTCGGTGATCCTGGTGAACATCTGGATCGGCATCCCGTTCAACATGGTGATCCTCTACGGCGGACTCCAGGAGGTCCCCAAGGAGCTGTACGAGGCCGCCTCGCTGGACGGCGCCTCCGCCTGGCGGACGTTCCGCTCGATCACGCTGCCGATGCTGCGGCCGGTGATCACCGTGGTCCTGGTGCTCGGCTTCATGTCGACGGTGAAGATCCTCGACCTGATCCTGGCGCTCACGGACGGCGGACCCGCCGACTCCACGCAGACCCTGGGCACCCTCACGTACCAGAACTCCTTCGTCCAGCTGGACTTCGGAGCGGGTGCCGTGGTCGGCAACATCCTGATCCTGATCTCCGCCGTCTTCGCGGTGTTCTACCTGCGGGCCAACCGCAACGAGGGGAAGTGACCGGCATGGCGAGCACCGTGCGTACCCCCGCCGCGTCCACGCGGTCCACCGGCCGTCCGAAGCGGCGCTGGGGCGCCACCGTCTTCGGCGTCCTGGTGCTGTGCGTGATGCTGTTCCCGCTGTACTGGATGGTGAACACCGCGCTCCAGCCCGAGTCCGGGCTGCTGGAGGTCGACCCCGTCCCGCACGGCCTGGACCTGTCGGGCTTCCGCTCGGCGCTCACCGACCAGGGCGGCAATCTGCTGACCTCGCTCGCGGTGGCGCTCGGCGCGGTCGTCATCTGCCTGGCGGTCTCGGCGCCCGCCGCGTACGGGCTGGCGCAGTTCAGGCTGCGCGGCACCCGGACGATCGTCTTCGGCACGCTGATCACCCAGATGGTGCCGGGCATCGTCATCGCCAACGCCCTGTACAGCGCGTACGTGGATCTCGGCCTGGTCAACTCGTACGCCGGTCTGATGCTGGCCGACGCCTCGCTCGGCATACCGTTCGCGATCGTGCTGATGCGGTCGTTCATGGTGGCGATCCCGCGCGAGGTCATCGAGGCGGCCGAGGTCGACGGGGCCGGGCGCTTCCGGACGTTCGTGCGGGTCGTGCTGCCGATGAGCCGCAACTCGCTGATCACGGCCGGGCTGTTCTCGTTCCTGTACGCGTGGAGCGACTTCATGTTCGCGCTGACGCTGAACACCACGGACGACGTGAAGCCGATCACGCTGGGCATCTACCAGTACATCGGCGCCCATGTCGGCGACTGGGGCTCGGTGATGGCCGCTTCCGTGCTGTCCGCGGTGCCGGCGGCGGTGCTGCTCGTCCTGTCGCAGAAGTACATCGCCGCCGGGATCACCGGTGGCTCGGTCAAATAGGGGTATCCATGGATAAGTTCCCGGTCTTCCCGCCCGACTTCGTCTTCGGCGCGGCCACGGCCTCGTACCAGATCGAGGGGGCCGTCCGGGAGGACGGGCGCGGCCCGTCCATCTGGGACACCTACAGCCACACGCCCGGGAGGACGGACGGCGGAGACACGGGTGACGTGGCGTGCGACCACTACCACCGCTACCGGGAGGACGTGGCGCTGCTGCGGGAGCTGGGTGTCGGTTCGTACCGCTTCTCGATCGCCTGGTCGCGCATCCTGCCGGAGGGCTCCGGCGCGGTGAACCCGAAGGGCCTCGACTTCTACTCCCGGCTGGTGGACGAGCTCCTGGAGGCGGGCATCGAGCCGGCCGCCACCCTCTACCACTGGGACCTGCCGCAGGCCCTGGAGGACCGGGGCGGCTGGCGGATACGGGAGACGGCCGAGCGGTTCGGCGAGTACACCGCGGTCGTGGCGGAGCACCTGGCCGACCGGGTGCCGCGCTGGATCACCCTCAACGAGCCGTGGTGCAGCGCCTTCCTCGGCTACTCCGTGGGGCGGCACGCGCCCGGCGCCAAGGAGGGGCGCGGCGCCCTGGCCGCCGCCCACCACCTGCTCGTCGGCCACGGCCTGGCGATGAAGGCGCTGCGGGCCGCGGGGGTCCGCGAGGCGGGCATCACGCTGAACCTGGACCGCAACGTCCCGGCCGCCCCGACGGACGCCGACCGGGCCGCGGTGGTCCGCGCGGACACCCAGCACAACCTGGTGTGGACGGAGCCGATCCTCGCGGCCCGCTACCCGGCCACCGAGGAGGACACCTGGGGCGAGCTGATCACCGGCCAGGACTTCCGGCGCGAGGGCGACCTCGACCTGATCTCCCAGCCCCTGGACTTCCTGGGCATCAACTACTACCGACCGATCGTGGTGGCCGACGCCCCGCACCGCGAGCCGGACCCCGCGCTGCGGGTCGCCACGGACAACCGGTACGCCGAGGGGCAGTACCCGGACGTGCGGCGGACGGCGATGGGCTGGCCGGTCGTGCCGGAGTCCTTCACCGATCTGCTGACCGCGCTGAAGGACACCTACGGGGACGCGCTGCCGCCGGTGCACATCACGGAGAACGGTTCGGCGGAGCACGACACCGTGGAGCCGGACGGTGCGGTGCGGGACGCGGACCGGGTGGAGTACCTGCGGACGCATCTGGCGGCGCTGCGGTCGGCGATGGACGCGGGCGTGGATGTGCGGGGCTACTACGTGTGGTCGCTGCTGGACAACTTCGAGTGGGCGCTCGGGTACGCGAAGCGGTTCGGTATCGTCCGGGTCGACTACGACACCCTGGAGCGCACCCCGAAGGACAGCTACCGCTGGTATCAGGCGCTGATCGCGGCGCACCGGGGCTGACCGGCACGACGAACGCCCTGTCCACCGCACGCGGCGGTGGACAGGGCGTTCGTCGTCGTACGGGCGGCCCGGTCAGGCGCGTCGTCGGGCCCACATCGGGCTGATGAAGGCGATGAGCACGGCGGCCACACCGATCTGGAAGATGTGGCGGATCCAGTCGATGCCCCCGGTGTCACGCACACCGAAGGCGCTGGCGAGGGCGTTGCCGGCGAGGCCGCCGACGATACCGAGCAGGACGGTCAGCCACAGGGGGATGGGCTGACGGCCGGGGACGACCAGCTTGGCCAGCAGGCCGATGATGAGTCCCGCGATGATGGCCCAGAGAAATGACACGACAACTCCTCTTCTACCGCTGTCCGACTGGCTTCGGGAAGCTGACTTCCGCATGCCCGGCATGCACCGGTGTACGCATGCCGCCGCGAACAAAGGGCGGCCGCGGCCCTCGCGGTGTCCGCATACCGGGGCGAAGACGATGCGTTGGCCTCATTTCGACAAACCCTTGGAGACGTGAGGGAGTCGTGAAAGGATCACCCTCAATTCCGTGGCGTGTCCCCGTATCCCGCGGCGCGTCACGCCTCGTCCCACCACCCATGGAGAACACACGTGGCCAAGATCTCTGGCCGTCGGCTCGCCGCCGCTGCGATAACCGCGGCCCTGGTCGTCACCGGCGCTGCCGCCGCCTCCGCCTCCGCCGCCGAGGTCGGCGACGCGCCCATGTTCGGCCTCTACGGCCTCGACGGCTCCGGCAACGCGTACACCTACGTGCCGCAGGGCGACGGCACCCTCTCCGCGCGCGTCCAGTTCGAGACCGGCATGACGAACCTCGCGTTCGTCGGCCTGGTGGACAACGACGCGGACAACCTGGCGGACGGCCGCTGGCAGCTCGGCACCTCGGGCAACATCTACTACTACGAGGGCAACTCCCCGGCCAAGAAGATCGGTTACGGCTGGGACACCTACAACACCGTCGTCTCCGTCGGCCAGTTCGGCGGCGGCGAGGGCGGCGACCTGCTCGCCCGCGACAACAAGGGCGACCTCTACCTGTACCTGGGCTACGGCGACGGTACGGTCACCAAGCGCCTGAAGGTCGGCTACGGCTGGGACATCTACAGCCAGATCGCGGGCAACGGCGACCTGGACGGCGACGGCAAGGGCGACCTCGTCGCGCGCGACAAGTCGGGCGTCCTCTGGCTGTACAAGGGCACGGGCGACCAGAAGGCCCCGTACGCCAAGCGCACCAAGATCGGCAGCGGCTGGAACCAGTACAACACCCTCTTCGCCGCCGGTGACCTGAACATGGACGGCCGGACCGACCTGGTCGCCCGCAACGCCAAGGGTGAGCTGTACCTGTACGCGGGCACCGGCAACGCGGCCGCCCCGTACAAGCCGAAGGCCCTCATCGGCACCTCGGGCTGGAACACGTACCGCCTCTTCTTCTGAGACCGGTCACCGTCACAGTGGTTACACACTCATGACGAAACGTGAAGGTTTCACGAACGAAATCGTGACACGATTTCCGTGAATCGGTGGCCCGTCGCCAACGTGCGGCGGGCCGCTCCCACTTCACGATCCATGGAGTACTTGTGGCCAAAACCACTGGCCGGCACCACATGCGCACCGCCGCTCGCGCGGCAGCCGCGGCGCTCACCGCCGCCCTCGTCGCCACTGGCACCTCCGCCGTGGCCGCCGACGCCCCGCAGCCTTCGCTCGGCGCCTCGGCCGACCAGCCGGCAGCGGCCCCGGCCGCCGCGGCCGCCGCCGCCAACCCGCACTTCTCGCTCTACGCGGTCAACTCCGCGGGCATCGCGTACGCGTACGGCCCGAACGGCAAGGGTGGCCTCACCGCCCGCAAGCAGTACGGCCAGGGCTGGACCGGCGTCACCGCGATGATGCAGGTCGACCACCAGAACGACGGTGACAGCGACGGCCTCTGGTTCCGTGAGAGCAACGGCGACCTGGGCTGGCTGCCGTTCGACTCGTCGGCCGTCAAGGTCGGCTACGGCTACAACACCTACAGCAAGCTCGTCTCCCCCGGCCAGATCGGTGGAGCCGCGGCCGGTGACATCCTCGCCGTCGACACCAAGGGCGACCTCTACGTCTACCTCGGCTACGGCAACGGCAAGGTCACCAAGCGCATCAAGGCCGGTTACGGCTGGAACATCTACAGCGAGATCGCCGGCAACGGCGACCTCAACGGCGACGGCAAGAACGACGTCGTCGCGCGCGACAAGTCGGGCGTCCTGTGGCTGTACAAGGGCACCGGCAACCAGAACGCGCCGTTCGCCAAGCGCACCCAGATCGGCAGCGGCTGGAACCAGTACAACCGCCTGATCTCCACGGGTGACATCGACCAGGACGGCAAGACCGACCTGATCGCCCGCAAGGGCGGCGAGCTGTACCTGTACAGCGGCACCGGCAACGCCTCGGCCCCGTACAAGGCCAAGAAGCAGATCGGCACGAGCGGCTGGGACAGCTACAAGTTCCTGTTCTGATCAGGCTGTGAGAGACAGAGAGGGCCGCACCCCCGTCGCCGGGGATGCGGCCCTCTCGCCGTACTGGAGCCGGTCCGGTTACTTGCGGATCAGGCTGCGGAGCACGTACTGCAGGATGCCGCCGTTGCGGTAGTAGTCCGCCTCACCGGGGGTGTCGATGCGGACGACGCCGTCGAACTCCACACCGGTGTCGGTGGTGACCTTGACCGTGCGCGGGGTCGTGCCGTCGTTCAGCTCCGTGACGCCGGTGACCGAGAAGGTCTCCTCGCCGGTGAGGCCCAGGGACTCGGCGGTCTGGCCCTCCGGGAACTGGAGCGGCAGGACGCCCATGCCGATGAGGTTCGAGCGGTGGATGCGCTCGTACGACTCGGCGATGACGGCCTTGACGCCGAGGAGCGCGGTGCCCTTGGCCGCCCAGTCGCGGGACGAGCCGGAGCCGTACTCCTTGCCGGCCAGGATGACCAGCGGGGTACCGGCGGCCTGGTAGTTCTGCGAGGCGTCGTAGATGAACGACACCGGGCCGTCGGCCTGGGTGAAGTCGCGGGTGAAGCCGCCCTCGGTGCCCGGCGCGATCTGGTTGCGCAGGCGGATGTTGGCGAACGTGCCGCGGATCATGACCTCGTGGTTGCCACGGCGCGAGCCGTAGGAGTTGAAGTCACGGCGCTCGATGCCGTGCTCCGTGAGGTACTGACCGGCCGGGGTGTCGGCCTTGATCGCACCGGCCGGGGAGATGTGGTCGGTGGTGACCGAGTCGCCCAGCTTGGCGAGGACCCGGGCGCCGGTGATGTCCTCGACCGGCGAGGTCTCCATGGTCATGCCCTCGAAGTACGGGGGCTTGCGCACGTAGGTGGACTCGGAGTCCCACTCGAAGGTGTTGCCGGTCGGGATGGACAGCGCCTGCCACTGGGCGTCGCCCGCGAAGACGTCCTGGTAGGACTTGTTGAACATGTCCTCGCCGATGGCGTTCGCCACGACGTCGTTGACCTCGGCCTCGGAGGGCCAGATGTCGGCCAGGTGGACGGGCTTGCCGTCCTGGTCGACGCCGAGCGCGTCCTTGGTGATGTCCACCTTCATCGAACCGGCGAGGGCGTACGCGACGACCAGCGGCGGGGACGCCAGGTAGTTCATCTTGACGTCGGGGTTGATCCGGCCCTCGAAGTTGCGGTTGCCGGAGAGCACCGAGGTCACGGCCAGGTCGTGCTCGTTGACCGCCTTGGAGACCTCCTCCGGCAGCGGGCCGGAGTTGCCGATGCAGGTGGTGCAGCCGTAGCCGACGAGGTTGAAGCCGACCTTGTCGAGGTACGGGGTCAGGCCCGCCTTGTCGAAGTAGTCGGTGACGACCTTCGAGCCCGGGGCGAGGGTGGTCTTGACCCACGGCTTGCGGGTCAGGCCCTTCTCGACCGCCTTCTTCGCCACGAGCGCCGCGGCGACCATGACGTACGGGTTCGAGGTGTTGGTGCAGGAGGTGATCGCGGCGACGGTGACGGCGCCGTGGTCCAGCTCGTACGTGGAGCCGTCGGGGGCGGTGACGGTCACCGGGTTCGTCGGGCCGGCGGCGCCGATGGCCGGGGAGTCGGAGGCCGGGAAGGACTCCTTGCCCGCCTCGTCCACGCAGTCCACGTAGTTGCGGACGTCCTGGGCGAACTGGGCCTTGGCGTTGGCGAGGACGATGCGGTCCTGCGGGCGCTTCGGGCCGGCGATGGAGGGGACGACCGTGGAGAGGTCGAGCTCCAGCTTCTCGGAGAAGTCCGGCTCGGCGGCCGGGTCCAGCCAGAGGCCCTGCTCCTTGGCGTACGCCTCGACCAGGGCGACCTGCTGGGCGTCGCGGCCGGTCAGGCGCAGGTAGTTGAGGGTCTCCTCGTCGATCGGGAAGATCGCGGCGGTGGAGCCGAACTCCGGCGACATGTTGCCGATGGTGGCGCGGTTGGCGAGCGAGGTGGCGGCCACGCCCTCACCGTAGAACTCCACGAACTTGCCGACGACGCCGTGCTTGCGGAGCATCTCGGTGATGGTCAGCACGAGGTCGGTGGCGGTGGTGCCGGCCGGGAGCTCGCCGGTCAGCTTGAAGCCGACGACGCGCGGGATGAGCATGGAGACCGGCTGGCCGAGCATCGCGGCCTCGGCCTCGATGCCACCGACGCCCCAGCCCAGCACGCCGAGGCCGTTGACCATGGTGGTGTGCGAGTCGGTGCCGACGAGGGTGTCGGGGTACGCCTGGCCGTTGCGGACCATGACCGTACGGGCCAGGTGCTCGATGTTGACCTGGTGGACGATGCCGGTGCCCGGCGGGACGACCTTGAACTCGCTGAACGCGGTCTGGCCCCAGCGCAGGAACTGGTAGCGCTCCTTGTTGCGGCCGTACTCCAGCTCGACGTTCTGGCCGAAGGCGTCCTTCGTACCGAACTTGTCGGCGATGACGGAGTGGTCGATGACCAGCTCGGCCGGGGCGAGCGGGTTGATGCGCTCCGGGTCGCCGCCGAGCTCCTTGACGGCCTCACGCATGGTCGCGAGGTCCACGACGCAGGGCACACCGGTGAAGTCCTGCATGATCACGCGGGCCGGCGTGAACTGGATCTCCTGGCTGGGCTGCGCCTGGGAGTCCCAGCCGCCGAGCGCGCGGATGTGGTCGGCGGTGATGTTCGCGCCGTCCTCCGTGCGGAGCAGGTTCTCCAGCAGCACCTTCAGGCTGTAAGGGAGGCGCGCGGAGCCCTCGACCTTGTCCAGCTTGAAGATCTCGTACGACTCGTCGCCCACGCGCAGCGTGCTGCGGGCGTCGAAGCTGTTCGCCGACACGACAGTCTCCTTCATCAATGTGCGCGTATCTCCGCGCCGCGCCTCACCACGGCGGGCGCCGCGTGGTGCCGCCTCGGACCACCGGGCCATCCGCTAAGGTAAGGCTTAGTTAGGTAACCCTTACCGGGGGTGGCCCGCTGTGCGCCTTCGGCATATATCTCGATGTCGAGATAACTCTAGTACATGACCGCGGAAGGGTCATGTCCGGGCGCCCCGATCGGGGCGCGTGGCGTCCGTGCGGCGGCGGACCGCCTCCTTCGTCTCGTCGGGCAGCGCGTCGGCGGCGAGGAGGCGCGGCAGCAGGTCCGGTTCCAGGGTGGTGGCCCGGAACTCCAGCGCGACGGTCACGTCGTGCGCGGGCCGGTGCACGATCTCCAGGCGGTCGCCGGAGCGGATCTCGCCGGGCTCGATCACCCGGAGGTACGCGCCGGGCACGGCCGCCCGGGTGAACCGCTTGATCCAGCCGTCCCGCTCCAGCCAGCCCTGGAAGGTCCCGCACGGTATCCGGGCGCACGACACCTCCAGGACGACGTCCGGCCCGATCCGCCAGCGCTCCCCGATCAGGGCGCCGTTGACGTCCACGCCGAGGGTCGTCAGGTTCTCGCCGAACATCCCGTTGGCGAGCGGCCGGCCGAGCTCGGCCTCCCAGCCGTCGAGGTCCTCGCGCGCGTAGGCGTAGACGGCCTGGTCGGTGCCGCCGTGGTGCTTCACGTCGTAGACGCGGTCGCCGGCAAGACCGACGGCGCCGGTGCCCTTGGGTCCCGGGGCGGTCACCGCGACCGGCCCGTCGACGGGCCGCTTGTCGATGCCGGTCGCGCTGATCCCCTTCCAGGGGTTGGGGCGGGGACGGCCGATGTTCACGGAGAGCACGTGCGTGCCGCGGGAATCCATGGGGCGGGACCCTATGAGGGGCGGGGCCCGGACGCGAGGGAGTTTCGGGCACCGCCGTTCACTCCCCCGCCCCGTCCGGCACACCACTCTCACCCGAACGGCACACCCCCACGCGAGTGCAATCTCATATCTGAGATAGCCTTTCGGCATGTCAGATGACTACCTCGTACGTATCGGCAAGCTCATCCGTGACGCCCGTCAGCACCGGGGCTGGACACAGAGCCAGCTCGCCGAGGCGCTCGGCACCAGCCAGAGCGCGGTGAACCGCATCGAGCGCGGCAATCAAAACATCAGCCTTGAGATGATCGCCCGTATCGGTGAAGCACTCGACAGCGAGATCGTCTCGCTCGGCTACGCCGGTCCCATGCATCTGCGCGTGGTCGGCGGGCGCCGGCTCTCCGGCGCGATCGACGTCAAGACCAGCAAGAACGCCTGTGTGGCGCTGCTGTGCGCGTCCCTGCTCAACAAGGGCCGTACGGTGCTGCGCCGCGTGGCCCGTATCGAGGAGGTCTACCGCCTCCTCGAAGTGCTCAACTCCATCGGCGTGCGCGCCCGCTGGATCAACGACGGCACCGACCTGGAGATCGTGCCGCCGGCCCGGCTGGACATGGACGCGATCGACGCGGACGCCGCCCGCCGCACCCGCTCCATCATCATGTTCCTCGGCCCGCTGCTGCACCGCATGGACGCGTTCAAGCTGCCGTACGCGGGCGGCTGCGACCTCGGTACGCGGACGATCGAGCCGCACATGATCGCGCTGCGCCGCTTCGGCCTGGACATCGCCGCCACCGAGGGGATCTACCACGCCCGGGTGGACCACTCCGTCACGCCCGGCCGCCCGATCGTGCTGACCGAGCGCGGCGACACCGTGACCGAGAACGCCCTGCTGGCCGCCGCCCGCCACGACGGCACCACGGTCATCCGGAACGCCTCCTCCAACTACATGGTCCAGGACCTGTGCTTCTTCCTGGAGGCGCTGGGCGTACGCGTGGACGGCGTCGGCACGACGACCCTCACGGTGCACGGTGTGCCCGAGATCGACGTGGACGTGGACTACTCGCCGTCCGAGGACCCGGTCGAGGCGATGAGCCTGCTGGCCGCGGCCGTCGTCACGGAGTCCGAGCTGACGATCCGCCGGGTCCCCATCGAGTTCCTGGAGATCGAGCTCGCGGTCCTGGAGGAGATGGGCGTCGACTGCGACCGCACCGCGGAGTACGCGGCGGACAACGGCCGCACCCGGCTGGTGGACCTGACGGTCCGCCCCTCCAAGCTGGAGGCGCCGATCGACAAGATCCACCCGATGCCGTTCCCCGGCCTCAACATCGACAACGTCCCCTTCTTCGCGGCCATCGCGGCCTCGGCCCACGGCCAGACCCTGATCCACGACTGGGTCTACGACAACCGCGCCATCTACCTCACCGACCTCAACCGCCTCGGCGGCCGCCTCCAGCTCCTGGACCCCCACCGCGTCCTGGTCGAGGGCCCCACCCGCTGGCGCGCCGCCGAAATGATGTGCCCCCCGGCCCTGCGCCCCGCGGTGGTCGTCCTCCTCGCCATGATGGCGGCGGAAGGCACGTCGGTACTGCGCAACGTGTACGTGATCAACCGCGGTTACGAGGAGCTCGCGGAGCGGCTGAACTCGGTGGGGGCGCAGATCGAGATCTTCCGGGACATCTGATACGAGGATGCCGCCGCACCCCGTCCGACCCGCTGAGCCACGGGTCGGACGGGGTGCGGCGGCATCTCCGGGACTTTGGACCTGCGGCGGCCCTCAGCCCCCGTACGCGGCTGTCGCCATCTCCACGAACGACCGGACCAACGGGTTGCCGTCGCCCTCGTTCCACGCGACCACCACGCGGCTCGGCGCCATGTCCGCCAGCGGGACCACGGCCAGTTCGGACGGCAGGTCGTGACCGAGAGGGGCCAGGCCGATCGTGCCGTTCCACAACACGGCCTGAAGACACTCCTGGACGGCGCGTACCACCGGCCCCTCGCGCGGACGGCCGCCGTTCCAGTAGGACTGCCAGACGGGATCGGTGCCCGGCGGGAACTGGAACCAGCGCCGATCACTCAGCTCGGCAGGCCGCAACCGGGTACGCCCGGCGAGCGGATCGTCGGCGCGCAGGACCACGCCGACCGGATCGCTGCGCAGAGTCCGCACGGCCAGGGCCGTCTCGTCGAACGGCGCCCGGGTGAGCGCGACATCGACGAGCCCGGCGCGCAGCCCGCACGTGGGGTCGGCCAGGTCGGTGTCGCGGATGCGGATGTCGATGCCCGGGTGCTTCCGGCGGAAGGCGGCGGCGAGCCTGGACGCTCCCGGGTCGGTGCCGTCGCCCAGGATGCCGACGGTGAGGGTCGTGGTCCCGGTCGCGGCGTTCACCCGGACCCGGACGCGGTCGGCGTGGTCGAGCAGGGCGCGCGCCTCGTCGAGCAGTACCGTGCCGACCGGTGTCAGCGCGACCCCGGCGGGCGAGCGGATGAGGAGGGGGGCGCCGACCTCGGCCTCCAACTGCTTGATCGCACGGCTCAGCGGCGGCTGGCTCATATGCAGCCGGGTGGAGGCCCGGCCGAAGTGGAGTTCCTCGGCGACCGCCACGAAATAGCTCAGGGTTCGTAGCTCCACGCTGCAACGATACCCATCGGGTATCGGCCCCGCAGGATGGGTCTTGGACAGGCACGGAGCTCCGGCTGTGCACTTGTACCCATGGCCGAAGAAGCGCGGCCCCATGTCCCTGAATGCTTCACGCAACGGACCTGACGACCACCGGAACAACCGATGGGGCGGCCCCGCTGACCGGTGGCCCCGGAAACGAGAACCATGAACACGGCCTACTGGATCGTCGCGGGCCTGCTCGCACTCTTCTACCTGTACTCGGGCACGCTGAAAGCGGTCCGCAGCCGTGATCAGCTGCGCCCGATGATGGCCTGGGTCGACCGCGTGCCCCTGCCCGCCCTAAGAGCGCTGGGCGCGGTCGAGATACTCGGTGCCATCGGACTGGTCCTGCCGCCGCTGACCGGCATCATGCCGTCCCTGGCCATGGCCGCGGCCATCGGCTTCGTCCTGCTCCAGGCCGGGGCGATCGCCGTACACGTGAGCGGCGGAGACCGCCGCGTCGGGCTCAACATCGGCCTCCTCGTGGCAGCGGCGGCAACCGTCTGGCCGGCCACCGCGCTGTGACGGGCCCGCACGGCGGTCGACCCGAACGGTCAGCGGAAGTAGAACAGTTCGAGGTCGCCCTCATCAAGGCCGCGGAGAAGGCCGACCGGGTCCAGCCGGCGCGCTGGAGCAGTCGTCGCATCGGCTGGTTGGAGACGTGGGTCGAGGGGGCCTCCCTGAATCGAACAGAATTCCCCCCTACGGGGTGAAACCTATGCCTATGGCTGAAAGATCGGTTCATGGCCTCGGCGGTTCTGCTGGGATGACGTCGAAGCGTCCGCGCCGGACCGTACGAACCGGAGTTGAACCGGGAGTTCGTGAGCGGGCGCGAGTGAAGCGGCTGTCCGCCGGGTTCCCGCACGGTTCCGGTGCAGATCACATACGAGGTGTCTTGTGCAGACCCATGCGGTGTCCGGGCTCACCGGCGAGCGCTTCGCCCGGGTGAGGAGTCCGGGCTGCGCGACAGCGGCCGGCGCATCCTGCGCGTCCCGCCCGGGCTGCTGCGACGGGTCATGCTCCGGCCCGGTGTCCGGCTCGCCGTCAGCCACATCGCCATCAACGGCACCTACCGGGTGCTGGGCGCCCCCCTGCCCGCCGCGTGCGTACGTGCCCTCGAAGAGCTTGACGGCCTCCGGTAGACGCCGGGCGCACAGGACGCCGCCCCCTGGCGGCTCTCGTTGCCGCGCAGAGAAAAGACACGGGCCGTCGAGCCCATGGAAGCCCAGGAGGCTTGGCAGATATGCCCAAGGAGATCGATCCCGGGGAATGCCCGGTATCGCGGGAGGAGCCGGTGTCGCGGGAGGAGGCGGGTGTCGCACACTCCCGTACGCTGCGGTTCTGGCTCGATCCGGCGAATCTCGCGGTCCGTCTCGGCCAGGCGGGTCCCGTCGTCAGGACGAAGACAGGGCCGGCGGTCGCCTTCCAGGTCAACGATCCGTCGCTGATCCGGAAGGTCGGGTGCGGGGAGGACGTCTTCCAGTTCTGGAACGCGGACCCGTGTCTCCGGGGCTTCGCCGAGAACGGCTTCCCGGGCACCGAGGGCCAGGCTCACCGTGACCGGCGCGCGCTGATGAAGCCCTCGCTCGCGGCACCCCGTCTGACGGCCCTGGGACCGTCCGTACGGGACAGTACCGAGCGCTTGGTCGCGGGCCTCCCCGGCGACCGCCCCGTGGACATCCCCATCGAGATGAGCCGTCTCGTGGCCGGCCTCGTCATCGAGACCGTCCTGAACAGCGCCATCTCCCCGGACACGCTGAACGCACTCGCCCGCGCGCGTTCGGTCCTGTCCGCAAGGGTGTTCTGGACGTACGCGCTGTCGTCCTGGCCCTGGGTGCCCGTGCCGCGGCGGCGCGCCTTCCGCCGTGCGTTCGCGACGCTGAACGAGGCCGCCCGGGAGGTCTACGCACGCCACCGGCCGGACGCGGACGGAAACGACGTCGTCTCGGTGCTCAAGCGCGCGTCCGAGGACCGGCCGGACGTGGCGCTGCACGATGTGCGCGCGCTGCTGTTCGCCGGCATCGAGGCGACGGCTTCCACACTCTCCTGGGCCTGCTACGAGTTGGGCCGCCACCCCGACCACCAAGCCGCCATCCGGGCCGAGGCCGACGCCGTCCTGGGCGCCGACGCCCCGGCCGACGCCATCGGCCCGGGCCGGCTGCCCTTCACCGTCGGCTTCGCCAAGGAGGTCACGCGGCTGCACGGGATTCCGTTCCTCGTACGCCGCCCCCGCCACGCGACCCACGTGGGCGACCAGCCGGTGCCCGCCGGCGCCCTGGTGACCCTTCCCCTGGGCGCGCTGCGCCGTGATCCCGCGCGGTACGCCCGGCCCGACGAGTTCGACCCCCTGCGCTGGTCGCCCGAGGCCCGGCCCCCGCTCTCCTCCGCCGCGCTGCTCCCCTACGGGATCGGCCCCCGCTACTGCCCCGGCGCCGCGGCCTCCGACATCCTGGTGCCGGTCGCCCTCGCGAGCCTGGTCCGCTCGCGGACACTCCGTACGGCGTCGACCGGCAGGACGGTCCGCGTCAGCCTCGACCTCACCCCCACGCCCAAGGGCCTGGCCATGGTCGCCACACCCCGCGAGCCGTGCCCCCCGGCTCCTGGGCAACCGTCCCCTGAGCAAGCCGCACCCGTCCGACGGCACTGAGCGAAAGCGACCCTTCATGACCGGTGCCCGTTCAACTGCGGGCAGGGCGGGCGCGGTTGCGTGGAGGCGGCCTCGGCTCAGACCAGCCGCAGGCTCCCCCGGGTCGTCGTTGCCGAGCTCGTGCCCGTGTAGATGTCGATGCGGCCACGTTCCAGGACGTACGTGCCCGAGGGGTCGTTGGTCCAGTAGCCGAGGTCTTCCGCGGTCAGGGTGAAGCGGAGGTGGCGCTGCTCGCCCGGCGCCAGGGTGACGCGTTCGAAGGCGCGGAGCCTGCGTACCGGCTGGACCACGGACGCCGCGACGTCGTGGATGTAGAGCTGGACGACCTCGTCGCCGCTGCGGTCGCCGGTGTTGGCGACGGGGACCGTGATCTCGACGGTCTCGCCGCGTTCCAGGGCGTCCACCGTGATCTCGGTGCGGCTCAGCTGCGGTTCACCGGTCGTGAAGGTGGTGTAGCTCAGGCCGTGACCGAAGACGAACTGCGGGCCGTCCGGCAGGTCCAGGTACTTGGAGACGTACTTCTCCGCCGCGTCGTAGGGGCGGCCCGTCGACTCGCGGTTGTAGTAGACCGGGATCTGGCCGACCGTCCGGGGGAAGGACACCGGCAGCTTGCCGCCCGGGTTGACCGCGCCGAACAGGAGGTCCGCGACCGCGTTCCCCGCCTCGATGCCCGCGTGCCACGCCTCCAGGACGGCCGGTGCGCGGTCCACCCAGCCGCCGATGGTGAGCGGACGGCCGTTGACAAGGACGACCACGAAGGGCTTGCCGGTCGCCGCGACGGCCTCGATCAGCTGCTGCTGGCCCGCGGGGAGGTCGATCTCGCTGCGCGACGCGGCCTCGCCGCTGATCGCGGAGTCCTCGCCGACCACGACGACGGTGACGTCGGCCGCCCAGGCGGCTGCAGCGGCCATCGCCGGGTCACCGCCGCCGGAGTGCCGGACGTCGGCGCCCGGCGCGGCCGCGCGGATCGCGTCGAGCACGCTGACCGTGTCGAACACCAGCCGGCCGGGGCCCGCCCAGGTGCCGTGCTGGTCCGTGGAGTCGGCGTGCGGGCCGACCACGGCGATCGTGCCGCTCGGCTTCAGCGGCAGGACACCGCCCTCGTTCTTCAGGAGCACCATCGACCGGGCGGCGGTCTCCCGCGCGGCGGCCCGCGCCTCGGCGGTGGGGCCCTCGATCTCGGCCGCCTCGTCGGTGTACGGGTCCTCGAAGAGGCCGAGGGCGTACTTCAGGCGCAGGATGCGGGTGACGGCGTCGTCCAGGCGTTCCATGCTGATGCGGCCCCCGTCGAGCAGGTCCGCGCCGTGGTCCGCGATGTGCGTGGACACCATCTCCATGTCCAGGCCGTGCGTGAGCGCGAGCTCCGCCGCGTGCGCCGCGTCCTCCGCGTAACCGTGCGCGACCAGCTCCATGACGCCCGTGTAGTCGCTGACCACGAAGCCGTCGAAGTCCCACTCGCCCTTGAGGATGCTGTTCATGGTGTGGCTGTTGGCGTGCGCGGGAACGCCGCCCACGGTGTTGAACGCGGCCATCACCGTCGCCGCGCCCGCGTCCAGCGCGGCCTTGAACGGCGGCAGGTAGTGGTTGCGCAGCCGCTGCTCGGAGATGTCCACGGTGTTGTAGTCCCGGCCGCCCTCGGCGCCGCCGTAGGCCACGAAGTGCTTGGCGCAGGCCGCGACGTGCCGCTCGGACCGGAGCCCCGAGCCGTCGGCGGGCCCCTGGTAGCCGCGTACCTTCGCCACGGCCAGGACGGCGTTCAGATACGGGTCCTCGCCGCTCGATTCGGCGATCCGGCCCCAGCGCGGTTCGTTCGTCACGTCCATCATCGGCGAGAACGTCCAGCGCACGCCCTGCGAGCGGGTCTCGGCGGCCGACACCCGGGCGTCGGTCTCCGCCACGGCCGGGTCGAAGGCCGACGCCTGCGCGAGCGGGATCGGGAAGGTGGTCCAGAAGCCGTGGATGACGTCGAAGCCGAAGAGCAGCGGGATGCCGAGCCGGGACTCCTCGACGGCGAGCCGCTGGAGGTCGTTGGTCCACTTCGCACCGTGCAGGTTCAGCACGGAACCGAGCCGCCCGGCCCGGGCCAGCGCCTCGATCTCCTTCGTCTGGCCGCCGCCAGGACCCGTGTCCCCGGTCCAGGTCAGCTGCTGGACCTGGCCGAGCTTCTCCTCGGTCGTCATCCGGCCGAGGAGTTCCTTGACCTTGTCGTCGTGCGATCGGAGCATGTCGGGTCCTTCGTGGCGGAAAGCGGGAGGTGAGCGGGCCCTTGCCGGACGAAACAGCGGGGGCTAACGTCGCTCGCAGCAAGAAATGTAAGCGCATTCAGACGAGGGGGCAAGGAGTCATGGCCCCTCGTGACAGAATCGATGAGTCAGCACGGGAGACATCCATGGCCAACAGCGCGTCGGCCCTGCGCGTCATGAGCTTCAACCTCCATGTGGACTGGGACGGTTCGCCCCGCCCCTGGTCGGGGCGCCGGGACGCGGTGGCGGCGGTGCTGCGGGAGGCGCGGCCCCAGCTGCTCGGCACCCAGGAGGGCCGCCCGCACCAGGTCGCGGACGTGCTCGCCGCGCTCGGACCCGGTTACGCGAGGACCGGCCGGGACCGCGACGGCGACGGGACCGGTGAGCACATGGCCGTCTTCCACGACCGCGACCGCCTCGACGCCCTGGACCACGGCGACTTCTGGCTCTCGGACACGCCCGAGGTGCCCGCCTCCGAGACCTGGGGCGGCGGCTGCCCGCGCATGGCGACCTGGGTCCGCTTCCGGGACCTGGCCACCGGGATCGCATTCCTCGCCGTGAACACCCACCTGGACCATGTGAGCGCTTACGCGCGCACCCGCGCGGCCGGGCTGCTCGTGGAGCGGTCCACCGCCCTGGCGCCCGGCCTGCCGGTCGTCGTCACCGGTGACTTCAACACCCCGGCCGGGGACCCCGAGGTGCACGGCGTGCTGCTCGCGCGGGGCGGCCTGGACGACACCTGGGACCGTGCCGAGGAGCGCGGGCCCGCGTACGCCACCTTCCACGACTACCGCGCGCCGGTCGCGAACGGCCCGCGCATCGACTGGATCCTCGCCTCGCGCGGTACGCGGGTACGCGAGGCGTCCGCCGCGCTGCCGGGGCCCGTCGCACCGAGCGACCACCTTCCCGTGCGCGCCCTGATCGAGTTGCCGTCTGCGCCCGTGGGGCGCTGAGCCCGCGTTCCCGTACACCCTTATCGGAGGAATCCGCATGTCATCCCCCCGCCCGGCGACCGAATGGCTCGCCGACGCCGTGCTCTACCAGATCTATCCGCAGTCCTTCGCCGACTCCAACGGGGACGGGATCGGCGACTTCGCGGGGATCGAGGCGCGGCTCGACCATCTCGAGTGGCTCGGGGTGAACACCGTCTGGTTCAACCCGTGCTTCGTTTCGCCGTTCGACGACGCCGGGTACGACGTGGCCGACTACCTCAACGTCGCCCCGCGCTACGGCACCAACGAGGACCTGGCCCGGCTCACCGAGGCCGCCGGGCGCCGTGGCATCCGGGTGCTGCTCGACCTGGTCGCCGGGCACACCTCGGACCAGCACCCCTGGTTCCGGGCGTCGGCGAACGACCCGGCCGACCAGCGGTTCATCTGGGCCGACACCGAGCAGGCGCCGCCCGGGTTCGTCGCCTCGCCCGGCAGCCGGTCCGGGTTCTACCAGCCGAACTTCTTCGAGTCGCAGCCCGCGCTCAACTTCGGGCACGCGCGCATGGACCCGGCGGAGCCCTGGCGGCTGCCCGTCGACGCCGAGGGGCCCCGCGCCAACCGGCAGGCGCTGCGCGACATCATGGACCACTGGCTGGACCTCGGCCTGTCCGGCTTCCGCGTCGACATGGCCGCGTCGCTGGTCAAGGACGACCCGGGGCAGGCCGAGACCGCGAAGCTCTGGACCGAGCTGCGCGGCTGGCTGGACCGGGTGCACCCGCGCGCGGCGCTGCTCTCCGAGTGGGGCGACCCGCAGGTCTCCGTCCCGGCCGGGTTCCACGCGGACTTCTTCCTGCAGTTCGGACCGCGCGGTGACGGGCTGCCGCTCCGGTCGCTCTGGAACAACTGGGAGGGCACGGTCAGCGAGCCCTGGGAGCCGCTTGAGCCGTACTTCGGGGCGCGGGGCGAGGGCGGGTTCGCCACCTTCCTCGACGCCTGGCGCGAGGCGACGGAGGTCATCGGGGACGCCGGGTTCATCTCGCTGCCCACGGCCAACCACGACTTCTCGCGCCTCGCCACGGGCCCGCGTACGGCCGAACAGCTGCCCGCCGCCTTCGCGTTCCAGCTGACCTGGCCGACGCTCCCCGCGATCTACTACGGGGACGAGATCGGCATGCGGTACGTGCCCGGCACGCCCACCCGCGAGGGCAGCCGACTGGGTCCGCGGTACGACCGGGCCGGGTCCCGTACGCCCATGCAGTGGGACGACTCGCCGAACGCGGGCTTCTCCACCGCGCCCGCCGACGCCCTGTACCTGCCGCTCGACCCGGACCCGGCGCGCCCGACGGTCGCCGCCCAGCGCGCCGACGAGGGCTCCCTCCTCCACCTGGTCAGGCGGCTGATCGCGCTCCGCAAGGCCACCCCGGAGCTGGGCAGCGGGGCGTCCACGGAGGTGCTGCACGACGGGTATCCGCTGGTGTACGTCCGGGGCGGGCGCTATCTGGTCGTGGTCAACCCGCGCTCCGAGGCCGCCACGACCGCCGTGCCCGTCGGCCCGGTCACCGCGGTGGAGGCGCGCGGGGTCACCGTCGCGGACGGGCGCGTCCACGCCGAGGGCTTCGGCTTCGGCGTCTTCGCACTCGACGCCGGCTGACCGGTTCCGCCCCCGCCCGGTGCCGGGCGGGGGCGGAAGCCGTACCTCAGCCGGGGGTGTCACCGTACTGCCGTTGCAGCGCCGCCAGTTCGGCCGTCAGCTCCACGACCAGATCCCGGTACCCCGGGTCGTCGTACCGGTTGTGCAGTTCGTCCGGGTCGGCGACCAGGTCGAAGAGCTCCCACTCGGGGGCGCGGGTCTCGTCCTTGGCGCCCGGCTGGCCGGAGCCGTGGCCGGGGTAGTGGATCAGCTTGTGGGTGTGGGTGCGGACGCCGTAGCTGGCCTGGACGTTGTGGCAGACGTCCAGGTGCTCGAAGTAGCGGTAGTACACCGACTGCCGCCAGTCGTCCGGCCGTTCGCCCCTGAGCAAGGGCACCAGGCTTCTGCCCTGCATCCGTGGATGCGCTTCCACTCCGGCGAGGTCCAGGATCGTCTGGGCGTAGTCGACGTTGACCACCAGCTCGTCGCAGCTGCTGCCCGGCGGGGTGACGCCGGGCCATCGCACCACCAGCGGAATGCGCAGCGAGGGTTCGTACATGAACCGCTTGTCGAACCAGCCGTGTTCGCCCAGGTAGAAGCCGTGGTCGGAGGTGTACGCGACCGCCGTGGACCGGTCCAGGCCGGTGAGGTCCAGATAGTGCAGGACCCGGCCGACGTTCTCGTCCAGGGCGGCGATGACGCGCAGGTACTCCTTGATGTAGCGCTGGTAGCGCCACTCGCGTTCCTCGCGCTCGTCCAGGCCTTCGGGGACGGGTGCCTTGAGGTCCTCCGGGAGCAGGTCGCGCATCCGCATCTCCGCCTCGGCGGCCGCGCTCGCCCGGTGGCGGTAGTCGTCGTGGAGGGTGCGGGGCGCCGGGATGTCCACGTCCTCGTACAGGTGGCGGTGGCGTTCGGCGGGTTCGAAGGCGCGGTGCGGGGCCTTGTGCTGGATGAACAGCGCGAAGGGCTTCTCGCGGTCCCGGCGGTCGAGCCAGTTGAGCGCGAGGTCGGTGATGAGGTCGGTGACGTAGCCGGTGTGCTGCCGCTCCCCGTCGCGGGTGACGAACGTCGGGTCGTGGTAGACGCCGTGTTCCGGCAGCACCTCCCAGTGGTCGAAGCCGACCGGGTCGGAGCAGCCCCCATGGCCCAGGTGCCATTTGCCGATGATCGCGGTCTGGTAGCCCGCCTCCTGGAGCATGCTCGGGAAGGAGGGCTGGGTGGCGTCGAACTTCTGGCCCTCCTGTTCGAGCGTCGTCATGCCGTTGACGTGGCTGTAGGTGCCGGTCAGCAGGGACGCCCGGGCGGGCGAGCAGATGGAGTTGGTGCAGAAGGCGTTGTCGAAGCGCATGCCCTCGGCGGCCAGCCGGTCGACGGCGGGCGTCCTGTTGATGACGCTGCCGTAGGCGCCGATCGCGGGTACGGCGTGGTCGTCGGTCATGAAGAACACGAGGCTGGGGCGCTCGGTGCCGGTGGTGCTCATGGCCCGGGGTCCTCCTTGGCTGGTGCGGGGTGCGGGCAGGCCCGGTCGCGGGCCAGTCGCAGGGTGCGGCTGCCCGGCATGGGCAGGTCGAGCGTGGTGCGTACGAGACCGTCCGGGCCGGTGTGCGCGAGGGCTTCGGGGCCGGTGTCACCGGCGGGGCGCATCCGGTAGCGGGCGCCCGGTTCGAGCCCGGCGAACTCCACGGTGACGCGGCGGCCCAGCGCCGGTACCGGTATCGCGCGGGGCCGGTCGGCGGCGGCGTTGACCACGCGCACCTCGACCGTGCCGTCGCGCGCGGTGACGGTGGCGGTCACCAGGGCGCGGGCCCCGTCGCCGGTGAGGTGCGCGGGGCGGTGCGGGGCGCCGGCGTCGATCCGGACCCGGACCCCGGCGGGTGCGCTGCCCGGGGCGAGCGCGCAGCCGCGCACGGGGCCGGGCAGCGGGGGCCCGGGGCCCTCGGGCGTCCTGGGCGCGATCCGGTACCAGTAGCCGCGGCCGGGCTCGGCGCGCGTGTCCGCGTACGGCGGGAGGACCGGGCCGGGGTGCAGGGGCTCGTACGGTCCCTCGTAGTGATCGGAGCGGTGGACGACGTAACCGGCCGTCCCCGGCGCCGGCAGCCAGTCGAGCAGCACATGGCCGATGCCGTCCCGGGACCGCAGGACCGTGCCCCGCGCGGGCGGCACGCCCGCCGGGGCGAGGCCGGGGCGCCCGTTCACTTCAGGCCGGAGGTCGCGATGCCCTGGGTGAAGTGCCGCTGGAGGGCGATGAAGACGGCGACGACCGGGAGCACCACGAGGAAGGCGCCGGCCATCAGCACGCCGTTCGAACCGGCGGCCTTGGTGGGGTCGGTGGCGAAGGTGGCGAGGGCGACCGGCAGGGTGTACTTGTCCGGGTCGTTGGTCGCGACGAGCGGCCACAGGAAGTTGTTCCACGAGCCGAGGAACACGAAGATCGTCAGCGTGGCGAGGGCCGGCTTGACCAGCGGGATCACGATCCGCCAGAAGATGTACCACTCGCCGGCGCCGTCGATGCGGGCCGCTTCGAGGAGTTCGTCGGGGATCGCCGCCATGAACTGCCGCATGAGGAAGACCCCGAACGCGCCCGCCGCGAAGGGCAGGATGAGCCCCGCGTAGCTGTCGAGCAGCCCCATCTTGCTCATCATCACGAACTGCGGCAGCAGCATCAGGTTGCCCGGCACCATGAGGGCGCCCAGCACGATCGCGAGCACGCCCCGCTTGCCGAAGAAGTTCAGCTTGGCGAGCGCGTAGCCCAGCATCGAGCAGAAGACCAGGTTGCAGGCGGTCACGACGACGGCGACCACCGCGGAGTTGAGGAAGTTCCGCGCGATGTCCATCAGGTCGAGCAGTTCGCGGAAGTTCGCGAGGGTCCACTCGGTGGGGATCCACACCGGCGGGCTGGCGCCCAGGTCCTGCGGGGTCTTGAAGGCGGACACCGCCATCCACAGGAAGGGCGCGGTCATCACGAGCAGGCCCAGGATGAGCAGCGTGTACGTGAGGGCCTTGGTGCCCGGCCTGCGCGAGGTGGCGGTGCGCCGCCTGCCCGGTGCGCTCTTGGTGGGGAGGTCGGTGGCGCTCATCAGGTCTTGTCCTTCAGCAGGCGGAACTGGAGCAGCGTGACGGCCAGCACGATCGTGAAGAGGACGTAGGCCATGGCGCTCGCGGAGCCCATGTGGAAGAAACTGAAGCCTTCCTTGTACATGTGCAGCGACACGGTGAGGGTGCTGTCGCCGGGTCCGCCGTCGGTCATCACGAAGGGTTCCTCGAAGACGTTGAGGAAGCCGATGGTGGTCATCACCGCGACGTACAGCATGGTGGGCCGCAGCAGCGGGACCGTGATCCGGCGGAACTCCTGGAAGGCACCCGCGCCGTCCAGCTTGGCGGCCTCGCGGACCTCGACCGGGATGGCCTGGAGTCCGGCGAGGAAGAGGACCATCGCGGTGCCCATGTTGCGCCAGACGGCCATCACGATCAGCGACGGCATCGCGAGCGCCTTGGAAGCGAGGAAGTCCGGCGTGGAGAAGCCGAGCTGCGCGCCGAGCCCGGCGATCAGGCCCTCCGAGGGGTCGAGCACGAACCGCCAGATGACGGCCACCGCGACGATGGCGGTGACCACGGGGACGTAGAAGCCGACCCGGAAGAAGGTCCGGAAGCGGTCGATGCCGGAGTTGAGGAGCACGGCCGCGACCAGTCCGCTGCCGATGGTCAGCGGGACGCCCAGCACCACGAAGTAGCAGGTGTTGAAGAGCGCCTTCATGAACTTCGGGTCGTCGAAGAGCGCGGTGTAGTTGTCGAATCCGACGAAGTTCGCGTCGAGCGGGTGGGTGACGTTGCGCAGGCCGAAGTCGGTGAAGCTCATGAGGAGCGTCGCGACGATCGGGAACGCCATGAAGGTCAGGAAGAGGGCCAGGAACGGCGTCGAGTACAGCCAGCCGGCGAGGTTCTGCCGGGAGAGCCGGTCGGGGCGGAGCTCCTGGCCCGCCGGGTCCTGCTGTCCGGGAGGGCCGCCGGCCTGGGCCGGAGCGCGGTCCAGGCCTGCCCCGGCCCGGGTGGCGGCGGTCTTCACTGGGAGATCAACCCCTCCGTGGTCGCCTGGAGCTTCTTGGCCTCGGCGGCCGGGTCACCGCCCTGTGCGATCTTCTCCAGGGTGCCCTCGATGGCGGCGGCGATCTCGTTCCACTTCTCCAGGGCCGGGATCTCCTTGCCGGTGTCCAGGGCCTGGCGAAAGACCTTCAGGCTGTCGGCCTCGGCGCTGTCCTTGATCTCCGGGAGGTCGTAGGCGGCCTTGCCGGCGGGCAGCGACTTGGTCGCGCCGTACCAGGCGGCCTGCGTCTCGGGGGTGGTCAGGTACTGGGTGAACTTCTCGGCGGCGGCCTTGTGCTCGCTGTCCTTGAAGGTCACGAGCGAGGCGCCGCCGACCCAGGAGACGGACCCCTTCGGGCCCGCGGGCAGCGGGGCGGTCTTCCACTTGCCCTTCAGCTGCGGCTGCTGCTCGTTGAGGTTCTGGACCATCCAGGGGCCGGACATGAACGTCGGCTCCTCGCCCTTGGCGAAGGTCTTGGCCACGTCGGCGCCGGGCACGAAGTTCTTCTTGGCGAGCCCGTCCTTGAAGTAGCTGCCCCACGTCCGGAACGCCTTCACGGCCTCGGGGGTGTCGAGCGCGGCCTTGCCGTCCGCGTCGGTGAGGCTGCCGCCCTCGGAGTACAGGAACTGCAGCCAGCTCTGCCAGGCGCCGGTGTTGCCGGGCTGGAGCGCGGTGCCGAACTGGGCGCCGTTCTTCTGGTACGCCTCGGCGAGCTTGTGGTGGTCGTCCCAGGTGACGGGCGCCTTGTCGACGCCGGCCTTCTCCGCGAGGTCGGTGCGGTAGTAGAGACCGCGTACGTCGGCGTACCACGGAACGCCGTAGGCGGTGCCGTCCACCACGTTGCTGTTCCAGGTGGCGGGGAAGAAGTCGGCCTTTTTGAAGGCCTTGGTGTCCACCGGCTCCAGCACGTCGAGCGCGATGTACTGCCCCATCATCGTGGAGCCCATCTGCGCCATGTCGGGGAGCTTCCCGGCGGCCGCGGCGGCGGTCATCTTCTGGCCGACGACGTCCCAGCCGATGGGGGTCACCTTGACGGTGATGTTCGGGTTGTCCTTCTCGAAGTCCTTGGCGACCGTGGCGAGCCGCTTGGCCTCCTCGCCCATGCCCCAGACGGTCAGGGTCTGCTTGGCGTCGGCGGACTGCTGCGCGCCACCGCCACCGCCGCAGGCGGTGAGGGACAGCGCGGCGGCCACTACGACGGAGATACCTGTGACGGTCTTGGCGGGGCGTGCCATGGAGCTCCTCCTCGAGCTGTGTATGCGCTATCTGAAAGCGCATACAGAACTCTGCGATATGGGTCTGGATCGCTCAAGAGGGATGGGATAACGCTTGGGTAACGCGGGGGGTGGCGGGGTTGACCGGGGGCGTACGGGGGTGAGCTCCGGGAGTACGGGCGTGGCCTCAGGGGTGCTTTGACTCCGGGCGTGCGGGGTGAGCTCCCCCGGGCCTGTGGGAGCGCCCCTGACCTGGGCTTACGGGCCCGCGCCCCGCCCCTTACGCCGCCGCGTCCGCCGGGCAGCCGCAGCTGCGGCGCAGCACCGCGGAGACGGGCAGCAGCCGCTCCTGCGGGGGTCTCTCGCGCTCGGCGAGCCGGGCCACCAGCAGTTCGACGGCCTCCACGCCCAGCTGCCCCATCGGCTGCCGGACCGTCGTGAGCGTCGGCCGCACGAGCCTACTGAGGGGGATGCCGTCGAAGCCGGTCACGGCGATGTCCCCGGGCACGTCGATGCCGCGTGCCTCCAAGGCGTGCAGCGCGCCCACGGCCATCTGGTCGTTGGCGAACACCAGGCCCTGGGGCCGGGGCCCCTCCGCCGCCCCGAACAGCGTCTCCACCGCCTGGCGCCCGGCGGCCTGGGTGAGGTCGCCCCGCAGGTCGGGGGCCTTGGGCAGCGGGAGACCGGCTTCCAGGTGGGCGGCCTGGTAGCCGAGGAACCGGGCCTCGCCGTCCGGGGAGTCCGCCGGCCCGCCGACGAACGCGAGCCGCCGCAGCCGGTGCGGGCCGAGCAGGTGCCGCGTGATCTGAAGCTGTCCGTCGAAGTTGGCCACCTTCACGTGGTCGATGCCGTCGTACGGCTCGCCCGCGAGCAGCACGACCGGGACCCGCCGGGCCACCATCTCCAGGGTCTCGTCCGGCACGGCCTGGGCGAGGACGGCGAGCCCGTCCACCCGGCCCGCGACCTCGGTGAGCCGGGTGCCCGCGTCGTCGGCGTGCGAGGAGGCGATGAGCAGCGCGTATCCGTGGCGCCTCGCGGCGCGCTCCATGCCCCTTATGACCTCGTCGGAGTAGAGGGTGACCTCGCCGGGGTCGGCGGCGGACGCGCTGTCCGCCTCCGCGTCGTGGAAGTCCGGGTAGCACAGGCCGAGTACCCCGGTGGAGCGGCTGGCGAGGCCGCGGGCGCTGCCGCTGGGCACGTACCCGAGTTCGCGCGCGCTGGCCAGCACGCGTTCGCGGGTCTCCCCGCGCACCGATTCCGGGCTGCGGTACACCCGCGACACCGTGGCGATGGAGACCCCCGCCCGCTCGGCAACGTCGTACACCGTAGGAGTACTCATCGCGCCGCGTCACCTCTCTTCCCCTGTGGTGGGGAGATGTTCCCACATGCGGGGCAGGTGTATGGAAGCGCATTCACTCATTCCGCCGCCGAGGTGCGGGGCCCCGCAGAGTTTGCCCGGCGTTCGCGAGCCGTCCTCCCGGGGGTGGGCATTCCGTTCGGGCTGGGCCGAGAGCGTCGGGCCGCCCGCCCCACGACTACGTCAGGATGGATTCCGTGACCGCATCGCCCTCCCGCCCACGGCGGCCCCGCGCTCTCGCCCGCTTCCTCGTCGCCGCGCCGCTGCTGGCGGCCGGCGCGCTGACCGGGGTGCCGGCGGCGCACGCGGCCCCGGCCGACGACGTGCGTATCAACGAGGTGGTGACCACCGGCGACGTGAACGACTCGGTCGAGCTGTACAACAAGGGCGGCTCGTCGGTCGACGTGTCGGGCTGGGTCCTGAAGGACGACGACAAGGACCACGCGTACAAGATCCCCTCCGGGACGACGCTGGCGCCGGGCGCCTTCCGGGCGTTCGACGTGAGCGGCGCGTTCGGTCTCGGGTCGGCCGATGAGGCGCGGCTGTATCTGGCGGACGGCAAGACACAGGTGGACGGCTTCTCGTGGAGCAAGCACTCCGCTCCGTCCTGGTCGCGTTGCCCCGACGGCACCGGCGCGTTCAAGCAGGCGGCGTCGGTGACGCTGGGCGCCGCGAACGCCTGCGGTACGGGTGGGGGCTCGACGGCCCCCGTCGCGTGGCCGGGCGGCAGCTCGGTCGCCACCGCGGACGGCGCGAACGTGTTCGGCGAGGACCTGAGCGGGCTCTACCAGGACGGCAGCGTGCTGTGGGCGGCGCAGAACAGCGGCAAGCTGTGGCGCCTGGTGCGGGACGGGTCCGGCGGCTGGAAGCCGGACACCGCGAACGGCTGGTCCTCGGGCAAGACCCTGCGCTTCCCGGGCGGCTCCGGCAGCCCGGACGGTGAGGGTGTCACGGCGGCCGCCGGGGAGATCTTCGTCGCGAGCGAGCGCAACGGGGACGCCTCGGGCACGAGCCGCCTGTCGGTGCTGCGGTACGACGTGAGCGGTTCGGGCTCGTCGCTGACGGCCGCCAAGGAGTGGAACCTCACCTCCGACCTCCCGTCGACGGGCTCCAACCTCGGCCTGGAGGCCGTGACGTGGATTCCGGACGCGGCGCTGACGGGCGCCGGATTCAAGGACGCGTCGACGGGCGCGGCGTACGACCCGGCGCACTACGCCGCCCACAGCGGCGGCGTCTTCTTCGTCGGCGTCGAGGGCACGGGCATGGTGTACGGCTACGTCCTGGCCGACTCCGGCTCGTACACCCGGATCGCCTCCTTCAGCAGCGGCATGTCCGGCGTGATGGAACTCCAGTGGGAGCCCCAGGCATCCCGCCTCTGGGCGGTCTGCGACGACACCTGCGACGGCCGCCACCAGACGTTCACGGTCAACGCGACGGGCACGTTCGCCCCGGCGGCGGCGTACAACCGCCCGAGCGGCATGCCGAATGACAACAACGAGGGCTTCGCGCTGGCGGGTGCGGACGAGTGCGTGTCGGGGTCGAAGCCGGTGTACTGGTCGGACGACGCGAATGACGGCGGGCACGCGCTGCGGCGGGGCAGCGTCAGCTGCTGAGGGCGGCCGACGAGGAGGGGCGGGCGCGTCAGGGGCTGCCCGCGCGCCTCCCCGGAGGCCTGTCCGCCGGGCAGGGATTCGGACGGTCTCGGGGCGGCCTCATCCGCGCCGGCCCGTGAGCGGGTGCGGGGCTCCAGGGGGTGTTCCCGGCGGAGGTGAAGTGTCGGCGTTCAGGCAGCGGAGTGGTCGGCGGGTACGTGGGGTCTTTCACCGGCGGCGGTGTCCAGTTGTGCCTGAAGCGCAGCGAGTCCGATGGCGAGGGCGGCGCGCTCGGTGGGGGGAATTCTGTCAATGGCCTGGTGGAGCATGGTGTCGCGCTGCTCACGGATACGTTGCAGGTGTTCTTTGCCTGTGCGGGTGAGTCGCAGGGTGACCTCGCGGCCGTTGTCCGGGCAGGGCCGACGTTCGAGAAGGCCGATGGCCTGAAGCCGGTCACACATACGGGTGACCGTCGGGGGGGCTGAGGCCAGACGTTGGCAGACGGTGCGCATGCGTATGCCGTTCTCGCGGTCGACGACGTACATCAGGCGCAGCTGTGAGGTGGAGCTGGGGGCTGTGGTGCCGGTGGTGGAGTGTCTGGCGTGCTCCCACATCACGTCGAGGAGTTCGGTCAAGGCGCTGGCGGACCGAGTTGCCTCGTGCCAGGTGTTGCTGGGGGCGGCGTCTGGTACGGTCACGGATTCCCCGTCGGTGGGTGCTTATGTCCAGTGAACGGTCGGGAGAGGTTCAGGTGTTCGCGTCCGGTGCGGTGGGACCGGCCGATACGGCGTTGTCGTGTGGTGCCGGGGGATTCGCGGCACCCTCGCCGCCTGGGCCCATGAGGTGGCTGCGGATTCCGGTGAGGTCCAGGAGCCGCTCCAGCTTGGCAGGTCGGTCATCCAGGTGGAGACGCACCCCTGCCGCGGTGGTGAGGCGGTGGATCATCAGCAGGGCCGAAAGGCCCATGGAGTCGATGGTGCCGAGGTGCGCACAGCGCAGACGCAGCTCGGACGGCGCGGCCCGTTTCGACAGGCGGCCGCTGACCTCATCGACCAGGCGATCGGCGCCGATGTAGTCGAGGTCTCCGCGTATCTCCACGAGGATGCTGTCCCGGGAGTCGGTCGTGGTCAGCTGCAGGTGATCGGGGTGTGTGGTCATACGGGGTTCCCGGCGGCGGTGGATATGGCGGCGGTCAGGGTGTGGGCGGCGGCCGTGAGCATACGGACGGCCCGGGGGAAGTCCTTGAGTTCGCGGCTCAGGAGGTCCAGGGCCGGGAGCAGGCTGTGGGCGGGTACGCCGCGTGCCTGGAGGATCTCCGCGGTCCAGGTGGTGAACCAGGTGAAGAGTTCGTCGTCATCGAGGTAGAGGGCGGTGGCGAGGAACTCCACGATGTGCGCGAGGTCCTCCGCGGTCCGTTCACGCTGGGCGTCGGTGTAGTCGCGGAGGACGGGGAAGGAGTCCTCCAGCGCGGCGAAGACTGTCTGGACGAGCGTGGCGCCGGTGCGGGTGACCATGGTGTATTCCTGGTCGGCCAGATGTGGCAGGTCGTCGACCTGCTGGTGATCGGGCGACGGCAGCGGCAGTGGGCTGCTGATGAGACGGTCGGCGGCGGCGCGGGCGTCCGGTGCCCATGCGTCGGCGCCCAGCAGCTTCGCGTAGCGGCCTTCCGGACCGAAGGCGGCCCCGCCGACGATGACCGGGACACCGATCGCCTGGCACGCGGTGATCACCGCGTGCGCGGTCGGCAGCCTGGTGGCGAGGGAACTGGACAGGGCCACCGCATCCGCCCGGGTGTTGTGGAGATGGGAGATGAGGTGCGGTGTGGGGACCTGGGCTCCGAGGTAGTCCACCCGCCAGCCACGGAGTTTCAGGACCTCGGCGAGCAGACGGGCGGGGAGGGCGTGCCATTCACCGTCGACGCAGGCGACGGTGACGCGCCCCCGGTTGGCGGCCGTACGTGCGGTGGGGTGCAGGCTCACCGCGGTGACCGCACGGTCGTTGATGGCGGTCGCCGCGTGCTCCTGGGCGACGCTGAGCCGGTTGGACGCCCACTCCTGACCGACGCGGCCTTGCACCACGGCGATCACGTCGAGCAGGACGCTCTCCGCGGGGATCCCCTCATCCAGCATCCGCAGGACGAGCTCGGTGGCCGCGTGCTCGTCCATGGCCGCGACGGCTTCCCACAGCCGCTCCACGGGCTCTTCGAGCGAGGCACCGGCCGCGCGAGGCCGGGAGCTGGTATTCATGCGGTGAACCTGCCCCGTGTGTGTCCGTCCACCGCGCTCAGGTGATGCGTGTGGGGTGCGGCGATCACAACGACGGCCATGTCGTCGTGAGTGCGGTTGCCGAGCCACTGGGCGGCCAGCATCTGTACGTGCTCGGCGATCCCCTCGGCGGGCATGCCCGCGCACTGGGACAGGGCGCGCTTGAGGCGCTTCTCACCGAACATGTCGTCGCCCATCGGCCCGCCCTTGGCCTCGGTGATGCCGTCGGTGTAGAGGACACACGACTCACCGGGTGCGAGCGAGACGGCGGCCGTGGTGGCGGAGATGTCCGGGATCGCACCGATCAGGGTGCCGTGCGTGTCGGCCTCCTCGACGCTGCCGTCCGCTCGGATGATCAGGGGGCAGGGATGACCGCTGCTGGTGAGGTCGAGGTCCACCTTGTTTCCGCGTCGTACGGCGGAGGCCAGGACCAGGGTGGCGAAGCGGGTGTGGTGGGAGCTGAGCAAGGCGGTGTTGAGCAGGCCGAGCATGCGCTGGTGGTCGCCGGCCAGGGGCAGCAGAGCGTGCAGAGTGTTACGGATCTTGCCCGTCAGCACAGCGGCTTCCAGGCCCTTGCCGCACACGTCTCCGAGAGAGACCAGCGAGGCTTCGCCCTCGACGGCGGCCGGGTGCACATCGTAGAAGTCGCCCCCGATGCGCTCATGATCTCCGGAAGGCCGGTAGCGGCCGGCGAAGTCCACCCCGGAGATCTGGTGCAGGACCGGGGGCATGAGCTCACGCATCAGCACGTCGGTGATCGCGGTCTGCTCCGCGTACAGCCGGGCGGCGGACATCGCGGCACCGGCGCGGGCGGCGAATACCCTGGCGAAGACCTCCTCCTCCTCGCTGAAGGCCGCGGTTCCCGTCTTCCGGAGCAGGATGAGCGCCCCGGCGGGAACCCCCTGTCCGGGCAGGGGGGTGATCACGATCGAGCCGACCGTCCCGAGTTCCTGCGGCAACATCCAGCCGGGGGCTGTGGACGGGTCGATCCATCGTGAGGGAACCGGGGGGAACCCGCGCATCGCCTCGCCCAGACCCGGCACGTCGTCAGGGTTCACCTTCACGGTGGACTGGACCGGGCCACTGCCGCGCAGGCACGTCACCAACGGCAGCCGGTGCCCGTAATCCGGGGCGACGACCAGTGCGGCGTCCGCGAGGCTCTCGGCAGCCAGCAGCGCCGTCACGTCCATGCAACGTCCCAGGTTGAGGGAGGCGAGCAGCGTGCTGGACGCCTTCGCGAGGAAGGCGGTCCGCTCCCGCTCCATCCGCAGAGCCTCCCGGACCAGTTGGTGATCGTTGTCATCCACCAGCCACCATGCCACCCGGCCCTCGCTCTGCGCACTGGGGTGCGCTTCGAAATGCCGTCCGGCGATATCTCCGCGCAGCGGCTCCCCGGCGTCCCGGGCCGGGTGTCGACCGGGAGCGCTCAGCGTGGCGTGTGCGGCACTGAGCCAGGCCGGGACCACGTCCGCGAGTGGCGTCCCGGGCAAGGCGCTGGGCAGGAGAAGGCGTGCGGCGTCATTGCAGCGCACCACGGCGCCCCGGGCGTCGGCCACGAGAACCGGGTACGGAGCCTGGCCCCAGAAGGGGTCCGTACCCGTGTGCCGCGGGGAGTGAGCTTGAGTGGAAACCAAAGACCGAGGACCCGCTGCGCGAATCCCTCACCTCATCAACTAGACGATTGCCTGGAGGCAACCATCCCTCCCGGAGCCTCCGCACCGCAAGCTGCCCGCCCCCTTGGAGACGCCTCTCACACATGGGGCGCACAATCTTCGCATCTTGGACCACATGCCCACGCAGTCGGGGTTCAGCGATCGCCGCTACCCGCACGGCCCAGCCAGTCCAGGCACAGCACAAGGGAATCGTCCTCTGCCGGACCCGCACCGCGATGGTCCAGCAATTCCTGCAGCATCACCCTCGGCACTTGCGAAGCGGGCAGTAGGCGAGTGCTGTTGATCGATCCGGCCAACGCGCGCCGGCGGTACTTCTCGCCGTCCGGGGACAGAGCGTCGTAGACACCGTCGCTGACGAAGAGGAGACGGTCTCCCGGCTCGACCTCGAAGTACTGCGGTGTGTACTCGGTGTCCTCGAACATGCCCAGCGGCGCCTGCGCCTCCATCTCGACCGTCTCGATCACCCCCCGGCGCACGCGCCAGACCTTCGGGGAGCCGGCATCGATCATCTCCACCCGTCCCGTAGGAACGTGGAAACGGAACAACAGCGTCGAAAGGTACTGGTTGCCCCGGTGCTGCGCGTACACCGCCTGATCGGCCATATACGCCTGATCGCCCAGGCTCAGCCCGGCGCGGCGGGCATTGCGCAGGGCATTGACGGCGAGGTTCGTCAGCAAGGCGGCATCGATGCCCTCACCCATGCCGTTACTGACGGTCACGTAAAGGTCATCAGCCGAGGCCGACCAGTCGAAGCAGTCACCGAAGATCGCGTAGGCAGGCTCCAGCTGGGCGCCCAGACTGTACTCCGGCCGCGAACACGAGCGCCCGGGCAGCAACTGCCACTGCATCTCGGCGGCAAGCGTGAGCCGCTCCGCCCTGCGCGCCTGCAGGAAGAGGTCCGTGTCCCGCCCGGCGACCACCACTTCATGCGCGAGCGCGTCGGCGCAGGCCTGCAGGTCCTCCACCACGGCGGGCTCGACCCCGTCGCCCACGGGCAGGGTGACACCGAGAACGCCCAGCCGGTCACCCCGGACGCTGACCGGCAGGTATACCGTCGCCTCGGACGCCGAGCGGTCATGCACACACTGCGGTTCCTGAGCACCGAACGCACGACCCGGAGCGCTGTCGTAGACGGATACCGGCGGCCGGGTGTGCGGCAGCACCTCGACGGGCTGCAGCCGCGTCATGGCGTAGTCGACCAGCAGAAGATCGACGGCGAGGGCGCCATGGCGGCGCACGACCGTGGAACGGAACACGTCGAAAACCTCGTGGGGCGCGGCCTCGCGCAAAGCGCGCTCGACCGCACTGGGTCTATGCATTTCTGCTGAACCTGCCTTTCTTCTGTAAATATCCATCAAAACGACCGTCGCTGTCGAACAGCCGGAGGGGCATGAAGCCCACTCGGGAGTGTCACACGCGCAACGCCCGCGCCCGGCCAGTACTCCCACGGCAGCGGACCGGCTGGAGGCGGGGCTGCGGCACGGCGCCCCGCGCCTCTTCCGCGCCTACGGGACCCGGCGGAGGGAGGCGTCCAGCGCGGCCATGAGCTGCGCGGCGCGGCTCCTGCCCCCGAGGGCGGGCGGGTAGCGCCGGAGGACGTCGATCAGGACCGGCGCGGCCTGCTCACGGACCCTTTCCACGGCCCGCTCCCCGGCCCCGGGATCGTCGCCCGCGCGGATCTCCGCGATGCGGGCAGCGTTCGCGGCGGCGCGCAGGATGTGGGCGACCTGGTGGGCCTTCGCGATCGGGTGCAGGTAGGCGGCGGACGCGGCGTCGCCGGCCGCCTGCGCGGCGAGGCGGGCGGCCTCCGTGGCCGCGTCCTTCGCGGCGCGGTGGGCGTCCATCGACGCGACGCGCTGGAGCCGGGTCCTGGGCGCGCCGCCGATGAACTCCCGGGCCGCCTCGATGGCGGCCCGGGGCCGTACATCTCCGGGGTGTGCGTCCTCGAACACCGCCAGGACGTCCTGCGCCGCCTCGGTGGCGTAGCGCGCTACGGCCCTCAGCTCGTCCAGGGACAGTTCGAAGTCGCTCGTCACGCCGGTGATCCTCGCACGGGCGTCCGTTCAGCCGAGCCGGTCCGCCGTGTACGCCTCGATGGCATCGCGCTGGAACGCGGCGAGGCCGGGCGCGATGGCTTCGTAGGCCGCGCGCCATTCCGGGTTGTCCACGACGGAGCGGCCCATGGCCAGGTGCTCGTCGGCGGACACCGGGCGCAGGGCGGAGAGCAGCCGGTAATGGGCGTCGACCTCCTCCTGGACCGGGGCGGAGTCGGCCGCGTGCCCGTCGGCCCGGAGTTCGGCGAGGCGGATCATCCTGGCCGTACGGTCGCGCTGGCCGGCCTCGATGTCCTCGGGGCTCCTTCCGTCGACGTGCTCGGCGACCCGCTCGGCGTGGGCGGGGAAGTCGCGCAGGCTCTCCTGGTACTGGTCCGGCTGTACGCCCTCGAAGAGGTTCTCCGGTCGGTTGATGGTCATGGGTGCGTCGTCCTTCCTGGACTGTTCCAGTTCGGCGATCGTGCGCGAGACAGTGACGGCCAGCGTGTCGAGCCGGTCCCGTTCGGCGAGGAGCCGCCGGTGGTGGCCGCGCAGGGCCTCCACCGCGTCGACCTGCTCGGCCAGGACGCGCCCGATGTCCTCCAGCCCGAGCCCCAGCTCCCGCAGGACCAGGATCTGCTGGAGCCGCAGGAGCTGGGCCTCCCCGTAGTACCGGAGCCCGCCCGCCCCCGTCCGGGCGGGCGGCAACAACCCGATCGCGTCGTAATGCCGCAGCGTCCGGGCGGTCACCCCGGACATCCGCACCACCTCGGCGGTCGGCCACTCCATCGCCTTCACCTCGCGCTTTCGCCGTACCGGGCCGGTGTTTCCGGCCCTGTCCCACGACCGTAGAAACTGCCGTTACGTCAGCCGCAAGGCGTCGCTTCGGGCGGCGGGCGCACTCGCTGTTCGGCGCCGCACGCGCACAGAATCGCGCTACGGGGCAGCTGTCTTCCAGACGTCGCCTCCCGTAACTGTGTTCTAGGATCTCGGGATGAGTGACGAGCCTTTTCGCCTCACGGTCCTGGGCTGCGCAACGCCCTACCCGAGCGTGGACAATCCTTGCTCCGGCTATCTGGTGTCGGGCGGGGACACCCGTATCTGGGTGGACGCGGGCAGCGGGACGCTCGGCCCGCTCCAGCGGCATGTGCGGCTGGATGAGCTCGACGCGATCTGGATCTCGCATCTGCACGCCGATCACAGCGCGGACCTGCTCACCGCGTACTACGGAGCCCTGTACGCGGACATCCGCCTCGCGGCGCCCATCCCTCTCTACGGTCCGCCCGGGATCGCCGACCGGCTGGCCGGCTTCCTCACCAACACTCCGGCCCGCAGCCCGATCGAATCCGCCTTCTCCGTCACCGAGTTGCACGACGGGCACCAGGCGGCCACCGGCTCGCTCCGGCTGACCAGCCGGGCGGTGTCGCACGGCATGCCGGCCTTCGCCGTGCGCATCGAGGCGGCGGGCAGATCGCTGGTGTACTCCGGGGACACGGCACCGTGCCCGAGCCTCACGGAGCTGGCCGAGGGATGCGACGTGCTGCTGTGCGAAGCCGAGAGTGCGCAGGCACCGGCCGAGGGCGAGCAGGTGCACCACACGCCCGAGGACACCGGCGACACAGCGAGCACGGCCGGGGCGGGCCGACTGATCGTCACGCACGTCGGCCGCTTCCTCACACCGCAGCAAGCGGTGGCGCGTGCATCGGCGCGGTTCGGCGGTCCCGTCGATTACGCCGCCCCCGGGACCACCTTCCCGATCGGCTGAGCGCGGTGGAAATGGGCGTGCGGACCGCCTGTGCCCTCTGCCAGCATGGCCCGCCATGACCGCGACGCGGGCCACCGCCCTCTTCGATCAACTGGCCTCGGTGTACGACGAGGTGCTGCCGTTCTTCACCGGGTTCACCCGACAGCACATGGCGTGGCTCGCTCCCGGGCCCGGGACCCGGGTCCTCGACCTGGGGGCCGGGCGCGGCGCCCTGACCGGTGCCGCGCCGGCCCGTGGCTGCCGGGTGACGGCGGTGGACTGCGCTCCGGGGATGGTCGAGCGGCTGGCGGCGCAGTATCCGCAGGTGCACGAGGCGCGGGTGATGGACGTTCACCAACTGGACCTCCCCGACGACTCCTTCGACCTGGTCTGTGCGGGGTTCGTCGTCCACCTGCTCGATGATCCGGCTGCGGCGGCCCGGGAGTTCCGCCGCGTCCTCGCCCCCGGCGGGGTGTTCTCCTTCTCCGTCCCGGGTGACGTCGAGGACGCGCCGGAGTGGGAGTTCTACGGGGCCCTCTTCCGGGAGTTCCAGCCCCTGATTCCCGAGGGACAGGGGCGGCCGAGTCGCCCCCTGGACGCGGAACGGCTGCTCTCGTCCACCGGGTTCACCGGCATCGGCGAGACCGCCATCGAGCAGCGCCTGCCCGTCCCGGACGCCGACACGTTCTGGGACTGGGGGCTCTCCCACGGCTCCCGCGCCTACTTCGACGCCCTCCCGGCCGATGCCCGTACGGAGTTCGAGGCGCGGGTGCGGGCGACGCTGTCCGCCATGGACCCGATCGTGTTCGCGGCCGGGGCCCACCTCTGGAGGGGCACCTCAGCGGCATGACCTCGGGCGTGGCGGCCTGCCGCCACGCCCGAGGTCGAGTCGGGCCGCGCAACGGCCCACTGTGAAGCGGATATTGCGAAGTCTACGCTTCACATCTACCGTGTCGTGCATGCGACCGAAGCACGAGCCCGAGCAGATCACCGACCTGACCCGGTTGAGGGCGTTCATGAACCCGCTGCGGATGCAGCTCTACCGGCTGCTGTACGCCGCGGGCACCGCGACCGCCTCCCAGCTCGCCGAGCACGTCGATGAGACGCCCTCGCTGGTCAGTTACCACCTGCGCAAACTGGCCGAGCACGGCTTCGTGGCCCAGACGAGCGGCGAGGGCGGCGACGGCCGGGAGCGGTGGTGGCAGGTGGCGTCCGAAGAAGGGTGGGGCTTCCGGGACTCGGACTTCGCCGACTCACCGGAGGGCGCCGCGGCCGTCGGTGCGGTGACCCGGGGGATCTTCGACACCCGCGTCGCCCAGTACCGCACGTATCTCGACCAGAGGGCCGCCTGGGGGAAGCGGTGGACCGACGCCGCCTACACCTCGGAGTGGCTGCTCGACCTGACTCCGGACGAACTCGACCGGATGAGCGACGAGTTCGAGGCACTGGCCCGGCGCTGGCGGGAGCGCGGCAAGGCCGCCAAGGCCGCCGGTGACACCGAGGACCGTGAGCACGTGTCCGTGCACATGTACGGCTTCCCCTTCCGGCCCTGACCTGCCCCTCCCCCGACCCGACCGGAGCCCGCCATGACCGCCACCCCGGAAACAGCCCTGTCCGAGCCCGCCACCGCACCGGCCCACCGGGACGGCAACGTGCTGCGCTGGCTCACCGCGTACACCGCGTCCCTCGTCGGCGACAGCGTGTACTTCGTCGCCCTGGGCTGGTCCGCCCAGAAGGTCGCCGGTCCCACCGAAGTCGGTCTCGTCATGGCCTCCGGGGCGATACCGCGCGCGTTACTCATGCTCGGCGGCGGCGTGGTCGCCGACCGGCTCGACCCTCGCCGGGTGATCCTCGGCAGTGACACCTTGCGCTGTCTCCTCATCCTCGCTGCGGCCGCCGGTATCGCCCTGGCCTCGCCGGCGTTGTGGATCCTGGTCGCAGTCGCACTCGCCTTCGGCGCCGTGGACGCGCTCTTCGTACCCGCTGTCGGCGCGCTCCCGCCGCGCATCACCGGCCCCGGCCAGCTGGCCCGCGTCACCGGCCTGCGCTCGCTGTCGATGCGCCTCGGCCAGATCGCGGGCCCGCCGGTCGGCGGCCTGGCCATGGGACTGGGCGGGCCCGCGGCCGCCTTCGCCGTCGCCGGTGTGCTCTTCGCGCTGTCCGTGCCGCTGCTGCTGACGGTACGCATACGGCCCCTCGCGTCCGAGGGCGCGGAGCCGCCGGGCCCCGGCACCGCGCGGGGTGAACTGCTCGACGGCCTGCGCTACATCCGCCGTCACCCCCTCCTCGGCCCGCTCGTCGCCGCCTGCGCCGTCTGCGAACTCGGGCTCGTCGGCACCCTCAACGTCGGCATGGTGCTCCTCAACGCCGAACGCGGCTGGGGCCCGGCCGGGTACGGCTGGATCGTCAGCAGCTTCAGCGCGGGCGCCGCGGCGAGCGCCGCGCTGCTGGCCGTTGCCGGATGGCTGCCCCGCGCGGGACTGGTCCTGGCCGGAACCCTGCTCACCGGCTGCGCGGGAGCGGCAACCATCGCCCTGGTACCCGCCCTCTGGCAGGCCGCGCTCCTCGCCACGCTCATCGGCCTCACCGCAGGCATCTTCGGCAGCCTGGACAACGCCCTCATCCAGACCGCCACGAACCCGGCCAACCTCGGCCGGGTCACCTCCGTCGTCATGCTCGCCATGGTCGGACTCGCCCCTCTCAGCTATCCCCTGGTCGGCGCCGCCATCGGGGCCTGGGGATCCGCCGCCGTGTTCGCCGGGTGCGCCGCCTTCGCCGGGCTGGGCGTCGTCATCGCCCTCGCGTCGAGCGCGGTGCGGGATGCCGAACTGCCCCGGCAGCGCCGGGCCGTGTCCTAGCGCCCCGGCCAATGCGGGCTCGGCAGGCCGTCGTTGCCCATGTGGGCGCGTCGCCACAGCCCCGTCCAGGTGTACGGGGTCTGCGGGACGACCGGGTGTCGCCGCCCGCACGGGCAGGGCGCCAGCACCCAGGCGCACCCGGGGCACAGCGTCACCCAGCCGTGCCCGGACGAGTGGGACACCGGTGGTCGCTCGTCGCCGCAGGCGGGGCAGCCGGGGAGGTCCGCGCCGTCCAGGAGCGCGTTCTGGCGCCGGACGTACGCGGGCAGCCGCAGCGGCGGATGGCGGAACGGGTCCTCGTACCAGCCGCGGTTCGGGCTCTCCGACCAATTCCGCAGCCACCACGGGCGCGGGCTCGCCACAGCCCGCCGCCCCGCCCGCTTCTCCGCCCGGCGCCACGCGGCGTACTCCTCCGTCCGCGCGAGCCACAGCACCCGCGCCTCGTGCAGTTCCTCCACCGCCCGTACGAGGGAGTCCGGGTCCGCCTCCAGCCGCCGGGGGATCGCGGCGCTGAGGGTGAGGTGGTGGTACGTCGCCCGGAGGCCGTACGGAGCGAAGACGGTGAGGCAGGTCCGCAGTGCGTTGTGGCGGCGGTGTACGGGGTGACCGGCATCGTGCACGTGCGCCCGGTGGGTCAGGAAGCTGGTCATCGCGTGGCCGACAGGTCCGGAGCGACCTCGCCGTTCACGTACGCCGCCTGTGCCGTCCTCGGTCCCATGCCCGCATGCTAATCCGCGCCGCCGGCCGTCAGCTCGTACTCAGCCCACACCGTCTTCCCCGGTGCCTGCTTCCTCGGGTACCAGCCCCAGCGCGTGGCCAGGCCCTCGACCAGCAGCAGGCCGCGGCCGTCGTCCGCGAGGCCCGCCGCCGCGAGCTTGCCGGGGCGGGGCGGGACGCGTTCGCCCCGGGTGTCGGTCACCTCGATCCGGGCCGTAGGACCGGGGCGCTCCACGACGCGCAGCAGCAGGTGGAAGTCCCTGCCCTGCACGTGGCCGTGGCGCACCGCGTTCGCCGTCAGCTCGGCCGTGATCAGGACGACCGCCTCGTGCGCCTCCGTCCCGTACGGCAGTCCCCAGGCGTCCAGCCGGACCGCCGACAGGCGGCGGGACAGCCTCGCGCCCCGGGGCGTGGAGGTGAACCGCATGTCGAAACTCGGGGTGCCCAAGTGGGGGAAGTTGAGCGTGTGTTGTGTGTGGCGGTGGGGGCTGTCGATGTTGCTCGTCATGGCTACGAGAGTCCTCGCCGTGGCGTAGCGTGACCAGTGGTGACGCACCGACGCGATCTCCTTGTACGCGCGCTGTCGGCACCAGTACGTGGAACACGGCGCGATCGAGCGAGGCAGGGTGCGATGACGGCTGAGCGGGTGGACCCCGGAGAGATGGACGCCGCCCAGGCGGCGGACAAGGCGGGTCAGGATGTGGTCATTGCCTTCGGGCAGAGCCTGAAGACGTTACGCGTACGGGCGGGCATGCAGCGGGACGAACTGGGCCGCCGTCTGGGGTACTCGGCGTCAACCATCGCCTCCTTCGAACAGGGCCGGAGGATTCCGCCCCCCAGGGCGATCGACCAGGCCGACAAGGAGTTGGGCGCGGACAACCTGCTCACGGTGTGGAAGGAGCCGGTGGAGAAAGCGCAGTACCCGGTGTTCTTCCAGGGCATGGCGCAGCTGGAGAAGCAGGCGATGGAGCTGCTCGTCTACGACACGCATGTCGTCAACGGCCTGCTTCAGACGGAGGCTTACATGCGGGCGCTGCTCGACATGCGTCGTCCGCCTCTGGACCTGGAGACGATCGAGCAACGGGTGGCAGCCAGGCTGGCCAGGCAGGACATCTTCGACCGCCGCCCTGCGCCGCTCCTGAGCTTCGTCATGGACGAGGCTGTCCTGCGGCACCGATACGGCGGCCGCAAGGTGATAAAGGGACAGTTGGAGCACCTGCTGCTCTTCGGCGAGCGGGGCAACGTGGAGCTTCAGGTGATGCCGACCGACTGCGAGGACAACGCCGGGGTCAACGGCCCGTTCACCGTCATCACGCGCAAGGACGGCAAGAAGTATCTGTACGTCGAGGCGCTCAACACAAGCACCCTGGTAACCGATGCCTCGCAGACGGTCCTCGCTGCCGCACGCTATGGGATCATCCGTTCACAGGCTCTCAGCCCGCGAGAGTCACTGGCGTTCATCAAGAAGTTGCTGGGAGAACTATGAACAACACCGAACCCCTCGCCTGGTTCAAGAGCAGCTACAGCGGCACCGAGGGCGGCCAGTGCATCGAGGTCGCGAACGGCGCCGGAGCCGTGCACGTGCGTGACTCCAAGAACGTGGCCGGGCCTGTCCTCCGGGTGTCGCAGAACGCCTGGGCCGGGTTCGTCGGACTCGCCACGGCGAAGTAGTACAGGCCGCGTCTGTACGCACCAGAGCCCCGCCGGACCGCAACGGACCGGCGGGGCTCTCGCCTGCGAGGGCCAGGCCTGGGACGCTCCAATAAACCGATCTGGCGCGACCGGCATCACCGCTGCGGGTGAGTCCGATCGCGCCGGACAGGGGCGTCAGGTGTTACGCCAGGGTCCAGGACTGGTTCGCCGTGCCGCCGCACGTCCAGATCTGGAGCTGGTTGCCGTCCGTGGTGCTCCAGTCCGTGACGTCCAGGCACTTGCCCGAACCGGAGTTCACCAGGCTGCCGTTGGCACCGGTCGTCCAGGACTGGGCGGCGGTGCCGTTGCAGTCGTAGAGCTGGACCTTCGAGCCGTTGGCGGTGCCGGCCGCCGCGACGTCCAGGCACTTGCCGAGGGCGCGGAAGGTGTTGCCGTTACGGGTCCACTGCTGGGCCGACGTGCCGTTGCAGGTGTAGAGGTCGACCTTGGTGCCGTTGGCGCTGCTGGCCCCCGCGACGTCGACGCACTTGCCGCCGTAGCCCTTGATGGTGGTGGTGCCGGCCGGTGGGTCGACGGGGCCTCCGCCGCCCGTGATGGCCTTGAAGGTGTTGGTGAACTGCCAGGTGCTCTGCGGGGTGCCGCTCTGGCCCTGGTTGTCGCGGCCGAGGGACCAGAAGGTGAGCTCCTGGATGCCCTTGCTCGCGGCGAAGGCTTCGAGTTCCTGGGCGTCCTGGACGGTGAAGACCTCGGCGGCGGTGTCGTTGATCCCGATCATCGGGCAGTTGCCCTCCATCGCCCAGAGCTGGGCGGCGGACTTGTCGGTCCAGATCTGGCCGAGCTGGGTGTGCAGGCCGTTCGCGGCGCTGATCGCGGCCTGGCCCATGTCCATGGCGGGGCCGTAGTCCATGGTCATGATGTTGACCAGGTTGACGTTGAGGTTGTGGCTCTTGGCGTTCTTCAGGAGCGCGATGCCGTTGGACTCCAGGCCGCTGGGGCTGACCGGGAGGGTGAAGTCGACGTCCAGCTTCCGGCCCTGCGCCGCGTAGTCCTTCTGCAGGTTGGCCAGCGCCTGGTTGCGGCGGTCGTTGGCGGCGGTGTTGTCGAGGGTGCTGCCCTCGATGTCCAGGTCGATGCGGGTCAGGTTGAACTGGTCGATGACCTTCTTGTACTGGGCCTGCATCGCGGACACCGAGCTGCAGGAGGCGAGTTCGCTGCCGCTCGCGCCGCCGAAGGAGGCGATCACGTCGCCGCCCACCGCGCGCAGGCTGTTGATGGCGTTGTTCCAGCCGGAGTCGGTGACCGGGGTGTCGCCGTTGATGGTGGCGTTGCAGGTGCCCTGGCTGACGATGAAGGCGAGTGTGTAGTACTTGTTGCCGGTCGCGTTGTACGCGTTCATCAGGCTGGACGGGCTGTTCCACATCTCCGCGTACGGAGCCGCGTAGTGCGCGGGGAAGCCGGGGCCGGGGTTGGCGGCGGCGGAGGCGGGGGCGGCGGCCGTGGCAACCAGGCCGGCGGCGGCCAGGGGCACGACGCCGAGCAGCGCGGTGAGCCATCTGCTGCGTGATCGGGGCATGGGGGGTCCCTCCGGTTTACGGGTAGGTGGTGAGGTACGCGACGTTGCTGCTGGGCGTGACGGCCGCCCCGGTGTTGTTGATGATGTGGCTGATCGTTCCGGCGCCGCCGAGGACGACGGTGACCATGTCGTGGAACTTCACGCCGGAGGTCTGGGGCACCTCGAAGGAGTGGTCCTCGACCACCGACGGGTTGACGTTGAAATACGCGTAGCTGCCGAGGCCCCACGCTTCGTGGCTGGTCACGGACGCGCCGACCTTGTACGCCGGGTAGCCGTTGGTGTTCCCGTTCTTCCAGGCGCTCTGGTTGGGCGGGTCGTAGGGCAGCTCGTTCTGGAAGAAGTACGTGCGCCCGCCGTTGCCGTTCCAGATGACCTGGGTCTTCTGGTAGTGCTCCACGAACAGCCCGTACGCGGTGACGTTCTGGCCGTTGACGACGAGCCCGGTGTCGGCGGTGTTGGTGTTCCAGCCGACCGTGCCGCCGTTGCCGTGGTCGGCGCGCCAGATCCAGGTGTGGTCGATGATCGTGTTGCTGGTGTTGACGACCAGCGACTGGGTGGCCTTGCCGACGGTCGCGCCGCCGATGCGGAAGAACACGTCGTTGAGCGTGACGGGGTTGGCGGCGTGGTTCGCCGACGCGCCGTCGGGCCCGATCCGCATCAGGGTCTGGGAGTTGGTCGTACCGGCGTCGACCAGGACGCCCGCGATCTTGATGCCGTCCACGTCGGCCGTGGTCAGCGCGGTGATGCCGTTGTCCGGGATGAGCGTGGCGAGGCCCATGCCGAGGACGACGGTGTCGGGGCGGGTGACGTTGAGCGTCTGGTTGAGGTGGTAGACGCCGGGGGTGATGAGGAGGTTCTTGCCGGCGGCCAGGGCGGCGTTCATGTCGGCCGCGCTCGCGCCGGGCTTCGCGATGTAGAAGTCGTCCAGCGGCAGCGAGGATCCCGCCTGGTTCTTGCCGCTCCAGGTGGTGGCCGAGGCGTTGGTCTGCGCGGCGGGGACGAAGACCTTCCAGGCGCCCGCGCCGTCCACGTACAGGAAGGGCTTCTCGCGGTTGACCGGGGCGGAGGCGACAGTGGTGTAGGTCGGGAAGGACTGGGCGGGGGCGCCCTGGTCGCCGACGAAGACCATGTTCCAGTTGGAGCCGGACCAGGATCCCATCTGGGTGTTCTTGGTCAGGAACTGCTGCTGGCTGCCCGACTGGATCTGTCCGTCGATCTTGGAGTCGGAGATGAAGCCGCCGCTGGACCAGCCGCCGTCGTCCAGCTTGAGGTTCCCGCGCACGTGCATGCGCCGGTACGGGGCCGCCTGCGAGACGGCCCAGCGGTCGCTGCCGCCGTTCGGCGTGACGGACAGGTTCTCGGCGTCGCGCCAGAAGTTCTGGGTGGCGTTGCCCTGGAACCAGTCGGCCTCGGCGTGGACCGCGCCGTTGATGTTGACCGCGTCCGGGGACAGGCCGAGGCCGGCGACCTGGGTGTAGAAGCCGACGTTGACGTCCGCGCTGTACGTGCCCGGCTTGAACAGGACCGCGTAGCGCTGGGAGCCGAACTGGTCGGACTGCTGCTGGTTGAAGATGCTGTTCAGCTTGGACTGGATGGACGAGGCGGACATCGACGGGTCGAAGATCACCGTGTTCGGGCCGAGGTCCGGGTTGTTCCCCGTGGGCGGGTCCGTGGGGTCGGTCGGGTCCACCGCGCCGGAGAAGCTCCACTTCTGGTTGCCGGTGCCCGCGCAGTCCCAGATCTGGAGGCGGGCGCCGTCCGCGTTGCTGTTGTCCTTGATGTCCAGGCACTTGTTCGCGGCGGTGTTGACCAGGTCTCCGGCGGAGGTCAGCCGCCACTTCTGGCTGGCGACGCTCCCGTAGCAGGTCCACAGGTGGACGGCGGTGCCGTTGGCCGTGCCGTTCGCGGCCAGGTCCAGGCACTTGCCCTTCACGGTCAGCGAGCCGTCGGCGTTGAGCGTCCAGCTCTGGTTCTGGCTGCCGGGGTAGCAGGTCCACATCTGGGCGGGCGTGCCGTCGGCGGTCGAACCGTCGGTGAGGTCTAGGCACTTGCCGTTGCCGGTGTTGGTCAGGGCGCCGGGGGTCGCGGCGCCGGCGGTCCCCGAGCCGAGGGCGACCAGGGCCCCGGCGGCGGCCAGCGAGGCGGACATGGCCATGGCCAGGGGGGCGGTGCGCCGTCTGCGGCGGCGGTGGGGCGGATGAAGCATGGGGAGCCTTCCTGTGGCGGGCGGGGGGTAGGAAGTCAGGTCCATGACAGGAAACACGTCCGGCCTTATTTCAAGCCGTGAAGCTAGAGGCGTGGCCGACCGCCCGTCAACCCCCTTGCACGGGCCGGTATTTCAACCTCTGTAGACACTCCGCCCGCGATCACGGGAAACCGCAGCATCCCCGTACGGCTTCTGAAGTCGCAGGTCAGCTGTGCTGACGTGCAGCGTTCGAGTTATGCGCGAATTTCTGCCAGGAAGGTTTCCTGACAGATGCCTTGACGGGCTGTCGTGTACACGCGCAGACTCCGGTCTGCTCAGCCGCTGCGCTCCACCGCCCACCTCTGGAGTCCCCCATGCGCGTCAGACACGGCACCGCACTCCTGCTCCGGCTCCTCGCCCTCGCCGCCCTCGTGCTCGGCCTGCAGGCCGCCCCGGCGCACGCCGCCCCCGCCGCCGGTACGTTCCGGGTGCTGGCCTTCTACGACGGCACGTACGACGCGGCGCACATCAGCTTCGACCACGAGGCGAACAGCTGGTTCGCCCAGCAGGGCGCCGCCCACGGCTTCACGTACACCGCCACGACCGACTGGAACCGGCTGAACAGCTCCGAGCTGGCCGGCTACCAGGTGGTGATGTTCCTCGACAACTACCCGCACACCGCCTCGCAGCGGTCCGCCTTCCAGTCGTACGTGCAGAACGGCGGTGGGTTCGTCGGCTTCCACGTGTCCGCGTTCAACACGGACACCAGCGACTGGCCCTGGTACCACAACACCTTCCTGGGCACCGGCACGTTCCGCTCCAACACCTGGGGGCCCACGCAGGAGACGCTGCGCGTGGACGACCCCGGGCACCCGGCGACGGCGGGGCTCCCGGCCACGATCACCTCGTCGGTGAGCGAGTGGTACAGCTGGCAGAACGACCTGCGGAAGAACCCCGCGATCGACGTCCTCGCCTCGATGGACCCCTCGACGTTCCCCATCGGCACCGACCCCAACCAGACCTGGTACAGCGGGGATTACCCGATCGTGTGGTCGAACCGCGACTACCGGATGGTCTACAACAACTTCGGCCACAACGCGATGGACTACGCGACGAACACCGCCCTCTCCTCCACCTTCGCGAGCGCCCGGCAGAATCAGCTCCTGCTCCAGGAGATCGCCTGGGCCGCCGGGCAGGACGGCGGCCCGGTCACCCCGCCCGAGGGCGCCACCGGCCGGATCACCGGCTACGGCGGCAAGTGCGTCGACGTGGCGGGCGCGAGCTCCGCCAACGGCACGGCCGTCCAGCTCTACGACTGCAACGGCACCGGGGCCCAGCAGTGGACGACCGGCACCGACGGCACGCTGAGGGCGCTCGGCAAGTGCCTGGACGTCGCCGCGGCCGGGACCGCGAACGGCGCGAAGGTCCAGCTCTACGACTGCAACGGCTCCGGGGCGCAGGTCTGGCAGCACCGGAGCACCGGCGAGCTGCTGAACCCCGCGTCCGGGAAGTGCCTGGACGCGACCGGGCCCAGCTCGGCCAACGGCACCCGGCTCCAGCTCTGGACCTGCTACGCCGGCGACAACCAGCTCTGGACCCTCCCGGCCTGACCGGGGTGGGCGGGGGCGGTCGCGGCGAGGGGGCGGACCCCGCCGCGACCGCCCCTCCGTCCGGGTGGCCCCGTCCCGCCGCCCGGCGCAACGCCTCGTGTCGCGCGCGCGGAGCGGGGGCCCCGGCTGCCCAGGATGCCGGTATGAAACCCATGCCCAAACGCCTAGCCGCGCTGCGCTCACGCGCACGCGCCACGGGTGCGGCCTGCGCCGTCCTGGCGACGGTCGTCCCCGTCTTCTCCCTCGGTCTCGGCGCGACGCAGGCCGCCGCCGCTCCCCTGCCCGGCGGGCTCGGGCCGTGTGTGCCGGGCGACTGTCCCGACCCGTTCCCGGACGTCAACAACGGGCCGATCGCCGGCCGGGACGACGGGATCAACATCTTCGTGGGCGACGACTTCCTCGTCCGGGGGCGGGCGGCGGAGGCCGAGGGCCGGGTCGTCGTGCTGGACGACTTCGACCAGAACAAGGACGCGGCAGCGGGCGGACTGTACAACCTCGGGATCGTCGGGGTCGGCTCGCGCGTCGCGCCGCCCGTCGACTCGGACTTCCTGGCCGCCGGCGGTGACGTGACCATCGCCGCCGGGCAGACCCTGGACACGACGGGCGGCCTCGTCGACGAGCTGGGCACCGTGCGCTACGCGGGCACGCAGACCGGGACCGTCACCGGGACGACCGTCCAGGACGACGACGCGACGGCCCCGTACGTAGGCCTGCGCGACGAGCTGACGGCGGCCAGCCAGTGCTACGCGCGGCCGGACGGCACGACCCGGACGCCCACCGGGACCGCGGTCAACGAGGGCTACCGGACGCTGTTCACCGGCGACGGCACGTCGCAGCTCCAGGTGTTCAACGTCGACTTCGACCTGGTCAACCCGAACTCGCCCAACGGAAGCCAGTCCATCGAGTTCGCGGGCATCCCCGACGACGCGACGATCCTGGTCAACGTGGTCGGCGAGAACCGGGTCATCAACACCACCAGCGGGAGCGACACGCTGGGCCAGTACCGCGAGCGGCTGCTGTGGAACCTGCCCGACGCCACCACGGCGTCCTTCGTGGGGTCCGGGCAGTTCCAGGGCAGCGTGCTGGTGGGCGAGCAGGCGTCCATGACCACTGTGAGCCTGCCCGGCATGAACGGCAGGTTCTTCACCACCGGCTCGCTCACCCACACCAGCGAGAACGCCGGGGTGGAGTTCCACGCCTACCCGTTCGACGGCGACCTCCCGGACTGCGCCGGTCCGCAGCCGGTGACGGGCGCGGTGAGCGTGCTCAAGACTGACGCCGACACCGGCAACCCGCTCGCGGGGGCCGACTTCGAACTGTGGCGCGAGACCAACGACACGCCCGGCCTCCAGACCGACGGCGCCGACCCGGACACCCACGTCTCGGACTGCACCACCCCGGCGAACGGCGTCTGCTCCGACACCACGACCGTGGGTACGTACTACTGGCGCGAGACCGCCGCCCCGGACGGCTACGAGCTGCCCGACCCGAACGTCTTCGGGCCCCTCACCCTCACCGAGGACAACGCCGACCAGGGCGTCCAGGTCGAGGCCATCAACAGCCGGACGCCCGTGCAGCCGGTGACCGGTGAGGTCCGCGTACGCAAGACGGACGCCGACAGCGGGGACCCGCTGGCCGGGGCCGACTTCGAGCTGTGGCGCGAGACCAACAACACGCCCGGCCTCCAGACCGACGGCACCGACCCGGACACCCACGTCTCGGACTGCACGACGCCCGCGAACGGCGTCTGCACCGCGACCACGATCCCCGGCACCTACTACTGGCGCGAGACCGACGCCCCGGACGGCTACGACCTGCCCGACCCGAACGTCTTCGGGCCCCTCACCCTCACCGAGGACAACGCCGACCAGGGCGTCCAGGTCGAGGCCATCAACAGCCGGACGCCCGTGCAGCCGGTGACCGGTGAGGTCCGCGTCCACAAGATCGACGGGGACACCGGAGCCTCGCTCGCGGGGGCCGACTTCGAGCTGTGGCGCGAGACCAACAACACCCCGGGGCTCCAGACGATCGGGATCAACCCCGACACGCACGTCTCGGACTGCACCACCCCGGCGAGCGGCGTCTGCACCGCGACCACGGTCCCGGGCACCTACTACTGGCGCGAGACCGAGGCCCCGGACGGCTACGAGCTGCCCGACCCGAACGTCTTCGGTCCTCTCACCCTCACCGAGGACAACGCCGAGGACGGCGTCGAGGTCGAGGCCGTCAACTGCAAGACGCCCGTGCCTCCGGTGACCGGTTCGCTGACGCTGGACAAGACGGACGCGAAGAACGGGGAGCCGCTGCCCGGGGCCGTCTTCGAGCTGTGGCGCGAGAGCAACGACGTGCCCGGCCTCCAGACGGGCGGGGCGAACCCCGACACCCTCGCGGACGCGGGCTGTTCCACCGACCAGGACGGGCAGTGCACCTTCGACGACCTGCCGCTCGGTGAGTACTACCTCCGCGAGATCGCCGTCCCGGAGGGCTACGTGCTCCCGGCGAACCCGGTCTCGGGTCCGTACGAGGTGACGGAGGAGAACAGTGAGGAGGGCGTCACCGTGGAGCTGGCCAACCACCGCGGTGAGCCCTGCAAGGGCAAGGACTGCAAGGACGACACGCACAAGGCCGCTCGCGGCTGACACGGTCACCCGCCCGGCCGTCCACTCGTGGGCGGCCGGGCGTTTTCGCTGATTGGCTCGGCACTACACCGTTCCCGTTGATCCCGCAGGAGGTCCGGCCGTGTCCCGTCCCCACCGCCTCATCGGTGCCGCAGTCGCCACCGCGGCCATGGCGCTGCTGTGCACCGCGGCCCCCTCGGCCGCCTCCTCCGGCCGCGACGCCGCGTGCACCGCCCCGGCCGGTCCGTACCAGCGGCAGCTGGAGCAGCATCTGGGGCTGCCCGTGGACGGCCGCCAGTCCGACGCCGACTGCCGGGCGATCCGGTCGTTCCAGACCGAGCAGGGCCGCCCGCACCCGGACGGGCTCGCCGACCTCGGCACGTACCGCGCGATGCTCGTGGTCGAGGCCACCCCGAATCCGAACGCCGCCGGGAACTGCCCCGTCGAGACCGGCCGGGTGACCTGCGTCGACATGGACCGCCAACTGCTGTGGGTGCAGAAGGGGAAGAAGGTCGTCTTCGGGCCCGTGCCCATCCGTACGGGCCGAGACGCCGAGGAGACGCGGCCCGGCAGGCACACCATCTACTGGCGCGACCGCGACCACGTCTCCGACCTCTACGACGACGCCCCCATGCCGTACTCGCAGTTCTTCGACGGCGGTCAGGCGCTGCACGGACACCCGGGCGACCTGTACGACGGGGGCGGGTCGGCGGGCTGCGTCAACCTCACGGTGGACGACGCGGCGAAGCTGTGGGATCTGCTCGCGCTCGACGACGTCGTCTATGTGTGGGGTGTGAAGCCCGGCACCGCCGGTTGAGACCTACTCCTCGCCCTCCAGGTTTCCTTCCGTTTCCAGGAAGACCTGGCGCAGCGCTTCGAGCACCGCCGGGTCGGGCTTGGCCCACATGCCGCGCGACTCCGCTTCCAGCAGGCGTTCCGCGATGCCGTGCAGGGCCCACGGGTTGGCCTGTTCCAGGAAGGCGCGGTTGGCCGGGTCCAGGACGTAGGTCTCGGTCAGCTTGTCGTACATCCAGTCCGCCACCACGCCCGTCGTGGCGTCGTAACCGAAGAGGTAGTCGACGGTCGCCGCCAGCTCGAAGGCTCCCTTGTAGCCGTGGCGGCGCATCGCCTCGATCCACTTGGGGTTGACGACGCGGGCGCGGAAGACGCGCGAGGTCTCCTCGGTCAGCGTGCGCGTGCGGACCGTCTCGGGGCGGGTCGAGTCCCCGATGTACGCCTCCGGGGCGGTCCCCTTCAGTGCGCGGACCGTGGCGACCATGCCCCCGTGGTACTGGAAGTAGTCGTCGGAGTCCGCGATGTCGTGCTCGCGGGTGTCGGTGTTCTTCGCGGCGACCGCGATGCGCTTGTACGCGGTCTCCATCTCCTCGCGGGCCGGGCAGCCGTCCAGGTCCCGGCCGTAGGCGTAGCCGCCCCAGGTCGTGTAGACCTCGGCGAGGTCGGCGTCGGTGCGCCAGTCGCGGGAGTCGATGAGCTGGAGCAGCCCGGCGCCGTACGTGCCGGGGCGCGAGCCGAAGATACGGGTGGTGGCCCGGCGCTCGTCCCCGTGCTCGGCCAGGTCCGCCTGCGTGTGCGCCCGTACGTGGTTGAGCTCGGCGGGTTCGTCCAGCGAGGCGGCCAGCCGCACGGCGTCGTCCAGGAGGCCGATGGTGTGCGGGAACGCGTCGCGGAAGAAGCCGCTGATGCGGAGGGTGACGTCGATGCGGGGGCGGCCGAGCTCGGCCGCGGGGATCGGTTCGAGGCCGGTGACGCGGCGCGAGGCGTCGTCCCAGACCGGGCGCACGCCGAGCAGCGCGAACGCCTCCGCGACGTCGTCGCCCGCGGTGCGCATGGCGCTCGTACCCCAGAGGGAGAGACCCACGGACACCGGCCAGTCGCCGTTGTCCTCGCGGTAGCGGTTGAGGAGCGAGTCGGCGAGGGCCTGGCCGGTCTCCCAGGCGAGACGGGAGGGGACGGCCTTCGGGTCGACCGAGTAGAAGTTCCGGCCGGTGGGGAGGACGTTGACGAGTCCCCGGAGGGGTGAGCCGGAGGGGCCTGCGGGGACGAATCCGCCGTTGAGAGCGTGGACGCAGTGGTCCAGTTCGTCGGTGGTCCTGGCCAGGCGGGGGGCGACCTCCTCGGCCGCGAAGTTGAGGATGGCGGCGACAGAATCAAGCCCCTGCGGCGATTGAGCAGCGGGGTCCGGGGCGGAGCCCCGCGCCGACGGATCGGCAACGGACCCGGCGACCGCGGCCACGGCCGAGCGCTCCCAGCCCGCGTCCTCCATCGCCTGGACCAGCGCCAGCGCCTCCTCCTCCACCGCGTCCGCGTCCGTGCGGGTCGCCGCCGACTCGTCCAGGCCCAGCGCCTCGCGCAGGCCCGGCAGGGACGTCGTGCCGCCCCAGATCTGGCGGGCCCGGAGGATCGCCAGGATCAGGTTGACGCGGGCGGCCCCGGTCGGCGCGGCGCCCAGGACGTGGAGGCCGTCGCGGATCTGGACGTCCTTGATCTCACAGAGCCAGCCGTCCAGATGCATGATGAAGTCGTCGAAGCCCTCGTCCTCCGGGCGGTCCTCGACGCCCAGGTCGTGGTCGAGCTTCGCGGCCTGGATCAGGGTCCAGATCTGGGCGCGGATGGCCGGCAGCTTGGCCGGGTCCATCGCGGCGATCTGGGCGTGCTCGTCCAGGAGTTGTTCCAGGCGGGCGATGTCCCCGTAGCTGTCGGCCCGGGCCATCGGCGGCACCAGGTGGTCCACGAGCGTGGCGTGCGCCCGGCGCTTGGCCTGGGTGCCCTCGCCCGGGTCGTTGACGAGGAACGGGTAGATCAGCGGGAGGTCGCCGAGCGCCGCGTCCGGGCCGCAGGCGGCGGACAGGCCCGCGTTCTTGCCGGGCAGCCATTCCAGGTTGCCGTGCTTGCCGAGGTGGATCATCGCGTCGGCGCCGAAGCCGTTGTCCTCGGCGCGGGCGGCGATCCAGCGGTAGGCGGCCAGGTAGTGGTGCGAGGGCGGCAGGTCCGGGTCGTGGTAGATCGCGATCGGGTTCTCGCCGAAGCCGCGCGGGGGCTGGATGAGGATGAGGAGGTTGCCCCGGCGCAGGGCCGCGAGGACGATGTCGCCCTCCGGGTTGCGCGAGCGGTCCACGAACATCTCGCCGGGCGGCGGGCCCCAGTGCTCCTCGACACCCTCGCGGAGTTCAGCGGGCAGCGTGGCGTACCAGCGGCGGTAGTCGGCGGCGGGGATGCGGACCGGGTTGCGGGCGAGCTGCTCCTCGGTGAGCCACTCCTGGTCGTGGCCGCCCGCCTCGATGAGGGCGTAGATCAGCTCGTCGCCGTCGCCGGAGGCGAGCCCGGGGACCTCCTCCGTACCGAAGTCGTAGCCCTCCTCGCGCAGTCGGCGCAGCAGGGCGACCGCGCTGGCGGGGGTGTCGAGCCCGACGGCGTTGCCGATACGGGAGTGCTTGGTCGGGTACGCGGAGAGGACGAGCGCGACCCGCTTCTCGGCGTTCGGGATGTGGCGCAGGCGGGCGTGGCGGACGGCGATACCGGCGACGCGGGAGGCGCGCTCGTCGTCGGCGACGTAGGAGGGGAGGCCGTCCTCGTCGATCTCCTTGAAGGAGAACGGGACGGTGATCAGGCGGCCGTCGAACTCGGGCACGGCGATCTGGCTGGCGGCGTCCAGCGGGGAGACGCCCTCGTCGTTGCCCTCCCAGTCGGTGCGGGAGCCGGTGAGGCAGAGCGCCTGGAGGATCGGGACGTCGAGCGCGGTGAGCGCACCCGCGTCCCAGGACTCGTCGTCGCCTCCGGCCGACGCCTCGGCGGGCCGCGTGCCGCCCGCCGCGAGGACCGTGGTGACGATCGCGTCGGCGGCGCGCAGGGTCTCGATGAGCTCGGGTTCGGGGGCGCGCAGCGAGGCGACGTACAGCGGGAGGGCCTTCGCGCCCTCGGCCTCGACGGCCCGGCACAGGGCCTCGATGAACGCGGTGTTGCCGCTCATGTGGTGGGCGCGGTAGTAGAGCACGGCCACCGTGGGGGCGTCGTCCGCCGTCTCCCGGGGGGTGCGTTCCAGCGGGCCCCAGGAGGGTGCGGGGGCGGGCGGCTCGAAGCCGTGGCCGGTGAGCAGCACGGTGTCGGAGAGGAAGCGGGCGAGCTGGTCCAGGTTGGCCGGGCCGCCGTGCGCGAGGTAGGCGTGGGCCTCGGCCGCGATCCCGATGGGGACGGTGGAGGCGGCCATCAGCTGGGCGTCGGGGGCCTGTTCGCCGGTGAGGACGACGACGGGGCGGCCGGTGGCGAGGACCTGGTCGAGGCCGTCCTGCCAGGCGCGGACGCCGCCGAGGAGGCGTACGACGACGAGGTCGGTGCCGTCCAGGAGCGCGGGCAGGTCCTGGAGCGGGAGGCGGGAGGGGTTCGCGTACCGGTAGCGGACGGGTCCGTCGGAGGCGCGGGCGCTGAGCAGGTCGGTGTCGGACGTCGACAGGAGCAGGATCATGCGGCGTCGGGCCTTCCTCGGGGTGTCCACGCCCCGGGCGGTGTCGTGATCCCCTGCTCGGACCTGCCGAACGTGCGGGGAAGGGAGTTCCTGACTCGCCCGGCCTGGTGGGGCCGGGCTCACAGTGGCGGGACCGCGCCGGAATCGCACCGGGCTTCCTCCCCTGTCGCCGTCTGTGGCGACGACGGACCCGGAGGCCCGCCGGGGTCCGCCCGCGAAGACGGGCCCCGCAGGCATAGTACGGGCCGGGGTGACCGACCGGTCATACGGATCGGAAGACGGGTCATACGGATCGGATGAGATGGTCGGTATGCTCGCCGCCATGCCTCCCCCAGCCCCCCATTTCGCCCAGCCCGACGACGCCCGTTTCCGGTCGCGCGGCGACGCCTGCCCCGGTGCGCTGCGGCTTCACCGGGCGGACGACGGGGCGTTGGCACGGGTCCGGGTGCCCGGTGGTGTGCTCACCGCGGAGCAGGCGGACGGGCTGCGGCAGTTGGCCGGTGAGCTGGGCGATGGTGAGCTGTATCTCACTTCGCGCGGCAATGTGCAGCTGCGCGGGCTGGGTACCGAGTGCGGGGGTGAACTGGCCTCACGCATGCACGAAATGGGTCTTTTGCCCTCCGAGCGGCATGAGCGGGTCCGCAATGTGGTGGCCTCCCCGCTGTCCGGGCTGGACGGGCTCGGCGCGCGCAATGTCCGCCCGTGGCTGACCGCGCTGGACGCGCTGGTGTGCGCGAGCGAGGAGGCGGCCGGTCTGTCGGGCCGGTTCCTGTTCGCGCTGGACGACGGGCGCGGTGACGTGGACGCGCTGGGCGCGGACGTGACGCTGCGGGCGCGGGCGGACGGGGACGCGGAGTTGCGGATCGGGGCGCTGGACTCGGTGGCCCGGATCCCGGCGGACGAGGCGCCGCGCGCCGCGCTGCTCGCGGCGACGGTGTTCCTGTCCCTGGCGGCCGGTTCCGGTGCGTGGCGGGCGGCCGAGCTGCCCGGGGGCGCGGAACCGTTGTTCGCCGAGGTGGTACGCAGGTGGGGTGCGGCCGGGCTGCCCGTCACCCTCGGGACCGTACCGGTGCCGGACGGCACTCCCCCGGCGCTCGGCGTGGTGACGGGGTCCGGGGACACGGACGCGCTGTCCGTCGGGCTGCCGCTCGGGCGGGCTGACGCGGTGCGGTGGCGGGCGCTGACGGACCTCGCCCGGGACCACGGCGCGGGCGAACTGCGACTCACACCGTGGCGCGGAGTCGTCGTGCCCGGTGTCCGGCGGGACCGGGCGTCCGGCGCGCTCGACGCGCTGGAGGCCGTGGGCCTCGTCACCGGGGACCGCTCGCCGTGGACCGGCGTCGGGGCGTGCGTCGGGCGGCCGGGGTGCGCGAAGTCCCTGGCGGATGTCCGGGGTGACGCCGCGTCAGCCTTGCCCGCCGCCCCGCCCGTGGGCGCCCTGCCCGTCCACTGGTCCGGGTGCGAGCGGCGGTGCGGGCACCCGGGCGGTGCGTGGGTCGACGTCCTCGCAGGGCCGGACGGCGGCTACCGGGTGTCCGTCGTACGGGACGGCGGGCGGCGTGAGGAGCCGGTCCGCGTCACCGACGACCCCGCCGCGCTGGCCGACGCCGTGGCGGCGGCCCGTGATCCCCGCACCTGACCGCCCCACACTTTTTCTGACCCACCCCCGCCCCAAGAAGAGAGCGACACCACTGTGTACGAGTACGAGAAGGACGGACCGGCCATCTATCGCCAGTCCTTCGCCACCATCCGGGCGGAGGCGGACCTCGCCGGGCTGCCCGCGGACGTGAGCCAGGTCGCGGTCCGGATGATCCACGCCTGCGGCATGGTCGACCTCGTACGCGACCTCGGCTACACGCCCGACGCGGTCGCCCGCGCCCGCGCCGCGCTGCGGGCCGGCGCGCCCATCCTGTGCGACGTGGCCATGGTCGCCAGCGGAGTCACCCGCAAGCGGCTGCCCGCGGACAACGAGGTGGTGTGCACCCTGTCCGACCCGGCCGTGCCCGGGCTCGCGGCGGAGCTGGGCACGACCCGTTCGGCGGCCGCCCTGGAGCTGTGGCGGGACCGGCTCGACGGGGCGGTCGTGGCCGTCGGGAACGCGCCGACCGCCCTGTTCCGGCTGCTCGAAATGATCGAGGAGGGGGCCCCGCGCCCCGCCGCCGTCATCGGGGTCCCGGTCGGGTTCGTCGGGGCCGCCGAGTCCAAGGACGCCCTGGCCGCCCACCCGTCGGGGCTCGACCACCTGATCGTGCGCGGCCGGCGCGGCGGGAGCGCCATCGCGGCCGCCGCGCTCAACGCCATCGCCAGCGAGGAAGAGTGACCGTGAGCGAGCAGCAGCCGGGGCGCCCGGACGAGCGGACGGGACGGCTCTACGGGGTCGGGCTCGGGCCCGGCGACCCGAACCTGATGACCCTGCGCGCGGTGGAGGTCATCGCGGAGGCGGACGTCGTCGCCTACCACAGCGCCCGGCACGGCCGGTCCATCGCCCGGTCCATCGCGGCGAAGCACCTGCGCGCCGACCACATCGAGGAGGCCCTGGTCTACCCCGTCACGACGGAGACCACGGACCACCCGGGCGGCTACCGGGGCGCGATGGAGGACTTCTACACCGAGGCGGCGGCCCGACTCGCCGTGCACCTGGACGCGGGGCGCACGGTCGCCGTGCTCGCCGAGGGCGACCCGATGTTCTACGGCTCGTACATGCACATGCACAAGCGGCTGGCCGACCGCTACCCGACCGAGGTGATCCCCGGGGTGACCTCGGTCAGCGCGGCCGCCGCCCGGCTCGGGACCCCGCTCGCGGAGGGCGAGGAGGTCCTGACGATCCTGCCCGGCACCCTGCCGGAGGAGGAGCTGACCGCCCGGCTGGCCGCGACCGACGCGGCCGTGGTGATGAAGCTCGGCCGCACCTTCCCCGCCGTGCGCCGCGCCTTCGAGGCGTCGGGCCGGCTGCCCGAGGCCCGCTATGTGGAGCGCGCCACGATGGCCGGGGAGCGGCTGGGCGAACTCGCGGACACGGACGCCGCATCGGTGCCGTACTTCGCGGTCGCCGTGCTGCCGAGCCGGATCGACGCCCGCCCCGAACGTGCACCGGGCGACGGTGAGGTGACCGTCGTCGGCACGGGTCCGGCGGGCCCGCTGTGGCTGACGCCCGAGACGCGCGGGGCGCTGGCCGCCGCCGACGACCTGGTCGGCTACACGACGTACCTGGACCGGGTGCCGGTCCGGCCGGGGCAGACACGGCACGGCTCGGACAACAAGGTGGAGTCGGAGCGGGCGGAGTTCGCGCTCGACCTGGCCCGGCGCGGGCGGCGGGTCGCCGTGGTGTCCGGCGGGGACCCGGGGGTCTTCGCCATGGCGACGGCCGTGCTCGAAGTCGCCGCGCAGGAGGAGTACGCGGACGTGCCGGTGCGGGTGCTGCCCGGGGTGACGGCGGCCAACGCGGCGGCGGCCCGGGCGGGTGCGCCGCTGGGCCACGACTACGCGACGATCTCGCTGTCGGACCGGCTCAAGCCGTGGGAGGTCATCGCGGAGCGGCTGCGCGCCGCCGCCTCGGCGGACCTGGTGCTCGCGCTGTACAACCCCGGTTCGCGGAGCCGGACCTGGCAGGTCGGCAAGGCCCGGGACCTGCTCCTCGAACACCGCTCGCCGGACACGCCCGTGGTCCTCGGCCGGGACGTCGGCGGGCCGTCCGAGAGCGTACGGACCGTGCGCCTCGCGGACCTCGATCCGGTCGAGGTGGACATGCGCACGATCCTCATCGTCGGGTCTTCGCAGACCCGGTGGGGGCGCCGGGGCGACGGCACGCAGATCGTGTGGACGCCGCGCCGCTACCCGGAGGACTGATCCGTCAGCCAGGCCAGGGCCTCCTCCGGGGTGCCGGCCACCGCGCCTCCCCCGGGGACCGGTGGCCGGCGGACCACGACCACGGGGATCGACGCCTCGCGGGCGGCGGTCAGCTTGGAGGCGGTCGCGGCGCCGCCGCTGTCCTTGGTGACGAGGACGTCGACGCGGTGGCGGCGGATCAGCTCGCGCTCGCCCTCCAGGGTGAAGGGGCCGCGGTCGAGCAGGGTCTCCATCCGGGCCGGGTACGGCGGCTCCGGGGCGTCCACGGACCGCATCAGGAACCACAGCTCGTCCAGGCCCGCGAAGGCGGCGAGCCCCATCCGCCCGGTGGTGAGGAACACCCGCCGCCCCAGTGCGGGCAGCGCCTCGGCCGCCTCGGCCAGGGAGCCGACCGGGTGCCAGTCGTCGCCGGGACCGGGCACCCAGCCGGGTCGGCGCAGCATGAGCAGGGGAACATGGGCGGCGGCGGCCGCGGCGGCCGCGTTGAAGGTGATCGTCCCGGCGAAAGGATGGGTGGCGTCGATGAGCGCGTGCACCCGGTGCGAGCGGAGCCAGTCCGCGAGCCCGTCGGCCCCGCCGAAGCCCCCCACCCGGACCTCCCCGGGCGGCAGCTTCGGCCGGGCCACCCGCCCGGCCAGGGAGCTGGTGACCCTGCTCCCGGCGGGCAGCTCCGCCACCAGCAGCTCGGCGAGGCGGCGGGCCTCCGTCGTCCCGCCCAGAATCAGTACGTGCACAGGGACCATCCATGAGTGAGGCGAAAGGCGGGCGCGGCGCCCAACTCAAGCACACCGGTCTGCGGCCCGGCTGGACGACCGGGGCCTGTGCCACGGCCGCCACGACGGCCGCGTACACGGCGCTGCTGAGCGGGGACTTCCCGGACCCGGTGACGATCACGCTGCCCCGGGGCCAGACCCCGGCGTTCGCGCTCGCCGTGGAGGAGCTGGGCGACGGGCGGGCGACGGCGGGCGTGGTGAAGGACGCGGGCGACGACCCCGATGTGACGCACGGCGCCCTGGTGCGGGCGAGCGTACGGGCGCTGCCGCCGGGCTCCGGCGTGGTGTTCCGGGCGGGCCCCGGCGTCGGCACGGTGACGCTGCCCGGGCTGCCGCTGGACGTCGGCGAACCGGCGGTCAACCCGGTGCCGCGCCAGATGATCCGGGACCACATCGCGGAGGTCGCGGCGGCGCACGGCGGGTCCGGGGACGTCGAGGTGACGATCGGCGTGGACCACGGCGAGGAGATCGCCCGCTCCACCTGGAACCCGCGCCTCGGCATCCTGGGCGGTCTGTCGATCCTCGGCACGACCGGGGTCGTGGTGCCGTACTCCTGCTCGGCGTGGATCGACTCGATCCGGCGCGGCGTGGACGTGGCGCGCGCGGCCGGGCACACCCATGTCGCCGGGTGCACGGGGTCCACCTCGGAGAAGACGGTGGTCGCCGAGTACGGGCTGCCGGAGATCGCGCTGCTGGACATGGGCGACTTCGCGGGCGCGGTGCTCAAGTACGTACGCCGCCACCCGGTGGACCGGCTCACGATCTGCGGCGGGTTCGCCAAGCTGTCGAAGCTCGCCGCCGGCCATCTGGACCTGCACTCGGGGCGCTCCCAGGTCGACAAGGCGTACCTGGCGGAGCTGGCCCGGCGCGGTGGCGCCGACGAGGCCCTGGCCGCCGGGATCGCCGTCGCCAACACCGGGCTCGCCGCACTTCAGCTGTGCCAGGCGCGCGGGGTGCCGCTGGGCGATCTGGTGGCCGTGGCCGCGCGGGACGAGGCGCTGTCGGTGCTGCGGGGCGCGCCAGTGGCCGTGGACGTGATCTGCGTCGACCGGGCGGGCACGGTGGTGGGGCGCAGCTCCGTACGCTGACCCGCCCCGGCGGGGCTCAGCAGGTGTGGCGGTCGCGGGCCGGGGAGTAGAGGTGGCTGTCGTGGAACTGCTCGGCGCCCAGGGTGCGGCCGACCATGATCACGGCGGTACGGATGACCCCCGCGTCCTTCACCTGTGCGGCGATGTCGTCCAGGGTGCCGCGCAGGACGAGTTCGTCGGGGCGTGACGCCATCGCGACGACGGCGGCCGGGCAGTCCGCCCCGTAGTGCGGCAGCAACTCCTCGACGACGCGGTCCACGTAACGGGCGGCCAGGTGCAGGACAATCAGGGCGCCGCTGCGGCCGAGCGTCGCCAGGTCCTCGCCCTCGGGCATGGCGGTGGCCCGCTGGGCGATGCGGGTCAGGATGACGGTCTGGCCCACGGTCGGCACGGTCAGCTCGCGCTTGAGGGCGGCCGCCGCGGCCGCGAACGCGGGCACGCCCGGGACCACTTCGTACGGCACGCCCGCCTCGTCCAGGCGGCGCATCTGCTCGTTGACCGCGCTGAACACCGAGGGGTCGCCGGAGTGCAGCCGCGCCACGTCGTGGCCGGCCCGGTGCGCGGCGACGAGTTCGGCGGTGATCGCGTCGATGTCGAGCTGCGCGGTGTCCACCAGGCGGGCGTCGTCCGGGCACTCGGCCAGGAGTTCGCGGGGCACCAGGCTGCCCGCGTACAGGCACACCTGGCAGGCGGCGAGCATGCGGGCGCCGCGCACCGTGATCAGGTCGGCGGCGCCGGGGCCCGCGCCGATGAAGTACACGGTCATCTGTCGTCTCCAGGGAGTTGCGTGGCCTTGCGTACGGACCACTGGGTGACGGGCATGGCCTGGCGCCAGCCGGTGAACGTGCCGACGGGCACGGCGTGCGACACGGCGAGGCGCGTCAGCTCCCCGCCGTGCTCCTTGTGCCGGGCGGCGAGCAGCGCCTCGGATTCCAGCGTGACCGTGTTGGCGACCAGCCGGCCGCCGGGCGGGAGCGCGGCGAGGCAGGTGTCGAGAAGGCCGGGCGCGGTGAGGCCGCCGCCGATGAACACGGCGTCCGGGGTGGGCAGTCGGTCCAGGCAGTCGGGCGCGCGGCCGGTGACGACGCGGAGGCCGGGCACGCCGAGCCGGTCGGCGTTCTCCGCGATGCGCGCGGCGCGGACGGGGTCGCGTTCGACGGTGACGGCCCGGCAGGAGGGGTGGACGCGCATCCACTCGATCGCGATGGAGCCGGAGCCGCCGCCGATGTCCCAGAGGAGTTCACCGGGGGCGGGCGCGAGCACGCCGAGGGTGACGGCCCGGATGTGACGCTTGGTCAGTTGCCCGTCGTGCGCGTACGCCTCGTCCGGCAGGCCCGGTACGGCGCCGAGGCGCAGCGCCCCCGGCGCGGTCCGGCACTCGACGGCGACGACGTTGAGCGGGTCCCCCGCCGGATGGTCCCAGCCGTCCGCCGTGCCCTCGGCGCACGCCTCGTCCTCGCCGCCGAGCTGTTCCAGGACCCGCATGCGGCTGGGCCCGAAGCCGTGGTCGCGCAGCAGTGCGGCGACGGTGGCCGGGGTGGTGGCGTCGGCGCTGAGGACGAGGATCCGGCGCCCTTCGTGGAGGGCGGCGGCGAGCCGGGCTGCCGGGCGGCCGACGAGGGTGACGACCTCGGTGTCCTCCAGCGGCCAGCCGATCCGGGCGCAGGCGTAGGAGACGGACGAGGGGTGCGGCAGGACGTGCAGCCGGTCCGGGCCGAGGACCTCGGTGAGGGCCCTGCCGATCCCGTAGAACATCGGGTCGCCGCTGGCCAGGACGGCGATGCGGCTACCCTCGTGCGCGGCGAGCAGGCCGGGGACGGCGGGGCGCAGGGGCGAGGGCCAGGGCACCCGGGTGCCCGCGCACCGGGGCGGGAGCAGGTCCAGCTGGCGTCCGGCGCCGATGAGGACCTGGGCGGCCGCCAGCTCCGCGCGGGCCGCCTCGGGCAGGCCCGCCCATCCGTCGGCTCCGATCCCGACCACGGTCACTGCAGGTGGGAGCGGGTGCTCGGAGGGCTGGGGGGTCACGGACGGTACCTCGGGTTTCGGGGGCTGACGCTCCCGAACTCTACTGGCCGGTTCCGGACGGGTCCCGGGCACCCGGCTCCGGAGGCGTCCCCCCGAGGGGCCGGCGCCGTCAGAGCATGATCAGCAGGCGGGTCTTCGGCTTGAGCTTCCGGTTGACCGAGCGGCTCTGCACGTACACCTCCAGGTCGGGATTGTTCCCCGCCTTCACGGACACCGTTCCCCGGACGCCCGAGCCGAACAGCAGATTGCGGGCCGCGTCGCCCGAGTAGGCGCGGTCGGTGTCCTTCTCGACGACGATGACCTCCTTGTCGGGCTGCACCTGGACGCGGGCGCCCAACTGGTAGTAGCAGGAGCCGCGCTCGTAGGTGACGCCCGGGTGCGAGTCCACGAAGGAGCGGATCTCGACCTCCTTGTCGACCTTCAGGAGCCGGTACTTGTCGGCCGGGACCGGTTCGAGACTGGCCCGGACGTCGTCCACGGATATGTCCTGGCCGACCGCGAAGAGGTTCTTCGTGCCGCGCACGCCCTGCTCGCGGCCCCGCAGGAAGCTGGTGGCGGCGGCGCGGACGGTGCCGATCGCCTCCTCGACGCCCTCCTTCGAGTCGGCGTCCCAGATCGCGATGTTCCCGGCCGGGAAGCCGTAGTTCTGGGCGGTGCGCTTGGCCAGGGAGTTGGGGACGAGGATCGCCGACGTCCAGTGGCCCGGGAGGGCGCCCATCTTCGCCGAGATGCGGTCGAGCCAGGGGCCGAGGATCGTCATGTCCCCGTCGTGCCTGCGGTCGCCGCCGGAGGCGTTCTCCTCGCCGTCCGTCACCACGATCTGGAGGAAGCTGTGCTCGCCGTACTCCTCCCAGATGTGGCCCAGGTCGTCCAGGGACTTCAGGGAGGCCTCGATGAGGGCCGTCGCGCCGTTGTTCACGTGGTACAGGCCCCGCATGGAGGGCAGGTGCTTCACGTCCATGTCCCAGACCAGGTTCTCCACCCGGTGGTCGAAGGAGTAGAGGCTGATCCGGGTCTCGTGCCCGAGGCTGTCCGACTCGGCCTTCAGACCGGCCACGAACTCGTCCACTACGCGCACGAGCTGTCCCTGGTGCGGGCGCATGGAGCCCGAGCAGTCCACGACGAGCGCGACGTGATTCACCTTGTGCTGGATCTTGTTGGCAGGCACTGCTGCTCCTTCTGCGAGGCTCCCCAAGCGACGTCCTCACCGTAGGCGGGGGCACTGACAACGGAGCCCGGCGCCGGATCGCCCGCGCCCCGCCGACCCCCGCGCACGGCTCGGACCTTCCTCCAGGCATATGCGCATCTGCCATGTGTTTTCGCATGGACATATGTAAATGCCACCCCACGACACCTATTCTTTGGCACATGCTGTCTTCCGTCACCGGGTGGTCCGCTCACCGGCCGGCGGCATCGGCCTCACGCTTTCCCAAGGAGCCCCGCTCTCATGTCCTTCACCCCCGCCCTCACCCGTCGACGCGCCGCGGCGGCTCTCGTCGTCGTGGGCCTGCTCACGCCCCTGACCGCGTGCGGCAGCGACGACGACACGAAGGACGCGTCCACCGGCTCCAGCGCCTCCGCGTCCGCCTCCGGCGCGCCCGCCGCCGATCTGACCGTCCTCGCCGCCGCCTCCCTCACCGATGTGTTCAAGGAGGCGGGTGCGGCGTACGAGAAGGAGCACCCGGGGGCGAAGGTGACGTTCTCCTTCGCCGGGTCGCAGGAGCTGGCCGCTCAGGTCAAGCAGGGCGCCCCCGCCGACGCGCTGGTCACCGCGGACACGAAGACGATGGACGGCCTGAAGTCGGACACCGGGACGCCCACGGTCATCGCGAAGAACCGTCTCGTCATCGCCACCGGCAAGGGCAACCCGGAGAAGGTCGAGAACCTCAAGGACCTGGCCGACACCAAGCTGAAGGTGGTCCTGGCCGCGCCCGAGGTGCCGGTGGGCCGGTACAGCAAGCAGATCCTGGACGCCCAGAAGATCACTGTGAAGCCGGTCTCGCAGGAGCCCAACGTGCGCGCGGTGCTCAGCAAGGTCCAGCTGGGCGAGGCGGACGCCGGGCTCGTCTACAAGACGGACGTCTCCGCCGCCGCAGGCAAGGTCGACTCGGTCGACATCCCGGACGAGCAGAACGCGGTCGCCTCGTACCCGGCGGCGACGCTGAAGGCGAGCAAGCACAGCGCGGCGGCCGAGGCGTTCGTGAAGTGGCTGTCGACGCCCGAGGCGCAGAAGATCCTGGCCGACGCGGGCTTCCAGCAGCCGTAACGTAAGCGAGGGCCCGGCTCCGGCACGGGGCCGGGCCCTCCGTTTCTCCGTCTCCAGGGATCCCGATGAACCGTCCCCGCGGCCGCGCGCCGGTCGTGCTGGCCCTGCCCGCGCTCCTGGCCGTCGCGTTCCTGCTGCTGCCGCTGGCCGGCATCCTGGCCCGGACCTCGTGGGGCGAGCTCGGCGCCCACCTCACCAGTGAGGGCACCACCCAGGCGCTGACGCTGTCGCTGATCGTCTCCGGCTGGGCGCTGGCCCTCTCGCTCGTCCTGGGGGTGCCGCTGGCCTGGCTGCTCGCCCGGGTCGACTTCCCCGGCAAGGTCTTCGTCCGCTCGCTGGTGCTGCTGCCGATGGTGCTGCCGCCCACGGTCGGCGGCGTCGCCCTGCTGCTCGGCTTCGGCCGCCGGGGGCTGCTGGGGCCGTGGCTGGAGGACTGGTTCGGGATCACGCTGCCGTTCCACACCTCGGGCGCGGTGCTCGCGGCGGCCTTCGTCGCCATGCCGTTCCTGGTGATCAGCCTGGAGGGCGCGCTGGGCGGGCTGCGCCCCCGTTACGAGGAGACCGCGGCCTCCCTGGGGGCTTCGCCGGTACGGGTGTTCTTCACGGTCACCCTGCCGATGGTGGCGCCCGGTCTCGCCGCGGGCGCGGCGCTGACCTGGGCGCGGGCGCTCGGCGAGTTCGGGGCGACCATCACCTTCGCGGGCAACCTCCCCGGCACCACGCAGACCCTGCCGCTTCAGGTCTACCTGCTGCTCCAGAACAGCCCGGAGGCGGCGACCTCGGTGTCGCTGCTGCTGCTCGTCATCGCGATGGCGGTGCTGCTGGCGCTGCGGGGGCGGTGGACGGGGACGCCGCCGGAGCGGACGCGGCGGGAGGTCGCCGCGGACGACGAACCCGTGACCGACGTGCCCGCCGTTCCCGCCCCGAAGGACGTACGGGAGAGCTGGCCGCTGCACGCCGAGGTCACCGGCTTCAACGAGCTGACCCTCGACGCGGAGGCCGGGACCACCATCGCCGTCGTCGGCCCGAACGGCGCCGGCAAGACGACCCTGCTGCGCGCCCTGCTCGGCCTCACCCCGCGCGCCCACGCCCGGCTCCTGCTGGGCGACACCGACGTGACCACCCTGCCCGCCCACCGCCGGGGCGTCGCCTGGGTCCCGCAGGACGGCGCGCTGTTCCCGCACCTCAGCACCCTCGCCAACACCGCGTACGGGCTGCGCGCCCGGGGCGTACCGCGCGCCGAGGCCCGCCGCGCCGCGCAGGAGTGGCTGGACCGGCTCGGGGTCGGGCATCTGGCCTCGCGCCGCCCCGCCCAGGTCTCCGGCGGCCAGGCGCAGCGCGTCGCGCTGGCCCGCGCGCTGGCCGCCCGTCCGCGCCTGCTGCTCCTCGACGAACCGCTCGCCGCGCTCGACCAGACGACCCGGTCCCAGGTCCGGCACACCCTGCGCCGCCATCTCGACGGGTTCGGCGGCGTCTGCCTCCTCGTCACGCACGACCCCGTGGAGGCCGTCGCGCTCGCCGACCGCGTCCTCGTCCTGGAGGACGGCCGCACGCTCCAGGACGCCCCGCCCGCCGACGTCACCCGGCATCCGCGCTCCCCCTGGGTCGCCCGGATGCTCGGCCGCAACGCCTGGCCCGGCACCGCCACCGCCGACGGCCTGGAGCCCGCGGGCGGCGGTCGTCTCGTCGCGGCCGACCCGCTGCCGGCCGGGGTGCCCGCGCTCGCGGTCATCGCGCCCGAGGCCGTCTCCGTGCACCGCGAGAAGCCGGCCGGGAGCCCGCGCAACGTGTGGCCGGGGACGGTGCGCGAGATCACGGCGGGCGGAAGCCGGCTGCGGGTGCTGGTGGGGTCGGAACAGGCGCCGGACCTGGTCGCCGAGATCACCCCGCAGGCGGCGGCCGAGCTGTCCCTCGCGGACGGGGCGCGGGTGTGGACCAGCGTCAAGGCCACCGAAGTGACGCTCGTGGCCCTCTGACCCTCAGTAGACGTCGCGCACGTACCGCTTGTCGGCGGCGAGCTGCTTCACGTACAGGGCGGCGGCCTCCGGGTCGAGCCCGCCGTGCGCGACGGCGATGTCCCGCAGCGCCCGGTCGACGTCCTTGGCCATCCGGGCCGCGTCGCCGCACACGTAGAAGTGGGCGCCGTCGCGCAGCCAGGTCCACAGCTTGGCGCCGTGCTCGCGCATCCGGTCCTGTACGTAGACCTTGGCGCGCTGGTCGCGGGAGAAGGCGGTGTCCAGGCGGGTGAGGGTGCCGTCGGCGAGGAAGGACGTCAGCTCCTCCTCGTAGAAGAAGTCGGTGGCCCGGTGCTGCTCCCCGAAGAACAGCCAGTTGGGGCCCGGGTCGCGGCGGGCGCGGCGCTCCTCCAGGAAGCCGATGAAGGGGGCGACCCCGGTCCCGGGGCCGACCATGACCATCGGTGCGTCGGGGCGGGCCGGTGGCCGGAAGTGCGGGGCGCGGCGGACGAAGACCGGGACGCGGGTGTCGGGGGCGGCGTCCGCGAGGAACGGCGAGCAGACCCCGGAGCGGGGGCGGCCGTGGGTGTTCTCGTAGCGGACGACGGAGACCGTCAGGGAGAGGCGGTCGGGGTCGGTGAGCGGGCTGGACGATATCGAGTACAGGCGTGGTTGCAGGGGTTTGAGGAGGGCGGCCCACTCCTCGGGGGTGGCCTTGACCGGGTATTCGGCGAGGACGTCGACGGCCTGGCGGCCCCAGGACCAACGGGCCAGTTCGCCCTTGTTGTCGGGCCGCAGCATCTTCTTCAGGTCCCGGTCGCCGGTGCGTTCGGTGACGAAGCCGAGGAGGGCGGGGGTGAGGCGGGTGATGTCCAGCCGGGTGAGGAGCGCGTCGCCCAGTCGCAGGCCGCCGAGGCCGGAGACCTCGATCTCGGCGTCGGCGTCGAGGCCGGTGACGGAGAGCCATTCGGCCACCAGGTCCGGGTGGTTGGCGGCATGGATGCCGAGCGCGTCCCCGGCCGCGTAGTCGAGGGCGGTCCCTGTGCCGCTGGTGTCGAAGGTGAAGCGGCGGACCTCCTTGCCGGAGCCGGGCAGCCCGAGCAGCCGGTTGCCGGCCAGCCGCGCGGTGACGGGCGCGGGCTTCGGGGCGCGGACCGGGGCGGGGGCGGGCGGGGGCGCGGGGGCCGGTTCGGCGGGCGGGGCGGTGAGCCCGGCGAGGACCTGGTCGAGCCAGCTCAGCGCGGAGGGTTCGTAGTCGGGTTCGCAGTCGGTGCGCGGGGCGAGGCGGACGGCCCCGAGCTCGTCCAGTCGGCTGTCGAGCCGCCGCCCGTGCCCGCAGAAGTCGTCGTACGAGGAGTCGCCGAAGGCCAGGACGGCGAACCGCCTGCCGTCCAGGGGCGGGAGGTCGGCGGCCGTCAGGGCCTCCCAGAACCCGGAGCCGTTGTCGGGCGCGTCGCCGTCCCCGAAGGTGCTGGTGATCAGGAGGAGGTCGGCGGCGGGCGGCAGGGCGCGCGGGTCCGCCTCGTCCATGCCGAGGAGCCGGGTGCGCAGGCCCGTGGCGGTGAGCCGGTCGGCGGTGGCGACGGCGAACTCCTCGGCGTTGCCGGTCTGCGAGGCCCACAGCACGACGACCTCGCGGCCGGGGGCCTCGGCGGCGGGGACGGGCGCGGAGTCCTCGGCGGGCGGTCCGGTGCGCGAGTACATCCCGGCCAGGACGCCGTTGACCCAGCGCGCGTGCTCGGCGCTGAAGGGCGCGCCGGGCGGGAGCACGGGGACGCCGGGGGCGCCCAGGGGCAGCCCGGCCAGGAAGCCGACCAGGTACTGGCGCTCGTGCTCGGCGAGGACCGGGGGCGGGGTGGTCTCCAGGCCGAAGACGGCGGCGGGCGCCTGCGCGGGCGCCTCCACCGGCAGCGGCACCGGCGCCGGAGCCGGAACAGGGGCAGGGGCGGCCGCCACCTTCGTCAGGGTCACCGCGCACACCTTGAACTCCGGCTGGTAGGAGACCGGGTCCACCGCGTCGCCGGTCACCGCGTTGACGCTGAGGTATTCGCCGAACAGGTCGTTCCAGTGGAAGGGCGCGAAGCAGCAGCCGGGCGCCACGCGGTCGGTGACCACGGCGGGCAGCACGGCGCGCCCGCGCCGGGACTCGACCTCCACCGAGTCGCCCTCCGCGAGCCCGAGGCGGGCCGCGTCCTCGGGGTGCACCTCCACGAACGGTCCGGGGTTGAGCCGGTTGAGCTTGGCGACCTTGCCCGTCTTGGTGAGGGTGTGCCACTGGTGTTGGACGCGGCCGGTGTTGAGCAGGAGCGGGTAGTCGTCGTCGGGCATCTCGGCCGGCGGGATGTGGGGGCGGCCGAAGAAGCGGGCGCGTCCGGCCGGGGTCGGGAAGACCGGTCCGCCGCCGTCCGGGGCGAGATAGCGGATGGGGTTGCGGTCGGGCCCGTCGGCGGTGGGCGCGGGCCACTGGACGGGGGCGGTGCGCAGCCTTTCGTACGTCACGCCCCGGAGGTCGTAGCCGGTGCGCGGGTTCGCGGCGCGCTTGATCTCCTCGAAGACCTCCTCGGCGCTGTCGTACGTGAAGGCGTCCTCGTAGCCCAGGGCGCAGGCGATGCGGGCGATGATCCGCCAGTCCGCGAGGGCTTCGCCGGGCGGCTCGACGGCGGGGCGGGCGAGGGTGAGGTTGCGTTCGCTGTTGACGAGGACGCCCTCCGCCTCGCTCCACAGGGCGCCGGGCAGCACGACGTCGGCGTAGGCGTTGGTCTCGGTGTCGGCGAACACGTCCTGGGTGATGACGAGTTCGGCGGCCTCCAGGGCCTCGATGACGGTGCGGCGGTTGGCGACGGAGGCGACGGGGTTGGTGCAGATGATCCAGCACGCCTTGATGTCACCGGCCGCCATCCGCTCGAACATCTCGACCGTTCCCCGGCCGCACTCGTCCTTGCGCAGACTGCCGGGGGCCAGACCCCACAGCTCTTCGGTGAAGGCCCGGTCCTCGTCGTCCAGGAGTGACCGCTGCCCGGGGAGCCCCGGGCCCATGTAGCCCATCTCGCGGCCGCCCATGGCGTTGGGCTGGCCGGTGAGCGAGAGAGGGCCGCTGCCGGGGCGGCAGATCGCGCCGGTCGCGAGGTGGAGGTTGATCAGCGCGTTGGTGTTCCAGGTGCCGTGCGTGGACTGGTTGAGCCCCATCGTCCAGCAGCTGGTCCACTCCCCCGCCTCCCCGATCCACCGGGCGGCCTGCCGGAGGTCGTCCTCCGGGATTCCGGTGATCTCCGCGACGGTGGCGGGCGGGTAGTCGGCGAGGAACTCCGGCATCTCCTCCCAGCCCTCGGTGTGCGCGGCGATGAACGCGGGGTCGGTGTGCCCGTTCGCGTGGAGCAGGTGCAGGAGGCCGTTGAGGAGGGCCAGGTCGGTGCCCGGCCTGACGCGCAGGAAGAGGTCGGCCTTGTCGGCGGTGGCGGTGCGCCGGGGGTCCACGACGATGAGCTTGGCGCCCGCCTTGACGCGGTCCAGGAGGCGCAGGAAGAGAATCGGGTGGCAGTCGGCCATGTTGGAGCCGATGACGAGGAAGACGTCCGCGCGGTCCAGGTCGTCGTAGGAGCCGGGCGGCCCGTCGGCGCCGAGCGACAGCTTGTAGCCGCTGCCCGCGCTCGCCATGCACAGCCGCGAGTTGGACTCGACGCGGTTGGTGCGGACGAACCCCTTGGCCAGCTTGTTCGCGAGGTACTGCGCCTCCAGGCTCATCTGCCCGGACACGTAGAACGCGACGGCGTCCGGTCCGTGCGTGTCGATGACCGCCCGCAGCCGCCGCGCCGTGGACGCGACCGCCTCGTCCACACCCACCGGTACGGGCTCCGCGCCGCGCTCCGGCCGCACCAGCGCGGTGGTCAGCCGGCCGGGCGCGGCGAGCATGTCGGCGGTGGTCGCGCCCTTGGTGCAGAGCCGCCCCGCGTTGGCGGGGTGCGCCTTGTCGCCCGACGCCTTGCGGACCGTACGCCGCCCGTCGGGCCCGGCCGCGATGTCGAGGACCATGCCGCAGCCCACCCCGCAGTACGAGCAGACCGTACGGACCTGAGTGGCGTCGGCCGACGAGCTCTGTGGGGGCACCGGGGAGACCTTCCGTGAATCGGATCGTGCCCCGACGGTAGGAAAGCGCCGTTACGCCGGTGTGGCACCGGCCGATCATGGGCGGTAACGCTCGTCGCACAGCGGGCGGGCCCCGGGTGTGAGAAGAGCCGCCCGTAGCCTCTCTCCATGCAGCCCAACCTGATGATCCACGACGGCACCGCGGCGGCCTGCTCCGACGTCCCGCGCACCGGTGGTGTGCCACTGGCTCCGGCGGGTTTCACCTGGCCCGTGTGCGGCTGCGGCGGGCCGTTGCGGTTCTTCGCGCACCTTCCCGTCGAGGACGGCGTCCTGTCGGTGTTCGTGTGCCAGAACGACCCCGGCATGTGTGAGTTCTGGGCGGCCGGGTCCGGCGCCAACCGGGTCCATCTGTTCCCCCGGGAGGGGCTGCGGCCGGTCGCCGTGCCGGAGACCGGGGTGACGGTCCTGCCGGTGGTCTCGGCCATCCGCACCCAGGTCGTGACGGTCGACCCGGAGGACTGCGACGAGGACGCCGAGCCCGACGCGTACGACCTCGGCCGGGCGGGGTGGCGGCGGGAGCCCGGAGAACGGTTCGGGAAGCAGCGGGAGGTCCTCGGCTCGCTCGGAGGCAGTCCCTCCTATCTGGAGGACGACCGGGTGCCCGCGTGTCCCTCCTGCTCGGTCGCGATGGAGTTCGCGGCCCATCTGGAGGAGGGGATCACCCGGGAGGCCGCGATGAACCTCGGTGGTCAGCTGGGCTACGTCTTCGTCTGCCGCCCCTGCCGCGAGGGCGCGTTCCTCACGGACTGAACGGCGGCAGACGCCCGCCCGCTACGTCTCCTCGGTGAGCTGCTGGTCCAGGTCGTCGAAGAGCAGTTCCGTGTGGTCGACCTGGCCCGTCCGGTACGCCGAGCGGGCGACGAGGTGGGCGGCAACCGGGCCGGTCATCAGCTGGAAGAAGCCGATCAGCGCCAGCGTCGCCAGGTCCATGCCGCTGCGCAGCCGCAGGGCGACCCCGGCGAGCACGATGAGCATGCCGAGCGCCTGCGGTTTGGTCGCGGCGTGGCTGCGGGAGAGGACGTCCGGCAGTCTCAGCATGCCGATGACGCCGAGCAGGCAGATCGCGGCGCCGGTCAGCACCAGCGCCGCGCCCGCCGTGTCCAGGATCTGGAGCCAGACGCTCATGGCTTTTCCTCCCCGCCGTTCCGGGCCCGCTCCCCGTGCGGATGGCCCGGCGGCCGGTCGCGTACGGCGATGAAGCGCGCGATGCCGACCGAGCCGGTGAAGCCGAGGAAGGCCAGGACCAGCATGATCGGGAAGTAGAAGGGGTCGCGGGCGAACGCCGACTTGGCGCCGAGCCCGGCGATGATGAGCGCGGCGCAGACGTCGAGCGCGATGGCCCGGTCGAGCATCGAGGGGCCGCGCCAGATGCGCGCGAGCAGCAGCGCTCCGGCGACGACGGTCACGACGACGGCTGCTACGAGCAGGACCCGGTCCACGGTTTCCGGCGCGCTCATGTGCCCTCCTCCTGGTCTCCCGGCCGCTCGCCGGTGTTCGGCCGGTCCGGCGGCGGCGCGGCGACCCGCTCGATCTCGTCGCGCGTGCCGAAGGCCCGTACCATCAGCTCCTCCATGCGCCATACGGACCTCTTGGCCGCCGCCAGTTCGGCCGGCCGGCCGTCGAGGACGTGCACGAAGACGGTGGCGGTGGCGCGGCGCACCTCCACGACCGAACTGTCGGGAACGTTGGACACTCCGACGGCGGTCGCGGTGAGCATCAGGTCGGAGCGGCAGCGCAGCGGTACGGCGACGACGGCCGCCCGGCGCGGCTGCCCGCCGTGGATCTGCCGGGTGACCTTCATGCCGGAGGTGTACATGTCGTACAGCAGATAGCCGGCGAGCCGCAGGATGCCCCAGGGGTGCAGGCGCAGCCCCAGGTCGACCTTGGGCAGCGGGAAGGCCAGGCAGACGACGATCGCGACCGCGGCCCCGGTGAGCAGGTTCGCCCAGTTGAGGCTGGACCAGAGCAGCACCCAGATGACGGTGAGCCAGGCGATCAGCGGCAGGTCGAGCACCCGGCGGCCCCGGGCGCCGAACGCGGCGCTGAACGGCGGAAGTTCCCTGTTCCGGAAGGAGAAGGTGACGAGGCGTTTCACCGGCCCAGCACCTCCTGGGTGTACGGCGTGCGGGCGAGGAGTTCGGCGGCGGCGCGGTCGGTGTACGAGGTGAGCGGCCCGGCGAACACGGTGAAGGCGAGCCCGAGTCCGACCGCTGCGGCGGTCGCCCAGGTCATCGGCCGGGGCAGCACGCTGGTGGTGGTGACGGCGTGGCCGTGGAGCGTGGCGGCGACGGCGAGCCCGGCGGGCTGGTGGCGGACGCGGACGCCCTCGTCGCCGGTGCCCGCGATCCGGTCGGGGCCCTCGTCGGCATCGTCGTCGTCGCTGTCGTCGTCGGACTCCAGGACCGTGCCGGCGGCGGCCTGGCCCGGGGGCGCGGCCCGCCAGAAGGCGAGGTTCCAGACCTTGGCCATCACGTACAGCGTGAGCAGGCTGGTCACGGTCGCCCCGACGACGAGGATCCAGGCCCACACCCCGCCGTCGGCGACACCGGCGCGCATGAGGCCCAGCTTGCCGATGAAGCCGGACAGCGGCGGGATGCCGGCGAGGTTCATCGCGGGCACGAAGAAGAGGACGGCGAGGGCGGGGGCGGCCCGGGCGATGCCGCCGATCCGGGTGAGTTCGGTGGTGCCGGTCCGGCGTTCGATGAGCCCGGCGACCAGGAACAGCGTGGTCTGGACGGTGATGTGGTGGACGACGTAGACGATCGCGCCGCCGTACGCCCCCCGGGTGGCGAGGCCGATGCCGAAGACCATGTAGCCGATGTGGCTGATGAGGGTGAAGGAGAGCAGCCGCTTGAGGTCGGTCTGTGCGACGGCCCCCAGGATGCCGACGATCATCGAGGCGAGGGCCGCCGCCATCAGCAGGTCGCCGAGCCGGTTGCCGGGGAAGAGCAGGGTCTCGGTGCGCAGCATGCAGTAGACGCCGACCTTGGTGAGCAGTCCGGCGAAGACGGCGGTGACGGGGGCGGGCGCGGTCGGATAGGAGTCCGGCAGCCAGGCGGCGAGCGGGAAGACGGCCGCCTTGATCGCGAAGACCGTGAGCAGCATGGCCTGGATGAGGGTCTGGACGCCCAGCGGGAGCGCGCCCAGGCGTTCGGCGAGCTGGGCGAAGTTGGCGGTGCCGGTCGCCGCGTAGGTCATGGCGATGGCGGTCAGGAAGAGCATCGAGGAGAACAGCGAGATGATCACGTACGTGGAGCCCGCCCGGATGCGTGGACCGGTGCCGCCCAGGGTCAGCAGGACGAAGCTCGCGACGAGCATGATCTCGAAGCCGACGTAGAGGTTGACCAGGTCACCGGCGAGGAAGGTGCAGGAGACCCCGGCGACCAGGATCAGGTACGCGGGGTGGAAAACGGCGACGGGCGTCTCCTCGTCCCGGTCGGCCATGCCCTGGCCCAGGGAGTAGACGAGGACGCACAGGGTGACGGCGGAGGAGACCGTCAGCATCAGCCCGGAGAGCCGGTCGGCGACCAGGGTGATGCCGAGCGGCGGCGCGAAGTCCCCGAGGTGCACGGAGAGCGGCCCGTCCGTGTCGGCGGCGATCATCAGGGCGATCGAGAGGCCGAGGACGGCGGTGAGCACGGCGACGCTGATGAGGCGCTGGATCTGTTTGAGCCGGGTGCCGAAGGCGAGGCTCAGGCCGGTCGCGCAGAGCGGCAGCAGCACCGGCAGGGGGACGAGGGCGTTCATCCGGTGTCTCCTGGGTTGTCGGAGTCCTCGGGGTTCCTGGCGTAGTCCTCCGGGTCCGCGCCGAGGACGTCGTGCCACAGGTCACCGGTGGCGTCGCGGCCCCGGGCCTGGAGGGCGCGGTCGGCGCGCAGCCGGGCCCGGAGGCGGCGGCGTTCGTCGCGGTAGGCGCGGCGGGCCCCGGCGCTGCGGTCGCCGTCGGCCCGGAACCGCTCGCGCAGTTCGTCGCGCTCGTCCAGGACTTCCGCGCGCAGGACGATGCGGCGGTCCTCCAGGTCGTCGTGCACCTCGTCGGTGCCGGTGAGCTGGTGGCCGCGGTAGGCCATGGCGAGCAGGAACGCGGTGGTGGCCAGGGTGATGACGATCGCGGTGAGCGCGATGGCCTGGGGCAGCGGGTCGGTGACCCGGGCGAGGTCGACCCCGTACAGCAGGGGTTCGCGGCCGGCCGTTCCGGTGGCGGACAGGATGAACAGGTTGATGCCGTTGCCGGCGATGACCGCGCCCAGCAGGATGCGGGTGAGGGGCCGGGTCAGCATGAGGATGCCGCCGACCGCGCAGAGGACCGCGGCGGTGGCGAGGAGCGAGGCGCTGACGGTCACGGGGTGGCCTCCCCGGTCTCCGGTCCGGCCCGGCGGGCGGCGGCCTTCTCGGCGGCGGCGCGCTCGATCTGCCGGTCGATCTTGGCGCCGAGGGCCCGCACGATGTCGAGGACGACGCCGAGGACCAGCAGGTAGACCCCGCAGTCGAAGATGACCGGGGTGCCGAACTCGTAGGCGCCGATGAGCGGCAGGTGGCCGTGGTACGTCCAGGCGTGCAGGACCGTTCCGTCCGAGAGGCCGATCAGGGCGACCCCGGTGGAGAGGAACAGGCCGAGCCCGGTGAAGAGGCCGGGTTGCAGGGGCGCGGCCTCGGCGAGTTCGAAGCGGCCGCCCGCGAGGTAACGGGTGATCAGGGCGAGGCCCGCGACGAGGCCGCCGACGAAGCCGCCGCCCGGCATGTTCTCGGCGCAGAACAGCAGGTAGACCGAGAGCACCAGGATCGGGTGGAACAGCAGCCGGGCCACCACCTCGAAGACCACGGACCGGTGCTCGGGCGCCAGCGTGGAGCCGGCCGCCAGCCAGCCGCGCTCGGGTGCCCCCTCGTCGCCCTGGGGCACCCCGGTCAGCGGCTCGTTGGTCACCGACCAGGCGGTGTGTCCGCGTACTTCGGCGGGCGCGGCCGCCCCCTCGGCGCGGCGGTGCAGGTAGATGAGGCTGGTGACGCCGATCGCGGCGGCGGCGAGCACGGCGGACTCCCCCATGGTGTCCCAGGCGCGGAGGTCGACGAGGATCGTGGCGACGACGTCCTTGAGGCCGTGGTGCGCGGTCTCCTCGACCATGGCGGCGCCCGCCGGGGACGCGGTGCGCGCGGCGGCGGCGACCCAGACGACCACGCCGAGCGTCGCGGCGGCGGCCAGGGCGACCGGGATGCGCACGGCCCGCCGCCAGGGGCTCACCGACTCCTGGAAGTGCACCGGCATCCGCCGCAGGACCAGCACGAACACGATCATCGACACGGTTTCCACGCAGAACTGGGTGAGCGCCAGGTCCGGGCCGCCCTGGACGACGAACAGCAGGGCGGTCCCGTAGCCGGTCAGTCCGGCCAGCACCACGGCCTTCATGCGGCGTCTGACGGTGAGGCAGAGGAGGGCCGCCGCGCAGGTCAGGGCGGCGACGGCGCCCTGGAGCGGGACGTCCCAGAGCCGGGGCGCGGACGCGCCCTGCCAGGGCCGGTCCACGACGAACACGGAGAGCTGTCCGGCGAGCATCACCAGCAGGGTCGTCGCGAGGTACACGGAGAGGGAGCCGCGCTGGACGAAGCCGGTGGCCTGGAGGGAGAGCCGTTCCAGGCCCAGGAGCAGCTGGCCGAAGACGCCGTCGGCGGTGGGCCAGGCGATGCGCCGGGACAGCCGGGCGACCCGGTCGCGCGCGGCGAAGAGGACGGCACCGCCCGCGGTGGCCGCGGCGGAGAGGAGGAGGGCGGTGCCCCAGCCGTGCCAGAGCGCGAGGTGGTACGGGTGGGCGGGGGCCGGGAACGCGTCGGCGTAGGCGCTGAGCAGCCGGTCGGTCCAGCCGATGCCGGGGCCGAGCACGAGCCCGCAGAGGGCGAGCGCGGCGGGCGCGGCGAGGAAGGCCGGGCCGACCCGGTGCACGGGGGTGTCGGCGACCCCGGGTTTGCGGAAGAAGCCGCCCCAGATGAACCGGGCGGTGTACGCGACGGTGAGCGCCGAGCCCGCGACCGTGATGCCGAGCGCCCAGCGGTCCGCCGTGTCGCCGTGCAGCAGCGCCTCGAACGCCGACTCCTTCGCGGCGAAGCCGAGCATCGGGGGCAGGGCGGCCATGGAGAGGGCGGCGAGCACGGCGACGGCGCACACGTGGGGCAGGGCGCGTCCGACGCCGGAGAGCTTGCGCAGGTCACGGGTGCCGGCGGCGTGGTCCACGATGCCGGTGACGAGGAAGAGCGGGGCCTTGAAGAGGGCGTGGCCGAGGATCATGACGGCGGCGGCCAGCGCGGCGTCACGGTTGCCGACGCCCGCGAGGAGGGTGAGGAAGCCGAGCTGGCTGACGGTCCCGTACGCCAGGACGATCTTGAGGTCGTTCAGCCTGAGGGCCCGCCAGCCGCCGAGGAGCATCGTCGCGGCGCCGAAGATGATCACGACGGGCCGCCAGCCGGGCACGTCGGCGAAGGCCGGGGCGAGCCGGGCGACCAGATAGACCCCCGCCTTGACCATCGCGGCGGCGTGCAGATAGGCGCTGACGGGGGTGGGCGCGGCCATGGCGTTGGGCAGCCAGAGGCTGAACGGCCAGACGGCCGACTTGGACAGGGCCCCGCACAGGATGAGCAGGACGGCGACCTCGACGGCGGTGGTCGCCGGGGGCGGGTCGGCGAGGATCTCGGAGATGCGGTAGGTCCCGGCCTCCTGACCGACGATCAGGAAGCCGACCAGCATGGCGAGGCCGCCGAGCGTGGTGACGGTCAGCGCCTGGAGCGCGGAGCGTCTGCTGTGGCGCTGCTCGCTGTCGTATCCGATGAGCAGGTACGAGAAGACGGTGGTGAGCTCCCAGAAGACGTAGAGGGAGATCAGGTCGTCGCTGAGGACGAGGGCGAGCATCGCGCCGGCGAACGCGAGGAGGTTCCCGGCGAACCCGGCCAGCCGGGGGGTCGTGTCGCTGAAGTAGGAGGCGCAGTACAGCAGGACGAGCGTGCCGACGCCGGACGCGAGCAGCACCATGAGTTCGGCGAGCGCGTCGAGGCGCAGGTCCACGGAGACGCCGTAGTCGGGCATCCAGGCCCAGGACCAGTTCACCGAGGAGCCGGAGGCGGCCGTCTCCCACTGGGTGAACGCCCAGCAGGTGGTGGCGGCGGGCGGCAGCGCGAGGACGAGGAAGGCGCGCGCGCCCAGCCGTCGCACCAGCGGGCGCGCGAAGGCCGCGAGGACGAAGTGGGCGACGATGAGCGCGGTCATACGGCGGGGCTGCGGGGTGCGGCGGCGGGCGTCGGGGTGTGCGGGGTTACCGAACGGACAGAGGGCACTAAATACAGATATATCCCCGGCGCCGCTTCACCCGTCCGACCCGCCGCACCCCGGGCGGCCGGTCACAACACAGGGGGCTTCGCCGCTTCGTGGTGATCATGTGCGTGCCAGATGTTGAACATGTGATCCCACTTACAGTTCTTTTTTGCACTGTGACTACTATCTATCCGTCCTGGTTCTCAACGGATTTGACCGACCGTGAGGTCGGTACCACGTCAAGGAGCATGCCCTGCGCACGCGCGCGTCACGGCGGAGCAGCTCGACCACAATGGCGCTGCGGACGGCCCTGCTCGTACTGGCCGTCGTCCCCGGTGTTGCCCTGGCCGCCCTCTGGGCCGTCACCAGTGGTCAGACTCTGCTCGACTTCCAGAAGCAAGCGGCCCAAGGGCAGTTGGCCCAGAAGGCCGGCCAGCCGTCCAACATCGTGTACTACAACCTCCAGGAGGAGCGGCGGCTCAGCGCCGAGGTGCTGGCCCGCAAGGGAGGCGCCGCCGACGCCCTGCGCGAGCAGCGCAAGCTGACCGACAAGGCGATCACCAGCTTCCAGTCGCTGTCGGACACCGACACCGACGACGCCCCCGGCGAGGTACGCGACGCGGTCCGCGAGGCCCGCACGGCGATCACCCAACTCCCGGCGCAGCGCGCGCTGGTGGACGAGGGCGACGACGACCAGCAGAAGGCCGTGTACCGCTACTACACGGACCTGATCGCCGTCGACCTGAAGCTCTTCACATCGCTCAGCCATGTCGACAACGGCCGGATGACCACCATCTCGCAGCCGTTGGTGGACATGTTCTGGGCCAAGGAGATGATCTCCCGCTCGGACGCCCTGCTCGCCCGGGGCTGGAAGAAGGGCGAGCTGAGCGCCGCGGACCTCCAGGAGGTCCGGCAGGCCGTCTCCGCCCAGTCGTTCCAGTACACGTCCAAGGTCGTCCCCTATCTCCCGGCTGACGAGAAGGCCAAGTGGCAGCAGGTCTTCGGCAGTACCGCCTGGAAGGCGAAGACCCGGGTGGAGGCCCAGGTGCTGCGCCCGGCCGGCCCGGACTCCTCCGGCTCCGTCTCCCTCGGCGCGAAGGAGGCGGACTGGCGCGGCGCGATGGACGAGCTCACGCCCCAGCTGGTCGAGCTGATGGAGGCCCGCACCGACGTGGTGGTCGCGGAGGGCAAGGACAGTGTCATCTCCCTCCTCATCAAGGTCGTCCTGACCACGGTCGTCGGCCTCGCCGCCGTCGTCGCGGTCATCTGGTTCACCTGGCGGCTCTCCCGCAACCTGCGCCGCCGGATCAGCCGGCTCCAGGAGCGGGCCGAGGAGCTGGAGAAGGCGCTGCCCGACGTGGTCGAACGGCTCGGCAGGGGCGAGCGCATCGACGTCGAAGCCGAGGCCCGGGCGATCGGGGACGGCGGCGATCCCGGCGCGAAGGACGAGCTGTCCCAACTCGGCCACGCGCTCGACCTGGCCCGCACCAGCGCCCTGCGCGCCGCCGTCGACCAGGCCGACCAGCACCGGGGCTTCGAGCGGCTGCTCCAGCGCATCGCCCGCCGCACCCAGCAGCTCATCGGCCAGCAGCTGAAGAAGCTGGACGAGCTGGAGCGCAGGCACGAGGACCCGGAGGTGCTGGACGGCCTCTTCGACCTCGACCACCTCACGGCTCGCCTGAGGCGGTACGAGGAGAACCTGGTCATCCTCGCGGGCGGCTCCCCGCACCGGCGCTGGCGCAAGCCCGTACCGCTGCTGGACGTCATGCGCTCCGCACAGGGCGAGGTGCAGGACTACCAGCGCGTGGTGCTGGACCTGGACGGCTCGCCGTGGCTCGCGGCGCGGGCCGTGGGCCCGGTCTCCCATGTGCTGGCGGAGCTGATCGAGAACGCCCTCACCTTCTCCCGGCCGCCCAGCCCCGTCGAGGTCAGGGCCGCCCAGGTGAGCCGCGGCCTGGCCATCGAGGTCGAGGACCGCGGGCTCGGCATGGAGGAGGACCAGCTCGCGGCGGCCAACGAGCTGATGAGCCGGCCGCCCCGGATGGACGTGCTGGCCCACGCCGACGACATCCGCCTCGGTCTGTACGTGATCGCACGCCTCGCCGCCCAGCACGGGCTGCGGGTGGAGTTCCGCCAGTCGGCGTTCGGCGGCACCCGCGTCGTCGTGCTGGTCCCGGACGCGCTCACCGTCCCCGGCCCGCACGCCGGTCCGGTGGCCGTCCCCGCGCCGGAGCCGGAGGAGCCCGCCCAGGCCGCCGCCCCGCTCCGGGACAGCGACGCGCTGCCCAGCCGGGGCCGGGGCAGGGCCCTCGCCGGGGTCACCACCCTGCACGCACCGGAGGCGCCCGCACCCGAGCCCGAGGCTCCGTACGCCGACGCGGACGGGCACGCGTACGGGCAGCGGGACGACGTGTTCGGGGGCGCCGCCGCACGGCAGGACGAGGCGGCGCACCACGGCGGGTACGCGGAGGCCGGGCAGCCCTACATGACCGCCGAGGGGCAGTACCCGGTCCCGCAGCAGGCGTACCCGGAGCCCTCGGAGCCGTACGGCGCTCCGCAGCAGCCCTACCCGGACACGTATCTGACGGGCGAGCTGGACGCGGACGGCTTCCCGGTGTCCCTGCCCCCGCAGCCGGAACCGGCCGTACACAACGGGCAACCCATGCACGCCGGGCCGCCCGCGCAGGCCATGCAGCCCGCGCCGCTTCCGCAGCCCGCGCCGGGGCCGGGGCCGGGCCTTCCGGTCGCGCCGCCCGGGGCGCCCCTCGGGGAGCCGCCGTTGCCGCGCCGGGTGCGCCAGGCCAGCCTCGCCGACGAGCTGCGGGTCGACCCGGCCGCGCCGGCCGCCGCGGCCCGGCCGGAGGTCAGGGCCGAGGACCCGCCGCCCCGGACCGCCCCGCACCGCGCGGGTGCGGCCATCGGAGCATTCCAGCGCCGCTCCCGTGCCGCCCGCGCCACCGACGAGCCGCCGACGCGGCCCGACCTCACGAGAGAAGAACGGACATGACACGCACTACCGCCACCCGCCAGGACCTCGACTGGCTCCTCGACGGTCTGGTCGACTCGGTGGCCGAGACCATCAACGCCGTCCTGCTCTCGGACGACGGGCTGGTGGTGAGCCACTCGCGCACCATCGAGCGGCCCGACGCCGAGCGGCTCGCCGCGATCTGCACCGGCCAGCAGAGCCTGGCCCGGGGGGTGGGCCAGCTCTTCAACGGCGGCGGCGTCCACCAGGTGATCGTGGAGCTGGCGGACCTCTGGCTCTTCATCATCTCGGCGGGCCAGGGCACCCACCTGGCCGTCATCGCCTCCCAGGAGGTGGACGCCGAGATCATGTCGCTCGCCATGCACAACCTCGTCCTCCAGGTCGGCCAGAAGCTCAGCACCCCGGCGCGGGACGACTTCGACGCCTTCGGCGCCGGGGACAGGCCGCGGGCGTGACCGGCCACTGGCCGTACGGGCAGGGGGAATTCGAGGACGACGGCGAGGACGCCGCGGGAACGATGGTGCGCCCGTACACCATCACCCGCGGCCGGACGGCTCCCGACCGGGACGACCTCACCCTCATCACCGTGCTCACCACCGCGCACGATCCGCGGGACGAGCACGGCGCGGCGGCCCGCCCGGGCCGGCTCCAGCCGGAACACCGGCTGATCCTGGAGCGCTGCCGCCGGCCCGCGGCGGTCGCCGAGGTCGCCTCGGACCTCGACCTGCCGGTCTCGGTGACCAAGATCCTGCTGGCGGACCTGGTCGCCACCGGCCTTCTGACCGCCCGGGCCCCGCTCTCGGTGGCCCGGGCGTCCGGCGGCGCCGACATGGGCGTACTGGCCGCTGTTCGCGACGGACTCCGGAGACTCTGACCCAAGATGACCATCAGTCAGGCGGCACCCGCCGCCGTCAAGATCCTGATAGCCGGCGGTTTCGGCGTCGGCAAGACCACCCTCGTGGGAGCCGTCAGCGAGGTCGCCCCGCTGCGCACCGAGGAGCTGCTGACCACGGCCAGCATCGGCGTGGACGACCTGGCCGGCGTCGGACAGAAGGACACCACGACCGTGGCCCTGGACTTCGGCCGGATCACGGTCAGCCAGGACCTCGTCGTCTACCTGTTCGGCACACCGGGCCAGGAGCGCTTCTGGTTCATGTGGAACGACCTCGTCAACGGGGCCCTGGGCGGGGTCGTGATCGCCGACACACGGCGGCTCGAGAGCAGCTTCGCCTCGATCGACTTCTTCGAGAGCCGGGACATCCCGTTCGTCGTCGCGATCAACTGCTTCTACGGGCACAACACCCGCACCACGGACGAGATCCGGGCCGCCCTGGACCTGGACCCGCATGTGCCGCTGCTGGTCGGCGACGTGCGCGAGCGGCCGTTCGGCCGGGACGTGCTGCTGGCCCTCGTGGACCACCTGATGAGCCTGCCCGTCGCGGTCGGCTGATCCCTTCCCCCTTCTACTTCCTCGCTCTGGAGAGATCCGACATGGCAACACCTCTGCGCGTCCTGATCCACGGCGGCGGCATCGGCGGGCTGACGCTCGCCACCGCCCTGGCCCGGCGGGGCCACACCGTCGAGGTGGCCGAGCTCCGCGACGAGCTCGACGCCCTCGGCGTGGGCATCATCCAGCCGTCGAACGCCCTGCACGTGATGCGGGAGATCGGGGTGCTGGAGGACTGCCTGGCGGCGGGCTTCGAGTGGGAGGTGCTGACCATCGCGGACCCGGCCGGCAACACCCTGGCCGAGATACCGCAGCCGCGCATGGGCGACGCCCCCTCCAACAACGGCATCCCCCGCCCCGCGCTCGCCCGGGTGCTGAGCGCGGCGGCCACCTCGGCCGGGGCCAAGATCCGGTTCGGCGCGACCATCGCCGAGCTCGCCGACGACGGCAGCGGCGTGGACGTCACCCTGTCCGACGGCTCCTCCGGCCGCTGGGACCTGGTTGTCGGCTTCGACGGCATCGGCTCGCCGCTGCGCACCCGGCTGTACGGGGACCGCTACGCCCCCCAGTACACCGGCTTCGCCAACTGGCGCGTCACCGTGCCCCGCCAGGAGCAGGTGCGGGGTGTCGTGATGGGCACCGCGGGCCAGGCCGCGAAGGCGCTGCTCACCCCGATCACCGACGAGCTGATGTACCTGGGCTCGGTCTTCGCGGAGGCGGAGGGCTTCCGGCCGGACCCGGCGAAGGCGCACGAGCAGCTGAAGGAGCGGCTGGCGATGTTCTCGGGCCCGGTCGCGGAGGCGCTGGCCGAGGTCACCGGGCCGGAGGCGGTCGTCTACTCGCGGATCTCCCAGGTGACGGTGGAGGAGCCGTGGCACGTGGGCCGGGTGGTCCTGGCCGGTGACGCGGCGCACGCGAGCACCCCGCACATCGCGCAGGGCGCGGCGATGGCCGTGGAGGACGCGCTGGTGCTCGCCGAGTCGCTGGTCGCCGAGGCGGACGTCGACGAGGCCCTGGAGGTGTGGGAGGCCCGTCGCCGCCCGCGCGCCATGTGGGTGCAGGCGATGTCGCGCGCGGTGCTGAAGCAGGAGACGGGCGGCGAGACGACGCCGGAGGAGGACGAGCTGCTGAAGATCGGCATCCCGGGCGCGGCCCATGTGCTGGTGCAGCCGTACTGAGGTGAGGCGCGCGGCATGACGCGTGACGCCCCCGCCGGGCCCGGTTTCCGGGATCGGCGGGGGCGTCCGTCGTTCAAGGGCAGGACCGTCCGTCGTTCAGGGCAGGACCGCGATGCCGTCGATCTCGACCCGTGCCTGTTCGTCCCAGAGCCGCGCCGCCCCGATGACCGCCATGGCCGGGTAGTCGCGGCCCGCCATCCGGCGCCAGATCCGGCCCAGTTCCGGGGCGTGGGCCCGGTAGTCGGCGACGTCGGTGGCGTACACCGTGACCCGGGCCAGGTCCGCCGGGGAGCCGCCCGCCGCGCGCAGGGCGGTGAGCAGGTTGCCGAGGGCGGTCGCGAACTGCTCGGGCAGGGTGTCGCCCACGACCTCGCCGTGCTGGTCCAGGGCGGTCTGCCCGGCCAGGAAGACGAGCCGGCCGCCGGTCGCGGTGACCGCGTGCGAGAAGCCGGAGGCGGGGGAGAGTTCGTGCGGATTGATGCGGTGGATCGGGCTCATGCGGTCGGCTCCCGGTTCGCGTACAGCTCCTTGGCGATGATCGTGCGCTGGACCTCGCTGGCGCCCTCGTAGATGCGCGGGGCGCGGACCTCCCGGTAGAGGTGTTCGAGCAGATGGCCGCGGCGCAGGGCGCGGGCGCCGTGCAGCTGGACGGCGGTGTCCACGACGAACTGCGCGGTCTCCGTGGCGTACAGCTTCGCCATCGCGGCCCGGCGCGGCACCCCGGGCTCCCCGGCGTCGTGGGCGGCGGCGGCCGCGTAGACCAGCAGCCGGGCCGCCTCGGTGCGGGTGGCCATCTCGGCGACCTGGTGCGACACGGCCTGGAGGGCGGAGAGGGGCGCGCCGAAGGCGGTCCGGGTCGCGGTGTGCTCCACGGTGGCGTCGAGGGCGGCGCGGGCCATGCCGAGGGCGAAGGCGCCGACGCTGGGGCGGAAGAGGTTCAGGGTGTCCATGGCGACAGCGAAGCCCCGGTCCGGCTCGCCGAGCAGGTCGTCCGGGGTGACCCGGACCCCGTCGAAGGCGAGGGCCCCGATCGGGTGCGGGGAGAGCATGTCCAGGGCGGTGCCGGTCAGTCCGGCGCGGTCGGCGGGGACCAGGAAGGCGGTGACGCCACGGGCCCGGGCGCCGGGGGTCGTGCGGGCGAAGACCGTGTAGAAGTCGGCCTCCGGCGCGTTGGAGATCCAGCACTTCCCGCCGGTCAGCCGCCAGCCGCCGGAGTCCGGGGCGGCGTCGAGCGCGAGGGCCCCCGCATCGGAGCCCGCGCCCGGCTCGCTGAGCGCGAACGCGGCGACCTGGCGGCCTGCGCGGACCCCGGGGAGCCAGCGCTCGCGCTGGGCGGGGGTGCCGGACCGGAGCACGGGGAAGGCGCCGAGGCCCTGGAGCGCGAGGGCGGTCTCCGCCTCGGTGCAGCCCCGGGCGAGCGATTCGCGCAGCAGGCAGAGGTCCAGGGCGCCCGAGCCGAACAGCCGGTCGAGGAGGCCCAGCTCGCCGAGGGCGGCGAGCAGCGGGCGGTTGACGTGCCCCGGCGCACCCTCGGCGGCGAGCGGGGCGAGCCGGTCACGCGCCAGGGTGCGCAGCTCCTCGCACCAGGCGGTCTGTGCCGGATCGAGCGAGAATGCCGTCATACCGGCGCCTCTCTGGTCGAATCTGATCAAAGATTTTCAAATCGATGGCACTTGAGCATCTTTATCGCGGACCGTTGACTACCGTCACCCAAACGATACGCTCCAAGGGCGACAAGGGGGCGATCCTTCATGGACCCGAACACCATGGACCCGGAAACCTCAGCGCACATCGACGGCTTCGCCAGGGAGCATCTGCCCCCCGTGGAGCAGTGGCCGGAGCTGCTCTTCGACCTGCCCGAGCTGCGGTACCCGGACCGGCTCAACTGCGCCGCCGAACTCCTGGACCGCACGGCCGACCGCCTCGGCCCCGACCGCCCCGCCTTCCGCACGCCGGACGGCGGGGTGCTGACTTACGGGAAGCTGCGCGGGCTCGTCGACCGGATCGCCCATGTCCTCACCTCGGACCTGGGGGTCGTCCCCGGCAACCGCGTCCTGCTGCGCGGCCCCACCACCCCCCACCTCGCCGCCTGCTGGCTGGCGGTGCTGAAGGCGGGCGCGGTCGCCGTCACCGTACTGGCCCAGCAGCGGGCGTCCGAGCTGGCCACGATCTGCTCGATCGCCCGGGTGAGCCACGCCCTGTGCGACGCCCGTTCGGTCGAGGACCTGGCGCAGGCGGAGGTGCCCGGGCTGCGGATCACGGCGTACGGGGGTGAGGCGCCGGACGACCTGCTGCGGCTGGCGGCCGCCCGGCCGGGCCCGTACCGGGCGGTGGACACCGCGTCGGACGACGTGGCGCTGATCGCGTTCACCTCGGGGACCACGGGGCGGCCCAAGGGCTGCATGCATCTGCACCGCGATGTGCTGGCCATCGCCGACACCTTCTCGCGGCACGTCCTGCGGCCCGGGCCCGACGACGTGTTCGCGGGCAGTCCGCCGCTCGGTTTCACCTTCGGGCTCGGGGGCCTGGTGGTGTTCCCGCTGCGGGTGGGCGCGTCGGCGCTGCTGCTCGAACAGGCGGGCCCGAAGCAGCTGCTGCCCGCCCTGGCGGAGCACCGGGTCTCGGTGCTGTTCACCGCGCCGACCGCGTACCGGGTGATGCTGGACCAGCTCGACGGGCACGACCTGTCGGCGCTGCGGCGCTGCGTCTCGGCGGGCGAGAACCTGCCGGAGGCGACCTGGCACGCCTGGCACGAGCGGACCGGGCTGCGGATCATCAACGGCATCGGCGCCACCGAGCTGCTGCACATCTTCGTCTCGGCCGCCGACGACGCGATCCGCCCCGGCACCACGGGCGTCCCGGTCCCCGGCTGGCAGGCCCGGGTGGTGGACGCCGACGGCGCGCCCGTGCCGGACGGGGAGCCGGGCCTGCTGGCCGTGCGCGGCCCGGTCGGCTGCCGCTATCTCGCGGACGAGCGGCAGCGCGACTACGTACGGCACGGCTGGAACATCACCGGCGACACCTATGTGCGCGACGCGGACGGCTACTTCCGGTACGTGGCCCGCGCCGACGACATGATCATCTCCTCCGGGTACAACATCGCGGGCCCCGAGGTCGAGGAGGCCCTGCTGCGCCACCCCGATGTGGCGGAGACGGCGGTGGTCGGGCAGGCGGACGAGCTGCGCGGCCGGATCGTGGCGGCGTACGTGGTGGAGCGGGAGGGCGCGGAGCTGACGGCGGACCAGCTGCGCACGTTCATGCGGGCGGAGCTGGCCCCGCACAAGTGCCCCCGCCGCTTCACGTTCCTGCCCGCTCTGCCCCGTACGGCCACGGGGAAACTGCAACGGTTCAGGCTCCGCGCGGGGGAACCCGGTGCGGACGGGCCCGGACCGGGCCGAGAATGATCACATGGTCGAACCGCACACCCCCCGTTCACTGATCGTCACCCTGTACGGGGCGTACGGCCGCACCCCCGGCGACGGGCCGATGCCGGTGGCCGGACTGGTCCGGCTGCTCGGCGCCGTCGGCGTGGACGCGCCCGCCGTACGCTCGTCCGTCTCCCGGCTGAAGCGGCGCGGGCTGCTCGTCGCCGAGCGCACGGCGGACGGGGCGGCCGGATACGCGCTGTCGGCGGACGCCCGCCAGCTCCTGGACGACGGCGACCGGCGCATCTACCGCCACCCGGACCCGTCGCCGGCGGACGGCTGGGTGCTGGCGGTGTTCTCGGTGCCCGAGGCGGAGCGCCACAAGCGGCACCTGCTGCGCTCGCGGCTGTCCCGGCTCGGCTTCGGCACGGCGGCCCCCGGTGTCTGGATCGCCCCGGCGGGGCTGTACGACGAGACCCGGCACACCCTGGAACGGCTGGAACTCGCCCCGTACGTCGATCTGTTCCGGGGCGCGCACCTGGGCTTCTCCGCGACCCGGGACGCCGTGGCCCGCTGGTGGGACCTGGACGCGGTGGCCCGGCTCCACCACAGCTTCCTGGAACGCCACGAACCGGTGCTCAGGGCCTGGGAGGCGCGCGGCGACGCGGCGGTGGACCCGGAGGAGGCCTACCGGGACTACCTCACCGCCCTGGACTCCTGGCGCCGGGTCCCCTACGCCGACCCCGGGCTGCCCGGGGAGCTTCTGCCCGACGCGTGGCCGGGGGCCAGGTCGGCCGAGGTGTTCCGGGCGCTGCACGAGCGGTTGCGGGACGCGGGGGCGGAGTTCGCGCACCGGAAATAGCGCTGCCGGGCCGGGACCGGGGGCGGCAGAATGCGGGTCCATGAGCTGGACCTTCACCGATGACCCCGGAGTCTTCCTGGACGCGGCCGGCGCCTGGCCGGCCGCCCGCCCGCTGGCCTCGGCCAACGCGGACCGGGCGACGGCTCCCGCGGTGGCCGGGCACTGGCCCGGGCACCGGGTGGACGAGGAGCGCCGGCTGTACCGGCTGGACGGGCTGGTCCCGCCCTGCCCGGCGCCCCCGGGCGCGGCGAGGTCCGCGCGCCCCGGCGACCGGGCGCTGCTGGTGCGCCGGCACCGGGGCCGGGGCTACGCCGCCGCCGTCACCGCGCAGGTCGCCCGGACCGCGCTGGATGGGGGCGCGGAGCACGTCCTGCTGTTCGCGGCCCCGGCGAACCCGACGAGCAACGGTGTGTACCGGCGCATCGGCTTCCGGGCGGTCGCGGACCGGCTGGTGGTCGGCGCGGAGCCGGACCATGGCTGAGTCGCCCGAGCCGCGCTGGCTGGTCGCGGCGAACGTCGTGCGGTGGCGGCGGTACGGGGAGCTGGGCCAGGAGTTCCGCTCTGGCACCAAGGCGTTCCGGGCGGGCGCGAAGGTCTATGTGGTCGATACCTATCCCGGTATGGGCAGCGAGCAGCTGACGGCGGTGGGCCACGGCCGCCACACAGGGCACTGGATCACCATCGACACCGGAACCCGCCATCTGCACACCTTCCGGGCCCAGTTGGTGTACTCCCCCGCCGTGCTCCGGCGCTGTGCGGACCGGCTCGTGTGGTCGAGGGAGGAGGCGGTGGAGTGGGCGGAGTTCCTGGAGCGGGTCGCGCGCCTGGGCCGGAACACCCACCACGCGGCCTCGCATCCGGACCCGTGCCTGTGCCACGAGTGCCTGCCCCTCACCCCAGACTGAGGCGCGGCTTCGGGGCGTCGGTGCGGCCGGTCGGCGGGGTGCGGCTGCCCGCGCGGTACGGGAGGGGCCAGGGGGCGCCCGGGCCGGTGTAGCCCTGCTCGGCGGCCGCGTGGAGCGTCCAGTGCGGGTCGTAGAGGTGGGGGCGGGCCAGGGCGCAGAGGTCGGCGCGGCCCGCGAGGAGCAGTGAGTTGACGTCGTCCCAGGAGGAGATCGCGCCGACCGCGATCACCGGCACGCACAGGGTGTTCCGGACGCGGTCCGCGTACGGGGTCTGGTACGACCGCCCGTACTCGGGCCGCTCGCCGGGCACCACCTGGCCGGTCGAGACGTCGATGGCGTCGGCCCCGTGCGCGACGAACGCGCGGGCGATCTCCACGGCGTCCTCGGCGGTGGTGCCGCCCTCCGCCCAGTCGGTGGCGGAGATCCGGACGGTCATCGGCCGGTCGTCGGGCCACAGCTCCCGGACCGTGTCGAAGACCTCCAGCGGGAAGCGGAGGCGGTGGGCGAGCGGTCCGCCGTAGGCGTCGGTGCGCTGGTTGGTGAGCGGCGAGAGGAAGCCGGAGAGCAGATAGCCGTGGGCGCAGTGCAGTTCGAGGAGGTCGAACCCGCAGGCGTCGGCGCGCCGGACGGCGGCGGCGAACTGCTCCCGGACCTCGTCCAGACCGGCCCGGTCCAGGGCGTGCGGGACCTGGTTGACCCCGGGCGCGTACGGCAGCGGCGAGGCGGCGGTCACCGGCCAGTTGCCGTGGTCGAGGGGCTGGTCGATGCCCTCCCACATGAGCCTGGTGGAGCCCTTGCGGCCGGAGTGGCCGAGCTGGACGCCGATCGCGGTGCCGGGGGACGCGGTGTGCACGAAGTCGGTGACCCGGGTCCAGGCGGCCGCCTGTTCGTCGGTGTAGAGGCCGGTGCAGCCGGGGGTGATGCGGCCCTCGGGGCTGACGCAGACCATCTCCGTCATGACGAGCCCGGCGCCGCCGAGCGCCCTGGATCCGAGGTGGACGAGGTGGAAGTCGCCCGGGATGCCGTCGGTGGCCGAGTACATGTCCATCGGTGAGACGACGACGCGGTTGCGCAGCTCCAGGCCGCGCAGCCGCAGCGGCGTGAACATCGGCGGGGTGCCCGGCGGGCAGCCGAACTCCTCCTCCACCCCGGCCGTGAACGCCGGATCGCGCAGCCGGAGGTTGTCGTGGGTGACGCGGCGGCTGCGGGTCAGGAGGTTGAACGCGAACTGCCGGGGCGGCTGGTCCACGTACGTGCCCAGCTCCTCGAACCAGCGCAGGCTGGCCGCAGCCGCGCGCTGCGTCGACTCCACGACGGGCCGCCGCTCGCTCTCGTACGCGGCGAGCGCGGCGGGCAGCGAGGGCTGCTCCTCGACACAGGCGGCGAGCGCGAGGACGTCCTCCACGGCGAGCTTGGTGCCGGAGCCGATGGAGAAGTGCGCGGTGTGCGCGGCGTCCCCGATGAGGACGGTGTTCCCGTGCGACCAGTGGTCGTTGACGACGGTACGGAAGGTCAGCCAGGCGGAGTTGTTGGAGCGCAGCGGCCGGTGACCGAGGGCGTTCGCGAAGATCTTGGCGCACTGGCCGACCGACTCGGCCGGGTCGGGTACGTCGAAGCCGGCCGCGCGCCAGACCTCCTCGCGCATCTCCACGATGACCGTGGACGCGTGCTGCGAGAAGGGGTAGGCGTGCAGCTGCATCACGCCGTACGCGGTCTCCGCGATCTCGAAGCGGAAGGCGTCCAGGGCGAAGTCCGCGGCGAGCCAGATGTAGCGGCAGCGGTGTCCGGTGATCCGGGGCCGGAAGCGGTCCTCGTGGGCGTCGCGGGTGGCGCTGTGCACGCCGTCGGCGGCGATGACCAGGTCGTGCGTGGCGGCGAGTTCGGCGGCGGGCGGGGCCTGCGTACGGAAGCGGAGGTCGACGCCGAGACCGGCGCAGCGCTCGTGCAGGATCTCCAGGAGCCGGCGGCGGCCCAGGGCGGCGAAGCCGTGGCCGCCGGAGGTCTGGGTGTGGCCCCGGTGCACGATGTCGATGTCGTCCCAGCGGACGAACTCGCTCTGGAGGGCGCGGTGCACGACCGGGTCGGCGTGTTCGATGCCGCCGAGGGTCTCGTCGGAGAGGACGACGCCGAAGCCGAAGGTGTCGTCGGGGGCGTTGCGCTCCCAGAGGGTGATGTCGCGGTCCGGGCCGAGGCGTTTGAGCAGGGCCGCCGCGTAGAGCCCGCCGGGGCCGCCGCCGATGACCGCGATCCGCTGCGGGCCGGTCATTTGCCCCGCCAGGCGGGCGGCCGCTTCTCGCTGAACGCGGCGTGGAATTCGGCGTAGTCCTCGCCGTGCATCAGGAGGGCCTGGGTCGCGGCGTCCATCTCGACGGCGGCGGCCAGCGGCATGTCCAGCTCGGCGGTGAGCAGCGCCTTGGTCTGGGCGAGCGCGAGCGCGGGCCCGTCCGCGAGGCGGCGGGCGAGCGCGGCGGCGGCCTTGTCGGCGTCGCCCTCGTCGGTGAGCTCGCTGATCAGGCCGATCCGCTCCGCCTCGGGGGCGCGGACCGGTTCGCCGAGCATCAGAAGGCGGGTGGCGTGACCGAGGCCGACGACGCGGGGCAGCAGATAGGCCGCGCCCATGTCGCCGCCGGAGAGCCCGACCCGGGTGAAGAGGAAGGCGAACCGGGCGGTGGGGTCGGCGACGCGGAAGTCGGCGGCGAGGGCGAGGACGGCGCCGGCCCCGGCAGCCACCCCGTGCACCGAGGCGACGACGGGGAAGGGGCACTCGCGGACGGCGCGGACGACCTGGCCGGTCATCCGGTTGAAGTCCAGGAGCTGGGCGGTGTCCATCGCGAGGGTGGCGCCGATGATCTCGTCCACGTCGCCGCCGGAGCAGAAGCCGCGCCCCTCGCCCGCCAGCACCAGGGCCCGCACGGAGCGCTCCCGGGCCAGCTCGGCCAGCAGGTCGCGGAGGTCGGCGTAGGCGCCGAAGGTCAGGGCGTTGAGCTTGTCGGGCCGGGCGAGGGTGACGGTGGCGACGCCCCCCTCGACGGTGACCCGCAGATGGCGCCAGTGCTGCGTACGCGGTGCGGAGCCGGTGAACGGGCTCATGGCGGGGTATCCCCTTCGGCCGTCGCTGCTGCTGATCCCGAATTTATCACCGTTACGTGACTGCCGTCACGAGTACGCGATACATCGGCGCGTGCGGTGGTCCCGTGACGAATGTCCCCAAGCTCCCGGACCGCAGGCCCTTGTCCGCGTCGCGCCACTTCGTAAGGTTGAACCCGACACGTCTTGAGCGCGGAACCGTCTGAGCCCAGGACCCACGCGCTCACCCGAACGGAAACCTCGTGCCCCCCGACGGACCGCCACCCCCCTCCTGGCGCATCTCCCTGCCGCACTCCACAGCCGCCGTGCCGATCGCCCGCGCGCTGATCCGGTCGGTGCTGACGGACATCGACGCGCCCGCCGACAGCGACACCGCCGAACTGCTCACCGCCGAGCTGGTCGCGAACGCGGTGGAGCACACCCCGGGCGACGACCCCATAGAGCTGGTGGTCGAGCTGCTTCCGGCGGGCTGCCAGGTGGAGGTGCACGACGCCGACCCGGCCCCGCCCGGCGATCTGTCCCGCCCCGAGCCCGACGACGTACCGGACCCGTGGCAGGAGCACGGCCGGGGGCTGCTGCTGATCCGCACGCTCAGCTCGTCCTGCGGTCACCGCCCGACCGAGCGCGGCAAGGCGGTCTGGTTCCGGCTGCCGCCCCTCTAGGCGTTCGCCAGCCGGGAGCGGCGGTGCCCGTACACCGCGTACACGAGGGCACCGACCGCGAGGAACACCGCGAACTGGACCCAGGTCGTCCAGCCGGTGCCGTACATCAGGTAGACGCAGAAGCCGATGCCGATGAGCGGGCTCAGCGGGTAGAGCGGGACCCGGAAGGAGCCGCGCACCTCGGGGTTGCGGCGGCGCAGCACGAGGACGGCGGCGTTGACGGCGACCATGGTGGCGAGCGTGCCGATGGTGGTCAGGTTCACCACCATGCCGAGCGAGGAGAAGGCCGCCGGGACCGCGAAGACGACGGCGACGATCCAGGTGTTGGCGACCGGGGTCGCGGTGCGCGGCGAGACCCGCTCGAAGACCCTCGGGACCAGGCCGTCGCGGGACATCGACATGAGGATGCGGGTCTGCCCGTACATCACCGCGAGGACCACCGAGGCGATGGCGACGACCGCGCCGAAGGCGATGACGCCGCCGCCCACCGACGAGCCGGTGACCTGGTCCACGATCAGTGAGAGCGCGGCGGGCTTGTCGGAGACCGCGTCCGGGCCGAGCGCGCCGATCGCGGCGAGGGCGACCGCGCAGTAGAGCAGCGTGACCAGGCCGATGCAGATCATGATCGCGAGCGGGATGTTGCGCCGGGGGTTCTTGACCTCCTCCCCCGCCGTGGTGATCGCGTCGAAGCCGATGTACGAGAAGAACGCCAGCGAGGCGCCCGCCGTGACGCCGCCCGCGCCGTGGGTGGCGAACGGGGCGAGGTTGCCGCGTTCGAACGCGGTGAACGCGATGACGCAGAACAGGGCCAGGACGACCAGCTTGAGGACGGCCATCGCGGCGGTGGCGGTCGCGCTCTCGCGTACCCCGCGCACCAGCAGCGTCGCGGCCATCATGACCACGATCACGGCGGGCAGGTTGATCACACCGCCGTCGGCCGGTCCGGCGGAGAGCGCGGCGGGCAGCTGGTGGCCGAAAAGGCTGTCGAGGAGTTCGTTGACGTACTGGCTCCACCCGACCGCAACGGCGGAGACCGAGACGCCGTACTCCAGGAGCAGGCACCAGCCGACGAGGAAGGCGAGGCGTTCGCCGAGCGTGGCGTAGGCGAAGGAGTACGAGCTGCCGGAGACGGGGATCGCGCTGCCCAGTTCGGCGAACGAGAACGCCGTGAAGACGCAGGTCACGGCCGCGAGGACGAAGGAGACCACGACGGCGGGCCCGGCCTTGGCCACGCTGTCGGACAGGCCCACGAAGATGCCGGTCCCGACGACCGCGCCGACCCCGAAGCACACCAGCTGGAACAGGCCCATGGTGCGCTTGAGGCCGTGGCCCTCCAGGTCGGCGCCCGATTCGGCGATCAGCCGGTGCGGGTCCTTGACGCGGTGCGGGGGGCCGGGGAGGCGCAGGGGGCTCACGGCGGTGTCTCATTTCGGTGGTACGCGTGGGGGGAGGCGCGGACCGGCGGTGGGGGCCGTCGCGCGCACGAAAAGGGGGTTCGAGCGTGCGAGCTCGAACCCCACCAATCGGCACCATCATAGACACCTGTCCGCATATTCACCCAATTGGATGTATGAACATGCGGGCCGCCGGGCTACTGGCCCGCCATCGTCGCCACAAGGACGGCCTTGATCGTGTGCATGCGGTTCTCCGCCTCGTCGAAGACGACGGAGTGCTCGGACTCGAACACCTCGTCGCTGACCTCCAGCTCGCTCAGCCCGTGCCGCTCGTGGATCTCGCGCGCCACCCCGGTGCCGAGGTCGTGGTACGCGGGCAGGCAGTGCATGAACTTCACTCCGGCGTTCCCGGTCGCCCGCAGGACGTCCATCGTGACGGCGTACGGCATGAGGGCGGCGATGCGGGCGTCCCAGACCTCCTTGGGCTCGCCCATCGAGACCCAGACGTCGGTGGCGACGAAGTCCGCGCCGCGCGCCCCCTCGGCCACGTCCTCGGTGAGCGTGACCCGCGCGCCGGACTTCTCGGCGAGCGCGCGGGCCTCGGCGACGACCGTCTCGGCGGGCCAGTACGCCTTGGGCGCGACGATGCGCACGTCCATGCCGAGCAGGGCACCGGTGACCAGGTAGGAGTTGCCCATGTTGAAGCGGGCGTCGCCGAGGTAGGAGAACGCGATCTCCTCCAGCGGCTTGCCGCTGTGCTCGGTCATCGTCAGCACGTCGGCGAGCATCTGGGTCGGGTGCCAGTCGTCGGTCAGCCCGTTGAAGACCGGCACCCCGGCGTACGCGGCCAGCTCCTCGACGGCCGCCTGGCTGTCGCCCCGGTACTCGATCCCGTCGAACATCCGGCCGAGGACGCGCGCGGTGTCCTTGACCGACTCCTTGTGCCCCATCTGGGAGCCGGAGGGGTCGAGATACGTGGTCGAGGCGCCCTGGTCGGCGGCGGCGACCTCGAACGCGCACCGGGTGCGGGTCGACGTCTTCTCGAAGATCAGCGCGATGTTCCGGCCGCGCAGCCGCCGCGCCTCCGTGCCCGACTTCTTGGCGGCCTTGAGCTCGGCGGCCAGCTCGATCAGGCCGCGGAACTCCGCGGCCGTGAAGTCCAGCTCCTTGAGGAAGTGGCGGCCTGCGAGGTCTATGGCCATGGTGACTGCTCCTGGGTCGGACGGGGGGACGCATACCGTAACGCTGGAACCCTATACGGCGCAATGCATCGCTATACAGAGCCGTCTCGCGGTACGGATCCCCCGCCGCCCGTCACACCGGGTCCCGCACGACCGGGCAGCTCATGCAGCGCGGACCGCCCCGGCCCCGGCCCAGCTCGCTGCCCCGGATCTCGATGACCTCGATGCCCTGGCGGCGCAGATGCGTGTTGGTGGTGGCGTTGCGCTCGTACGCGACGACGACGCCGGGTTCGACGGCGAGCACGTTGCAGCCGTCGTCCCACTGCTCCCGCTCGGCCGCGTGCACGTCCTGGGTCGCGGTGAGCACCCGGATCGAGCCGAGACCGAGCGCCTCGGCGATCGCGGTGTGCATCTGCTCGGGCGGGTGGTCGGTGACCTTGAGGTCGCGCGGCCCGTCGCCGGGTTCGATCGTGTACGAGCGGAGCATGCCGAGGCCCGCGTACTTGGTGAAGGTGTCCCCGTCGACCATGGTCATCACGGTGTCCAGGTGCATGAAGGCCCGGCTCTTGGGCATGTCCAGCGCCACGATGGTCCGGGCCGAGCCGGCGTCGAAGAGCCCCCGGGCCAGCATCTCGACGGCCTGCGGCGTGGTGCGCTCGCTCATCCCGATGAGCACGGCGCCGTTGCCGATGACGAGGACGTCGCCGCCCTCGATGGTGGAGGGGTAGTCGTCCTGCCCCTCGGACCAGTGGTGGAAGGCGCCCGCCTCCGGCCCGGTGAAGAGCGGGTGGTGCCGGTAGATCGCCTCGAAGTGGACCGTCTCGCGCTGCCGGGCGGGCCAGCGCATGGCGTTGATGGACACGCCGTCGTAGATCCAGGCCGAGGTGTCGCGGGTGAAGAGGTGGTTGGGAAGCGGCCCGAGCAGGAAGTCGTCCAGGTCCATGACGTGGAAGCGCACCGAGACCGGCTCCTTGTGCCGTTCCAGGAACTCCCGCTTGGTCATCCCGCCGACCAGCGCCTCGCACAGCTCGGCGGCGGTCAACTCCTCGAAGGCGGCGCGCAGATGCTCGGTGGCGAGCGGACCGTACTCCTTCTCGGCGAAGACCCGGTCCAGCACGAGGCGCCGGGCGACCGGGATCTCCAGCGCCTCGCGGAGCAGGTCGCCGAAGAGGTGCACCTCGACGCCCCGGTCGCGCAGCACGTCCGCGAAGCCGTCGTGCTCCTGGCGGGCCCGGCGGACCCAGAGCACGTCGTCGAAGAGGAGCGCGTCCTTGTTGCTCGGCGTGAGCCGTTTCAGTTCCAGATCGGGGCGGTGCAGGATGACGCGGCGCAGCCGCCCGGCCTCGGAGTCGACATGGAATCCCATGCCCACATCCTCACCGCGCGGCGCGCCGTTCACCCGGCGAATCGCCAGCCTGTTCTGTCAGGCGTCTAGAGCCGGGGGTCGACCGGCTCGGACTCCAACGCCAGGACGGCGAACACCGCTTCGTGGACCCGCCACAGCGGCTCCCCCTCCGCGAGCCGGTCCAGGGCCTCCAGGCCGAGGGCGTACTCACGCAGGGCCAGCGAGCGCTTGTGGCCGAGGAAACGGCCGCGCAGGCGGTCCAGGTTGTCCGGGCGGGTGTACTCGGGGCCGTAGATGATCCGCAGGTACTCCCGGCCGCGCACCTTGATGCCGGGCTGCACCAGGCGGCCCTTGCCGTCCCGGACGAGCGCGCCGAGCGGCTTGACGACCATGCCCTCGCCGCCCCGGCCGGTCATCTCCAGCCACCAGTCGGTGCCCGCGCGGACGGACGCCTCGTCGGCGGTGTCCACGACGAGCCGCCGGGTGACCTGGAGCAGCCCGGTCGGGTCGTGTTCGACCAGCCGGTCCAGCCAGGCCAGCTGCTCGTCGTGCGGTACGGAGGCGAGGGAGCGGCCCTGGACGGCGAGGATCTGGAACGGCGCGAGGCGCACGCCGTCCAGCCCCTCGGTGCCCCAGCAGTAGCGCCGGTACGCCTCCGTGAACGCCGCCGCGTCCCCGGCCCGCTCCCGCTGGCGGTCCGCGAGCGCGCCCACGTCGACGCCGCGCGCGGCGGCCGCGGCGAGGGCCCCGGTGGCGGCGGGGAACACCGCGCCGGACGCGGCGCCCACGGCCGCGTACTGCGAGCGGAGCAGGCCGCGCGCCTTCAGGGACCAGGGCATCAGCTCGGCGTCGAGCAGCACCCAGTCGGTGCCCCACTCCTCCCAGAGCCCGGCCGCGGTCACGGCCGCGCGCAGCCGCCCGAGCACCGCCTCGGTGAGCGCGGAGTCGTCCAGGAACGGGCGCCCGGTCCGGGTGTACAGCGCGCCGGTGGGCCCACCGTCCGCGGTGCCGAAGCGCTCCCGGGCCGCGGCGGCGTCCTTGCAGACCAGGGCCACGGCGCGGGAGCCCATGTGCTTCTCCTCGCACACGACCCTGGCCACGCCGGCCGCCCGGTACTCGCCGAACGCCTCGGCCGGGTGCTCCAGGTAGCCGTCCTCACGGGAGGTGGCCGTGGGCGCCATGGTCGGCGGCAGGTAGGGCAGCAGCCGGGGGTCGACCGCGAACCGGCTCATCACCTCCAGGGCGGCGGCCGCGTTCTCCTCCCGGACGGCGAGGCGGCCCATGTGCCGGGTCTCCACGATCCGGCGGCCCTGCACGTCGTCCAGGTCCAGCGGCCGACCCTCCCTGCCCCCGGGCGCCTCCGTCTCCAGCGGCTTCACGGGCTCGTACCAGACCCGCTCCGCCGGTACGTCGACGAGCTCGCGCTCCGGCCAGCGCAGCGCGGTCATCTTCCCGCCGAAGACGGCACCGGTGTCCAGGCAGATGGTGTTGTTGATCCACGAGGTGTTGGGCACGGGCGTGTGGCCGTAGACCACGGCGGCGCTGCCCCGGTAGTCCTCGGCCCACGGGTAGCGCACGGGCAGCCCGAACTCGTCGGTCTCGCCGGTGGTCTCCCCGTACAGCGCGTGCGAGCGGACCCGGCCGGAGGTGCGGCCGTGGTACTTCTCGGGCAGCCCGGCGTGGCAGACGACGAGCCGGCCGCCGTCCAGCACGTAGTGGCTGACGAGCCCGTCGATGAACTCCGCGACCCGCTTGCGGAAGTCGGGGTCCTTCGCGTCCTCCCGCTCCAGCTGCTCGACGGTCTCGGCGAGGCCGTGGGTGAGCTGGACCTTGCGGCCCTTGAGGTAGCGGCCGAGCTTGTTCTCGTGGTTGCCGGGGACGCACAGCGCGTTCCCCTCGGCCACCATCGACATCACGCGGCGCAGGACGCCGGGGCTGTCGGGGCCGCGGTCGACCAGGTCGCCGACGAAGACCGCGGTGCGGCCCTCGGGGTGGGCGCCGTCCACGTAACCCAGCTTGCCGAGGAGGGTGTCCAGCTCGGAGCGGCAGCCGTGGATGTCGCCGATGACGTCGAACGGTCCGGTGAGGTGGCGCAGGTCGTTGTAGCGGCGCTCCAGGACCACTTCGGCCCGGTCGGCCTCGTCCTCGGAGTGCAGGATGTGCACCTTGCGGAAGCCCTCGCGCTCCAGGCCGCGCAGGGAGCGGCGCAGCTCGCGGCGGTGGCGCTGGATGACATGGCGGGGCATGTCGGCGCGGTCCGGGCGGGCCGCGTTGCGGGCGAGGCAGACCTCTTCGGGCAGGTCGAGCACGATGGCGATGGGCAGCACGTCGTGCTCCCGGGCCACCCGGACGAGCTGGCGCCGGGCCTCCGGCTGCACGTTCGTGGCGTCCACGACGGTCAGCCGGCCGGCGGCGAGGCGCTTGCCCGCGATGTAGTGCAGGACGTCGAAGGCGTCCTTGCTGGCGCTCTGGTCGTTCTCGTCGTCGGCGACGAGGCCCCGGCAGAAGTCCGAGGAGATGACCTCGGTCGGCTTGAAGTGCCGCCGCGCGAAGGTGGACTTGCCGGACCCGCTGGCGCCGATGAGCACGACGAGGGAGAGGTCGGTGACGGGGAGGGTGCGCGGGGCACGCTCGTTGTCGTGGGTGGTCATGCGGCTTTCGCCTCCTTCTGGGTCTCGTCGGTGGTGGCGGTGCCCGTCGTGAACACGGCCATCTGGGTGGGCGGGCCGACCTCGGGGTCGTCCGGGCCGATGGGCACGTACGCGACGCCGTACCCGTGCCGTGCGGCCACCGCCTCGGCCCAGGACCGGAATTCGGCCCTGGTCCACTCGAAGCGGTGGTCGCCGTGGCGGGTGTGGCCGGCCGGAAGGGTCTCCCAGCGGACGTTGTACTCGACGTTGGGCGTGGTGACGAGCACCGTGCGGGGGCGCGCGGAGCCGAACACGGCGAACTCCAGGGCGGGCAGCCGCTCCGGGTCCAGGTGCTCGATGACCTCGCTGAGCACCGCCGCGTCGTATCCCTGGAGCCGCTTGTCCGTGTAGGTCAGGGAGCCCTGGCGCAGGGTCACGCGGGCGGCCTGCCGCTCCCCCATCCGGTCCAGCTTCAGCCGACGCGAGGCGATCGTCAGGGCGCGCACGGACACGTCGAGGCCGACGATCTCCGTGAAGCGCGGGTCCTTCAGCAGCGCCTGCACCAACTGCCCCTGCCCGCAACCCAGGTCGAGCACGCGGCCGGCCCCGGCGGCGGTGAGCGCGGCGAGGATCGCGTCGCGGCGGTGCACGGCGAGCGGCACCGGCCGCTCCTCTGTGTCGGAGCCCTCGTCCACGGCGTTGTCGACGCTCTCGACGTCGAGGTCGTCCGCCTCCGCGAGCCGCACCAGCTCCAGCCGCTCCATCGCCTGCCGGGTGAGCCCCCAGCGCCGCGCCAGATACCGGCTGGTGATGAGCTTGTGCTCGGGGTGCTCCGCCAGCCACCCCTCGCCCGCGCGCAGCAGCTTGTCCACCTCGTCGGGCGCCACCCAGTAGTGCTTGGCGTCGTCGAGCACCGGCAGCAGTACGTACAGCTGGCGCAGCGCGTCGGCGAGCCTCAGCTCGCCTTCGAGCACCAGCCGTACGTACCGCGAGTCGCCCCACTCCGGGAACGTCTCGTCCAGCGGTACGGCCTCCGCCTCCACCCGCGTCCATCCGAGCGGACCGAAGAGCTTGCGCACCAGCTCGGCACCACCACGGGCCGGCAGGGCGGGCACTTCGATCCGCAGCTCCATGGGGGCCGCCGCCCGCTCGGGCATCGCCTTGCAGGCACCGCTCAGCGCGGACTTGAAGACGGTGCTCATCGCGACGGACAGCAGCGAGGATGCCGCGTAGGGGCGGTCGTTGACGTACTGCGCGAGCGCGGCGTCGGGCGCCCCGCCCCGGCCCTTGCCCTTCCCCTTGCGCACCAGCGCGATGGGATCGACCTCCAGCAGCAGAGCCGCCGTGCACCGCTCCGCGGACGCCTCGGGATAGAAGACGTGCGCGGTGCCATGGGAGGTGGAGAACGCCTGCGCCCGCTCGGGATGCTTGTGCAGCAGAAACCCGAGGTCGGTGGCGGGACGTTCCGGGGAGCCGGTGGTACTGATCGTCAAGAACACACGTTTGAGTATGATCCGCCCGCCCCTCCCCCACCAGGCAATTTCCGTCTCCCTCGAAGCACACGCCAGCCCCCAGGAGGCGACATGTCCGTGCACGCGCCGGCGCTGACCGCCGGAAGGCGTCATTCGGTCGGCCTGCGCCGCGACGGCACCGTTCTCGCCGCGGGCAGCGGCCTCGCCGCCGAGTGCCGTGTGGAGCGATGGACCGGCGTGGTCTCGGTCGCGGCGGGCAACGTCCACACCGCGAGGAACACAGGCAGATCCCATACGGTGGCGCTCCGTTCGGACGGCACGGTCCTGGCGACCGGCTGGAACGGCGACGGGCAGTGCGATGTCTCCGGATGGCGGGGCGTCACGGCCGTGGCGGCGGGGTGGCGCCGCACGCTCGGGCTGCTCGCGAACGGCCGCGTCGTGGCGGCGGGCCGGGGCGCGGAAGGGCAGTGCGAGGTGGGGCCCTGGCGCGAGATGGTCGCTCTCTCATGCGGTGACTGGCACTCGGTCGGCGTCCGGTCGGACGGTTCCGCGGTGGCTACGGGGAACAACCGGCGCGGGCAGTGCGCCGTGGAGGGGTGGCAGGGGCTGGCCGCCGTCTCGGCCGGTTACCTCCATACCGTCGGGCTCGGAACCGACGGGCGCGCCATGGCCACCGGCGACCGGGCGACCGGGGCGTGCGAGGTGGATGCGTGGGAGGACGTGGTGGCGCTGGACGCGGGCAGTCACCACACCGTCGGGGTCACGGCGTCCGGACGGGTCCTCGCGGCGGGCGACAACAGCTACGGGCAGTGCGGGGTCGGCGGCTGGCGCGACATCGTCGCCGTGGCGGCGGGCTCGACGCACACCCTCGGCCTGCGGAGCGACGGCACCGTGGTCGGCACGGGGAACAACGCGGACGGACAGTGCGAGGTCTACACCTGGTCCGGCATCCGCCTGCCGTAACCCCTCGGGCCACCTGGCCGCGAGCCGCGGCTGCCCGGGCCGGACCCGCGCGGGCCGAGCCGGACCCCGCGCGGGCCGCTCCGCCCGGCACCCCCGCGAGCCCCCTCCGTGTCACCCCGGCCCCCCTCTCCCCGCCCTGCCCCCGGTCGCTCCGTTCCGCGCCGCCGCCAGCCCGGCGACCGTCTCCGGCCCCACCCGGCAGCAGCCGCCGATGAGACGGGCGCCCGCCTCCTCCCATGCCGCCCGCCGGGCCGGGGTGAACGAGGCGGCCGGACCGGACCACGCGCCCGACGCCGCGTCCCAGCGCTCGCCGCTGTTCGGGTAGACCACGGCGGGCTTCCCGGTCGCGCGGACCGCCGTCCGGGCGGCGGCCTCCGCGTCGGCGGGGTCGCAGCAGTTGACGCCGACCGCGATCACCTCGTCGTGCCCCCGGGCCAGGGCGAACGCCTCGTCCAGCGGCTGTCCGGCCCGGGTCCGGTCCCCGGCCACGGTGTAGGAGAGCCACACCGGCAGCCCGTAGTCCCCCACCACCCGCAGCAGCGCCCGCGCCTCGTCCATGTCCGGCACCGTCTCCAGGGCCAGCGCGTCCGGCCCGGCGGCGGCCAGCGCCTCGACGCGGGGGCGGTGGAAGCGCTCCAGCTCCCCGGCGGTGAGCCCGTAGCGGCCCCGGTACTCCGCCCCGTCCGCCGTCACCGCCCCGTACGGGCCGACCGACGCCGCCACCCAGACGTCCCGGTCCACCGTGCCGGCCGCCCGGCGGGCCAGCTCCACGCTGCGGGCGAGGAGCCCGTCCGCCTCGTCCCGCCCGATCCCGCGCCGCGCGAACCCCTCGTGGCTCGCCTGATAACTGGCCGTGATGAGCACCTGGACCCCCGCCCGCACGTACGCCGTGTGGGCGGCCTCGATCTGCCCGGGTCCGTCGGCGAGCAGCTGGGCGGACCAGAGCGCGTCGGACAGATCGCAGCCCTGCGCCTCCAACTGGTTGGAGAGCCCGCCGTCGAGGACGAGCGTGCCCTCGGCCAGCGCGGCGGCCAGCGGGCGGGCGGGCCCCGGTGTCATCGCGTCCCCGCTCTCAGCCCAGCTGGGACTGGACCTGGGACGAGATCAGGTCCAGGTGGTCCAGGTCGTCCAGGTCGAGGACCTGGAGGTAGATCCGCGAAGCCCCGATCGCCGCGTACCTCCCGATCTTGTCGACCACCTCGGCGGGCGACCCCGCGAGCCCGTTGGCCTTCAGCTCGGCCACGTCCCGGCCGATGACGGCGGCCCGGCGCGCGACCTCCGCGTCGTCCCGGCCGACGCAGACGACCAGCGCGTTGGAGTACACCAGGTCGTCGGCCTTGCGGCCCGCCGCCTCGGCCGCCTCCCGGACCCGGCCGAACTGCTTCTCGCTGTCCTCCAGCGAGGCGAACGGGATGTTGAACTCGTCCGCGTACTGGGCGGCGAGGCGCGGGGTGCGCTTCGCCCCGTGCCCGCCGATGAGCACCGGCACCTTGGCCTGCGCCGGCTTGGGCAGCGCGGGCGAGTCCGTCAGCTGGTAGTACGTGCCGTCGTAGCTGAACGTCTTGCCGACCTCGGTCGCCCACAGCCCCGTGACGATCGCCAGCTGCTCCTCCAGGCGGCCGAACTTCTCCTTCGGGAACGGGATGCCGTACGCCTTGTGCTCCTCCTCGAACCAGCCCGCCCCCAGGCCCAGTTCGACCCGGCCGCCGGACATCTGGTCGACCTGCGCGACCTGGATGGCGAGGACGCCGGGGAGCCGGAAGGTGCCCGCCGTCATCAGCGTGCCCAGGCGGATGCGCTTGGTCTCGCGGGCCAGCCCGGCCAGCGTGATCCAGGCGTCCGTGGGGCCGGGCAGGCCGTCGCCCTGCCCCATGCGCAGATAGTGGTCGGACCGGTAGAAGGCGTCGAAGCCGAGGTCCTCGGTGGCCTTGGCGACGGTGAGAAGGGTGTCGTAGCTCGCGCCCTGCTGGGGCTCGGTGAAGATGCGAAGATCCATGCCTCCATCCTGCACCCGCGCGCGCCGCGCGCCCTGCTCCGGGGCACCGTCCGTACGGAGTCGCGGGCCTCGGAGGGCGCACCGGCGGGCGTAGCGCTCACTGAATACCGGTCACCGGGCCCACCGATGCGCGCAGTATCCCGTGCGGGCCGTCCCGTTCCCGGCCGCGCTCCAGGTCCTCCCGCTGTTCGCGCTCCCGCTCGTCGAGGAGACGGAGCATGGAATGGACCCGGTCCGTGGACTCGTCGGCGGCGTCGATCGCCTCCATGCACTGCCAGTACAGGCTCTGCTCATCGGTCTCGCACGCCACCCCGACCAGGGCCATACCGACCTCCCCGAGCAGCGCGGCGAGGCCCGTCAGGGCCGCGCGGGGATCGGCGACCTCGGTCAGCCGCGCCGCGCGGGCCACTCCGGCGCGGGCCGCCGGGTGGTCCAGCGCGCCGCTGCTCCTGCCCCCGGTCTCGCTGAGGGCGCCCGCCTCGGCCCGCAGCTCCTTGGGACCGGCCGCGGCCAGCCGGCTGCCGACCGCCTGGGCCAGGGCCTGCGCCTGCCACGCCTCGGCGATGATGTCCGGTGTGCCCCGGCTCTGCGCCAGCGCCTGCCTGATGACCGCTACCAGCCGTTCCGCTTCCATCGACTGCCCCCGTTCGACGCGAAATCCTGCTCGTCGCTGCGGAAAACCCGCTCACCACGTTCATTACCCACAGTGAAGGCGGTCGCACCGAAAGGCCAGAGGATTTCGGAAATCTGTGGACACTCAATCGAATGTGAACAAGTCGATCACTCCGAAGAGTGACGATCTTGGTCACCCGTTGATCCGGGGACCGGAAAGCGCGACTCATTCCGTTCGATCTTGGCCGCGAGTGCCGAGAGGACGTCGATACCCAGCGCCCCGCAGAACTGGAGGAGATACGCGAGCACGTCCGCGACCTCGTCCGCAACGCGGGGCGCCCGCTCCGGATCCTCCATGACCCGCGCCGACTGCTCGGGCGTCAGCCACTGGAAGATCTCCAGGAGTTCGGCGGCCTCCACGCTCAGCGCCGAGGCCAGGTTCTTCGGGGTGTGGTACTGCCCCCAGTCGCGCGCGTCCGCGAAGGCGGCCAGCCGCCGCTGGAGGGTCCGGACGTCGAGTTCGGTCACCGCTCTCCTACGCCCCCGGCACCCCGGCCGCCGTGACGCCCTCGACCTCCATGCCGGCGGGCGACAGCAGGAAGACGTTGCGGTCCACCCGGTGCATGCCGCTGCCGAGCCCGAACACGACACCGCTGGCGAAGTCCAGGATGCGCTTGGCCACATCGGCCTCCGCGCTGGTCAGGTCGAGCAGCACCGGCACCTGGGCGACCAGGTACTCCGCGACCTCGCGGGCGTCGGCGAACACCTGGACCCGCAGCACGACCATGCGCCGCTGCTCGACGGGCTCCGGATCGTCCTGGACGGTGCGGTGGTCCACCCGGGAGGGCCATTCGTTGCGGCTGCGCAGCGGTACGACCTGGGCCAGCCCCTCCCACTGCTCGTCCGTGACGTCGTACCTGTCGTACCTGCTCACCGGACCACCCCGTCGGCACATCGGTCGGCGTTGTGCCGGTCACGCTCACTGTTCATCGGGCGATTGTCCCCTCCCTCACCCGTTCGGCCTACGAGCGACACGGCTCAGGTGTTGATTGCCGCCGCCGGAATCACGTCCGACGGGTCCGCCACGGTGATGGCACCGCTCGGTGCGGCGGTGGTGTCCAGCGGGGTGAAGCGGATCGGGAGGTGGGCCAGCGCGCGGTGGAACGGGCCGGGGCGCCACAGCAGTTCGTCCGGCTCCACGGCGAGCCGGGCGTCGCACAGCAGGCTGGTGAGCTGTTCGATGGCGGTCATCGCGATGAGCAGGGCCGGCTGTTTGGCGGGGCAGCGGTGGGGCCCGGCCGACCAGGCGAGATGGGCGCTGGCTCCGGACCGGACTCCGTCGTCGGACGCGGGCGGCGGGGACTGGGAGTTGGCGGCGGCGTAGGAGACCAGGAGGAGCTGCCCGGCGCGCAGCCGGACGCCGTGGAACTCGGTGTCGTGGCGCGGGTAGTGGGCCGCCAGGTTGGCGATCGGCGGATCGCGCCACAGCACCTCGTTGATCGCCTCGTGGGCGGTCATCGCGCCGCCGTGCAGCGAGCCCGCGTAGCGTTCGTCGGTGAGCATGTGGAGCGTGGCGTTGCCGATGAGGTTGGTCATCGGGTCGTTGCCCGCGCTCATCACCAGGGTGATCTGACGCACCGTCTCGTCGTTGTCGAGTCCGGCGGGGTGGGCCAGGAAGTACGAGGTCAGGTCGCGGCGCGGCCGGGCGCGCCGGTCGGCGACGAGGCGGGTGACGACGTCGACCAGGTCGGCGTACGCGGCGGCGGCGTCGGCGGCCGAGTTCATCATCCCGGCGACCCCGTCCACGATGCGTTCCCCGTCCTTGGGGTCGGCGCCGAACCAGGTGACGAAGATGTGCATGGGGAGCCGGCGGGCGTACTGGGCGATGAGGTCGCCGCTGCCGGTGGCGGCGAACCGGCCGATGAGCTGGCGGGCGACGCGGGCGACCTCGGCGCGCAGGACGTGCGGTTCGATCAGCGCGAGGCTGTCGTTGATGGCCTCGCGGTAGCGGGCGTGCACCGCGCCGTCGCTGAACAGGGCGGTGGGGCGGTGGCCGAGCACGGGCAGCACCGGCGAGTCCGGCGGAATGGTCGCCTGCCAGGTGCGCGGGTCCTTGCTGAAGGTGTGGGTGTCGCGGAGCACGTCGATGGCGGCCTGGTAGTCCGTGACGAGCAGCGCCTCGACGTCGGGGGCGATCCGCACCGGTGCGAGCGGGCCGTGCGCGCGCAGGGCGCGGTAGTGGCCCTGCGGGTCGGCCGCGAAGGCCGGGCCGAACAGCGCGAGGGGCTGCGGCGGCGGTGCGTACGTGGTCATGAGGCGTCCTCGGGCTGCGGCATGCGGGTCAGCACGTGTTCGGCGAGTGCGATCAGGGCGTCGATGCTGCCGCGCCGCTCCCGCGCGTCGCACTGGACGAGCGGGGTGGTGTCGTCCAGGTCGAGGTGCTTGCGCAGGACCTCGTCGGTGTGCGCGGGGGCGTCGGGGAAACGGTTCACCGCGACGGCGTACGGCAGTCCCTGCTCCTCGACCATGTCCATCACGGCGAAGGAGTCGGCGAGCCGCCGGGTGTCCACGAGGACGAGCGCGCCGAGGGCGCCGCGCGCGATGTCCTCCCACAGGGGCAGGAACCGTTCCTGGCCGGGGGTGCCGAACATGTAGAGCACGAGGTCGTCGGGGACGGTCAGGCGGCCGAAGTCGATGGCGACCGTGGTGGTGGTCTTGTCGGGGAGACCGGCGGTGGAGTCGACGCGGGTGCTGGACTGGGTCATCGCCTCCTCGGTGTGGAGCGTGGCGATCTCCGAGAGGGTGCGGATCAGGGTGGTCTTGCCCACGCCGAAGGGGCCCGTGACGACGAGTTTCATCAGGGTCCGGGCGGCGGCCGGCAGATAGCCGACGCCGGTCCGGTCAGGGGAGGGAGCGGAGTCCATCGAGCAGCCTCTCGACAAGCGACCTGTCGATCTGCCCGGCACTGGGTATCGGCGGTCGGGTGAGCAGTAGTCCGGTGGCCGCGAGGTCCGTGGCCAGGAAGACGGTGGCGCTGACCGGCAGGTCCAGGTGGGCCGCGCACTCGACGACGGTGAGGGCACCCGGTTCCAGCAGGTCGCAGAGTCTGCGGGCCTGGGTTCCGGCGTCGTCGGGCACGGGCGCGTCGGTGCGTACGAGGACGGCGAGCCGGTCGAGCGCGGGGCCGGCGGGGCGGGACCTGCCGCCGGTGACCAGATAGGCGGGGATCAGACGGCGTGCTGGGCCGGGGGTCATGGCCGGGCGGCGGTGTCCGATTGGCGGGCGGGTGCGTGCATCGCCCGGGTGAGCGCGGTGACCTGGACCTGCATCTGGTAGGCGATGTCGCCGAGTTTGGCGCCGGGTTCGGCGAACAGGGCGAGGGTGGTGTTGCGTCCGGCCGGGACGACGATGGCGAAGCCCAGGTCCGACTCCACGACGGTCTGGGCCAGTTGCGGGGCCTCGGCGTCGGTGAATGCGGTCGTGAAGGCGCGGGCGGCGGCGTGCAGGGTGGCCGTCATCGCGGCGACCCGTTCGCCGGAGGCGCGGTCGAGGCCGGGGGACGCGCCTTCGACCAGGCCGTCGCCGGTGGCGACCACGGCGTGCTGGACTCCGGGCAGTTCAAGCAGGGGGGTCAGCACCCATGCGAGGTCGCCTGAGTGGGGACTGGGGGTGCTCACTTCTCGTCGTCTCCTTGGTCGTCCTGGTGGTCGGGGGCGCCGGTGTCCGGTGCGGGGGGCCGCCCGGTGACGCTCCTGCCGTTGAGGGTGCCCTGCTGGAGGGCCGCCCAGGAAGCCCCTGCCGCCTCCGGAGTACGGGCCGGCGGGGCGGCGTCCGGCTCGGCGGCCCGGGCGGCGGTGGCCGCAGCGGGGGTGCGGCGCGGTGCCCGGCGGCGCCGGCTGGGCAGTCCGGCGGGCTCCGCGGCGTCCGGCGCGGGGGTGTCCGTGGTGGTCTGCGCGGGCTGGGCCGGGGCGGCCGTCACGGGTGCGGGGGCGAGGGCGGAGAGGTTCCGGTCCTCGTCCAGCACGGTGAGCAGGTGGGCCGGGACGCGCAGGATCGTCCGCATGCCGCCGAACGGGGACGCCTCGATGTGGCACTCGAAGCCGTACTGGACGACGAGCCGGCCGACGACCGCGAAGCCGGTCTGCGGCGGGTCGCCGAGCTCGGTGAGCAGGACCTCGGCGGGTCCGGCGAGCAGGGCGCGGGCCCGTTCGAGGGCGTCCTCGTCCATGCCGATGCCCGCGTCGTCCACGACGAGGAACGCGCCGCGGCCACCGCTCTGCTGGACGGTGACCTGGACGTCGGTGTCGGGGTGGGAGTACGCGGTGGCGTTGGCGAGGAGTTCGGCCAGGGCGATGGCGAGGGGTTCGGCGGCGCGGGCGGCGAGCGCGAGGCGTTCGTCGCGCAGGTGGTTGGAGACCTTGATCCGCTCGTAGCCGGCCACGCGGGACTGGGCGCCGAGGACGATCTCGACCAGCGGGGAGTTCTGCCGGGCGAGTCCGGGCCAGGCGTCGCACAGGACGGCGGTGGACTGGGTGCGGCGCAGCGCGAGTTCGTTGCGGAAGTCGAGCTGGAGGATGCGCGGGTCGTCGTACTCGTGCTGGAGCTCGTGCAGCAGCTGCTGGGACTGGTTCAGGAGCGACTGGATCTTGGCGGAGGTGCCGCGCATCGCGGCGCGGGCTGCCGCGTCGACGCGTCCGCGCTCTTCGAGGACGGCGGTTCGCGCGGCCTGGACGGCCTCGGTGAGCAGGAGGGCGGCGCCGCCGTCGACCTCGGCCGCCTCGCGCAGTCCGGGGACGGTGGCGCTGGGGTGGGAGAGAGCGAGGGCGGCGGCGGGTATCCGTCTGCGCGCGAGCTGCCGGATCTCGTCCAGGAGGGCGGCGGTGCGGGCCTCGGCGGCCTTGGCCTGGCGTTCGGCGAGTTCGGCGCGGGTGACAGCCTGCTGTTCCATGAGGCCGGTCCGGTAGGCGCGGGTGAAGCCCGCCACCGCGGCGACGACGGCGAGCAGTGCGACGATCCATGCCATGCCGTTACCGCGTTTCTCTCGTCGGGTCGGTCCGCCGGTGCGCGCGGGGCGGGACCGCGCGGTCAGCCCGCGCTGCCTGCCGGCTCACTGACCTGCTCCACTTCGTGGGCGACCGTGGCGACGTCGGTCATGACCTGGACGACGCTGCGCCGCTCCGAGCCGTCGAGCTGCCGGTACTCGCTGCCGATGGTGACCACCAGCCGCTCGGGCAGGCCGAGTCCGGGGTAGCGGCCCTCGGCGATGACCTGGCGGGCCGCGTCGATGGCGGGGACACCCGCGGCGTGCAGGGCGTGGGCGCGCTCCTGGATGTACGCGAGGTACGCGATGTGCTCGCGGACGCCGTTCCGGTCGAGGACGGGTCCGTGGCCGGGGACGATCGTTTCGGCGCCGGTGGCCAGCACCTGCTCGCAGGCCGCGATGATGTTGCTCAGCGGGCCTTCCCAGTGGATCGGGTGGTCGCCGGGCTGCTCGTCGGACGACGAGAAGATGATGTCGCCGCTGAACACGGTGGACTGGGCGGGCAGGTGGACCATCAGGTCGCCGGTGGTGTGCGCGGGGGCGAGCGAGGTGATCTGCACCGGGTAGTCGCCGAGGCTCAGTTCGAGCTCGCCGGTGAAGTAGGTGGTCGGCCGGACGGGCTCGGTCTGCGACCAGTCGAACGGGCCGAAGTGGCGGGCGAGGTAGGCCCCGAGCGGGGTGGCCGGGTCGCCGCCGGTGACGAGCGCGTGCTGCTGCTGCGGCGAGGGCTCGTAGTGGATGTGCTCCCGGGCCTCGCGGGTCACGATGATCTCGGCGTCCGGGAGCACGCCCGCGCCCCAGAAGTGGTCGCCGTTGGCGTGCGTGACGACCACCCGGTCGATGGTGACGCCGTCGGGCAGCCGCTTGGTGGACTCGGCGAGGAACTGGCCGGCGAGCACCGGGTCGTACGGGGTGTCGATCCACAGCGCGCCGCGGGGCGAGACGAGCAGGCCGCAGTTGGCCAGCCCCCAGCCACGCTTCGGCGGGAGCCAGGCGTACAGGCCCCTGCCAAGGTCAACGACATCCCCACCCGTGATCGACATGGACGCGATTATGCCGACCGGTTTCCGGTCGCGCGTTCGAACCCGGCCAGATGGGCACGTGATTGGCTTGAAACAGACCTTGACCCGCCGTGCGGGCAGCCGGGCGGTGACCGTACGACACCACTTCGGACCGCCTTCGTCACCATTACGGGAGACGGCGCCGTCAAACCGGGAGGGGCCGATTACCCATTGAGCATGGCCGAAAAGAGACGCCGAAAGGCCCCCGGCGCGACCGCGTGAGCGGTGCGCCGGGGGCCCGTGGGGTCAGCCGTCAGGAACGGACCTGGCCGCGCTCGAAGTACGCGATCAGTTCCGGGTCGAGCGGCGGCACCTCGTGGGGCGCACCGCCCTCGCGCAGGGAGCGGGTCGCGAGGACACCGGCGGCGACGCTCATCCGGGCGGCGACCGGGGAGGTGTCGGTGACTCCCCCTTCGCGGGCGAAGCGGACGAACTCCTGCATGATCCGGCTGTCGCCGCCGCCGTGGGAGCCCTTGGCCTCGGGCACCCGGTAGGTGATGTCGGCGTCGGCGCGGTAGCCGCTGGGGCCGGTGTTCCAGACCTTGACCTCGTCGCCGGGGCCGTCGCCGAAGTTCTCCAGCCGGCCCTCGGTGCCGATGACCGTGTAGTTGCGCCAGTAGTCGGGGGTGAAGTGGCACTGCTGGTAGGCGGCCACGACGCCGTTGTCCAGCTGCATGTTCATCACCGAGACGTCCTCGACGTCCACGATGTGGTGCAGGTCCTTGCGGGCCGTCGGCGGCCAGTCGAACTCGCGCAGCCAGTTCTCGGGGCGCGGGGTGTCCGGCTCGCGGCGCGGCAGGTTGCCGTAGACGAGCAGGTCGCCGAGGGCGTTGACGCGCTGCGTGTAGCCGCCGGCCAGCCAGTGCAGCACGTCGATGTCGTGGGCGGCCTTCTGGAGGAGCAGGCCGGTGGTGCGGGTGCGGTCGGCGTGCCAGTCCTTGAAGTAGTAGTCGCCGCCGTAGCCCACGAAGTGGCGCACCCAGACGGCCTTGGGCTCGCCGATGTCGCCGCGCGCGATGATGTCGCGCATCAGCCGGACGACGCCCATGTGGCGCATGTTGTGGCCGACGTAGAGCCGGGTGCCGGTCTCGTACGCGGCGCGCAGGATGTTGTCGCAGCTCTCGACGGAGATGCCGAGCGGCTTCTCCACGAAGACCGCCTTGCCGGCCCTCAGGGCGTCGATGGCGATGACCTCGTGGGTGTCGTCCGGGGTCGCGACGATGATCGCGTCCAGGTCGTCCCGGCCGAGGAGCAGCTTGTAGTCCTCGACCGCGATCTCGGCGCCGAAGCGCTCGGCCTCCCGGCTGCGCACCTCCGGGTCGAGGTCGCAGACGGCGGTGATCGCCGACCCCTTGCCGGGGTGGTGGGCCGACGTCGCGATGGACCGGCGCAGGCCGAGCCCGATGACGCCGATTCGCAGGTCTGACACGGGAGTCCCTTCAGTTGGTGCGGGTCGTGCGGGCGGACGTTACTTGCCGGCGAGCGACGCCTCGAACTCGGCGCGCATCTTGTCGCCGCCGCCGGAACGCCACTTGCGCAGCTCGTCCTTGAAGGCGGAGACCGGCTTGCGGCCGGCGACGATGTCCAGCTGGATGTCGCTCATGGCGGTGGTGAGCGACGGGCTCTTGCTGGTGGACGTGTCCGAGAAGTGGCCGCTCGTCGGGTTGGTCTGGGCGATCTTGAGCAGGTCCTGCTGCCAGCCGTGGATCCTGCCCGCCAGCTCGCCCCGGCCCGGCAGGTAGATGTACTCGGGCCCGGCGGCGAGGAAGGCCAGCGGCATCGCGGTCGTGACGGCCTCGGAGTTGCCCTTGGCGGTGAGCTTGACGTCCCCGTCGGAGGTGCGGTTCCAGTGCGTGCCCTCGATGCCGTTGTCGAGGAAGAGGCGCTCCTCCGTACCGAAGGGGGCGGCCAGGTAGTCCAGGACCCGCAGCAGCATCTTGACGCGCTTGTCGTCGGCCTTCTTGTTGATCGCGGTGTAGCCGACGGAGCCGTAGCCCATGTTGTAGTGCGGCGTGGCGCCTTCCTTGGCCGCGAACGGCACGATGACGCCGAACGGGAAGTCGTACGTCTTGGCGTCGACCAGGAAGCTGGGGAAGGACTGGACGTAGGCGCCGAGGGAGCCCTGGGCCATCTTCTCCATGGTGGTGCTGAGGTTGGGGTCCGGCCAGAAGAGCTTGGCCCGGGCGCACTTCACGGCGAAGGCCAGGGCCTCCTGGTACTCCTCCGTCTCGTACTGGTGCGTCAGCTTGCCGCCTTCGAGGCGCCAGGCGCTGGGGGCGCCGAACCACTGGGCGAACTGGGCGATGTGGTTCACGTACGCCGGTTCCAGGACGTACTTGTTGCGCTTGACGTCCAGCAGCTCCTTGCCCTTGGCGAGGAAGTCCTCGGCGCTGCTGAACTCGGCGCCGCCGACCGGCTTCCAGAAGTCCTGGTTGACGACGTAGACCTGGCCCATGGAGCCGTAGGCGACGGTGACGCCGCGGATCTTGCCGTTGACGACGGCGGTCTTCCAGGCGGTGGTCGGCAGGTTCGCGAGGTTCGGGTACGCCTTGACCGCGTCGCCCGACAGATAGGGGGTGAGGTCGTGGAACTTGGCGTCCAGGAGCTCGGGCACGCGCTGGATGCCCTGGTTCGGCGGGAACCAGACCAGGTCGGGTATGTCGCCGCCGGCCATCATCGCGTTGAACTTGGTGAGGTACGCGTCCACGCCCTGGTCCACGACGATCGTCATGTCGAACCGGGCGCCGAGCCGCTTGTTCAGCTCCTGCCAGTAGCCGTTCCTGGCCTGCGGCGGGGCGGGGGTGGTGAACGTCTCGGTGAGGGCGGTGATGCGGCTGCCGTCACCGGGGGTCTTCGCGACGGACTTCGTGAGCTTCTTGGGGTAGCGCAGATAGGTCGCGTCGAGGCCCGCCGCGTTGCCCGCGAGGTCGGCGGGGGCGGTCTGGGCCGCCACGTACGTCGGAAGCTTGAGCTTGGCCGACGCCTTGGCGCCGCCCTTGCTGACCGCGGCGCCGCTGCCGCAGGCGCTCAGGGTCGTCAGACCGGCGACGGTGAGGCCGGCGATTCCCGCGGCGCCCATGAAACCGCGTCGGGACAGGTGGGTGGACATGGGGCTCCTTGAAGTGGGTGGCGTACGGGGCGGTGGTGCGGGGCGGGCGGGTCAGCCCTTGATCGCCCCGGTGAGGACGCCCTTGACGAAGAACTTCTGCAGGAAGGGATAGACGCAGAAGATGGGCACGATCGCGATGATCAGTACGGCCATCTGCAGCGAGGTCGCGGGCGGGATGGAGTGGACGCCCATCGCGGAGGCGTTGATGCTCTGCCCGTTGAGGACGTAGCTCCGCAGGATCACCTGGATGGGGAACTTGCTGGAGTCGTTGAGGTACAGCACCGCGTTGAAGAAGCTGTTCCAGTACCCGACCGCGTAGAACAGGCCGACCACCGCCAGGACCGCCTTCGACAGCGGGAGGACGATCCGGAAGAGGACCGTGACCTCATTGGCGCCGTCGATGCGCGCCGCGTCGTACAGCTCCTCCGGAATGGACTGGAAGAACGAGCGGACCACCACGATGTTGAAGGCGTTCAGCAGGACCGGGAGGACCAGTGAGGCGTACGTATCCAGCATGTGGAACTGCTGGACCGCGAGGTACGTCGGGATGATGCCGGGCGCGAACAGGAACGTGCCGAGCACGAGCAGCAGAATCGGCTTGGCGAGGACCGTGCCCGGCCGCGAGGTGCCGTACGCGATCATCACCGTGCACGCCAGGCTGAGCGCGGTCCCGATCAGCGTGATGAAGATGGACACCACCGCGGCCCGGGTGACCACGCCCCCGGACAGGATGACGCGGTACGCCTCCAGCGTCGGGTGGTGCGGGATCAGCACGTAGCCGCCGTTGGCGTTCAGCTCCTCGCGGCCCGCGAGGCTGGTGCCGATGGCGAGGAGGAACGGGTAGAGCACGATCACGGTGAGCACGATGAGCGCGAGGCCCTTGGCGCCCTGCCCGTACCAGTGCGGGCGCTCCATCCACGGCGGGCGGCCGTTGGACCTGCGGGGGCGGGCGGCCCCGGACCGGGCGGCGCGCAGCCGGGTCGCGACGGACTGACTCATCGGTACACTCCCTGCTCGCCGAAGCGGTGGGCCAGCTTGTTGGCGGCGAGGATGAGGGCGAATCCGATGACGCCCTTCATCAGTCCGGCGGCGGTGCTCATGCCCCAGTCGCCGTCCACGACGCCGTGGAAGTAGACGTAGGTGTCCATGACCTCGGCGGCGTCCGGGCCGACGGCGTCGCGCTGGAGCAGGATCTGCTCGAAGCCGACCGAGAGGATGTCGCCGAGCCGCAGGATGAGCAGCATCAGGATGACCGGCCGGATGCCGGGCAGGGTGATGTGCCAGATCCGGCGCATCCATCCGGCGCCGTCCATGGCAGCGGACTCGTACTGGCCCATGTCGATCGAGGCGATGGACGCCAGGAAGATGATCGTGCCCCAGCCGCAGTCCTTCCAGATGGCCTGCGCGGTGATGAGGAACTTGAAGGTGCCGGGGTCGGTCATCACGTTGCCGATGCTGACCCCGTGCTCCATGAGGAGCGTGGTGACCGATCCGGCGCCGCCGAGCACCTGCTTGAACATCGCGACGACGACGACCCAGGACAGGAAGTGCGGCAGGTAGACGACGGTCTGGATGAACCGCTTGATCTTCTCGCTGATGAGCGAGTTGAGCAGCAGGGCCAGGGCGATCGGCGCCGGAAAGTACAGGAGGAGCTGGATCGCCGTGATCTGGAGGGTGTTGGACACCGCGCTCCAGAACTCGGGCTCGGCCAGCAGCGCGGTGAAGTTCGCCATCCCGACGAACGGGCTCTGCTTGAAGCCCAGGAACGGCTGGTAGTCCTGGAAGGCGATGACGTTGCCCGCGAGCGGCAGATAGAAGAAGAGCACGAAGTACAGCACTCCGGGGAGACAGAAGAGCAGCAGCGCCTTGTCCCGCTTGAGCCGCTGCCGGAGCGGCTGCCGTATTCGCTTCTTCTTGCCCTTCCTCCCCGCGGGGCGTTCCGCGTCTTCCGGGTCGCGGGGCTGCGGCACGGGCGGCCGCGCAGCTGTGACCGGCGTGTTTGCCATCGTCACAGGCACCTCCAGGGCTGATGGAGCGAGAGAACGTCCCGCATACGTGGAGGGCGGCGCGCGCTTCGGGGAAGCGCGTCCGCTGCCTCTTCGCGGCGACAGGCACATAGTTCACGACCGTGCGGCCATATGGCAAGAGTTGTTCATTTCGCAGAGGTAACGAACATCTATGGGCAGTCAAAAGTCGCCCCATGAGACACAACGAGGCGCAACAGGGGCGACAATCACCGCATAAGGGACGCTTGGTGTCATCGAGATGGGACCGGAATGCACTGTTTCTCCGTCAGAACCAGCCATCCGCTGCGTGGTTGTGCTTGAACGTGCACACTTCACGCACGGTCCGGCACCCTGAACCGGTTTGGGTACGCGCGAAAAAGCGGGCCGCCACGCACGATGCGCGGCGGCCCGCTGGGAAACGACGAGAGGTCAGACGGCGATGACCGTGACACCGGCCTCGGTGAAGCGGGCGGACGCCTCGGGGGCGATCCCCCGGTCGGTGACCAGGAAGTCGACCAGGGAGAGGTCGCAGACCCGGGCGAACGCCCGCTTGCCGATCTTCGAGGAGTCGGCGGCGACCACCACGCGCTGGGCCTGCTGGGCGAGCAGCCGGTTGATGCTGGCCTCGCCCTCGTGGTGGACGTACGCGCCGCGTTCGGTGTCGATGGCGTTGACGCCGAGCACGGCCACGTCGAGCGTTATCTCGCCGAGCACCCCGCTGGCCAGCGGGCCGGTGAGCTCGTACGACTGGGGCCTGGCGACCCCGCCGGTGACGACCATCTTGATCTGCGGCCGGATCACCAGCTCGTTGGCGATGTTGAGGGCGTTGGTCACCACCGTCAGCGTCGGCTGCCCCGCCGCGCCGCCGGCACCGTCGCCCACCAGGTCCGCGCGGACGGCGAGCGAGCGGGCGACCTCGGTGATGGTGGTGCCGCCGGTGAGGCCGACGACCTCGCCGACCGCGACGAGTTCGGCGACGGCGCGGCCGATGGCCTGCTTCTCCGGGGCGTTGCGCCCCGTTTTGTACCGGAGGGCCAGCTCGTAGCTGACGCCGTGGGCGATCGCGCCGCCCCTGGTGCGGGTGAGCAGTTGCTGCTCGGCGAGCTGGTCCAGGTCCCGCCGGATGGTCGCGGCCGAGACGTCCAGCGTCTTCGCCGCGTCCTCGACGTCCACCCGGCCGTGCTTACCTACGAGTTCCAGCAGTGCGTTCCACCGGGCATCCCTGGACAAGACGGTTCTCCTCACAGGTCCGGGCTGCGAGCGCCCATCCCCTTGGGCGCGATCACCGGACAGGCGCAAGGGTCGCACAAGGCTCCGGCGAGTCAAGCCCCGTGCACGCGGAATGCTTGATAATGCTCGCTCATCGCGGGTAGCGTGCGTAAACGAGCATCCCATCACCAGTACGGAGTGCAAAAGTGTCATTTGTCGAGATCGAGATCGCCAGTCAGCCGGAGTGCTGGCGCCGCGCCGCGGAGCTGGCACCGAGTCACGCCGCCGCGCTGCCCGCGCCGGGCGAGCGCGTCGCCGTCGTCGGCTGCGGCACCTCGTTCTACATGGCTCAGGCATACGCCTCGCTCCGTGAGGAGTCCGGGCAGGGCGAGACCGATGCCTTCGCCGCGTCCGAGTTCCCCACCCGCCGCCGCTACGACCGGGTCGTCGCGCTCACCCGCTCCGGCACCACGACCGAGGTCCTCGAACTCCTCGGCCGGCTGAGCGGCACCACGCCCACGGTGGCCATCACCGCCGACCCGGAGACCCCGGTGATGACGGCCGCCGACGCGGTCGTCGTCCTCGACTTCGCGGACGAACAGTCCGTCGTCCAGACCCGGTTCGCCACCACGCTGCTCACGCTGCTGCGCGCGCACCTCGGCCTGCACACCGACGCCGTGGTCCGGGACGCGGAGCGGGCGCTCGCCGAGCCTCTGCCGGAGGGCCTGGTGGACCGCACCCAGTTCACGTTCCTCGGGAGCGGCTGGACGGCCGGTCTCGCCAATGAGGCGGCGCTCAAGATGAAGGAGGCGTCGCTCTCCTGGACCGAGTCGTACGCCGCGATGGAGTACCGCCACGGCCCGATCTCCATCGCCACCGACACCACCGCCACCTGGATGTTCGGCGCCGCCCCCGAGGGCCTGCGCGAGCAGCTCCTGGAGACCGGCGCCCGCTGGGTGGAGACCGACCTGGACCCGCTGGCCGACCTGGTCCGCGTCCAGCGCCTGGCCGTGGCCCGCGCCACCGCGCGCGGCCTCGACCCGGACGCCCCCCGCCACCTGACCCGCTCGGTGGTCCTGGCGGACGCCTGATGCCGTACCGCGCCTCAAACGCCGGCGGGGCTGGCCTTCAGCCCGTCCGGCGTTTGAGGACCGGGGGTCCGGGGGCAACACCCCCGGTCAGGACTCCTCGAAGTGCGTGTCCAGGACCGCGTCGAAGCCCTCGGTCCACTCCTTGAGGCTGCCGCGGGACGGCGCCTCGACCTCACCGTTGAACCAACGCTGGGACGACAGGTGGACGGTGACGGTGAACCGGCGGCCGAAGCGGGCCGGCTTCAGCTCGACCGCGCCGATCTCGTCCCAGCCGAAATCCGCCTGCTGGTCGTCCAGCGTGAACCGGACGCCCCCGGGCCCGGCCGAGATCGAGCCGCGCCGGTCGCTCACCTCGAACGAGGGCCCCTCGGCCGCCTCTTCGTCGGTTTCCTCCTGCTCCTCCTCGTCCTCCTCCTGCGCCACGGGCACCTCGTCGGCCGGCTCGGGGACGGCGTCCGCGACGGCGGGCTCCTCGGTGGTCTCGTTCTCCGGCTCCTCCTCCACCGCTTCCGCGGGTCGGGGGGCCGTGAGACCGGGGATGTACGCCGGGTCGGTCCCTGCGGCGTACGCGGGCTGGGTCTTCGGGTCTATGCGCTGCTCCACGGCGGGCAGTATGGCCGACGAACCTGTACAGGGCCAGTAAGACCGTGTCGGGGGACGGGCCCGGGCCGCCCGGCCCGCCCCCCGGTGCGGGGCCCCGCGCCCCGCGTCAGCCGGTGGCGCAGGCCTCCCCGCCGAGCGAGAAGGCGTCCGGTGCCGTGTTGCCGCCGGTCAGCGTGCCCGTGAAGCCGAAGCCCGCGGACGCGCCCGGCGCCACCCGGCCGTTCCAGGAGACGTTGGTGGCCGTCACCTTCGCCCCGTCCTGACCGGCCGTCGCATTCCACATCTGGCCGACCCGCTGCCCGTCCGGGAAGGTCCAGGCGAGCTTCCAGCCGTCCAGCTCCGTGCTGCCGGTGTTGGTGAGGGTCACATCGGCCTGGAAGCCGCCGGACCACTGGTTGGTGACCTTGTACGTCACCGAACAGGCCGCGTCACCGGGATCGGTGCCGGGGTCCGTGCCCGGGTCGGTACCGGGATCGGTGCCGGGATCCGTACCGCCGCCGTCGCTGTCCGAGGAGTCGCCGTACATGATTCCGCGCCCGTTGGTGGACACGTACACCCGGCCGAAGACGCGCGGGTCGCCCGTGATCGCGGCGCCCGTCCAGCCCCACTGGTGGGCGTCGTCGTTGATGCGGGTCCAGCTCGTGCCCGCGTCGGTGGACCGGAAGATGCCGCGCACCCCGCCGATCTTCGCCGAGACGAAGAGCGTCTGGTACGAGGCGCCCGCCGCCGCCTTGCCGAAGCCGACGGAGTCCGCCTCGCCGACACCGCTCAGCTTCGTGAAGGTCGCCCCCGAGTCCGTCGAGTGCCACAGGCCGTACGCGCCCGTCGTGGCGCCGCCCGCGAGCCAGATGTCGCCCTCGGCACCGGGGACCGCCTTGAAGCGGACGTTGCCCTCGGTGGGCAGGCCGCTCGACGCCTTCGCCGTGAAGGTCGCGCCGCCGTCCGTGGAGACGTAGAAGGTGCCGGCCGCGAACCCGTAGAACTTCTTCGGGTTCTTCCGGTCCGACTCGACCGTCGCGCCCTGCGGTATCCCGGTGGAGGCCGACCACGAACTCCCGTACCCGGTCGTGTGATGGACCCCGGCGCCCTCGGGGCTCCAGACGAAGCCGCTCGCGTCGGCCGCCGCCGCGACCGTGCCGCCGCCGGTCACGCCGGACGGCTCGGAGCCCTGGAACCAGTTGGAACCGTTGTCCGTCGAGAAGCCGATGTGCGGGGCGGCGTCGGCGCTTCCGACCCGGACCACCGTGTTCGGGCTGCTCTCGGCGAAGTCGAGGCTCGTGGTGGAGGTCAGGTTGGGCGAGGTGAACATCATGTCCGGCACGGCGTCGAGGTCGGTGTGCCGGAAGCCCCCGATGTCACCGAGCGCGCTGAGCAGCGGCGCTCCGGACGGCGGGCTGGCCAGGTCGTTGACCGCGGTCTCCTCCAGGCCCTTCACCATCGGCGTGATGTTGAACTGGCTGCCGGAGTCCCAGTTGGTGAGGTTCTCGGTGCCGTAGATCGTCGCGCCGGTCCCGTACATCATGCGGTTCGAGTCGAACGGGTCGATCTCCAGCGCCTCCGTCATCCAGCCCAGCTTCGGTGTGGTCTCCGGCGGCGTCGGGTTGGCACCCCAGGTCAGCCACGGCACCGAGGACACGTCCTGGGTGAAGCGGTTGGAGCGGTTCGGGTAGCTGGTGTAGTCCCACGCCTGGGTCCAGGTCGCGCCGCTGTCCGTGGAGCGGAAGATCTGGGTGTCGGGCCACCAGGAGCTGTACGCGGTCGCCATCACCGTGCCGGGGTGCTGCCGGTCCACGGTGAGCCCGCTGAAGCCGTAGTAGGTGTCGGCCTCGGCGACCGGGCTGACGTCCTTCCACTCCCCCGTCGCGGTGGTGTACCGCCAGATCTGCCCCTTGCCGCCGTCGTACGGGCCGCCGGTGTCGCTGAGCGTCAGATACAGGTGGCCGTTGTCGGAGTCGAGTACGCCCTTGTGCGCCAGGTATCCCGTCGGCTGTCCGGCGATCCGCGACCAGGTGGTCCCGCCGTCCGTGGAGCGGTAGACGGTGTTGTCCTTGTCGGCGACCCCGACGTAGATGTCCTGGGTCGCGCTGCCCGCGCTGCCGCTGCGCTCGTCGAACGTCACCCAGACGATGCCCTGGTTGTCGTTGCCGTAGCCGCTGGTGTCGGTCGGGTCCTGGGAGTAGTTGCCCGGGTTGGGGAAGGCCGTCACCTCGGACCAGGTGGCGCCCGAATCGGTGGACCGCCAGAGGCCGTTGCCGCTGGGCGCGCCCAGGTAGAGCACGGAGTTCTTGTTCGGGTCGACCGCGAGGCGTTCGCCCATGCCCCGGCCGGGCATGTTGCCGCCGAGCTTGAAGGGCAGGGTGCTCGCCTTCCAGGTCGCGCCCCGGTCCGACGAACGCAGCACCGCGCCGTTGGTGGGATCCCAGTCGTTGGTGTACGTGCCCACGGCGGCGTACACCTTGTCCGGGTCGACCGAGTCCGAAGCGAGGCTCACCACCCCGGTCCAGCCCCAGTGGTCCCAGTCCACCCAGTCGAGCAGCGGCTTCCACTGCTTGCCCGACTGGTCCCAGCGGTAGGCGCCGCCGATGTCGGTACGGGCGTAGGCGAGGTTCTTCTCGGTCCGGTTGAAGACGATCCCGGGGACGAAGCCGCCGCCGTCGATGCGGACGTTCTTCCAGTCGTACGTGTCCGCCGCGAGGGACACATCGGATGCCTGGGCGGCTGCGGAGGCGTCGCTGTCGCGCGCCGACGCCGGTGCGCCGGCGGCGAAGAGCCCGGCGGTGAGGGTGAGTGCCGCCACCAGGGCAGCGAAGGGTCTTGCGCTTCTGCGCACGGAAACGTCTCCTCCGAACAGGGCCGCCGACAAGGGCGGTCAAGGGCGTGAACGGACGTGGGAGCGCTCCCATTTCGCGTCCCGATGGTAGCGGCGCCGCCCCTCCGGGAGAAGGGCGGGCGCAAAGTTCATCGGATGACTTCCGGAGGCGTGGGGCCACCGGCCCCAGGACGCGTCAGTACCAGGCGGCGGGCCCGGGCGGGTCGCAGACCTCGAGGACGACCTCGCCCGCCACGGAGGTGCGGCCGCCGAGGGGGCGCACCCGGTCGCCGACGTTCACCATGTGCGGGGCGGCGCCCACGATCCGGCAGCGGTAGACGAAGCCTTCGGGGAAGCGGACCAGGGACTCGTTGCGCATCACGCGCGAGTAGCGGTTGACGACGTTGGAGCGGATGACCACGCCGTGGCCGTCACTGTGCTCGGATTCGAGATCGCTCGACGCGCAGACGGGACACAGGAGTTTGCGGAAGGAGGCGGTGTGGCACCAACGGCACACCTGATAGACGAGCCCTTCCTGACTGTGTGCGTCGGCCGCCTCGCGGGCCGGCCGCCCCATCACGTCGGTTCCGGTACTGAACACGTTCCGCCTCCCGCGCTCGACTCGGTGCGCCGCAGCTTCGGCGACGGCACACCGGCACCGTATGGCACTTAGTTCCAGGAGTAAAGGCACTGCGTGCCACGAAGTGCGATACGGCTCCGCCGGGACCGGTCAGGCGGTGCCGAGCGCGGACTCGATGTGCTGCACCACGCGCCACATCGGGGCGCCCTTGCGCGCGACCATGACGATCACCTCGTCGTCGCTCCCCGAGGACGTCACCGACGAGGTCACGGGGGCGGCCGCCGGGACCGCCGCGGATACGACGGGCCGCGCGTCCGTCCCGCCCCACACCGCGCGCACCAGCTCCAGGGCCCGGTCCACCTCGGCCCCCGCGTCGCCCTTGCCGCCCGAACGCAGCCAGGACCGCAGCCCGTTGTTGTGCGCGGCGACGACCGAGGCGGCGATCACCTCGGCGCGCAGCGCGAAGTCGGGCCCGGCGTCCGGGTCCCCGGCCCAGCGCCGTTCCAGGTAGCCGGCGAGGGTCCGTTCGTAACGGCGCACCACGGAGAGCTCGTACGTGCGAAGGCCGGGCACCTCGCGGGTGAGCCGGTAGCGCTGGACGGAGAACTCGGGCTTCTCCGCGTACATCCGCAGCACCAGCCGGGCCCCGTCGCACACCGTGGCGACCGGGTCCGTGCCGTCGGCGTCCGCCAGGAAGGCGGTCATGTCCGCGAGGCACCCCTCGTGGTCGGGGAAAACCGCGTCCTCCTTGGAGGGGAAGTAGCGGAAGAAGGAGCGCCGCCCCACCCCGGCCCGGGCGACGATGTCGTCCACCGTGGTCCGCTCGAACCCGCGCTCCAGGAAGAGCGCGAAGGCCGCCTCGGCGAGCACGTCACGCATGGGGGGCTTCTTGGCCGGCCGGCGGTCTTCGGTCATGCCGGAAACGTAACACCGAAACCGGCCGCCCGACACTGGGTACCTTTACGAAGGGTACTGAGTGCCATAGGATTCCCGCAGGAGACCACCAGGTACAGGGAGAGCCGGCGTGAGCTTGAGGATCGTTGTCACTGTGAAGTACGTGCCCGACGCGACCGGTGACCGGCATTTCGCCGATGACCTGACGTTGGACCGTGAGGATGTCGACGGTCTGCTGTCGGAGCTGGACGAGTATGCGGTCGAGCAGGCGTTGCAGATCGCGGAGGCGGCTGATGATGCGGAGGTCACCGTGTTGACGGTGGGTCCGGAGGATGCCAAGGACGCGTTGCGCAAGGCGTTGTCGATGGGTGCGGACAAGGCGGTTCACGTCGAGGACGACGATCTGCACGGTACGGACGCGCTGGGTACGTCGCTGGTGCTGGCGAAGGCGATCGAGGAGACCGGGTACGACCTGGTGATCTCGGGGATGGCGTCGACGGACGGCACGATGGGTGTGGTTCCGGCGCTGCTCGCGGAGCGGCTGGGTGTGCCGCAGGTGACGCTGCTGTCGCAGGTGTCGGTCGAGGGCGGTGTGGTGCGTGGCCGTCGTGACGGGGACAGTGCGTCGGAGGAGCTGGAGGCGTCGCTGCCGGCGGTGGTGTCGGTGACCGACCAGTCGGGTGAGGCGCGTTACCCGTCGTTCAAGGGGATCATGGCGGCGAAGAAGAAGCCGGTGAAGTCCCTGGACCTGGACGATCTGGGGATCGATGCGGACGAGGTGGGTCTGGCGGGTGCGTGGAGCGCGGTCGACTCCGCGACCGAGCGTCCGGCCCGTACCGCGGGAACGATCGTGAAGGACGAGGGCGAGGGCGGCAAGCAGCTGGCCGAGTTCCTGGCCGGCCAGAAGTTCATCTGATCCCGCTTCGGGGTTTCGTCGTTCGTTTTCATTGATGTGCAGGAGTGGGTCTGATGGCTGAAGTTCTCGTCTTTGTCGATCACGTGGACGGTGCGGTCCGCAAGCCGACGCTGGAGCTGCTGACGCTCGCGCGGCGGATCGGTGACCCGGTCGCCGTTGCCGTCGGCGCCGGTGCGTCCGCGACGGCGGATGTCCTTGCCGAGCACGGCGCGGTCAGGGTCCTGGTCTCGGAGGCCGCCGAGTTCGCCGACTACCTCGTCGTACCGAAGGTGGACGCGCTCCAGGCCGCCCACCAGGCGGTCTCCCCGGCGGCGGTGCTCGTGTCCTCCTCGGCGGAGGGCAAGGAGATCGCGGCGCGCCTCGCGGTACGGGTCGGGTCGGGCATCATCACCGACGCGGTCGACGTCGAGGCCGGTGCCGAGGGTGTCGTGGCGACCCAGTCGGTGTTCGCCGCCTCGTTCACCACGAAGTCCCGGATCACGCACGGCACCCCGGTCATCACGGTGAAGCCGAACTCGGCGCCCGTCGAGCCGGTCGCCGGTGCGGGTGCGGTGGAGGAGCTGGCGGTGGAGTTCTCCGCCGCCGCCACGGGCACGAAGGTGCTGTCCCGTACGCCGCGTGAGTCGACCGGCCGTCCGGAGCTGACGGAGGCCGCGATCGTGGTCTCCGGTGGCCGTGGTGTCAACGGTGCGGAGAACTTCGCGATCATCGAGGCGCTCGCCGACTCGCTGGGTGCCGCGGTGGGTGCCTCGCGTGCCGCCGTGGATGCGGGCTGGTACCCCCACACCAACCAGGTCGGCCAGACCGGCAAGTCCGTCTCGCCGCAGCTCTACATCGCCAACGGCATCTCCGGCGCGATCCAGCACCGCGCGGGCATGCAGACCTCGAAGACGATCGTCGCGGTCAACAAGGACGCCGAGGCCCCGATCTTCGACCTCGTGGACTACGGCGTCGTCGGCGACCTCTTCGCCGTCGTCCCCCAGCTCACCGAGGAGATCAACACCCGCAAGGGCTGACACTCCCTCAGCTGTGGTCCCCGGCCGGGGCGGTGAGCGCGGAGGACCCGCTCACCGCCCCGGCCGGGCCCGTTTCAGCCGAGCAGTTCCTCCACCAGGCCGGCGGCGCGCGGGGTGCCACCCTCCGCCCGGGCGTCCTCGCGCAGCCGCGCCGAACGCCGGGCCACCTCGGGGTCGTCGACGAGCGCGGTGAGCGCCACGCGCAGGGCCTCCGGGGTGGCGTCGTCGGTGTCGATGCGGCGGGCGACGCCCAGCTCGACCAGCTTGTCGGCGTTCATGAACTGGTCGACGCCCTGCGGCACGGCGATCATCGGCACCCCGCTGTACAGCCCCTCGGAGCTGCCGCCCATCCCGGCGTGCGTGACGAAGGCGTCCGCCTGCTGGAGGATGGCCAGTTGCGGCACCCACCGGTGCACCTCGACATTGCCGGGTACGGTGCCGAGCTCCGCCAGGTCCGTCTGCTTGCCGACCTGGAGGACGACGTGCCAGCCCGGCAGGTCGCCGTAGGCCGCCAGGCAATTGCGGTAGAACTCCGGGCGGTTGGTGTACGCGGAGCCCAGCGAGATCAGCAGCACCTTGTCCGCCCCGGCGGGCCGGGTCCAGGCCTGTTCCTCGCCGCGCCCGGCGAAGCACGGCCCGACGAACGTGACGGTGTCCATGTCCACGTCGTCCGCGTGCGGCTGCATCGCCCGGGGGATCAGGGCGAGGGTGTTGCCGGGGCGGCCGGTGAAGGCGTCCATGTCCCGCGTGGTCGCGCCGTTCCCGGCCAGCCACTCGGTGAACCGCGCCCGGTACGCGTCGGCCCCCGGCAGCGTCCACAGCTGGGCCGCCACGTCCTTCTCGTAACTCCGCCAGCCGACGAACGTCGGGTAGAGCTGCATCAGGCGGCGGTTCTGGGACTCGGCCAGCACCCGGGCCGGGTAGGCCCCGATGTCGTACAGGTAGAGGTCGGCCGGGTCCTCGTCGTAGACGGCGCGCAGCTGCGGCAGGGCCTGGACGGCGTCGTCCAGGAAGAGGCCCATGGCGGCGATCGGGTCGTCGGGCCAGCTGCTGTCACCGACGGGGAGCACGGAGTCGTACGGCACGAAGGTGGCGCCGGTGGCCTCGATGCGCTCGGCCATCACCGGGTCGTTGGCGTAGGTGACGCGGTGGCCGCGGGCCACCAGTTCGCGGATGACCTCGATGCTCGGCAGCACATGGCTCACGGCAGGGATGCCGATCATGGCGATATGGGCACGGCGGCGTGACACAGGGAATCACTCGTTTCAGTTCTGCGGCGGAAGGGGACACGGCAGACCGGCGCGTCGCCACCCCGGCGAGGGCCGGTCGGTGGGCGCGCGGACGCGGTGTGCCGGACGGGGTCGGGGACGTGCCCCGGCCGCGTCAGCCGTAGAGCTGCACGATGTTCATGCCGCGACCCTAGCCGCCGTCCGGTCCGCACGCACGGGGATTTCCCGCCGCGCGGGCCGGGCGGCGGGGCCGTCACGCGCCGGGCGCGGCGGCTTCGAGGTCGTCCACGGTGCCGGACATGAGGGTCCGGATGTGGGCGGTGATGTGCTCGGCGGGCCAGTCCCACCAGGCCAGTGCGAGGAGGCGGGCGACGTCCTGCTCCTCGAAGCGGGTGCGCAGCAGCCGGGCCGGGTTGCCACCGACGATCCCGTAGTCCGGGACGTCCTTGCTGACCACCGAGCCGCTGCCGATGATCGCACCGTGCCCGATCCGGACGCCGGGCAGCACGGTCGCCCCGTGACCGAACCACACGTCGTTGCCGACGACCGTGTCGCCCCGGTTCGGCAGCCCCGCGAGCAGGTCGAAGTGGTCGGCCCAGGAGCCGCCCAGGGTGGGGAACGGGAAGGTGGACGGGCCGTCCATGCGGTGGTTGGCGCCGTTCATCAGGAAGCGCACGCCCGTGCCGAGCGCGCAGAACTTACCGATGACCAGCTTCTCCGGGCCGTAGTGGTACAGCACGTTGCGGGTTTCGAACGCGGTGGCGTCGTCCGGGTCGTCGTAGTACGAGTACTCCCCCACCTCGATCAGCGGCGAGGTCACCAGCGGCTTGAGCTGCACCACCCTCGGCTGTCCGGGCATCGGGTGGAGCACGGTCGGGTCTGCGGGTACGGGCAGCGGCATGGGTTCCTCGGGGTCGCGGTCGGGTCCGCCGACCATGATCGCCGCGTCGTGGCCCGTACGACAGCGGTTTACGGGAAGCCCGCCCCGGGAGGACCGGGGCGGGCTCGGAGGACCGCGATCAGGGCTGGACCGGCATCGACCAGCAGTTGGAGGTGGTGCGCTTGCCCGCGAGGCGGTCGGTGATCCAGGAGATGGCGTCGCCCTGGTCGGTGATGAGCGGGACCATGTGGTTGGTGAGGATCTTGTCGCCGAGGTTGGGCAGGATGACGGCGTCGTACGTGACGTCGCCGCCCTTGCGGCACCAGTCGACGGCGAGCTGACGCGCCTGGCGGTGCGGCACGATGTCGTCCTGGATGCCGGTCGCCACCCGCACCGGGCCGGACGGCTTGAGGGTGCCGATGCGCTGCTTGTCGAGCGCGGCCTGTGCCTTCGGCTCGGCGGCGATGATCTCACCGAGGGACTTGCCGGTGGTCGTCCACTTGGAGCTCTTCGCGAAGCCGTAGCCGAGGATCGCGTCGCCGACGCACATGGTCGAGGCGTCCTTCAGCGCGGCCCGCCCGCGGTCGTTGATGTTGGCCTCCACGACGTCCCGCAGGTCGGCGTCGGCCTGCGCGAAGCCGTTGATCGACCAGGCGAGGGCCCCGGCGAGAGCGCTGCCGTCGATGCCCTTCATGGTGGCGGTCAGGTCGGCGGGTGGCGCCCCGGCGTAGGTGCCGGCGAGCTGGATCTCGGGGGCGTACGAGGGCTGGAGCTCGGCGGCGGACGCGCTGGCCCCGCCGCCCTGGCTGTAGCCGTACAGGCCCGTCCGGGACGCGGCCGTGAGCGAGGTGGCGGGCAGCTGGTGCGCGGCGCGTACCGCGTCTAGCAGCGCGTGGCCCTCGTCCACCCGGTTGACGTAGGTGTGCAGGCGGTCGGTGGTGCCGAGGCCCACGTAGTCGGTGACGACGACGGCGACACCGGCGGCCAGGAGCCGGTAGACGGACAGGGTCTCGTAGCCGATCGACACGGACTCGGGGGTGACGGACAGCGGGTGCTGGAGGGCCAGCGAGGGCGCGCACTGGTCGCCCTGGCCCATGGTGCCCGAGGCCAGCGCGACCAGCGGCCGGGCGCCGCCGCCCTTCCAGGCGGCCGAGGGCTCGATGTAGGCGCCGGTCACCGCGGCCGGCTGCCCGTTGGAGTCGGTCGTGCGGTACATGAGGCGGGTGGCGGTGCCCGGCATCGGGCGGCCGTCCAGACCCGGCAGGCTCAGGGCGAGCGGCAGGGGCTCGGTCCGGATCAGTGCCCCGTTGGTGGCGGGCAGTTGGGCGGGCGGGTCGTAGAAGGCGGGGATGGTCACGCCCCGGGAGACGACGGGCTCGGCGCCGTCCGTGGCGGACGCGGGCGCGGCGTACGCGGCCACGCAGGCCGCCGCGGTCACGGCGACGGCCGCGGCACGGAGGGGACGGGCGCGGTGGGGGGAAAGGGTGGAACGCGAACGGTCCTTGCGGCTCAAGGCTCACTCCTCGCTCTGCTCCGGAAGTACGGGTGAGCGCAAGCTAACAGCGGGGCTTACCGGTGGTAACCCATGAGTAAGTTACGCATTGGTAACTGTCATCGGCGACCGAACTCTCCCTGCTCCGCGGCGGAGTTGCTTAAGGTGGGCCCGAGCTGATCATCCGCAGCACCTCCCGCACCCTGGAGTTGGCCATGTCCCGACCGGAGAACGACCCCACCGCCCCGCTCATCGACACCAGCAAGCCGCATCCCGCGCGGATGTACGACTGGTTCCTGGGCGGCAAGGACAACTACCCGGTGGACGAGGCCATGGGCCGTCAGATGCTGGCCGTCGAGCCGAACGTCCCGGTGATGGCGAAGATCAACCGCGCCTTCATGCACCGCGCGACGCGCTGGCTGTCCACCCACGGCGTCCGCCAGTTCCTCGACATCGGCACCGGGATACCCACCGAGCCCAACCTGCACCAGGTGGCCCAGGAGGCCGCCCCCGCAACCCGGGTCGTCTACTGCGACAACGACCCGATCGTCCTGGCCCACGCCGCGGCGCTGCTCAAGGGCACGCCCGAGGGCGTCATCGACTACGTGCAGGCCGACGCGCGCAACGTCGACACCATCCTCGAACACGCGGGCAAGACACTGGACTTCAGCAAGCCGGTCGCGCTGTCGATGATCGCGCTGCTCCACTTCGTGAGCGACGAGGACGGCGCGTACGAGCTGGTGCGCCGGCTGACCGACGTGCTCGCCCCCGGCAGCTACATGGTCGTCTCGCAGATCACCGCCGACTTCCACCCGGAGGAGGCGCGCGAGGTCGACAAGATGTACAAGGCCAACACCCTGACGCTCGCGCCGCGCACGCGCGACCAGTTCGCCTCGTTCTTCGACGGTCTTGAGATCGTGGAGCCCGGCATCGTCGCCGCCGAGGCCTGGCACCCCGAGCTCGGCGAGCCGGTCCCCGGCACCGGCGAGATCGTCACCCCCGGCTATGTCGCGGTCGGCCGCAAGCCGTAACGCGCGGAGCCCAACCACGGCAGCCCGGTGCGCACTTCGGTGTCACCGGGCTGTGTGATGATACGGAAAACGGATCAGCGGGGGCGCAGCGTGGGCACGGGCGGGTCATCCATACCGGACGAGGAGTGGGAGCGCTTCCTGCGGGAGGCCGAGGCCGGCACCCCCGGCGCCCCCGAGGAGCCGTCCGCCCGGGCCCGGATGGTGACCCAGCGGCTGCGCGAGGAGACCGGCCCGCCCCCGGGATGGCGCACCCACCAGCCGCCCCGGCGACGCGGCAGGATCTGGTACGTGGTGGGCCTGGTGGTCGTCGTCGCGCTGTTCGTCGTGGCGCTGGTCCCGGGCCGGGCGGCCGGCTGGCTCGGCTTCCCCGGCGGGGGCGGCTCCACGGCGGCGACGCCCGGGCGGCCCACCCTGGACGACCCGTTCAAGGGGTCTCCGGCGGAGCACTGGGCCGCCGGGACGGCCGGGATCACGATGCCCTCGGCGCGGGCGACCGGGTGGATGAGCGAGAAGCAGGTGTCCGACGCGCTCGACAGCAGCCTGGCCTTCCTCTCCGACGCCGGGCTCGATCCGGCGGTGCTGCGCGGGGAACGGCCGGTGAAGGCCATCGCGGCCCTCAACACGAAGCAGCCCGGCATCAAGGAGTACCTGACGACGTCCTTCGACACCCCGAGCCGGACGAACGACCCGCTGCTGCTGTTCAGCCGCTTCGACCCGTCGTACGCGCGCCTGGCCGGTGACGTGATCAAGACGCGGGGCGCGCTCACCTACCGGGAGGGCGAGGCGGGCGCGGTCGAGGTCACCGCCGACGTCACCTTCGTCTACGCCGTCGTGCGGGCGTCCGGGGGCAGCGACGAGGTCGCCCGTACGATCGCCCGCCGCGAGATCGTGATGAGCTGGGACGACCCGGACAAGGTGATCGGCACACCGGGGACCTTCGCGCTGACGTCGTACCGGCTGGACGCCGCCAACGGGGGCTGTGAGAACACCACCGGCTACTTCCGTCCCGAGTTCGAGAAGGAGCCGGGGCCCTCGGACGGCGCCACGCGGGTCGACCCGTACGAGCGGGGCACCTCGATGGACGAGCGCATGGCGGACCGGGACGCCGCCGGCTGCGACACGGCCACCCGCACCTGATCGCGGGGTGCGACACCCGGCGGGCCGCTCCCCCACGACGTACGCTTCGGGCGTGACGAGCAAATCCGACGCCGCGCAGAACCTGCGCGACCTCGCGCGGCTGCGCCGGGTCCGCGACCGGATCGACCGCGAGTACGCCCAGCCGCTGAACGTCGAGGCGCTGGCGCGCGGCGCGCACATGTCGGCGGGGCACCTCAGCCGCGAGTTCCGGAGGGCGTACGGGGAATCCCCGTACGGCTACCTCATGACCCGGCGCATCGAGCGCGCGATGACGCTGCTGCGCCGGGGGGACCTGAGCGTCACCGAGGTGTGCTTCGCGGTCGGCTGCTCCTCGCTCGGCACGTTCAGCACGCGCTTCACGGAGCTGGTCGGGATGCCGCCGAGCGTCTACCGGCAGGAGGCGGCGCAGGCCACCGCGGGCCTGCCGTCCTGTGTGGCGAAGCAGGTGACGCGGCCGGTCAGGAATCGAGAAGCACCGCTGCCGGGGACGCCGCTAGCGTGACGGCGTGAACGGGGAAGGCCGCCGCTGAGCCGGGGGCGACGACGGGGCTGCGCGACGGCTCCGCCAATTCAGGGAGACACCATGAGCAGGGCCACGGGCAAGCAGCCGCACGCCGCCGACCGCCACGATCTGATCCGTGTGCACGGGGCGCGCGTGAACAATCTCAAGGACGTCAGCATCGAGATCCCCAAGCGCCGGCTGACGGTGTTCACGGGCGTCTCCGGGTCCGGCAAGAGCTCGCTGGTGTTCAACACCATCGCCGCCGAGTCGCAGCGGCTGATCAACGAGACGTACAGCGCCTTCGTCCAGGGGTTCATGCCCACCCTGGCCCGGCCCGAGGTGGACGTCCTGGAGGGGCTGACCACCGCGATCATCGTGGACCAGCAGCGGATGGGCGGCGACACCCGCTCGACCGTGGGCACGGCGACCGACGCCAACGCCATGCTGCGCATCCTCTTCAGCCGCCTCGGCACCCCGCACATCGGCCCGCCGAGCGCGTACTCCTTCAACACCGCGTCCGTGAAGGCGAGCGGCGCGATCACCGTCGAGCGCGGCAACAAGAAGACCGTGAAGGCGACCTTCAACCGGACCGGCGGCATGTGCACCGAGTGCGAGGGCCGGGGCACCGTCTCGGACATCGACCTCACCCAGCTCTACGACGACTCCAAGTCCCTCGCCGAGGGCGCGTTCACGATCCCCGGCTGGAAGTCCGACAGCTTCTGGACCGTCCGGGTCTACGCCGAGTCCGGCCTCCTGGACCCGGACAAGCCGATCGCGAAGTACACCAAGAAGGAGATGCAGGACTTCCTCTACCGGGAGCCCACCAAGGTCAAGGTGGAGGGCGTCAACCTCACGTACGAGGGGCTGATCCCCAAGATCCAGAAGTCGTTCCTGTCCAAGGACAAGGACGCGCTCCAGCCGCACATCCGGGCCTTCGTGGAGCGCGCGGTCACCTTCACCACCTGTCCGGCCTGCGACGGCACCCGGCTCAGCGAGGGCGCCAGGTCCTCGAAAATCGGGGGCATCAGCATCGCGGACGCCTGCGCGATGCAGACCAGCGACCTGGCCGCCTGGATCCGTGACCTGGACGAGCCCTCGGTGGCGCCGCTGCTCACCGCGCTCGGCGAGACCCTCGACTCGTTCGTGGAGATCGGCCTCGGCTACCTCGCGCTCGACCGGCCCGCCGGCACGCTGTCCGGCGGCGAGGCGCAGCGCGTCAAGATGATCCGCCACCTCGGGTCCTCGCTGACCGACACCACGTACGTCTTCGACGAGCCGACCGCCGGACTGCACCCGCACGACATCCAGCGGATGAACAACCTGCTGCTGCGCCTGCGCGACAAGGGCAACACCGTGCTGGTGGTGGAGCACAAGCCGGAGACGATCGCGGTCGCCGACCACGTCGTGGACCTCGGTCCCGGCGCCGGTACGGCGGGCGGCACCGTCTGCTTCGAGGGCACCGTCGACGGGCTGCGCGCCTCCGGCACCGTCACCGGGCGCCATTTCGACGACCGCTCCACGCTCAAGGCGGACACCCGCAAGCCCACCGGTGCGCTGGAGGTGCGGGGCGCCTCGGCGAACAACCTGCGCGGCGTCGACGTGGACATCCCGCTCGGTGTGCTGACCGTCGTCACGGGCGTGGCCGGGTCCGGGAAGAGCTCGCTGATCCACGGCTCGGTGGCCGGGCGGGACGGTGTGGTCACCGTCGACCAGAGCGCGATCCGCGGTTCGCGGCGCAGCAACCCGGCCACGTACACCGGGCTGCTCGACCCGGTCCGCAAGGCGTTCGCCAAGGCCAACGACGTGAAGCCGGGGCTGTTCAGCGCCAACTCGGAGGGCGCGTGCCCGACGTGCAACGGGGCGGGCGTCGTCTTCACGGACCTGGCGATGATGGCGGGCGTCGCCACGGTCTGCGAGGAGTGCGAGGGCAAGCGGTTCCAGGCGTCGGTGCTCGAATACCGGCTCGGCGGGCGGGACATCAGCGAGGTGCTGGCGATGTCGGTCGCCGAGGCGGAGGAGTTCTTCGGCTCCGGTGACGCGCGCACACCGGCCGCGCACCGGGTCCTCGAACGGCTGGTGGACGTCGGGCTCGGCTACCTCAGCCTCGGCCAGCCGCTGACCACGCTCTCCGGCGGTGAGCGGCAGCGGCTGAAGCTCGCCACGCACATGGGCGAGAAGGGCGGCGTGTACGTGCTGGACGAGCCGACCACCGGGCTGCATCTCGCGGACGTGGAGCAGCTGTTGGGGCTGCTCGACCGGTTGGTGGACTCCGGTAAGTCGGTCGTCGTCATCGAGCACCACCAGGCCGTGATGGCGCACGCCGACTGGATCATCGACCTGGGCCCCGGCGCCGGTCACGACGGCGGAACCCTGGTCTTCGAGGGCACCCCCGCCGAACTGGTCGCCGCACGCTCGACCCTGACGGGCGAGCACCTGGCGGAGTACGTGGGCGCCTGAGCAACTCCCCTCGCCCGCCCGGCCCGTGGTGGCCGGGCGGGCGTTGTCATGCTGCCGTCATACATCACGTCAAGGCGGCGTGCCGTGGAGGTCATGTGCCTTTCCAGTATGGCCTGTTCGCCGCGGTGCGGGGCGCGGTTCCCCGTCATCGCCTTCGCTAATCGGACGCGAATCCTCCCGACTTCGCGCATCTGTGTGGAGGCTTTCAGCCCGTGCACACTGGGGCCAATCAGGCACGCCACAGCCAGACTTGACCGAATCCGACCGCTTTCACACAGCTAACTGAACGCAAATTTTCGGCGCTGCACGCATCCGGCGTTGTGCACTAGGCATAGGATCAAGCCGCGCAATGCGAGCCCCACCCACCCCACCCGTCCCATTCGTAACTGTGCGCACGACGTACGAGCGTCCCTACCGACACCCCACAACCCGTTAACAGGTATCTGCGTGTCACCGATACTCAAGCCCGGTTCCGGCGACGGAGCCGCGCAGTGAAAATCAATCGCCGCCTCGTCCTGCTGGTCACCGCTCCCCTGACCGTCGCGGTCACGTTCTCGGCCCTGGCCCTCGCACCCGCCACCAACCAGGCACTCCAGGCGAACCGGCTCGCCGACATGGTCGCCGTCTCCGCCGGCGCAGCCGATTTAACTCACCAGTTGCAGCGTGAGCGCGCGGCCGCCACCGCCCTGGTCTCCGATCAGGGGGACTCGTCCGCCTTCCAGGCGAGCTCCGACGCGACCGACAAGAGCATCGCCGCCTTCAAGAGCCGCGCCGGCGGACTCTCCGAGGTGCCGGGCAGCGCCCGGGAATCACTGGACCGCATCGACCGCTTCATCGATGAACTCCCCGCCCTGCGCGCCCAGGTGCGCTCGGGCAGCACTACCATCTCCGCGCTCGCCTTCGGCTACCGGATCGTGATCGCCGACCTCAACGGCTACCGCGACGGCATCGCGCAGGCCGACGGTGTCGACGCCGACATCGCCGACCGCATCCGCGCGGCCGCGGCCCTGTCCGAGGCCGCCGAGCACACCGCGCAACAGCAGATCACCGTCATGAGGGCGCAGGCCGCGGGTGGTTTCACCGCGGCGTCCCAGCGCACCTTCGACGCGAGCCGGCTCGGCTACACCGAGTCGACCGGCGTGATGTTCAGCCTCGGGCCGAGCGAGTGGCGGACCTGGCTGGAGCGCACCCTCTCCGGCCCGAAGGCCCTGGAGTCCCGCAAGCTGGAAGACCGGATCGGCCGCACGGACACCAGCAAGCCGATCGGCGTCACCTCGAAGGAGTGGCAGGAGGCGTCCGACGACCGCCAGACCCTGCTGCACCAGGTGGAGGAGCGGATCGACGAGTCCGTCGCCGCCACTGTCGACGCCGAACGCACCAGGCTGCTCTGGACCGCCGGCGGCGAGGTCGCCCTCGTGCTGCTGACCCTGGTCGGTGTCGTCCTCGTCGCCGTCCGCCTGGGCCGGGTCATGATCCGCCGGCTGCGCGACCTGCGCAACGCCGCGCACGAGGTGGCCCACACCCGGCTGCCCGCCGTCATGAGCGAGCTGTCCCAGCCCGGCGCGCTGAGCGGCGCCACACCGGAGCAGGTCGCCGAACGCACCGGCAACCCCGTCGAGACCACCAGCGGCGACGAGATCGGTGAGGTCGGCGAGGCGTTCAACGCCGTCCACCACGAGGCGGTGCGCCTCGCGGCCGAACAGGCCCGGGTGCACGAGCAGTTCGCCGAGACCCTGGTCCGGGTCGCCCGCCGGGGCGCCCAGCTGACCAGCGTCATGGTGTCCGAACTGGACACGGTGCAGCGCGACGAGGCCGACCCGGAGCGCATGAAGACGCTCTTCGCGCTCGACCACCTCGCGATCCGCATGGAGCGCAACACCAACAACCTGCTGGTGCTGGGTGGTTACGGCAACGCCCGGGTGCGCTCCGCCGACATCGGCTGCTCCACCGTCATCGTCGCGGCGGCCCAGCAGATCGAGCGCTTCGACCGGGTGTCCCTCGGCGCGATCGAGGCGGGCATCGGCATCGCCGCCCGCGCCGTGCACGACGTCGCGCACATCCTGGCGGAGCTCCTCGACAACGCCACCCGCTTCTCCCCGCCCGACGCCCAGGTCGGGGTCGCCGTCTGGCGGCTCTGGGACCGGGCCGTCGTCCAGATCGTGGACGAGGGCGTGGGCATCTCGGCGGACCGCCGCGCCGTGCTCAACGCCGGGCTGCGCGAGCCGAAGGCGGGCATCGGGGACGTGCGGTCCATGGGTCTGCACGTGGTGGCGCGGCTTGCCGCCCGGCACGGCATCGTTGTCGAGCTGCGCGACTCCTCGGGCCCCGGCACCATCGCCGAGGTCACCCTCCCCAAGGAGGTGCTGGCCGAGGTGTCCGAGGAACCGGCCATGCCGACGGAGAACGGCTTCGAGTCGCCCCGCACGGTCGTCACGCGCCGGAAGCAGGACACCGTACGCGGACGGGGCGGCCGCCCGGTCGGCGCGGGCGTCGGCGCCCGCCCCGGCAGACCGGCGGCCCCGGGCACGCGCGAGGAGCACGAGGCCCCGGCCCGTACGGACGCCGCCGACGCGCCCGCCCCGCATCCCGTGCACGACGAGCCGGCCTCGCGCATCGCGGGCGTCAGCGCCTCCGGCCTCCCGGTCCGCAAGCGCACCGCGCCCCAGCAGTGGCCCGTACGGGAGAAACGGGCCGCCACCGAGCAGCGGTCCGGCGCCGGTGCGCCGCGGCCGACCCCCCGCCGCCGGGACTCCCGGCAGGTATCCGACGTCCTGGCGGCCTACACCCAGGGCATCAGCCGGAGCACGAACCCCCGCGGGCGTCCCGCCAACAATGACGACACCGAACGGACCAAGAAATGACCTCACCCACCGACCTGAGCTGGATCCTGAGCGACTTCGCCGGACGCATCCCGGAGGTCACCCAGGCGATAGCCGTGTCCGTGGACGGACTCGCGCTCGCGTACACCGGCGTGGAGCGCGACGACGCCGACCGGCTGGCCGCCATCGCCTCCGGCGTCGTGAACCTGCTGTCCGCGGCCGCCCAGCTCACCGACACCGACCCGGTGGAGCACAGCCTCACCGCGATGGAGGGCGGCTACATGTTCTCCATGGCCGTCTCCAGCGGCGCCTCGCTCCTGGTCATGACCACCAGGGACGCGGACATCGGCGAGGTCAGCTACATGATGTCCGAGCTGATCAACCAGGTCGGTGACTCGCTGTCCCCCCAGGTCCGTTCCTCGCACTCCCCCACGCACTGACCCGGCCGTCCCCCCACGGTCGTACCGACCCGTCCGCGGAGCCGACTCCGCGGTCGGGTCACACCGTTGTCCGACACTCCCCCGATGAGAGCACTCATGTTCTTCGACATACCCCGCCGCACCCGCCACCGCAGATTCGTCCGGCCCGTCGGTGCCGCCGCACTCGCCCTCGGCCTGGCCGCCGTCACCGGGTGCAGCAGCGACAGCGGCTCCGGCGACGAGACCGTCAAGGTCGGCCTGGTCGCCTCGCTTTCCGGCACCTACAAGCCGGTCGGCACCGACCTGCGCGACGGCTTCCAGCTGTACCTGAAGACGCACGACAACAAGCTGGGCGGGCGCAAGGTCGACCTCATCGTGGCCGACGAGGGCGACGGTCCGCCGACCGCCGTGCCGGCCGCCACCAAGCTGGTCAAGAAGGACAAGGTCGACGTGCTGACCGGCCTGGTCAGCGGTGGCTCGGTCAACGCGGTGCTGCCGCTGGTCGGCCAGGCGAAGATCCCCTTCCTCGGCTCCAACGCCCGTCCCGAGGTCAAGGACCCCGAGTACGTGTGGACGACGAGCTTCATGTCCGACGAGCCGGGCAGGGCCATCGCCCCGTACGTCAAGGAGAAGGTGGACGGCCCGGTCTACGCGATCGGACCGGACTACCAGGGCGGCTACGACGAACTGCGCGGCTTCACCGACGAGTTCAAGCGCATCGGCGGCAAGCTCGCCAACCCGGACGGCAAGACCAAGTGGACGCCGTTCCCGAAGACGACCAACTTCATGCCGTACTTCGCGGAGATCGCCAAGACCGACGCCAAGGCGGTCTACTGCTTCTACGCCGGCAAGGCCGCGATCGACTTCGCCAAGCAGTACGCGCAGTCCGACGTCGCCGACCTGCCGCTGTACACCGCCTTCGTCACCGAGGGCAGCGTGCTCCAGGCCGAGGGCCAGGCCGCCAAGGGCATCTACTCCGTCCTGAACTACGCGCCGGACCTCGACAACGCGGCCAACCGCAAGTTCGCCGCCGACTGGACCGCCGAGCACGACACCCAGCCGACCACGTACGCCATGTCGTCCTACGACGCGGCCGCCGTGCTCGACAAGGCGATCGCGGACGCCGCGAAGCAGGGTGACGTGACCCCGCAGACGATCAACAAGGCCATCGCGAGCCTCGGCCAGATCGACAGCCCGCGCGGCAACTGGGAGTTCAGCGAGAAGGCGCACGCCCCGGTGCAGACGTGGTACCTGCGCCAGGTGCGTCCGGACGGCAACCAGCTGTCCAACGTCATGGTCCAGGACCTGGCGACGCTCGGCGGCTGACATGGATCTGCTCGATGCCCACCTCGTGCCGGCGGTGGACGGCGTGGCCTACGGGCTGCTGCTGTTCGTCGTCGCCGCCGGCCTGAGTCTCGCGTTCGGCACGGCCGGCGTACTGAACCTCTCGCACGGCATGCTGTACGCGATCGGTGCCTACACCGGCGCCGAGCTGAGCGACGGAACGTGGGGCGGCCTCGCCCTCGGGCTCGCGGCCGGAACGGCGGCCGCGGCCCTCGCCGGGGCGGGGCTCTCCGCCGCCACGGTTCCGCTCGCCCGGCGTGGGCATCTGGCGCAGGCCCTGCTGACGTTCGGGATCGCCCTCGTCGGCGGGGACCTGCTGATCCAGTTCTTCGGGGCGGACGAGCTGCCGGTGCGCGTCCCCGGCGCGCTCGACTCCTCGGTCCACCTGCTGGGCCACCGCTACCCCGCCTACCGGCTCTGCTTCATCGCCATGGCCGTCGTCCTGGCGGCCTTCGGTACGTGGGTGCTCACCCGGACCCGGGTGGGCGCGGCGGTCCGCGCGTCGGCGGACGACCCCCAGATGCTCGCCGCCACCGGCCACAACCCCCGCGCCGTGCACACCGGAGTGCTCGCGGCGGCGGGCGCGCTGGCCGGTGCGGCGGGCGTCCTCGGGGCGCCGATCATCGGCCCCGGGCCCGGCACCTCCGAGAACGTGCTGATGCTGTCCCTCGTGGTCGTCGTCCTCGGCGGGCTGCGCTCGCTGTGGGCGACGTTCGCCGCGGCGGTCGCCGTGGGCGAGGTCCAGACCCTGGGCGTCTCGGTGCTGCCGGACCTGGCGCCGTATCTGCTGTTCGCCGCGATGGCGGCGGTGCTGGTGTTCCGCTCCCGCTTCACGGAGCCGGAGGCGCACGAGGAGCGGGGTCCGTCCGCCGACCCGGTCTCCCGGCTGCGCAAGCTCCTCGCCGCCCGGTGGGAGAACCGGCCGCGCGCGGCCGCGGCGCCCGCTCCGGCGGCCCCCGCCCGGCTCGGCGCCTGGCTGCACTCGGCCGGGTGGCGGCAGGCCGTGCCGCTGCTCGTGCTGCTCGCCGTGCTCTTCGCGCTCCCGGGGATGCTCGACTCGTACAGCATCTCGCTGGCCGGGTCCGCCCTGGCGCTCGGACTGCTCGCGGTCAGCGTCACCGTGCTGACCGGGTACGCCGGTCTGCCCACGCTCGGGCAGACCGCCCCGTTCGCCGTCGGCGCGTACGCCACCGCCAACCTGGCCGACGCCGGATGGACGGTGGGCCCGGTCCAGATCGTCCTGTCGGCGCTCGCGGCCGCCGTGTTCTCGGCGGTGACCGGACCCGCGGTCATCCGCGCCCGGGGCACGACCGTGCTGATGATCACCCTGGCGGTGGGCGAGCTGACCAGTGCGGTGATCAACCAGGTCAAGTCCCTGACGGGCGGCGCCGACGGGCTGGTCGGCTTCCCGGCCACCCGGGCGCTGTGGGGCGGCGAGGGCATGACCGAGGAGCGCGAGCTTTACGTGTACGCGGCGGTCGTCGCGGTCGTCGCCGTCGCCCTCACCCTGCTCGTGCTGCGCTCCCCGGCCGGCAAGCTGCTGACCGGCACCCGGGGCGCCGAGGCGCGGATGCGCGCGTCCGGACACCCCGTGGGGCGCTATCTCCTGGTGGCCCACATCTGCGCGGGCGCGCTCGCCGGGGTGGGCGGGTCCCTCATGGTCACCGTGCAGCAGTACCTCTCCCCCGCCGACGTCGGCTTCGAGATCGCCGCGTTCGCGCTGCTCGCGGTCGTCATCGGCGGTACGACGTCGGTCATCGGCGCCCTGCTCGGCGCCGGGCTGATCGTGTTCACCCGGGACTGGGTCGCCGGTTCCTGGCCCGGCCACGGGCCGCTGCTGCTCGGGGCGCTGTTCATCGCCGCCGTGTACCTGCTGCCGCGCGGCCTGGCCGGTCTGCGCCTCTTCACCGGCCGCCCCGCGCCCGCCGCGTCCACCGTGTCCCCCGCCGGGAAGGTCTCCCCATGACGCCCGAAGCCGCAGAGCCGGTCCCCGTGCTGGACCTCGACCACCTGACCCGCCGGTACGGCAGCCTCACCGCCGTGGACGACGTCGCGCTGCGGCTGCCCCCGGGCGCCCGGCACGCCGTCATCGGGCCCAACGGCGCGGGCAAGACGACCCTGCTCAACCTCATCGCCGGCACCGACCGGCCCGACCGGGGCACGATCGCGCTGAACGGTACGGACGTCACCCGGGCGTCCACCGCGAAGCGCAGTCGGCTCGGCATCGCGCGCAGCTTCCAGCAGCCGTCCGTCATCGGTGAACTGACGGTCCTGGACAACATCGTGCTGGCCGGGTGGGCGCACCACCCGAAGCGCCGGGGTGCCTGGCGCAGCCCGTCCCGCTACCGGCTGCACACCGAGTCGGCGGGGCAGCACCTGGAGACCGTCGGCCTCGCGCACCTGGCGCACCGGCCCGCCTCGGAGCTCTCGCACGGGCAGCGGCGCATGCTGGACCTGGCCGCGGCCCTGGCGGGCGATCCGCGGCTGCTGCTCCTGGACGAGCCGGCGGCCGGGCTGACCGACGGCGACATCGGCCGGCTGCTCTCCATCCTGGGGGCGCTGCCCGCGAGCGTGGCGGTCGTCCTGGTCGAGCACCACGTCGAGGTCGTCGCCCAGGTCGCCACGTCGGTGACCGTGCTGGCGGCCGGGCGGGTGCTGGTGACCGGGCCGACCGGGGAGGCGCTCGCCCACCCGGAGGTCCGCGACGCGTACCAGAACACGGCGCCGGTGAGGCCCCTCGCCGGCAGCCCCGAAGCGAGAGGGTGACCGACCCCCGATGCTCGAACTCACGGGCCTGACCGCGGGCTACCACGGCGGCACGGTCCTCCACGGCCTCGACCTTTCCGTGCCCGCCGGGACGGTGCACGCCGTCGTCGGCCACAACGGCGCGGGCAAGACGACGCTCGTCCACACCGTCGCCGGTCTGATGCGCCCGGACGCGGGCACCGTACGGCTGGCCGGCCGCGACCTGACCGGGCAGCCGGCGCACCGGATCGCCCGCGCCGGGATCGGCCTCGTGCCGCAGGGCCGCCGGGTCTTCGCGAACCTCAGCGTCGCCGAGCACCTGCGCCTCTCGCACCGCCCGCCGCGCCGGGGCGACGCCTCGCGGCCCAGTGTGTGGACGCCCGAGCGGGTGCTGGAGCTGCTGCCGAGGCTGGGTGAGCGCCGGGGGAACCGGGGCACGGACCTGTCGGGCGGGGAGCAGCAGATGCTGGCCCTGGCCCGGGCGCTGCTCGGTTCGCCGAGCGTGCTGCTGCTCGACGAGCCGACGGAGGGCCTGGCGCCCGCCCTGGTCCGTCAGGTGCACGACCTGGTGACGACGCTGGCCGAGGAGGGCATCGCCGTACTCCTGGTGTCGCCGAGCCCGGCGACGGCGGCCGGATGCGCGGACACGCTCACGGTCCTGACGTCGGGGCGGGTGGCGCTGCGGCTGGACGGGGCGGAGGCCCGCAAGGACCCGACGGCCCTGCACGCGGCGCTGGAGCTCGCGCCGACCGGCGTCTGACGTGGGCGAGGAGGGGGTGCACCGGCCGGTGCACCCCCTCCTCGCCCACGCGGCTACTTGGCCTTCAGGCTGTGGCCGCCGAAGCCGCTGCTGCGGTCGGAGCCGCTGTTCTGGTCCTGCCACCAGGCGTCGAACTCGGGCTGGCCCATGGCCGACCAGTCCGGGGTGTTCTCGACCTGGGTGCTGCCCATGCGGCGCGCGAGGGCGACCATCGCGGAGCCGACCGGGCCGCGGCCGGCGTCGTAGCGCTCAAGGACGTCCTTCCAGCTGTCCCCGGCGGTCCAGGCGGCCTCCAGGGCGGTGGCGTCCTGGAGCGCCTTCACGCTGCCCGCGCCGACGTGCGGACGGGAGACGCTGGCGGCGTCGCCGACGAGCGCCATGCGGCCCGAGGTGTAGTGCGGGACGGCCAGGTCGTAGATGGGCTGGATGAAGGTGGTCCCGGCGGGCGTGCCGAGCACCTTGTCGGCCCAGAAGGGCGGGAAGTGCTCCGCGACCAGCGCGCGCAGCCAGTCGGTCAGCTCGGAGTTGAGGCGGCCGGGCGGGAGCGAGGTGGGGGTGCGCAGGTCCGGGTGGAGGCCGCCGTCCTGCGGGGGCGTGGTGTAGAGCACCCAGTTGAGGCGGTGGCCGCCGGTGCCGTCCGGGATGCGGTAGATCATGCAGTGGCCGCCGGGGAAGACGATGTTGTGGGCGTCGAGCCCGTCCGAGGGCAGCCCCTCGACGTCCTCGGACGCGCCGCGCCAGCCGATGTAACCGGCGTACTCGGGGCTGATGCCGGGGAACATGGCCTCGCGGACCACGGAGCGGTAGCCGTCGGCGCCGATCACGAGGTCGAACCGCTCCTCGTGGCCGTCGGCGAGCCGCAGCGTCACCCCGTCGTCGGCCGGCTCCACGGCGGCGACGACGGCGCCGGAGCGGTAGTCGACGCCCTCGGGCACCCGGCTGCGCAGCTCGCTCCACAGCGAACCCCAGTTGTAGGCGCGGAACGGGAACGGCTGCTGCCCGAAGCCCCGGCCGTGCGGCGCGTCTCCGTCCCGTACGCTCCACACCCGCCGGGTCAGCGGCGCCCAGGGCATCTCGGGGGCTACGTATCCGGCCTCTCTCAGCTCCTCGTAGCGGTCGCTCTGGAGGGCGATTCCGACGCCCCGGTCCCGGAGTTCGGCGTCGGCGCGCTCGAAGACGGTGACCCGGTCCGCTCCGGCGCGTGCCACGGCCAGGGCCGCGGCACACCCCGCTATGCTCCCGCCGACCACGGCGATGCTGCCTCCACGCATGACTGGCTCTCCACTCACTTGATGTCCCGGCCGTCCGCCCGGCCGCTCTCCCGCCGGGGCACAGGCGCGGAAGTACGCTTGCGTTTGCGCGGGTTGGCCCGCGCCTTCACGGCCGGGGCCCGCACCGAATCCTAGCGAGGGGCGTACGGCGCGTGGATGGCCAGGTGGTCCCACTTTTCGGCCACCGATACATCGTCAACAGTCGTCCTGTGTGCGGTCCTTGGTCATTTCTGATTAGTGTTCTGTCATGTCCCCCTCGCCGGTCACCCGCTCAGCGTCCCGCCCGGCGGCCGGCTTCGGCACCGGCCGCGACGCGCTCCGAAGACGCCTCGTCGCCCCCGGCCGCAGCTGAACGCGCGGGCCCCGGCGCCCGCGCGGTCGGTGGAACCGTCCCCCTTGATTTCCCGCGAGGACCCCATGACCGAACCGATATTGATCCTGCTCGCGCTGGCGGCGGGAGCCTGCGCCTCGCTGTGGTTCCTGCGCCGCGCCCGCGCCGAGAAACGGCGGGCCGATGAACTCCGGCAACAGCGCGAGCAGTTGGCCCAGCAGATCCGGGCCGCCGAGCAGTACGTGGCACATATCGCCCAGAGCGTCGTCCAGGCGGCCGCGTCCGAGGCGCAGACCGGCCGCCCCTACCCACCGGATTCGGCCATCCCGCCGCAGCTGGCCCACACCCAGCTCGCCAACGGGCTGACCGCTCTGGCGAACCAGGTCCGCTCCGCGATCACCATGACCGGCCGCCTCGCGCAGAACGCCGCCGAGGAACAGCTCACCCAGGTCTGGGCCGAGACGGAGCGTCAGGTCGCGCAGGCCCGCCAGGAGTCGGTGGACACGGCCCGGGCGGCGGTACGCGCCTTCGCGTCCAGCACCGTGCACCGCGCGGCGAAGCTGAGCAGCACGATCAGTGCCGGGGTGCGGCGCCACGTGTCCGACGACGCGTACGCGACGCTGGTCGAGATGGACCACCTGGCGCAGCAGATGCTGCTGACCGCGTCCGGCTACGGCGTCCTGGCCGGTGACAAGCTGTCCCGGCGCTGGCCCGCCACCTCGCTCACCGATGTGGTCCGCACCGCCATGGGCCGGGTCGAGGGCTACCAGCGCGTCCAGCACACGGACCTGGAGTCCTTCGCGGTGCGCAGCCGGTCCGTGGAGGCGGTCGTCCACACCCTGGCGGTGCTCCTGGACAACGCCCTGCGCTACTCGCCGCCCAACGCCCTGGTGCACGTCTCCCTGGAGCACGGCGCGAACGCGGCGTTCCTCGTCGTGGACGACGCCGGTCTCCGGATGGAGGACGAGCGGCTGACCTGGGCCCGCGAGGTGATGTCCGGTGAGCAGCGGGACGACATCACGCGGCTGGGCGCCTACCCGCAGACGGGTCTGCGGGTGGCCTCGGTCCTGGCCCACCAGTACGGCTTCCGCGTCGAGCTGACCGCGCCGAACCTCTACGGGGGCACCCGGGCGATCATCGTGCTGCCGCAGGAGCTCCTGACGACGCCGGGGCCGTCCCGGCCGGTGTCCGCGCAGTCGCTGCCCGCGGCCCGGAAGGCCACCGTCCCGCCGCCCCGCCGGCCGTCCTCGCTCCCGGAGGCCCCGCCCATGACCGGGTCCGCACCCGAGCCCGCCGCACCCGCCGCTCCCGCCCCGGCCGCCCAAGCTCCCGCTCCCGCCGCTGCCGTCGAGCCCGCCCCCGCGGCCCCGCCCGCCGAGGAGCCCGCGTCCGGTCCGGCGCAGGCGACCACGGCCAGCGGGCTCACCGTCCGCCGGCGCGGGACGCGGCCCGCGGCCGGGGCGCGGTCCGGGCCCGAACCGGAGGTCGAGCCGGGCAGGCCCGCGGTGGCCGCCGCGTGGATGGCGGGCAGCCGCCGCAGCCGGGACAACCAGAACACCCCTCGTACGGACGAAGGACGTTGATCATGTCGGACACGCACGCGAACACCCTGGGCTGGCTGCTGGACGAGCAGCTCGGATCGGTGGAGGGCGTCCGGTACGCCGTGCTGATGAGCGGCGACGGGCTGCTGAAGGCGCGGACGCGCACCATCAGCCAGGAGGACGGCGAGAAGCTGGCCGCCCTGACCGCGTCGCTGCGCGCCTCGGGCCGCGCCTGGGACGAGTTCACCGGCGGGCAGGGCGTGCGCCAGCAGCTGATCGAGTCCGTGTCGACCATCGGGCTGACCACGGCGGCCGGACACCACACGATGCTGTCCGTCGTCACCACGGGCCCGCACGCCGACGTCGGCCTGATCAGCCACCACATGGCCCTGCTGGTCGTCCGCCTGGGCGAGCAGCTGGGCACCAGGGAGCGCACGCCGGTGCTCCAGCCGGACGGGGGCCCCGCCGCATGAGCGGCCCACGGCACGATCCGGACATGGTCAGGCCCTATGTCCGTACGGGCGGCCGGGTCCGCCCCGACCGGGATGTACGCCTGGAGAGCGTGGTCGTCGCCGCGCCGGGCCCGGCCGGTGAGCTGGGGCCCGACGCGCGGCGGGTGATGAGCCTGTTCGCGGTGGGGCGGGGCGGTCTGGCCGTCGCGGACATCGCGGCCGCGCTCCAGCTGCCGCCCTCCACCGTCCGGATCATCGTGTCCTCCCTGATGGACAGCGGCCATCTGGCCAGCCCGGCCCCCGCCGCCGGTGACCAGCCCCGAAACGACCTCCTCCAGAAGGTGCTCGATGGACTCCGAGAACTGGTCTGACGCCTCGAACGGCGTCACGTACGTACCGGCGACGGTGACCCAGTCCGCCAAGATCGTGATCGCCGGTGGCTTCGGCGTCGGCAAGACGACCTTCATCGGCAGCGTCTCGGAGGTCCGGCCGCTGCGGATGGAGGAGCCGATCACCGAGGACAGCGTCGGCGTGGACGATCTGCGCGGGGTGCCGGACAAGACGACGACGACCGTGGGCATGGACTTCGGTCGCATCCACCTGGCCGGCGGTGCCCTCGCCCTCTATCTGTTCGGCCTGCCCGGCCAGGTGCGGTTCCAGCCTCTGTGGGAGGACCTGGCGCACGGCGCGCTCGGCTGCCTGGTACTGGCCGACACCCGCGACCTGGACGCGAGCCACGAGGCGCTGGGGCTCCTGGAGGACCAGGGCATTCCGTACGCGGTCGCGATCAACGTGTTCCCGGACGCGCCCGGTTACGGCCTCGCCGAGATCCGCGAGGCCCTGGCACTGGACCCGGAGACGCCCCTGACCACCTGTGACGCCCGGGACCGTACCTCCTGCGTGTACGCCCTGATCACGCTCACGGAACACCTCGCCGCACAACGCTCGGCCCTCTCCCTGGAGCCCACGTCATGACGTCCCCCAGCATCACCCTGCCGTCGGCCCCGTCGGGCCGGGTCGCGCTCTACGACCCGGCGTACGCCGCCGACCCGCATGCCGCGTACGAGCGGATGCGGGCGGTGTACGGGCCGCTGGTGCCCGTCGAGCTGTCCCCGGGCATCCCCGCCACCCTGGTGATCGGCTACTTCCAGGCCCGGCGCATCCTCAACGACCCGCTGTACTTCCCGCACGACCCGCGCGTCTGGCAGGAGCAGGTGCCGGCCTCCTGTCCGGTGCGGCCGATGATGGAGTGGCGGCCCAACGCCCTGCGCAGCAGCGGCACCGCGCACGCCCGCTACCGGTCCGCCAACACCACCGCGATCGACGCCGTGGACCAGCACGAGCTGCGGGCCCGGGTCGAGAAGCTGGCCGAGGCCGCCATCGGGGACTTCATCACGGCGGGCCGGGCCGATGTGCTCACCCAGTACGCGTGGCCGATCGCCTTCCGCGTCCTGAGCTCCCTGCTCGGCTGCCCCGACGAGATCGGGGCGCGCATCGCCGACGGAATGTCCCGGATCTTCGAGGCCACGGACGCCCAGCGGGGCAACGAGATCCTCGGCCAGGCGGTCACCGACCTCGTCGAACTGCGCCGCCGCCACCCCGCCGACGACATCACCTCCCGGCTGATCGGCCACGCGGCGCAGCTGACCGACGAGGAGATGGGCCACCAGCTGGTCACGCTGTACGGGGCGGGCATCGAGCCGCTGACCAATCTCATCGCCAACACCCAGCTGAAGATCCTCACCGACGAGGAGTTCTCCGCCGGGCTGCACGCCGGGCACTCCACCGTGCGGGACGCGCTCGACACCGTCCTCTACACCGACCCGCCGATGGCGAACTACTGCATCACCTACCCGCCCTACCCGGCGGACATCGACGGGGTGCTGCTCCCCGCCCACCAGCCGGTGCTGATCTCGATGGCCGGCTGCAACAACGACCCGGCGATCGCCGAGGCGTCCGGCGGCATCGCGGGCAACCGGGCCCATCTGGCGTGGAGCATCGGCCCGCACACCTGCCCGGCGCGCTCGCACGCGTACCTGATCGCGGAGACCGCGGTCACCTATCTGCTCGACGCCCTGCCCGAGATGGACCTCGCGGTCCCGGCCGCCGAACTGCGCTGGCGTCCGGGCCCGTTCCACCGCGCGCTGGAATCCCTCCCCATCGTCTTCCACGCTTCCCACTGAAGGAGCCCCATGTCCGAGCAGCCGATCATCGTCCTCGACCCCGCGGGCACCGACCGCCACGCGGAGTACCGGGCGCTGCGCGAGCGCGGTTCCGCCACCCGCGTCGACGTCCTCGGGGTCACCGCGTGGTCCGTCAGCGACCCGGTCCTCCTGAAGGAGCTGCTGACCAGCTCCCAGGTCTCGAAGAACGCCCGGGCGCACTGGCCGGCGTTCGCCGAGACGGTGGCCACCTGGCCGCTCGCCCTGTGGGTGGCCGTGAACAACATGTTCACCGCGTACGGCGGCGACCACCGGCGGCTGCGCCGGATGATCGCCCCCGCGTTCAGCGCCCGCCGCATCCAGGACCTGCGCGTCTCGGTGGAGAAGGTCGTCACCGAACTCCTCGACGGCCTCGCGGACCGGCCCGCCGGTGAACCGGTCGACCTGCGCCTGGAGCTCGCCTACCCGCTCCCGATCGCGGTGATCGGCCGTCTCATGGGCGTTCCCGAGGACCAGCTCGACGGCTTCCGCGCCAAGGTCGACGGCGTCTTCGACACCACCCTCACCGTCGAGGAGGCCACCGCCAACACGGCCGCCCTGTACGGGGCCCTCGACGAGCTGATCGCCGCCAAGCGGGCGCAGCCGGGCGACGACATGACCTCGCTCCTGCTCGCCACCCGCGACGAGGAGGGCGACGGCAGCCGCCTCAGCGACGAGGAGCTGCGCGACACGCTGCTCCTGATGATCTCCGCCGGTTACGACACCACGGTCAACGTCATCGACCAGGCGATCACCGCCCTGCTGACCCACCCGGAACAGCTCGCCCACCTCCGCGAGGGCCGCGCCGACTGGAACGACGTGGTCGAGGAGACCCTGCGCCACGAGCCCGCGGTCAAGCACATCCCGATGCGCTTCGCCGTCTCGGACATCCCCCTGCCGGACGGGCAGAAGATCGCGCAGGGCGAGGCCATCCTGGTCTCCTTCGCCCCCGCCAACCGCCACCCCGACTGGCACGGCGAGACGGCCGACGCCTTCGACGTGACCCGCACCGCCAAGGACCACCTGGCCTTCGGCCACGGCGTCCACTTCTGCCTCGGGGCCCCGCTCGCCCGCCTGGAGATCGCCACGGCCCTCCGTCAGCTCTTCGAGCGCTTCCCCGACGTCAGCCTCGCGGTCCCGGCCGAGGACCTGCTGCCGCTGCCGTCCCTGATCAGCAACGGCCACCAGGCCCTTCCGGTCCACCTTCGCCCGACGGCGGGCTGACCGGCCGCCGGTGACGGCGGTGGCTGGTGTCGCACCAGGGGTACATCCGGCTGCGGCGGCAGGTGCAGACCGCGACGAGGAAGCGGTCGGAGGTGACGGTCGAGCCGTCCTCCCGGACGATCTCGACCGGCCCCTCGATCAGCACCGGGCCGCCCGGCTCGATGGTGAGGCGGCGGGGCTCACGGGCGTTCGGCACGGATGACCACCAGTTCCTCGGTGTCGTCGCGGGGGCCGAGCAGGCCCTGCTCGCGGAGCCACGGCAGGCGCGCGGTCATCACCGGCCCGAAGGGTACGGAGGACCGGCTCGTGACCGCGGCGCGCAGGCCGCTCGCGGTCAGCCGGTCCAGGGTCTCCTCCGCGCCGCACAGCGCGGAGTGGACGAGGAGCAGCACGCCGTTCGGGTGCAGGGCGTCGTGGGCGTGGGCGCAGATGCGGTCCAGGGCCTGCCGGCCCCAGAGCCCGGCGTCCCAGGCGACCTGGGGGCCGTGGGCGCGGGCGCGGCGGACCTGAGGGGCGGGGACGTACGGGGGGTTGCTCACGATCAGGTGGAAGCGCCGGCCGCCCACGGGGCCGGTGAGGTCGCCGCGCAGCACCCGGACGCGGTGGCCGGCGCGGGCGGCGTTGAGGCGGGTGGTCAGGACGGCCCGCCGCGAGATGTCGATCGCGGAGACCCTGGCCCCGCCGCGCGCCGCCAGCAGGGCCAGGGCGCCGCTGCCCGTGCAGACGTCGAGGACGTCCATCCCGGCGGCCGGGCCCTCGGCCTGGAGCGCCCGCGCCAGCAGGTGGGTGTCGGCCTGCGGGGCGTAGACCCCGGGCAGGGTCCACAGCCGGCCCAGGTCGACGGGTGGAGCGGCGGCAGTCGTCATCCGAATCCTCCGTGAGGGGGAAGGCGGTCCTCGTTGTCACCGGCGCGGGCGCATCCCGTCCAGGGTGGCCGAGCCCGCCGCCCCTCGCGACCCGGGAGGCCGTCTCGCGGGGCTCCCGGCGCGCACATCCGGCACCCCCGGGTGACCATGGCCGGAACAGGGCCCCGGCCCTCCCGGCACCGCGAAGGAGTCCCGTGACTGAACGGAAGCACCTGCTGCGCGGCCGTACGGCCGTGGTGACGGGCGGGGCGCGCGGCCTCGGCAAGGCCGTGGCGCGGGAGCTGGCCGCCCGGGGCGCCCGGGTGGCCCTGCTCGGCCTGGAGGAGGAAACGCTCGCCAAAGTGGCCGCCACGCTCCCCGCGCCCTCCGGGCACTGGCACGTGGACGTCACGGACGACGCCGCGATGGCCCGCGTCGCCGACGAGGTGCGCCGTCGGCTGGGCCCCGCTTCGGTGGTCGTCGCCAACGCGGGCGTGGCGGAGGGCGGTCCGTTCGCGGACTCCGATCCGGCGAGCTGGCGGCGCGTGGTCGAGGTCAATCTGCTCGGCAGCGCGGCCACCGCCCGAGTGTTCCTGCCGCAGCTCCTGGACACCCGGGGGCACTACCTCCAGATCGCCTCACTGGCGTCCATCGGGGCCGCGCCGATGATGAGCGCGTACTGCGCCTCCAAGGCGGGCGTGGAGGCCCTGTGCCACTCGCTGCGTTCGGAGCTGGCGCCGCACGGTGTCGGGGTGGGCATCGCGTATCTGAACTGGATCGACACCGACATGGTCCGCGACGCCGACCAGTTCCCGGTGCTGCGCGAGCTGCGCGCACATATGCCTCCGCCGGCCCGGAAGACCTACCCGGCGCCCGACGTGGCCCGGCGCCTGGTCGCCGCGATCGAACGGCGGTCGCCCTCGGTGTACGTCCCCGGCTGGCTGCGGGGCGTCCAGGCCGTGCGGGCCGGGCTGCCGGGGGTGGTCGCGCTCGCGACCCGCAAGGAGCTGACGCGCTCGGAGTTCACGGCCACGGGCCTGCTGGGAGCGGGGGGCCGCGCGGCGGAGAACGCGTAGGGCGGGACTTCCCGGACGCGCCCCGGCCCGTGCGTCAGCGCCGCAGCCGCTTCCGCAGCGCCGCGCGTGCCGCGTTCGCGCCCGGTGCTCCGTGCACCCCGCCGCCCGGGTGCGCCGAGGCCGAGGCCAGGTAAAGACCCCTGACCGGGGTCTCGGGCCGTCCCGTCCCCGGGGTCGGGCGGAACACCAGCTGCTGGTGCGCCGCCGTCGTGCCGCCGTTGATCGCGCCGCCGACCAGGTTGGCGTCCATGGATTCGATGGTAGGGGGCGCCAGCAGGCGGCGGGCCAGGACGCGGGAGCGGAAGCCGGGGGCCCAGCGCTCCACCTCCTGCTCCATGCGGTCGGCCATGGCTTCCTGCTCGCCCCGGTCCCACCGCCCGGTCAGCCCGTCCTCGCCCGCGTCGCCCTTGATGCGGTGCGGGACGTGGGTGTAGGCCCAGGCGGCCTCGGTACCGGCCGGGGAACGGGTGGCGTCGGCGGTGCTCATCTGGCCGAAGAGCAGGAAGGGGCGGTCCGGCACCTGCCCCGTCGCGATCTGCGCCGCGAACCGGGTCAGGCCGTCGACGCCGTCCGCCAGGTGCACGGTGCCCGCCATGGTGGCCTCGCGGGCCGTCCAGGGCACCGGGCCGCTGAGCGCCCAGTCCACCTTGAACGTCGCGAAGTCCCACTGGAAGCGGCGCAGGTCGTCCAGGAGCCGGGCGGGCACATGACGGGCGCCGACCAGTCCGCCGTACAGCGCCGGGGCGGACACGTCGGCGAGCACGGCGCGGGACGCGGGCACGGCCTCGCCCTTCGCGGTCCGTACGCCGACGGCGCGTCCGCCGCGCACGACGACCTCCGTGACCCGCTCACCGCAGCGGAGCACGCCGCCGTGCCGTTCGAGGCGCCGTACCAGGGCCGCCGTGAGCGCGCCCGCGCCCCCGACCGGCACCGGGAATCCGTAGGTCTGGCCGAGCATGGACATCAGCCAGCCGAAGCCGCCGCTCCCGGCCGCCTCGGGGCCGAGGTCGGCGTGGAGCGCACTGCCCGCAAGCAGCAGCCGGGCCGCCTCGCCCCCGAACCGCTCCTCGCCCAGGCGGCGTACGGGCAGCAGCAGGGTCCGCGCCAGGCGGAGTCCCCCGGCGGCCCGGAGCCGGGCGGCCAGGCGGACGCCCGCGCGCACCGGCGGGAAGGGCGTGAAGAGGGCGCCCAGCACCTCGCGGTGCACCCGGTCCCAGGTGGCGCACAGCTCCAGCCACGCCGCTCCGTCGCCCTCGGAGAAGGCGTCGAGCCCCGCCGCCGTGTCCCGCGCACGGTCCGCCAGCACCGCGCACCGCCCGTCCGGCAGCGGGTGCGCGAGCGGGCGGGGCGCACGCGACCAGCGCAGCCCCTCCTCGTGGAGGTCGAGCCCGTCGATGACCGGGGACGCCGCCGCCAGCGGATAGAACGCGCTGAACAGGTCGGAGACGTAATCGGGGTGCACCCCGCGGTCGCTGCGTACGGCCCCACCGGGCTCGGGCTGCGCCTCCAGGACCTCGACGCTCCACCCGGCGGCGGCGAGCAGATTGGCCGCGACGAGGCCGTTGGGGCCCGCGCCGATGACCACGGCGTCCGGCATCGATGCCTCCAGGTGGGGTCGCGGGAAGGGCTTCAGACCGCTTCGCGGGCGCCCTTCGGGGCCGCCTCGACGGTCTGCGCGAGACGGGCGAGGACGCTGCGGTGGCGGAGCTGGATCAGCGCGTCGACGACGGTGTTGTGGAGCTTGCCCGCCGGTCCGCGCAGGGGGTGTTCGTCCAGCGTCACCAGGGCGTTGTCGCCCCAGCGGCGTACCTCGATGGCGATCCGGGCGGTGCCGATCCGCCCGCTGTCGGCCTCCAGCTCCAGGATGTGCGGGGCCTCGCAGCGCCGGACGGTGGTCCGCCCCTGCACGGACCACCGGCCGATGCGCAGGACGTACGTGAGGCCGGCGCCGACCTCCGGCCAGTTGCCCCGGCGAGGGCGCGAGTCGGAGGTCCCGACCACCCAGTCGCTGTAGCGGGAGGGGTCGGCGAGCACCCGCCAGACGTCCGCCACCGTGGCCTCGATCAGTCGATGCCGTACAGCCATGAGTCCTCCTCTTGTCGTGCCGCGCCGGGTGCTCAGGGGGTGACGATGGCGAAGTCCGGGTCCGGGGCGTCGAGATGGCCGAGGAGCTCGATCAGCCGCCCCGCGTCGCCGGTGACCTCGACGCCGGGGCGGGCCGCCAGGTCGCCGGGCCGCACGGCGCCCACCAGGACGTCCCGCAGATCGGCCTCGGTCAGCGCGAAGGTGACGTCGGGCGCGCCCACGGCCGGTCCGGTGCCCACGACGTGGGTGAGGACGCCGTTGCGCAGCCGCATCGTGAGGGGTTCGGCGCCCGCGATGTCCCAGCGGACGGTGATGTCGGCGTCCCAGGCACGGGGGCCGTTGACCCGGATGGCGACCGAGTCGACCAGCTGGTCCAGGGTGAGGGCGGCCAGGACGTCGGGCGAGGCCGTGCTGGTGGGGGTGCCGAGGCTGCCGTGGCGGAGCTCCTGGGCGCCCATCAGGTAGACGCTGCGCCAGGTCCCGTTCTCACTGCCGTAGCCGAGCTGTTCGAGCGCGTCGGCCTGGAGGGAGCGCGCCTCCGCGTGGTCCGGGTCCGCGAAGACCAGGTGGTTGACGACCTCGGCGACCCAGCGGTAGTCGCCGTCCGCGAAGGACTGCCGGGCCCTGCGCAGGATCGCGTCCGCGCCGCCCATGAACTCGACGTAGCGCCGGGCCGCCTCGACCGGGGGGTGCTGCCAGAGATGCGCCGGGTTGCCGTCGTACCAGCCCAGGTAACGCTGGTAGATCGCCTTGGCGTTGTGGCTGACGGAGCCGTAGTAGCCGTGCGTGTGCCAGACCCGCTCCAGGGCCGGCGGCATCACGATCTCCTCGGCGATCTCGGGCCCGGTGAGGCCCTGGTTGAGCATCCGCAGGACCTGGTCGTGGAGGTACGCGTACAGGTCGCGCTGCTCCATCAGGAAGGAGATCACACGCTCCCGGCCCCAGACCGGCCAGTGGTGCGAGGCGAAGGCGACGTCCGACACGTCACCGAAGAGGCTGACCGACTCCGTGAGGTAGCGGGACCAGACGTGCGGGTCGCGGACCTCGGCGCCGCGCAGCGTCAGCAGGTTGTGCAGGTTGTGCGTGGCGTTCTCCGCCATGCACAGGGCCGAGCGGTCCGGGAAGTGGATGTTCAGCTCGGCCGGGGCCTCGGTGCCGGGTGTGAGCTGGAAGACCATGCGGATGCCGTCGACGGTCTCCGTCTGGCCGGTGCGGGTGATGTCGAGGGTGGGCGGGATCAGCCCGGGCGCACCCGTCGACACGCTCTGCCCGAGGCCCGCGCCGATCTGCCCCTGGGGCCCCTTCGGGAGGGCGGCGCCGTACATGTAGGCGGCGCGCCGGCTCATCGCCGTACCCGCGTAGACGTTCTCGCTGACGGCGTGGGCCAGGAAGCCGTGCGGGGCGAGCACCGGGACTCCGGCCGCGACGTCCTCGTCGGTCAGCACCCCGCGTACGCCTCCGAAGTGGTCGACGTGGCTGTGGGTGTAGAGCACGCCCGTCACGGGCCGCTCGCCCCGGTGGGCGCGGTACAGCGCGAGTCCGGCGGCGGCCGTGGCGGCGCACACCAGGGGGTCGATGACGAGGACGCCCCGGTCGCCCTCGACGATCGTCATGTTGGACAGGTCGAACCCGCGCACCTGGTAGATGCCCTCGGTGACCTCGAAGAGCCCGTGCTCGGAGCAGAGGCGGCTCTGCCGCCACAGGCTCGGGTTGGCGGTGTCCGGGCACTCCTGGTCGAGGAACCCGTAGGCTTCCAGGTCCCATACGGCGCTGCCCGTGGCGTCGCGGATCAGGGGGTCCTGCGCGGTGCCCATGAACCCGCGCCGGGCGTCCTCCAAGTCCTGGGTGTCGCCGAAGGGGTAGTCGCGCCGTACCGCCTGGTTCGCCTGCGCCACAGTCCGCTCGGCGGGCTTGGCGTCGGTGTCCTGGGACATGTCGGTCTCCCTCTCGGCGGCCGGGCCCGCGCGGGCCCGGGCACCGCCACCCTCACCCGGCGTCCGGGGCCCCACAAGCGGGTGTAAGCCGTACGGGGAGGCGAACGGGGTAGGATATACCCCTAGGGGTATGACACGTCACCGAGACCCTGGATGTGGGAGGAACCGTGGAGCTGGACATGGCGGCCGACGAGCTGAAGTCGGTGCTCAACCGGCTGAAGCGGGCCCAGGGCCAGATCGCCGGGATCGTCAGGATGATCGAGGAGGGCCGGGACTGCGAGGACGTGATCACGCAGCTGGCGGCCGTCTCCCGCGCCCTGGACCGGGCCGGGTTCGCCATCATCGCGACGGGCCTCCAGCAGTGCATGACCGACGGGGACCGGCCCGCCCTGGACCGGGACCAGATGCGGGCCCGGCTGGAGAAGCTGTTCCTGTCCCTGGCGTGAGAGGCACGGGCCTGAGGGGCGCCGACTCCCTTACGTAGGCGCGTCGGCCAGCATGAACGCGGCGACCGCGAGCAGCACCCAGGCGAACAGCCGCTGGAGCCTGCCCCCGGAGACCCGTGCGGCGAGGCGCTTGCCGTCCCAGGCGCCCAGGATCGCGGCACCGGTGAACGGGGCCGTCACCGCCCAGGTCTCCGCCACGTACGCGATCCGCACGCCCCTCGCGGCGGCCGCCGCGAGGACCCGCTCCACGTCGCGCGGCGGGTCCACGACGACGGCCGTCGCCTGCCCGCCCGCCAGATAGCTGCGGTTGCCCAGGCCCTCGGTCTCCAGGGTGTCCACGAAGAACACGGTCGACTCCCTCCAACACGGTCGGTTCATTACCCCGGGGGGTATCCGGCTTTCACCGCAACAGAGATACCCCCCAGGGTATTTTTCGAGCCGTGGGTGCCCCCTGGGTACGGGCACCGCCCCGCTCTACGCCTTGCGGGCGAGCAGGTGCACTTCCTGGAACTGGCGGCGGTCGTCCGGCCGGGGCTCGCGGACCATCCGGGCCGTCTCGGTCAGCCCGTGGGCGCGCAGCAGTCCGGCGAGGTGGTCGGGCGACCACCGGTAGGCCGTCGTGACGGCGTGGTCGAATGGCTGCGTGGGACGGTCGGGCCCGTCGGTCGCGGAGAAGCCGATGAGGAGGTGGCCGCCGGGTGCCAGTACGCGGCTGAACTCGGCCAGGACCGGCGGGAGTTCCGCGGGCGGGGTGTGGATGACGGACCACCGCGAGAGCACGCCGTCCAGCGCGCCGTCGGCGAGGTCGAGGGCGCCCATCTCCCCTGGCTCGAAGCGCAGTCCGGGCCAGGCCCGGCGGGCGATTCCGACCATCGCGGGTGAGGCGTCGACCCCGAACGCGTCGAGCCCCAGCCCCGCGAGGTGACCGGTGACATGGCCGGGCCCGCACCCAAGGTCCGCCACCCGCCCGCCCGCCCCGACGGACTCCGCGAAGGCGTCCAGCATCGCGCGGTCCAACGGGCTGTCGCGCAACGAGTCGCTGAACAGCTGCGCGTACAGCTCGGCGGCGTCGTCGTAGGCGGCACGGGTGACGGAGAGGGCTTCGTGTTCGACCATGGCGGCGAGGGTAGTGCCCCTACCTGACGGAGTCCGTCGCGAGTCTGGCGTGGGTCTCGACGTCATAGCGGACGCCGTCGTACGCCGGCTTCTGCCGCCGCACCCCTTCGGCCGCGAATCCGGAGGCGAGCGCCACCCGGCAGGAGGCGGGGTTGTTGGTACGGTGCCCCAACTCCAGCCGGAAGGGATCCAGTTCAGAGAAGCACCAGTCGGCGAGCGCCCGGCAGCCGAGGGTGGCCACTCCTCTGCCCCGTGCGGCGGATCCGGTCCAGTAGGAGACCCAGCCGGTGGCATGCCGGTTGTCCAGGCTGCTCACGGCCACACCGCCGAGGGCGGTGCCGGACGCGTCCGCGACGGCGAAGGCGTAGGCGATCCCCCGGCCCCACTGGTCCTGCGCCGCCGCACCCACTGCTCGACGACGGACACCGTGACGAGGGGCGCCTCGGCCTGCCGCTCCATCCCCGGCTCGGCGAACGCCTCCCGTACGGCGGGGGCGTCGGACATTTCCCAGGGGCGCAGGCTCAGCCCGCCCGGCAGTCGCATGCGGTCGCTCATCCCCGGATTATCCGGGCAGCCGCCGGGAGCCCGGGGGGGAGAATGGGCCATACCCTCGTCGCGCGTACGACTCAAGGCGCCCTTCGGTCGCACCCCTGCCGCCGCACCGCCACCGGGCCCCCGCGTACGCGTCGCTCTGGGAGCCGGGTCCCGGCGGGCCATGATCCGGACCGGCCTTCAGGACTCGCTGTCCAGCAGTGCCATCAGGGGCGCCGCGTACCGCGTGCCCGCCACCGCGCCCGCCGGGACGGCCGTGTCGATCGCGGCCATGTCGACCTCGGTCAGGGTGACTTCGGCCGCCGCCAGGGCGTCCGTGACGCGGTGCGGGCGGCGGGCGCCCAGGACGGCGACGATGTCACCGGTGTCGCCGCCGCGCGCGATGACCCAGGCGGTGGCGAGCTGCGCGACGGTGATGCCGTGCGCGTCGGCGAGCGGGCGCAGGCGGTCGGTCAGGGCGAGGTTGGCGGCCAGGTTGTCGGGGTGGAAGCGGGGCAGCCACCCGGCGCGGCGGTCTCCCCCGGCGGGCTGCCGGTAGGTGCCGGTGAGCAGCCCGTGGGCGAGGACGCCGTACGCGGTGACGCCGATGCCCAGCTCGCGGCAGGTGTCCAGGATGCCGCTGGTCTCGGGGCCCCGGCTGAAGAGCGAGTACTCGATCTGCACATCGTGGACGGGGTGCACGGCGTGGGCGCGGCGGATGGTCTCCGCGCCCACCTCGGAGAGCCCGACGTGGCGCACGTGACCGGCCTCGATCATCTCCGCGATGGCGCCGACGGTCTCCTCGACCGGGGTGCCGGGGTCGAGGCGGGAGGGGCGGTAGATGTCGACGTGATCGGTGCCGAGGCGGCGCAGCGAGTAGGCGAGCGCGTTCTTCACGTGGGCGGGCCGGCCCTCGATGCCGACGAAGGCCCCGTCCGGGTCGCGCAGTCCGCCGAACTTGACGCTGAGCACCGCCTCGTCCCGCCTGCCGCCGCGCAGTGCCCGGCCGATGAGGTCCTCGTTGTGGCCCATGCCGTAGAAGTCGGCGGTGTCGATGAAGGTGATCCCGGCGTCGAGCGCGGCGTGGATCGTGGCGACGGCGTTCGCCTGGTCGGCGGGTCCGGTGTGGTCGGACATGCCGGCACAGCCCAGGGCGACCGGGGCGACCTGCGGGCCGCCGTGTCCGAGGGTGCGAGTGCGCATGGGGATCCTTGCGTGGGGAGTGCCGGGGGCGGTGGAAGCCGACCCCTGCTAGCGTTGACATCTCAACACTAGGAACGGATTCGTTGATATGTCAACACCGGGCGGCACGGTCTCGGGCCCCGTGGACCTCTGGTCCGCCTTCAAGCGGGCCCACGAGGTGGTCAGGGCGCGCGTGATCGCCGACACCGCCGACGCGGCGGGCCTGTCCGAGCCCGACCTGACGATCCTGGTCAGCCTGAGCAAGGCGGACGGTCCGCTGCGCCAGAGCGAGCTGGCCGCGTCCCTCGGCTGGGACCGCACCCGCACCTCGCACCAGCTCACCCGCATGAGCAAGCGCGACCTCATCGCCCGCGAACGGTCCGGCGGCGCCACCGTCGTCACCCTCACCGAGGCGGGCCGCCGCACCGTCGCCGCCGTGCACCCCGGTCTGGAGGCGGCCGTACGCCGTCACTTCACCGACAAGCTCACCGCTCAGGAGACCGAGACGCTGGCCGCGCTCCTCCGACGGCTCTGAGCACACGGGGCACGATCGTCGGAAGCAGCCGAACGCCTGGGGGCACCATGCCGTGGACCGAGCACACCGTCGTACGTGAAGGGGTCCGGCTCGTCTGCCGGGACGGCGGCGGATCCGGCCGCCCCGTCGTCCTGCTGCACGGCCTCGCCGGTCACGCGGGCGAGTGGGACGCGCTCGCGGAGCGGCTGGCGCCCCGGCACCGGGTCGTCGCGGTGGACCAGCGCGGGCACGGCGCGAGCGAGCCCCGGCCGGACGACGTCTCCCGCGCGGCGTACGTGGAGGACGTCGTCGCCGTCGTACGGCACCTGGGGCTTGAGCGGCCCGTGCTCGTCGGGCAGTCGCTGGGCGGGCACACGGCGATGCTGACGGCCGCCGCCCATCCGGAGCTGCCGGGCGCCCTGGTGCTGGTGGAGGCGGGGGCCGGTGGGCCGACCCCCGGCCTGGACGAGCACATCGGCCGGTGGCTCGACGCGTGGCCGGTGCCGTTCGCCTCCCGTGAGGCGGCGGCCGCGTTCTTCGGCGGCGGCCCGGCCGGTGCGGGCTGGGCGGCGGGGCTCGTGGAACGCGACGGCGGCTGGGGGCCGCGCTTCGACCGGGACGTGATGACCGGGTCCATCGCGGAGAACGCCCGGCGCTCCTTCCACGAGGAGTGGGACCGGGTCGCGTGTCCCACCCTGCTCGTCCTCGCCCGGAAGAGCTTCATCCCGGCCGAGGAGGTGGACGAGATGCTGCGCCGACGCCCGGACACACACGCGGTGAGCGTCCCCGGCACGGGCCACGACCTGCACCTGGAACGGCCGGACGCGCTGTACGGGGCGCTCTCGGCATTCCTGGACGGGCTCGCCCCAGGGGCCGGGTCCGCCGTTTCCGGCCCTGGTTACGATCTCCCGGTGCCTCGGTTCCCCGACGAAGAAGGCAACGATGAGTGACCGCCCCGACGCCCCCAAGAGCTGCTGCACCCCGTCCCGGGACGGGGTCGCCGCGGCCGATCCGGTCCTGAGCATCGGGCCGGTCGCGCCGCGTGCGCCGGAGGTGGCGTACGCGGACCGGGTCGAGCTGCCCGGGGGTACGTTCCGGATGGGCAGCGAGGACCGTGATGTGAACGCGGGCGATGCCGAGGGGCCGGTGCGTGAGGTGAGCGTCGCGGGCTTCGCGATCGACGCGTACGCCGTGACGAATGACCGGTTCGCCGCGTTCGTGGCGGCCACCGGCTACCGCACCGAGGCGGAGGAGTTCGGCTGGAGCTACGTGTTCGCGAAGTTCCTGCCGGGCTCGTTGCGCAAGATTTCGCCCCGCCCGCAGCAGACGCCTTGGTGGTGCGGGGTGAGCGGCGCCCGCTGGGACGTCCCGGAGGGGCCGGGCAGCGGCATAGGCGACCGGGGCGACCACCCGGTCGTCCACGTCACCTGGCGCGACGCGCTCGCCTACTGCCAGTGGGCCGGTGGCCGGCTGCCGACGGAGGCCGAGTGGGAGTACGCCGCCCGGGGCGGGCTCGACCAGGCCCGCTACCCGTGGGGCGACGAGCTCACCCCGGACGGCGAGCACCGCTGCAACATCTGGCAGGGCTCCTTCCCCACCCGCAACACGGAGGAGGACGGCTACGCGGGCACGGCGCCCGTCCACACCTACGCGCCCAACGGCTTCGGGCTGTACAACACGGCCGGGAACGTGTGGGAGTGGTCCGCCGACCCCTGGCAGCCCGGCACCGACGACCGTCGCACGATGCGCGGCGGCTCGTACCTGTGCCACGACTCGTACTGCAACCGCTACCGGGTCGCGGCCCGCACGTCGAACACGGTGGACAGCTCCGCGGGCAACATCGGCTTCCGGGTGGTGTGGTGACGTACGCCGAGGGCCCCCGGGACGAGGTGCGTCCCGGGGGCCCGTTCGAGGCGGTTCAGGTCAGGAGAGCTTGTACGACGTGACCTGGTGGATGCCGTTGTCGGCGACGTAGTAGCCGCCGCCGAACTCACCGGCCGCGCGGTCCCGGCCGGCGTCGTCGCTGTTCAGCGACAGCACCTCGTCCACGCCGTCGCCGTCGAGGTCACCCGCGAAGTAGTTGCGGGCGCCGTTGAGGGCGCCGATGTTGCCGACGCCGTTGGCCCAGGAGTCCTCGGAGTCGATGGCGCTCGGGTCGAAGAGGTACAGACTCGACTCCGAGCCGGCGACGAGCAGTGAGCGTCCGCCGGGGCCGGTCAGGAAGCCGACGTTGTACGTCTGCGGGGAGAACAGCTGCGTCTTGTCGTCCCCGTTTGCTCGGAAGCGGCGGATCGACGCCGTGCCGGCCTGGTACAGCGCCCCGTCCTTGGCGAAGAAGCCGTTGTGCGTCCACAGACCGCCCGAGACCAGGGAGTGCAGCACCTCGCCGGTGCGGCCGTCGCGGATCTCGAAGTAGTTCTGCGGGCTCAGCATGTCTGTGCCGTCGATCTTGATGGGCCCGTTGACCACCCACAGGTAGACCACCGCGTGGCCACCCGCGTACGGGATCTCCTTGGAGGCGAAGACACCCTGGTTGGGGTCGAGTCCGCGGATACCGCCGACCGCGGAGTCGGGCGCCTTCGGAGCTGCCGACCAGCGGGCCTTGCCGTTCTTGGCGTTGAGCGCGACCGCGGTCGTCACCGGCGACGTCTGCTGGTAGGCGTTCAGGGTGGCGTAGGCGGCGTACACTCGGCCGTCGTTGAAGGACGTGTCGCCGAAGCGGACGTCGCCCGCCTCCTTGGGCGCGTTGTACGTCCAGAGGGCGTGGCCGTCACCGTAGTAGGCGCGTACCGCGTCCGTCGGGACGATGATGTCCTGCTCGCCGTCGCCATTGAGGTCGGCCAGTTGCACCGAGCGGACGAACTGGCCCTCGCCTGCCTCGATGGTGGCGAGCGTCTTGCCGGTCTTCCCGTTGAGCACGACCGTCGCGGTGTCGGCCGCGACCACGATCTCGGGCTTGCCGTCGCCGTTGACGTCACCGATCTGGATGTCGTGGACCGATCCGGATACGGTGGCCTGCCACAGCTTCTCGGGCTTCGAGCCGTTCACCAGCGACGGGCCGGAGTAGGCCCACACGCCGTTGGAGGAACCCGCCATCACGACGTCGGTCTTGCCGTCCTTGTTCAGGTCGGCGCCCTTGGCGTAGGCGACGTCGCCCTGGAGCGGCGTGACCTTCTCCGCCTTGCCGTTGCCCAGCTTGAAGGTGCGGATGTTCTGGCCCTGGTCGATCACCCGGACGTGGGAACCCGCGGCGTCGGTGTACAGGTCCTGGAACATCGGGGAGGCCGCGACGCCCTTGGACTGCCACTTGACGGTGCCGTTGCCGGAGAAGACGGTCAGCGACGCGTAGCGCAGGCTGCCCCGGTTCTCCGGGTCGGCCATCTTCCGGTCGTCCTGGGCGGAGGCGACCAGCCTGCCGTCGATCACCCCGAGGCCCCAGGTGCTGGGCCCGTCGTGGCCGTTCTCGGCATCCCGCTTGGTCGTGCTCGACCAGAGGACCTTGTCCGCGTTGTCACCGTTGACAACGCGGATGGTGCTGGCACTGATGACGAGGTTCTCGTCGAAGGAGGACTCCGAGATGGCGTATTCGTCGCCGGCCTTGCCGGCCTTGAGTTCGCCGACCGTCAGCGCGGTGGGCACCACGTTGTCGCGGCCGCTCAGGGTGGCGCGGTGACCGGTCTTCAGGTCGTACGCGGCGACCTCGTAGTGCACCGCGTCGTTGACGTCCGCCTGCTCGACGGCGACGAGGCGCTTGCGGCCGGCGTCGAGGCGCATGATGCGGCTGTACAGCACGCTGTCGGTGCGCCAGGTGACCGAGCCGTCGGTGGTGTCGAGCACGGCTGTGTGGCCGCGCGCCTCGACGCCGGTGCCCTTGGCGAGGTTCCAGGAGACGGCGACCTTGCCCTTGCCGAGGTCCTGGATGTCGCCCCAGTTGGTGTACCGGGCTTCCTTGGTGTCGAAGGACCAGGTCTGCGCCGGAGCGAGCTCCCCGTCGGTGCCCGCCGAGAAGCGGATGCCGGTCAGGGTGGCGGTCGCGTCGGCCGGGACCTTGGCGTCACCGCTCATCCGGGGCGCGTCGGCGACCAGCAGGGTGCCGTTCACGATCTTGACCATGGAGGCGTAGTTGTACAGCTTCGACCAGACCGTGGCGCCGGTCCTGCCGTCGAGGACCGTCACGAAGGTGCCGGTGCTCAGGTCGGAGCCCGGAGACGTGAAGGCCCGCGGGTACGGGGTGGCGCCGACCTTGGCCGAGAACACCAGGTCCGGGACGCCGTCGCCGGTCAGGTCACCGGCGGAGTAGCCGGATTCCGAGTTCGGCGAGAACGGCGAGACCGCGTTGTAGCCCATGAGGATCTGGGGCGGGTACGGCTCGACGCGCCACACCTGGAGCGGCTTGACCTGCCAGTCCGCGTAGAACGAGCTGCTGGTGCGGGCCCAGGTCTCGCTGCCGTCGGCCGCGTGGAGCTGGACGTTGCCCATGGCGTTGACGGAGTAGTAGTCGCCCTTCTTGCCGGCCGGCACCGTGGCGCCCAGACCGCGCACGCCTTCGAGCGTGGACTTCGCGGTCATGGTGACCGGGGTGGTCGGGTCGGTGGCGGTGGCGGCGTCCGTCTTCGCGGTGGCGTCCGACTTCGCGGCGGCCTTCGCCTCCGAGTCGGCCTTGTCCTGCGTGCCGGTGGTGTCCTCGGCCTTCACGTACGGGTCGAGGGTGACGTTCGCGGCGAGCTTCTTCGCTTCGGCGCTGGTCAGCTTCATCGGCGCGTCGCTGCCGCTGTCGGCGGCGAGGGCCTGCGGGGCGGCGGTCAGGCAGAGGCCCGCCGCGACGAGGCCGGCGGCGAGCTGAAGCGCACGCCGGGAGTGCTGGGCTCTCATTACTTCGCTCCCTGCGTGAAGCTGACGGCGGTGCCGTCTGCGATCACGGACTGGTTGAAGGAGTACTGGAAGGCGTCGGTGCCGGACTGGTCGGCGATGCCGACGGTGGCACCCGCGCCCTGGTCTGCGACGGACTGGTACTGGAGGGTCACGGCGCCGGTGGCCTCGTCGAAGACGGCCTCGAAGGTGGCGCGGCCCGAAGTGCCGTTGGCGTACGCGGCGTTGTTCCACACGATGGCGAACTTGCGGCTGCCCTTGGTGCCGGTGGTGGCGGTCTGCACGGAGGACTTCTTGTCGAGCGTCAGGTCGTCCCACAGCGGGGCGACGATGCCCTTCACACCGTTGAACCCGGCCGTCGGCAGGGCGGTGTTGTTGTAGTCACCGACGCGCGAGGACAGGAAGTTGATCAGACCGTCGGTGGTGACCGAGGCGGTGGAGTACGAGACGCCGTAGTGCTTCACCGAGAACGGCAGCGAGACCGTGGCGGAGTCCTCGTCACCGGTCAGGGCGACCTTCTTGGAGCCCGCGATCCACGAGTAGTCGGCCGGGGTGCAGACGTTGCCGGAGTTGTCCGTCCGGTTCGGAACCTGGACGTTCTTCGTCAGGTCGGCGGCGCCGACGGCGGCGGGACCGGAGTAGACGCCGTTGCACAGGACCGGCGCGGTGGGCTTCACGGCGAGGCCGTAAGAGCCCTCTGCGACCTTCTTGAAGGTGTACTTGCCCTTGGCGTTGGTGGTGACGGCGGGCAGCGGCGTGCCGTTCAGCTCGACCGTGGCGCCGGGCAGCGGCTTGCCGGTGACGTCGCGGACGGTGCCGGTGACCTTGTGCGAGGCGACCGGGGCCAGCGCGATGTCCTGGGTGAACGCCTGGCTCTCGGCCAGGGTGACGTCGGCGGCCGAAGCACTCGCGTAGCCGTAGCCGCTGAACGCGAAGGAGTACGTGCCCGCGGCCAGCGGCAGACGGTAGGTGCCGTCCGGGCCGGTGGTGACCGTACGGACCGCGCCGGCCGCGTCGGTGGACTTCACCGTGATGTTCGGGAGGGCCTTGCCCGTCGCCTTGTCGGTGGCCTTGCCGCTGACGACGGCCGCGGTGTGCGGGGCCTTCTCGACGGAGGCGAGGATGTCGAGCTTGCCGTTGCCCCACACGTAGTTCATGCCGGCGGTGCCGCCGCAGTGGGTGTCGTCGACGTCACGCGCGCCCTCGTTGAGGAGGTTGCGGGTCTCCTCGATGTTGCCGATCAGCGAGGGGGCCGCCGACCACAGCAGCGCGACCGCGCCCGCGACGTGCGGGGTCGCCATCGACGTGCCGTTGATGGTGTTGTAGTCGTTGCCCGGCCAGGTGGACGGGATCTGGACGCCCGGGGCCGAGATGTTCGGCTTCTCGCTGCCGTCGGTCAGCGAGGGGCCGAAGCCGGAGAAGCTGGCGATCTTGCCGTTGGCGTCGTAGGCGCCGACGCCGTAGGAATCGGCCTGCGAGCCCGGCGGGTGGGTGGTCGAGCAGGTCACGCCGTCACCGTCGTTGCCGGCCGCGAACGCCTCGAAGATGCCCGCGGCGTCCCAGGCCGCCAGGATGTCCTGGTAGAACGCGTGGCTGACGTCCTCGTTGCCCCAGGAGTTGTTGACGATGTTGGGGGCCAGGTCAGGGCGCGGGTTCTGGCCGTTGTGGTCGGTCGGCGCGAGGATCCACTGACCGGCGGCGAGCAGCTCGTCGTCGTAGCAGATGTCGGCCGCGCAGCCCTTGGCGGCGATCCACTTCGCGTTCGGTGCGACGCCGAGACCGTTCTTGGCGACCATGGTGCCCATCGTGTGGGTGCCGTGGCCGTTGTTGTCGCACGGCGCGGCCGTGGTGCACGTCCCGCTCGCGTCGTAGAAGTTGTAGTCGTGCGTGAAGGTGCCGTCGCCGTTGTTGCCGCGGTAGTTGGCGACGAGGTCGGGGTGGTCGAACTGGACGCCCGAGTCGACGTTGGCGACGACGATGCCCTCGCCGCGGTCCTGGTACTGATCCCAGACCTGGTCGGCCTTGATGTCCGCGACGCCCCACGCCGGGGCGTCGGTGCCGTCGGCGGCCGAGTCGGTGTGCAGCGCGGCAGCGCGCGAGGCGGTGACCTGCTTGTCGGAGGTCTCGATGTCGTCCAGCTTGAACGATTGCCGCTTGATGACCGACGCCACGTCCGAGCGCTTGGCCAGCTCGTCGACGAGGTCCTGGTCGCCGGTGACCTTGACCGCGTTGGCGATCCAGAAGTCCTGGTGGCCGACCTTCTTCTTGTCGAGGAAGGCGTTGAGCGACTTCTGGCTGGACTTGGCGTGCGCGCGGAGTTCGCTGTACGCGGCGGTGGCCTTCTTCGCGTGCGTCTTCTGCTTCTTGGCGCCGGACAGGTCGGCCCGGTCCTTCAGGACCACGAAGAAGGTGGCGTCCTTGCCGTTGCGCACCGCGCTCGTGAGCGCGGAGTCGACCTTCGCCGAGGCGGCGGCAGAGGGTGCCGGCGAGTCCGCCGCGAGGGCGGGCAGCGGGGTGGTGAGCAGGGCAGCCGCGGCGAGCGAGGCCACCGTCCACACGGCGTGTCTGCGCCTGGACGGTTGGAGCAGGGGCATCGAGCACTCCTCCGAGTGACGGTACATACGGGGTGCGCGCAACCTAGGAACCCGCCGTTACTCGGCCATTACACGGCTGGTCACCGCCACTTCAGCCGTTGGCGGGGAACGCCTGCTTCCCCGAGAGGGCGGCGGGGCCGCGTCTGGTGCTGGCCTCGGACGCCGGGCAGTCGGACAGCCGGACAGCCCGGAGCCGTCCGCCGCCCTCGAACAGCTCATCGCCGCGCCGGCCGCGGAGGGGCTGGACGCGGGACGGCTGCGGGCCGCGGCGAGTGACGTCCCCCGGAAGCTGGTCCTGCGTTGAGGATGACGTAACCGCGCTTACGCCTGCGGCACGGCGGGATCGTGCCCGCACCACCAGAACCGACGCCCCCAGGAGCAGCACCCGATGGACGCGACCATGTCAGACGCCCCGATCCCCCTCACCGAGGCGTTTCTGGACGCCCTGCGCGGGAAGCTGGGCGATCGTGTCGACGCCGCGGCGACGACCCGGGCGGTCTACTCGACCGACGCGTCGAACTACCGGATCGTTCCGGGGGCGGTGCTCATGCCCCGGTCGAAGCAGGACGTGATCACCGCGGTCGGCATCGCGCGGGAACACCGGGTCCCGGTCACCGTCAGGGGCGGCGGTACCTCGTGCGCCGGGAACGCGGTGGGGCCGGGCCTGGTGATCGACTTCTCGCGCTCGATGAACCGCGTGCTGTCGGTCGACCCCGCTTCCTCGACGGCCGTGGTCGAGCCGGGCGCGGTCCTGAGCGACCTTCAGAAGGAGGCCCTGCCGCACGGCTTGCGGTTCGGCCCCGACCCCTCGACGGCCAACCGCTGCACGGTCGGCGGGATGATCGGCAACAACGCGTGCGGCCCGCACGGCCTCTCGTACGGGCGTACGGCCGACAACGTGGTGTCGATGACCTGGCTGACGGGAAGCGGCGAGGTGATCACGGCAGGCTCGGGGCCTGACGCGCTGAACGCGGTGCCGGGGCTCGACGCGTTCGTCACGGAGCATCTGCCCGTGCTGCGGACCGACTTCGGGCGCTTCGGGCGGCAGATCTCCGGCTACTCGCTGGAACACCTGCTGCCGGAGAACGGGCGCAACCTCGCGGCCGCGCTGACCGGCACGGAGGGCAGCTGCGGCGTCCTCCTCGAAGCGACGGTCCGGCTCGTCCCGCAGGCACCCGCTCCGGCGCTCGCCGTCCTCGGTTACGCGGACATGGCGACGGCCGCCGACGACGTGCCGCACCTGCTGCCGTTCCGCCCGCTCGCGCTGGAGGGCCTGGACGCGCAGCTCGTGGACGTGGTCCGCCGGGCGCACGGCGACGCGGCCGTCCCCACCCTGCCCGAGGGCGGCGGCTGGCTGATCGCGGAGGTCGGCGGGGCGACCTCGGCGGAGGCGGTCGAGGCGGCGCGGGCGCTCGTCGCGGCCTCGCACGCCGCCGACGGTGTCGTCCTGCCGGCGGGCCCCGAGGCGACCCGGCTCTGGCAGATCCGCGCCGACGGCGCCGGTCTGGCCGGCCGCACCGCCGAGGGCAAGCAGGCGTGGCCGGGCTGGGAGGACTCCGCCGTGCCGCCGGAACGGCTCGGGGACTATCTGCGCGGGCTCCAGGCGCTGATGGCCGAGAAGGGCCTGTCCGGCCTGGCCTACGGCCACTTCGGCGACGGGTGCGTCCATGCCCGTATCGACTTCCCGCTCGACGCCGGGGGCGCGCCGATGCGCGACTTCCTGGAACGCGCCGCCGCCCTGGCCGCCGAGCACGGCGGATCGCTGTCCGGCGAGCACGGCGACGGCCGCGCCCGCTCCGAGCTGCTGCCGACGATGTACGGCCCCGAGGCGCTGCGCGCGATGGAGGCGTTCAAGGCCCTGCTGGACCCGGACGACGTCATGAACCCCGGTGTCGTGGTCCGCCCCGCACCCCTGGACGCGGACCTCCGGAGGCCCGGGGCGCGGAGGCTGCGGGCGAACGACGGTTTCGCCTTCGCACACGACGGCGGGGACGTCACGGACGCCGTGCACCGGTGCGTCGGGGTGGGCAAGTGCCGGGCGGACCTGCGCGGCCAGGGCGGCTTCATGTGCCCCTCGTACACGGCCACCCGCGACGAGAAGGACTCGACGCGGGGCCGGGCGCGGGCGCTCCAGGAGATGCTGAACGGCGGCTTCGTCTCGGAGGGGTGGAGCTCCCCGGAGGTCCATGAGGCGCTGGACCTGTGCCTGAGCTGCAAGGCGTGCGCCAACGACTGCCCGACCGGAATCGACATGGCCACCTTCAAGTCGGAGGCCCTGCACCAGACGTACAAGGGCCGCCGCCGCCCGCTGAGCCACTACACCCTGGGACGGCTCCCTCAGTGGCTGCGCCTGCTCGCGCCGGTGGCCCCGCTGGTCAACCTGGCCGGACGGGTGCCGGCGCTGCGGCGGACGATGATGACCCTGATGGGCGCGGACTACCGCCGCTCGCTGCCGCCGCTCCCGGCGAGGCCGTTCCGGTGGAGCGGGGCCGCCGCTTCGAGGGCGGACGGCCCGAAGGTGCTGCTCTGGGTCGACTCCTTCTCGGACGCGCTCGCCCCGGACATCCCGCGCGACGCCGTGGAGGTGCTGACGGCGGCCGGCTGCGACGTGGAGATCGCCGCCCCGGGTGCCTGCTGCGGGCTGACCCTGATCTCCACGGGCCAGCTGACCGCCGCCAAGGCGAAGCTCCGCGCCACGGTGGACCTGCTCCTCCCCCACGTCCGGGCCGGCCGGACGGTGATCGGCATCGAGCCGAGCTGCACGGCGACGCTCCGTTCGGACCTGGTGGAGCTCCTGCCGGACGAGCCCGGGGCGGCGGAACTCGCGGGCGCGGTCCGCACGGTGGCGGAATTCCTCACCTCGATCGACTGGACGCCCCCGAAGGCAGCGGAACACCTCCTGGTCCAGCCCCACTGCCACCACTACGCGGTCATGGGCTACGAGGCGGACCGCTCGCTGCTCCGGTCCATGGGCTGCGACGTCGAAGTCTCCGCGGGCTGCTGCGGCCTGGCCGGAAACTTCGGCATGGAGAAAGGCCACTACGAGGTCTCCGAAAAGATCGCCCAGGACGGCATCCTCGCCCGGGCGACCGCCGCCCCGGACCGCCGCATCCTCGCGGACGGCTACTCCTGCCGCACACAGGTCCAGGACCTGGCGGGCTTGGAGAGCCGCCATCTGGTGCAGGTGATCGCGGAGGCGTTGCGGGGTGACCGCCGGGACTGAGCGCCCGGCCTGGCCCATGGAATCCCGCCAGTCATCGCCCTTCACCTCATGTGAAAACGACCAGGTGGGTAGGGTGCGGCGGAGCGACCGGCAGGGGGCCGGGCGGCACGGACCGGGGGGCGGCAGTGGGGTGGCGCGAGGAGATCGCCTCGGCGCTCGGCGAGTGGATCGCCGTCGAGGGAGGCGCCGGCCGGCAGCCACGCTGGCAGCTCGTGGGACGGGCGGCCCCCACCGGTGACCCGGGCTGCTACGTGGTCGACCTGCGCGGCTCCGACATCGGACCGGACCAGCTGGACGCCCTGAGGCTGGCCGGACCGGACGACGACGGCATCGAGACCAAGGGCTTCGCCGCCTCCGAGGCCGTCCAGAACGGCTCCCTGCTCACCCTGCGGGTACCGGAGTTCGCCGAGGTCACCGACCCTCACCTCTGGATGCTCAAGCAGCCGCCCACCTTCCTGATCGAGGCGCTGCGCGACGGCATCACGGCGCTGGGCGAGCATCCCCTCGCCACAGCCCTGGCGACCGCGACGATCGGCGGCTCCTCGGCCCACACCGTCGAACCGCCGGGCTTCCACCCCGCGCAGACGGACGCCTACCGGGCCTGCCTCGGCGAAGGCGTCCACCTGGTGTGGGGGCCGCCCGGCACCGGGAAGACCACCGTCCTCAAACGGGCCATCGGCGACCTGATCGCCCAGGGCAGGCGTGTGCTGCTGGTGTCGGCGACGAACATCGCCGTGGACAACGCCCTGCTGGGCGTCGTACGCGAGAAGCGCCACCGGTCCGGTGACATCGTCCGGGTCGGGCCGCCGCATCTGCGCGAGGTGGCCGACGACCCGTCCGTCTCGCTGCCCCTGATGGTCAGGGCCAGGCTGGCCGAGGCGGCGGGCCGGCGTACGGAGCTGGAGGCGGCGCTCGTCGCCGTCGGGGAGCGGGCCCGGCAGCTGGAGGCGCTGGAAAGCCGCCTCCAGGGCTTCGACGCCCCGGCGTACTTCGAGGCGCTGAAGTTCGTACGGACACCCGGGCAGGACGTGGCGGCGACGCGGGACCGGGCCATGGCGGCCGAGGAACGCCTTGTCGAGGCCGTCCACCACCTGGAACGCCTCGCCGACGCCATCGGCACGGCCCGCGCGCGCCTTGAGGCCGCCGAGGCGGCGAAGGCCCGCTGGGCCGAGGCCGACCAGCTCGCCGAGGAGATCATCCGCGTACGCGAGGCCGCGGAGAACAAGGAGGCCGACGCGCTGCTGGCGGACGATCACCGCCGCGCGCTGGAGCTGAGGCTGAAGGACCTCACGGCCAAGGGCATCGTCGGCAGGTGGAAGCAGCGCGACGCGATCCTGGACCTTCAGGACGAACTGGCGAACGCCCGGCAGGCGGCCACCGGCGCCCGCACGGCGGCGCAGGAGGCCCGTGCCACCGCCGCCGCGCGCACCGCCCGCATCCACGCCCGGATCGACGCGGTGACCGAGGCGATCCCGCTCACCCGGGAACAGATCGCCCGGCTCGAAGCCGACGCCGCGTCGCTCAGGGCCGAGGTCCGGGCGGCCGAAGCGCGGACGCTCGCCCTGGAGCAGGACGCCATCCGCGCCTCCAAGACCGCGGCGCGCGCCCGGGAGGCCCGCGAGCTGACCGTACAGGCCGCCGAACAGGGCCTGCCCGCCCTCCACGACCGGGCCGAGCGGCTGCGTCCCGAGGCGGCAGCCGACCGCACCCGCCGCCCGGAGCTGGAGAGGCGGTACAAGCTGGCGCAGGAGGAGTACGACCGGCTCGCCCGCAATGCCCAGGGCGAGATCATCAAGTCCGCCAAGCTCGTCGCCACGACCCTGGCCCGGTTCCGCACCAACCGGACGGTCCTGGAAGGGCCGTACGACGTGGTCCTCGTGGACGAGGCGGGTGCCGCGACGCTGCCCGAGGTCCTGCTCGCCACCGGCAAGGCGGACCGGGCGGCCGTCCTGCTCGGGGACTTCATGCAGCTCGGACCGGTGGTCCCGCCGGCCCTCGGCAACAACGAACGTCCGGACATCAAGCGGTGGCTGCACCCGGACGTCTTCCAGCACTGCGGCATCCATGAACCGGCGGACGCCGAGGCGCACCCCTCGTGCGTCACGCTCACCCAGCAGCACCGGTTCGGCCCCGCCGTCATGCGCCTGGCCAACGACCTCGCGTACGGCGGGGTCCTGACGGGCGGCCCCCAGGTGCGGCGGAAGCGGCCGGAGAACGACCCCGAGATCGTCCTCATCGACACCGACGGCCTGGACGAGCTGGCACGCGCCCATCTGACCGGCAGCCGCAAGGGGTGGTGGCCCGCCGGATCGCTCATCGCCCGCGCCCTCGTGGAGCTCCACCGCGAGCAGGGCGAGGAGGCGGGCATCGTCACGCCGTACGGAGTCCAGGCCGAGGCCACCCTGGAGGCGCTGCGCGACGTCGAGAACGCGGGGCACCCGCTCGCGGAGGTCGGCACGGCCCACCGGTTCCAGGGCAGGGAGTTCGACATCGTCGTCTTCGACACGGTGGAGGGCAGCGGCGACAGCCGGGAGCTGTGGATGGCCCTCGCTCACCGGCAGCCGGGGGCCGACGCCTGGCAGCGCAACGGCCTGCGCCTGTTCAACGTGGCGGTGACCAGGACGAAGACCCGGCTGTACGTCGTCGCGGGCGGCGCCCGCGTCCGGAACGCCAAGCCCGGAACGGCCCTGGCCCGGCTCGCCGCGCTGATCGGCACCCCCGGCGTCCGGGTCCTCAAGGCCAAGCACCTCATCGCCCCGCCGTCGGCCCCGGTCCCGTTCCGCGGCGCGTTCGGCACGGCTCTGGCGGAGGTCCTGGGCCGGCACGTGGAGGTGGCCGACGTCCACGACGAGACGACGTTCTTCGACACCTTCGCCGAGGAGATCAACCGCGCCCGGCACTCCCTGTGGCTGTGGGCCCCGTGGGTCGCCAGGCGGCTCCGTTCCCTGCTTCCCGCCCTCGCGGCCGCGTCCGGCCGGGGCGTACGGATCACGGTCTTCATCCGCGACGACACCGACACCCTGCAGCGCAAGCCCGCGAACCAGGCCCTGATCGCCGATCTCCGCGCCGTGGCCCACACCGTGGTCCCGATGAACGTCATGCACCAGAAGATCGCGGTCTTCGACGAGCAGACCGTGCTGCTCGGCAGCCTGAACGCCCTCTCCCAGAGCTGGACCCGGGAGGTGATGGTGACGATGCGCGGCGCGTACTTCGCCCGGAAGCTGCTCGCGCACGAACACGCGAAGGTCTTCGCCCGCCCGCCGAAGTGCGGCCGGTGCGGAGGAACGGAGATCGAGATCCGGCGCCGGAAGAACGGCAACTGGTTCTGGCGCTGCTACGCCACCGCGTGCAAGACGACCGCTTCCGGACGCTCGAACGCCTGGACCCAGGACATCCGCCTGCGCGGCGGCGGCCGCTGAAGCCGGGGCCCTTGCGCACGGGCGTCGGCGCTGGCCACACTGGCCCGCCCGTACGCCGTCCCTCCGCAGACCTGGAGCCCCGTTGAACACGTCACCGGTGAACCCCGCGGCCGGCCCTCCGCACCGCATGGATCCGGCCGGAGGCTGTCCGCACGCGGTCAACGCCCGCCTGCTGCACTGGGGTTCGGTCGTCCCGGTGGTCCTTCCCGGCGAGGTGCGGGGGATGGCGGTGCTGGGCCACGAGGCACTGAAGGAATTCCTCGCGCACCCCGACGTCGCCAAGGACGCACGGCACTTCGCGGCGCTCCGGGCCGGGGAGGTACCCGACGGCTGGCCCTTGAAGACGTTCGCCACGGTGCAGGGCATGACGACCGCGGACGACGACGACCACCGGCGGCTGCGCGCGCTGATGGGCCGGGCTTTCACCGCCCGCAGGGTCGAGGAACTGCGCCCCTCCGTGGCCGAGCTGACGAGCCGTCTGCTGGACGGCCTGGAGGCGGCCGCCGACGGGAACGGGGTGGCCGATCTGCGCACCCGCTTCGCGCTGCCGCTCCCGATGGGCGTCATCTGCGAACTGCTCGGCGTGGACGAGGTCCACCACGACCGGCTCCACGCCCTCTCCAGTCAGATCGTGGCCACGGACATCGGACCGGCCGAGGCCATGGCGGCCAACCGCGAGATGCTGGAGATCCTGAGCGCGGTCGCGGCGGCCCGGGCGGCCGATCCGGGGGACGACCTCACCAGCGCGATGATCGCCGCCCGCGAGGAGGACGGCGACCGGTTCAGCCCGCACGAGCTCATCGGCACCCTGATGCTGACCGTCATCGCGGGCCACGAGACGACGATGAACCTGATCACCAACGCCGTACGTGCCCTGTGCGCCCACCGGGACCAGCTCGACCTGGTCCTCTCCGGCGGGGCCACCTGGTCGGACGTGGTGGAGGAAACCCTGCGCTGGGACAGCCCGGTCAGCTATTTCCCCTTCCGCTACCCGACCCGCGACCTGACCCTCGACGGCACCCTGATCCCCCGGGGCACCCCGGTCCTCGCGGGGTACTCGGCGGCCGGGCGCGACCCGCGGGCCCACGGCCCGGACGCGGCCGCCTTCGACCTCACCCGCACCGGACCCCGCCACCTCTCCCTGGGCCACGGCCCCCACTACTGCCTGGGCACCCCCCTGGCCCGTCTGGAAGCCACCACAGCCCTGGAACAGCTCTTCACCCGCTTCCCGGCCCTGGACCTCGCCGCCCCGGAGCCGGAGCTCCCCCGCGTCCGCTCGTTCGTGGGCAACAGCGTGCGGAAGCTACCGGTACGGCTGCGGGGCTGAGGCCGGGGCCGCGGCCACGAGACCGTCATCAACCTCGGGTTCGACGCCTCCGCCGGGTACCACGACTACGCCATCGAGTGGTGGAACCAGGGAACCATCAACTGGTTCGTGGACGGCAAACTCGTCCACCAGGAGGACGGCTCGCGCGGCGCACTCCCCACCCACCCGATGCGCATCATGACCAACCTGTGGCCCGGCACCGGGGTCGACAGCTGGCTCGGCCCGTTCAACTACCCGGGCACGCCGCTGACCGCCCGCTACGACTGGATGAAGTACACCAAGTACTGATCCGGCGAAGCGAAGTCACCGCCGGGGAGCGACAGCACGTCTGCCGCTCCCCGGCGGTTCCCTTTTGCCGGTCGAACGTCAGGAAACGGGAAACCAGGTCGCGAGGCGCTTGGCAATCGTCGGTACATCGACGTTGTCCTGCGCGACTTCCTCGACGAACGGCCCGGCCACGGAAACGGGCGGCGGAACGGTACTCGCGCTGACGCCGTTGAACCGCAGAAAGACACGCATGGCGAGCCAGGCGGTGCGCTTGTTGCCGTCGATCAGCGCGTGATTGCGGGCGACGGAGTGCAGTAGTGCCGCAGCTTTCTCGTGCAGCGCGGGATACAGCTCGGCCCCGAACACGTTCGTCCGGGGCCGCTCGATCGCCGACACCAGAAGACCCATGTCACGCACGCTGTGCTCGGTACCGTTGACCGTGCGTGCGATGGCCAGGATCTCGTCGATCTGGACATACCGGACGTCCGTCACTTCAGGTAGTCCAGGATCTCCGCGTCGCTGTCCATGAGCTCGGCCAGAACGTCGTCAACCTTCAGCTCGGCCCGGCTCTGGGCCTCACGGATGGCCTCAATGGCAATTTCCTGCTTGCTGCGCCCCTCCCGACGAGCACGCTCGGTGAGCGCCGCGTCCAGGTCGTCGGGGAGCCGGAGTGTCATCGCCATACAGGGATGATACCAGGCAGGTATCAAGCGCGGCCGGCCGCCGGCGGCGCGAGGAGGAAGTCCGCAAGCCCGATCAGCGGTGCCGCACCCTCCGTCGCACGGCCCGTATCCGTGTCGGCGGACGGACTGGAACGGCTGCAATCGACCGAGGCGTACGCGATTCCACCGCTGCGCGCGCCGCTGTGGACTCAACCCGACGAGGAGAGCCCTCAGCGTTCCTGATCGGGCAGGGCAACGCCGAGCAGCGGCGAGAGCACCTGCTGAAGATCTTCGATCTGGCGGCCGACTCACCGGGCAGCGCGATCGGCAGCACGATCGCGGCGGCCAGGCCGGCGGGCACTAGCAGCACACCGAGCGAGAGCCGAACCCAGCCGAGCTTCTTGGGCTCCACCGCCACGTCGCCGAGCGCCTCGACGGCACTGACCTTCGCAGCGCGCCGGGCCGCGAGCCAGCCGCCGATCCGGGCCGCGAGGACGCAGATCAGCAGGGCGGCCGGCACGGGCAGCGGCGTGATCACCAGCGAGAAGCCGGACGGCAGCGCGCCCCCGGCCGTGAACACGGTGTGCACCAGCATGGCGAGCAGGACGCCGGGGGACGGCGCCGAGCACAGCGCCGATTCCGCCGACGATCACGGCCTCGCCGCCGATCATGCGCAGCACCTGCCGTGGGGTGGCGCCGACAGCCCGCAGCAGAGCCAGCTCGCGGCGGCGCTGCTGCACGGACGGAGCCGGCGTGCCGGACACCACGATGATCACGAGCAGGATCATGGTGGCGCCGAACGCGCTGGCCACCTCGACGACGAACGCCCGCATCTGCCCGGCGTCGAGCGTCTCGACGTCGCTGCGGTCGTCGCCGGTATACGTGACGACGCCGGGCACGGCCTTCTTGATCCGGTCGGCGAGGTCGTCCGCCCCGGTCCCCTTCGAGGCCAGCACACCGACCGCGTCGATCTTTCCGGACGTGCCGTAGAGCCGCGCCGCCTGATCGTCGGTGAAGAAGACCGCGGACTGCCGGTCGAGCGAGGACTCGGGCTCGGCAACACCACTGACCCGGTACGACGTCGGCTTCGACCCGGTCACCAGCGTCACCGTGTCTCCTCGTGCGAGCCCGGCCCGCTGGGCGAGGTCGCTGTCGAGTACGACATCGTCGGCAGCTTGCGGCCGGGTGCCCGAGCGCAGCGTGAACGGAGCCGGCGCCGCGGCGGACCAGCCGTGCCCGTACACGGGCGGACCGTCGAGGACCGAGCCCTTCCTGAGGACGACCGTACGGACGCTGATGTCTCCGACCGCGGACTCGACACCCTGGACCGCGGCGACCTTCGCGACCGTGGCTGCGGGCAGGCTGACCCGCTCGGAGAGCCGCGGGTCCGTATCGCCCTCGACGGGCACGGCCTGGTTGCCACCGACGACCACGGCCGCCCGGTGGTATCGCTCGGCCGGGGCTCCCGAGCTGAGACCGGTCTCCAGCAGCACACCGCAGGCGGTGATCACGGCAGAGCCGATCGCGACGGCGATCAGCACCGCTGCGAAGCCGCCCTTGCGTCCGCGAATCGTGTTCCAGGCCAGCGAAAGATTCCGGCGTGAGAGCGTGCGGACCTACTTCCTCGCCTTCTTGGCCATCGGCGGACCCGCTGCCTCGGCCTTGCTCCTGCGGCTCACCACTCGCCCAGCCGGGTCATCCGGTCGGCCACCTTCTCCGGAGTCGGCCCGATGAGTTCGCCGGCCAGCCGGCCGTCGGCGAGGAAGGTCACCGAGTCCGCGTGCGAGGCGGCGACCGGGTCGTGAGTCACCATCACCACGGTCTGGCCGGTCTGGTCGACGACCCCGCGCAGCAGTTGCAGGACTTGCCTGCCGGTACGCGTGTCGAGCGCGCCCGTCGGCTCGTCGGCGAAGACCACGTCGGGTCCCGTGATGAGGGCCCGGGCGATGGCGACGCGCTGCCGCTGGCCGCCGGAGAGCTGACCGGGGTAGCGGTCCCCCATGTCGGCGAGCCCGACGTTCGCCGGCTCGGCGCGGATCCGATCGGTGGGGACCGGAGTGTCAGCCAATCGGAACGGCAGGCCCACGTTGTCGGCGATGGTGAGCGAGTCGAGCAGGCTGTACGTCTGGAAGACGATCCCGACCCGTTCCCGCCGGAGCTCGGTGAGCTGTTCCTCGTTCAGGCCGGCCAGGCGGGTGTCTCCGAGGATCACGCTCCCCTTCGTGGGTTTGTCGAGACCCGCCGCGCAGTGGAGGAACGTGCTCTTACCCGAGCCTGAGGGACCCATGATCGCGAGGAATGTCCCGCGTGGCACCCTCATTGTCACGTCGTTCAAGGCGGTAACCGCATGACAGCCGGAACCGTAGGTTTTCGTCACGGTTTCCAATAACAGAGCGTACCCGCCGGCCACTAATGACCCTCTGGTCATTGAAGGCCCCCCCAGCTGTCGATCACCACTGCTGATTGTTCCTGGCGTCCCAGCGTGTCCGTGGCTGAGCAATCGACACTAGCAATCGAGGCGCGTCGGCGGGGCGGGGATGCCCTCCCGCCCCTAGGAGGCAATCCCCCGGACGAAAGGATTCGGACACCATCGCGATACACGCGGCGGGCCCGGGCCCCGGTGCGCAAGTGCTGTCGCCGAAATACTTCTCGGCGACCCCCAAGACGTCTGCACCGCCGAGTAATCGCCGCGTGGCGCCCGGCAATATCGGCGGCCGACATGGAAATTCGCCGCACAGATAACGCTTCACCATTCTCTTGCAGCTATGGACAGCGAGAATAATGATTCCCGCGAATCCGGAACGCGCCGTCTACGGAATACCCATGCTCTGCACGCTGAGGGTGACCAGGACCAGCCGACTCCGTTCGAGGCCAACCCGCACAGTCAGGAGGCCGCCTGACCAGCGGTGCAACGCGCATAGCGCACACCACCCAAACCCACAGGTCAGGCGCCCTTTGCGACGGGTTCCAAGATCGCCACGCACTCCACATGATGCGTCATGGGAAACAGATCGAACGCCCGCAGCGTCCGCACCCGGTACCCCCCGTCCCGGAAGTACCCCAGGTCCCGGGCCAGTGCTGCCGGGTCGCAGGCCACGTAGGCGATGCGGCGGGCGCCCAGGGCGGTCAGCTGCTTCACCGTGGCGCGGCCGGCGCCCGCGCGGGGCGGGTCCAGGACGATGAGGTCGCATTCGGTGATGCCCGTGCGGGGCAGGACCTGATCGACCTTGCCGTGTTCGATGCGGACGCGGTCCAGGTCCGCCAGGTTGTGGCGGGCGTCCTCGACCGCGCGCTTGCCGGACTCGATGCCGAGGACCGCGCCCTTCTCGCCGATGCGCTGGCCGATGGCACCGGCGAAGAGGCCGACGCCGCAGTAGAGGTCGAGGGCCGTGTCGTTCTTACGGGGCAGCAGGCCCTGCATGACCGCGCGGACCAGGGTGTTCGCGGCCTGCGGGTGGACCTGCCAGAAGCCGCCGGAGCCGACCCGGTACGTGCGGTCGTCGGCGCGCTCGCGGACGAAGCCGCGGCCGTGTACCCGGTGCACGCCGCCGTCGCGTTCGTCCACGCGGAGGACGGAGACCGGCTTGTCGAGCTCGACCAGGGGCAGCCGGCCGCCCGGGCGGGGCGTCAGGATGACCTGGCGGTCGTGGGAGCCGGTGGCGGCGATGGCCTCCACCGTGGCCATCTGGGGCCAGTCCTGCTGCTCGACGCCCAGCTCGGAGACCCCGGGCGCGGCGATCATGCAGTGGTCGATGATCTCGATGTCGTGCGAGCGGTGCTTGCGCAGGCCGACGCGGCCGTCCTCGTCGATCGCGTACTGCACCCGGGTCCGCCAGGCCGGGACCTCGCCCGCGGGGAGCTTGTCGCCCTCGGCCGGCATGACCGTGCCGTCCCAGCCCGCCTCCTCCGGTGTGAGGCCCGCAAGGCGCTGGAGCTGTTCGGCGATGACCTCGCCCTTGAGGCGGCGCTGGGCGCCCGGCTTGGCGTGCTGCCAGTCGCAGCCGCCGCACTTGCCGGGACCGGCGAACGGGCAGGGGGCCGGCACCCGGTCCTTGGACGCCTCGATGATCTCCACCGCGTCCGCGCGCAGGAAGCGCGAGTCCTCGGCGCCGTCGGTGATCCGTGCGACAACCTTCTCGCCCGGCAGGGTGTGGCGTACGAACAGCACCCGGCCCTCGTCCGTGCGGGCGATGCAGTGGCCGCCGTGCGCGACCGGGCCGACCTCGACCTCGTACTCCCGCCCGACCAGCGACTCCGGCTGTGTCTCCCCGGTCTGCGGCGACGTGGATTCGTTCTGCATGAGGGGCGGGCTCCAGAGAGGGAAGGGGACGGCCGGCGGCCGGACAACAACCTACGAGTCTACGTCGGTGTCGCCCGGCCGCCGACCACACGCGGCGGTCCCCCGCCTCAGCCCTTCGGCGTCGGTTCCTTCTGCCTGCGCTCCACCGGGCCCCGGCGCACCGAGCCCGGAGCGCTCCAGTCGGCACGCCTGCGGGCGCGCTTCTTCGCTGCCTCGGAGGATTCCAGCTGATACGGGACCGAGGTGACCATCACACCGGGCGTGAAGAGCAGCCGGCCCTTGAGCCTCAGGGCACTCTGGTTGTGCAGCAGGTGCTCGTACCAGTGCCCGACGACGTACTCCGGAATGTAGACGCTCACGACGTCGCGCGGGCTCTCCCGGCGCAGGCTCTTGACGTACTCGATGACCGGGCGGGTCACCTCGCGGTACGGGGAGTCGAGGATCTTCAGCGGTACGTTGATGCCGCGCCGCTCCCAGTCCTCCCTGAGGGCCTTCGTCTCGGCCGGGTCCACGCTGATGGACAGCGCCTCCAGGTGGTCCGTACGGATCAGCTTGGCGTAGGCGAGGGCGCGCAGGGTGGGGCGGTGGAGCTTGGAGACCAGGACGATCGAGTGGACCCGGGAGGGGCGGATCGACTCGTCGGGGGCGGCCTCGTCGGCGGAGATCTCCTCGGCCACCCGGTCGTAGTGCTTGCGGATCGCGGTCATCGTGCCGAAGAAGATGACCATCCCGAGGAGCGCCACCCAGGCGCCGTGGGTGAACTTCGTGGCGAGGACGACGACGAGCACCAGACCGGTGAAGAAGGCGCCGAAGGTGTTGATCGCCCGGGAGCGAATCATGTGGCGGCGCTTGGCCGGGTCCTTCTCGACGGCCAGATGGCGGTTCCAGTGCCGGACCATGCCGGTCTGGCTGAGCGTGAACGACACGAACACGCCGACGATGTACAGCTGGATGAGCCGGGTCGAGTCGGCCCCGTAGATCACGACCAGCAGGATCGCGGCGCCGGCCAGCAGCACGATGCCGTTGGAGAAGGCGAGCCGGTCGCCGCGGGTGTGCAGCTGGCGGGGCAGGTAGCGGTCCTGGGCCAGGATCGAGCCGAGGAGCGGGAAGCCGTTGTACGCGGTGTTCGCGGCCAGGAAGAGGACCAGGGCGGTGGCGGCGGCGAGGATCACGAAGAAGAACGTGCCGTCGCCGAAGACCGCGGCCGCGACCTGCGAGATGACCGGGTCCTGGACGAAGCCCGCGCCGACCGGGCTGCCGTTGCTGATCAGGTCCTTCGCCGGGTTCTCCGCCATCTTGACGTCGGTGGCCATGGCCAGCCCGATGATGCCGCAGAACATGGTGACGGCGAGCAGGCCCATCATCGCGAGCGTGGTCGCGGCGTTCTTGCTCTTCGGCTTGCGGAACGCGGGCACGCCGTTGCTGATCGCCTCGACGCCGGTCAGCGCCGCACAGCCGGAGGAGAAGGCGCGCAGCAGCAGGAAGACGAGCGCGAAGCCGGCCAGCCCCTGGTGCTCGGGCCTGATCGTGTACGCGGAGGTCGGGGCGTGCATGGTGTCGCCGAGGACGAGCCCGCGGAAGGCGCCCCAGATGATCATGATGAAGACGCCGGCCACGAAGAGGTACGTGGGGATGGCGAAGAGCTTCCCGGACTCCTTGACGCCGCGCAGGTTCATCAGGGTCAGCAGGACGATGGCGGCGACCGCGCACCCTGTCTTGTGCTCGACCACGAAGGGGATCGCGGAGCCCAGGTTCTCCACGCCGGAGGCGATCGACACGGCCACGGTCAGGACGTAGTCGACCAGCAGCGCGCTGGCGACGGTCAGCCCGGCCTTGGGGCCGAGGTTGGTGGTGGCGACCTCGTAGTCACCGCCGCCGCTCGGGTAGGCGTGGACGTTCTGCCGGTAGGAGGCGACGACCGTGAACATCAGGACCACGACCGCGACCGCGATCCAGGGGCTGAAGTGGTAGGCCGACACACCCGCGATGGACAGCACGAGGAGGACTTCTCCGGGTGCGTACGCCACCGAGGACAGCGGGTCGGATGCGAAAACGGGGAGGGCGATGCGCTTGGGGAGGAGCGTCTCCCCCAGCTTGTCGCTGCGCAGGGCCCGTCCGATCAGGATCCGTTTGGGCACGTCGGTCAGTTTGGACACGCAGAGGATCGTAAGGGTTCCGTATGGGGCCCGCCCCCGCTGCACCGGCGTGGCCCGCCAATGTCCTGCACTCGGCCGGAAACGCCACGGAATCCTTAACGCAATCCTTGCGCCGCGCCGCCGGAAAGGGCCCCGGGCACGTCGTCTTTGCCACTCCCGCGCCGCGATGCGCACACTCGGATGAGGCGACGCGACCCGCGCCGCATAAGCTCGTAACCGGGCGACGGGACACACCGTTGCCCCGTTGTTTGCCCGGCCAGCCGAGGAAAGAGTGTGAGCAGGGTGTTTTCGCAGGTCAGCCGGACGACCAGGACTGCGAGGTAGGCGCAAGGTGCACATCGTCATCATGGGCTGCGGGCGAGTGGGAGCCGCACTCGCGCAGACCCTGGAGCAGCAGGGGCACACGGTCGCCGTCATCGACCAGGACCCCACGGCGTTCCGGCGCCTCGGCTCCGGGTTCGGCGGCCGTCGCGTCACCGGGGTCGGTTTCGACCAGGACACGCTGCGCGAATCGGGGATCGAGGAGGCCGGCGCGTTCGCGGCGGTGAGCTCCGGCGACAACTCCAACATCATCGCGGCCCGGGTGGCCCGCGAGATGTTCGGCATCGAGAACGTCGCGGCCCGGATCTACGACCCCCGGCGCGCCGAGGTCTACCAGCGGCTGGGCATCCCGACGGTCGCGACCGTGCGCTGGACGGCGGACCAGATGCTGCGCCGGCTGCTGCCGTCGGGCGCGGAGCCGCTGTGGCGCGACCCGAGCGGCGGGGTGCAGCTCGCGGAGGTGCACACCACGCCGTCCTGGATCGGCCACAAGATCAGCACGCTCCAGGAGGAGACGGGCGTGCGCGTCGCGTTCCTCACCCGGTTGGGCGAGGCGATTCTGCCGTCGTCGCAGACGGTGCTCCAGGAGGGCGACCTCGTCCACGTGATGATGCGTACGGACGAGATCGCGAAGGTCGAGGCGGCCTTCGCCGAGGGCCCCGAGGAGGGCGGTCACTGATGCGTGTCGCGATTGCCGGGGCCGGTGCGGTGGGGCGTTCCATCGCGGGCGAGCTGCTGGAGAACGGGCACGAGGTGCTGCTCGTGGACAAGGCGCCGACCGCCATCTCGGTGGAGCGGGTGCCGATGGCCGAGTGGCTCCTTGCGGACGCCTGTGAGATCACGTCGCTGGACGAGGCGGCGCTGCAGCGCTGCAACGTCGTGATCGCGGCGACGGGCGACGACAAGGTGAACCTGGTCGTCTCGCTGCTGGCGAAGACCGAGTACGGCGTGCCGAGGGTCGTCGCCCGGGTGAACAACCCGAAGAACGAGTGGCTGTTCAACGAGTCGTGGGGCGTCGACGTGGCGGTGTCCACGCCGCGTCTGATGTCGGCGCTGGTCGAGGAGGCGGTGAGCGTCGGCGATCTGGTCCGGCTGCTGCGCTTCAGCCACGGCGACGCGAACCTGGTGGAGCTGACGCTGCCGCCGGAGTCGGCACTGGCGGGGACCCAGGTCGGGGAGGTCGCCTGGCCGGAGGACACCTCGCTGGTGACGATCATCCGGGGCCAGCGGGTGCTGACCCCGAGCCCGGAGGAGAGCCTGGAGGCCGGTGACGAGCTGCTGTTCGTGGCCGCGCAGGCGCGCGAGGAGCAGCTGGAGGACCTGCTGTCGGTGCGCCGGGGCGACTCGGAGGCGTAGGGCATACGGAGAGGGGCCCCGTCACCGGCTGGTGACGGGGCCCCTCTCGTACGGCTCAGAACTCCTGGCCCCTGGGCGCTTCGGCGGCGGCCGCCTTGCGGGCCTTCTCGGCCTCCTCCTCCGCCTCCATCTCGGCGAAGACGTCGATCGGCGGCGGGGCCTTGGCGAGGAAGACCCAGGTCAGGTAGACCGCCAGCAGGAACGGCGGGATCTTCAGCGCGACCAGCACCCAGCCGAACTGGGTGGTGTCGGCCCACCAGTACAGCGGGAAGAGGATCGCGCACTTGGCGAGCAGGATCAGCCCCCAGGCGTAGCTGGCCTTGGTGTACGCCTTCTTGCGGCCGGGGTTACGGGTGCGCCAGGAGAGGTTCTCCTTGAACACCGGGCCCAGGATCAGGCCGATCAGCGGCAGGCCGGCGACCGCGGTGACCAGATAGGCCAGGGCGAGGCCCAGGGTGTAGAGCATGCCCGGGAGGTAGAAGTCCTTGGCGTTGCCCGTCATCTTGGCGAAGACCACACCGAAGGCCACACCGAAGACGCCGCTGAAGGCGTGCTTGACGGTGTCCTTGCGGATCAGCCGGACGACCACGAGCGCCAGCGACACCGCCAGGGCCGCGATGGCCGAGTAGGTGAGGTTCTTGTTGATGGTGAAGATCGTGACGAAGAGCAGCCCGGGCAGGACCGTCTCCACCATGCCCCTCACGCCGCCGAAGGCTTCGAAGAGCGCGGCCTCGGTGACCGCCCTGCTGTCGGCGGCCTCCTGCTGGTCGGTGGTGCGGTCCGTGTCGGACGTCGGCTTGTCGAGAGACGTCACCGGCTACTCCTTGCCGAGCGGTCGGAGTTCGTATTTGGGGTTGAACAGCACCCGGCGGCCGTGGCTCATGGCGATCCGGCCGGAGGCGATGAGCTTGCGGCCCGGTTCTATGCCCTGGATGGAGCGGCGGCCGAGCCAGACCACGTCGAGCGGTGCGGTGCCGTCGAAGAGCTCCGCCTCCAGGGCGGGCACTCCGGCGCGGGGCCGCAGGGTGACCGTCCGCAAGGTACCAGTGACCTTCACGATCTGGCGGTCGGTGCATTCGGAGATCCGGGTGCACCCCGACGCCTGCGAGTCCTCCTCCAGCTCCTCGCACTCCAGGTCCTCCTGGGAGCTGGAAAGCCGGTCGAGCATGCGCCGGAAGCGGCCGGACGGGCGGTCGCCCCTGTGGAGCTTCTCGGATCGAGGAACAGCACTCATACCCGAAGGGTACCGGTCCCGCGAGGTCATGGCGGGTGGCCGCCGTCTCACCCGTACGGAGGACGCGTGCGCGCCCGTCCGCCGGTTTCAGGCGCGCTCGAAGCGGTAACCCATGCCGGGTTCGGTGACGAAGTGGCGGGGGTGGGAGGGGTCCGCCTCCAGCTTCCGCCTGAGCTGGGCCATGTAGACGCGCAGGTAGTTGGTCTCGGTGCCGTACGAGGGCCCCCAGACCTCCTGGAGCAGCTGGCGCTGGCTGACGAGCCGGCCGCCGTTGCGGACCAGGACCTCCAGCAGGTGCCACTCGGTGGGCGTGAGCCGTACGTCGCGGCCGTCGCGGTGGACCTTCTTCGCGGCGAGGTCGACGGTGAAGCCCTCGGTCTCCACGACGACGACCTGATCGCCCCCGTCCTGGCCGACCGGCTCGGCCCGGCGCACCGCGGCCCGCAGCCGGGCCAGCAGCTCGTCCATGCCGAAGGGCTTGGTCACGTAGTCGTCGGCCCCCGCGTCCAGCGCCTCGACCTTCTCGTCGGAGGTGTGGCGGGCCGAGAGGACCAGGATCGGGACCCGGGTCCAGCCGCGCAGGCCGCGGATCACGTCGACGCCGTCCATGTCGGGCAGCCCGAGGTCGAGGACGACGACGTCCGGGTGGCGGGTGGCGGCGAGCTGGAGGGCGGTGGCCCCGTCGGGCGCGGCGTCCACCTCGTACTTGCGCGCCTTCAGGTTGATCACGAGGGCGCGTACGATCTGCGGCTCGTCGTCGACCACAAGCACCCGGGTCATCGGGGTCCTGCCTTTCTGCTGGGCGTACGTCGGTGCGGGGAGGTCCGGGCGGTCCGGGAGGTCCCGGAGCTCCGGGCGGTTCACGAGGTGATCCGGGCGGGAAGGCCGGGGGCGGCCGGGGCGTGGCCGGGGGCCGCCTTGAGGGTCAGGACCATGGTGAGGCCGCCGCCGGGGGTGTCCTCGGCGTCCAGCGTGCCGCCCATGGACTCGGCGAAGCCCCGGGCCACCGCGAGGCCGAGGCCGACCCCGGCGCCGCGCGGCGCGTCCCCGTACCGCTGGAAGGGCTCGAAGATGCGCTCCTTGCCCTCGTCGGGGACGCCCCGGCCGCGGTCGGTCACCCGGAGTTCGACGCGGGCGCCGAGCGCGCTGGCCGCCACGGTGACGCGGTCGCCGTCGGGGCTGTACTTCACGGCGTTCTCCACGATGTTGGCGACGGCCCGCTCCAGGAGGCCGGGGTCGACGGCGACCATGGGCAGCGTCTCGGGTATGTCCAGGTCGACGCTGTCCTCGGGGACGCCGCCCAGGGCCATCGGCACCACCTCGTCCAAGTCGATCTCGCGGATGAGCGGGGTGACCGTGCCGGTCTGGAGGCGGGACATGTCCAGGAGGTTGCCGACGAGGTGGTCGAGGCGGTCGGCGCCGGCCTCGATGCCCTCCAGGAGCTCCGCCTCGTCGTCCTCGGACCAGGCGACGTCGTCCGAGCGCAGCGACGAGACGGCGGCCTTGATCGCGGCGAGCGGGGTGCGCAGGTCGTGGCTGACGGCCGCCAGGAGCGCGGTCCTGATGCGGTTGCCCTCGGCGAGTCTGCGGGCCTCCTCGGCCTCGTCCACCAGGCGCTGGCGGTCAAGGACGACGGCGGCCTGGGCGGCGAACGCGCCGAGCACCCGGCGGTCCTCTGCGGGCAGCACCCGGCCGGTGAGGGCCAGGGCCATGTGGTCCCCGACGGGCATGTCCACGTCGGCGTCCTCGGGCCGGGCGGCCGGGGCCGGGCCGACGCTGCCGGCGCAGGTCCAGGGGTCGACGTCGCTGCGCCGTTCCAGCAGGGCGACGGAGCCCATGCCGAAGGTCTCCCGGACCCGGTCCAGGAGAGCGGCGAGCGTGGTCTCGCCGCGCAGCACGCTGCCGGCCAGGAACGACAGGATCTCGGACTCCGCGCGCAGCCGGGCGGCCTGGTGGGTGCGGCGGGCCGCGAGGTCCACCACGGAGGCCACCGCGACGGCCACCGCGAAGAAGATCACGATGGCGACGAAGTTCTCCGGGTCCTGGACGGTGAGCGTGTGGGTGGGCGGCGTGAACCAGTAGTTCAGGAGCAGGGAGCCCGCGGCGGCCGCGGCGAGGGCGGGCAGCAGTCCGCCGATCAGGGCGGCGGCGACGGTCATGAAGAGGAACAGCAGGACGTCGTTGGCGAGCCCGGGACCGGATTCCAGGGCCTTGAGGAGCACAGCGAGGAGGACCGGTCCGCCGACGCCGACCGCCCAGCCCCAGATGATGCGGGCCCGGCCGAGGCGGGCGCCCCGGGCGATGGGCAGGCCGCGGCCCTTGGCGACCTCGTCGTGGGTGACGATGTGGACGTCGAGGTCGGTGCCGGACTCGCGGGCGACGGTGGCGCCGACGCCGGGTCCGTAGATGTACTGCCAGGTCTTGCGGCGGCTGGAGCCGAGGACGATCTGGGTGGCGTTGACACCCCGGGCGAACTCCAGGAGCGCCGAGGGTATGTCGTCGCCGATGACGTGGTGGAAGGTGCCGCCCAGGTCCTCCACGAGGGTGCGCTGGACGGCCAGCTCCTTGGGCGAGGCGGAGGTCAGCCCGTCGCTCCGGGCGATGTAGACGGCCAGGATCTCGCTGCCGGATCCCTTGGCGGCCATCCGGGCGGCGCGGCGGATGAGGGTCCGGCCCTCGGGGCCTCCGGTGAGGCCGACGACGATGCGTTCGCGGGCCTGCCAGGTGGTGCGGATGTTGTGCTCGCCCCGGTACTGCTGGAGGTATTCGTCCACCCGGTCGGCGACCCAGAGGAGGGCCAGCTCGCGCAGGGCGGTGAGGTTGCCGGGGCGGAAGTAGTTGGAGAGGGAGGCGTCGATCCGGTCGGGCTTGTAGATGTTGCCGTGGGCCATGCGGCGGCGCAGGGCCTGCGGCGACATGTCGACCAGTTCGAGCTGGTCGGCCCGGCGGACGACCTCGTCGGGCACGGTCTCGCGCTGGCGGACGCCGGTTATGGACTCGACCACGTCGCCGAGGGATTCCAGGTGCTGGACGTTGACGGTCGAGACGACGTCGATGCCGGCCTGGAGCAGTTCCTCGACGTCCTGCCAGCGCTTGGCATTGCGGGAGCCCGGCACGTTGGTGTGGGCCAGCTCGTCCACCAGGGCGACGGCCGGTGCGCGCTCCAGGACGGCGTCGATGTCCATCTCGGTGAACACGGCCGAGCGGTGCTCGATCTCGCGGCGCGGGACCACTTCGAGGCCGTGCAGCAGGGTCTCGGTGCGCGGGCGGTCGTGGTGCTCCACGAAGCCGACGACGCAGTCGGTGCCGCGTTCGACGCGCCGGTGCGCCTCGGCGAGCATCGCGTACGTCTTGCCGACGCCGGGTGCCGCACCGAGGTAGATCCGAAGTTTGCCGCGCGCCATGGCCCCATTGTCTTCCGGAACAGGCGGCTGCCGCCGTGGCAGCCATGGTTCGAAAGTACCTGGTGAATTTCCGGCATATCGGACGGGGGGTGGGGAAGCGGCGGGATTTGACGCAACCCTGATACCGCTCCCCCGGCCGCCGGTCAGTGCTCGATGATGTCGCCGTCGCTGAGTTCGAGGACCCGGTCGGCGAGGCCGAGGAGCTGGGCGTCGTGGGTGGCGACGAGCGCGGTGACGCCCTCGCTGTGCACGACGGCGCGCAGCAGCTCCATCACCGCGAGGCCGGTCTCGGCGTCGAGCTGTCCGGTCGGCTCGTCGGCGATCAGCAGGGCGGGCCGGTTGGCGAGCGCGCGCGCGATGGCCACGCGCTGCTGCTGGCCTCCGGAGAGCTCGCCGGGGCGCTGGGCGGCGTGGTCGGCCAGGCCGACGAGGGAGAGCAGCAGCGACACCCGCTCCTCGCGCTCCTTGGGGTCGGCCTTGCGCAGCCGCAGGGGCACGCCCACGTTCTCGGCGGCGGTGAGGATCGGGATCAGGCCGAACGACTGGAAGATGAAGCCGATCCGGTCCCGGCGCAGCTCCAGGAGCCCGTTCTCGCCGAGCGAGGAGAGGTCGGTGCCGTCGACGGTGATCCGGCCGCCGTCCGGGGTGTCGAGGCCGCCGACGAGGTTGAGCAGGGTCGTCTTGCCGGAGCCGGAGCGCCCCTTGAGGGCGACGAGCTCGCCGCGCGGCACCTCGAAGGAGACGCCGCGCAGCGCGTGCACCGCTCCCGCGCCGGAGCCGTAGGAGCGGTGCAGGTCCTCGACGCGGACCATGGGGGCGTCGGCGACGGCCGTGCCGGGGCCCCCGCCGGTGCTGGTGTCGGCGGTGTTCTCGGTCATGGCGTTCCCCCGTGGGTCCTCGGTCCTGTCGGCCGCCAGTATGTGCAGGTGGCACGGGACCGGGCAATGCCCCTCCCGTCAGTGCTCCGCGGTCACCAGCTGCCGCAGCGCGATGTTGAGCCGGAGGACGTTGACCCGCGGTTCCCCGATGAAGCCGAGTTCACGGCCTTCGGTGTGCCGCTCCACCAGCGCGGCGACCTGTCCGGCGTCGAGGTGGTTGCGTGCGGCGACCCGGCGGACCTGGAGCTCCGCGTACGCGGGTGAGATGTCCGGGTCGAGTCCGGAGCCGGACGAGGTGACCGCGTCGGGCGGCACCGATGCGGGGTCCACCGGATGCCCGGGGACGGAGTTGTCCCGGACGACGGCCGCCCTGGCGTCGGTGACCCGGTGGATCAGCTCGGGGTTGCCACCGGCGAGGTTGGACGCGCCGGAGACGAGCAGCGAGTACTGGGTGTTGAGGCTGTTGGTGCCGAGCCCCGCGGAGGGGCGCGGCTGGAACCACCTCAGGTCCGGGGCGCCGCCCGGCAGCTCGTAGCGCTGGCCGATGAGGGCGGAGCCGACGACCTTGCCGCTCTCGCTGACCTCGGAGCCGTTGGCGCGTCCGGGCATGAGCAGCTGGGCGGCTCCGGTGACCGCGAGCGGGTAGAGGACGCCGCAGACCAGGGTGAGGACGAGCAGGGCGCGCAGGGCGGCCCAGAGGCGGCGGACGGGGTTGCGTACGGATGCGTTCATGGCGGGTCAGCCGATTCCGGGGACGAGGGAGAGGAGCAGGTCGATGAGCTTGATGCCGGCGAAGGGGGCGATCAGGCCGCCGATGCCGTAGACGGCGAGGTTGCGCCGGAGCATGGACGCGGCGCCGCCGGGCCGGTAGCGGACGCCCCTGAGGGCGAGCGGGACGAGCGCGACGATGATCAGCGCGTTGAAGATCACCGCGGAGAGGATCGCGGTGCGCGGCGAGGACAGGTCCATGATGTTGAGCCGGTCCAGGCCCGGGTAGAGCGCGGCGAACATCGCGGGGATGATCGCGAAGTACTTCGCCACGTCGTTGGCCAGCGAGAACGTGGTGAGCGCCCCGCGCGTGATCAGCAGCTGCTTGCCGATCTCCACGATCTCGATGAGCTTGGTCGGGTCGGAGTCCAGGTCGACCATGTTCCCGGCCTCCTTGGCGGCCGAGGTCCCGGTGTTCATGGCGACGCCGACGTCGGCCTGGGCGAGCGCCGGGGCGTCGTTGGTGCCGTCACCGGTCATCGCGACGAGCCCGCCGCCGGCCTGCTCGCGCTTGATGAGGGCCATCTTGTCCTCGGGCGTGGCCTCGGCGAGGAAGTCGTCCACCCCGGCCTCCTCCGCGATGGACTTCGCGGTCAGCGGGTTGTCGCCAGTGATCATGACGGTACGGATGCCCATGCGGCGCAGTTCGGCGAAACGTTCCGGCATGCCCTCCTTGACGACGTCCTTGAGGTGGACGACGCCCAGGACCCGCGCCCCGTCCGCGTCCTCCACGGCCACCAGGAGCGGGGTGCCGCCCGCCGCCGCGATGCGGTCGGTCAGGGTCCGCGCCTCGTCGGGAACGCCGCCGCCGCGCTCCTTGACCCAGGCGACGACGGCCCCGGTGGCGCCCTTGCGGACCTTGCGCCCGTCCACGTCCACGCCCGACATGCGGGTGCGGGCGGTGAAGGCGACCCAGGTGGCGCCGGACAGCTCGCCCGCGTGGCGTTCGCGCAGCCCGTACCGCTCCTTGGCGAGGACGACCACGGACCGGCCCTCGGGGGTCTCGTCGGCCAGCGAGGCGAGCTGCGCGGCGTCCGCGAGTTCCGCACCGGTGACCCCGGCGACGGGCAGCAGGTCGGTGGCGCGGCGGTTGCCGAGGGTGATGGTCCCGGTCTTGTCGAGCAGCAGTGTGGAGACGTCCCCGGCCGCCTCCACGGCGCGCCCGGACATCGCGAGCACGTTGCGCCGCACGAGCCGGTCCATGCCCGCGATGCCGATGGCGGAGAGCAGGGCGCCGATGGTGGTCGGGATGAGGCAGACCAGGAGCGCGGTGAGCACGATCATGGACTGCGCGTCACCCGCGTACACGGCGAAGGGCTGGAGGGTGACGACGGCGAGCAGGAAGACGATCGTGAGGGACGCCAGGAGGATGTTCAGGGCGATCTCGTTGGGCGTCTTCTGCCGGGCGGCGCCCTCGACCAGGGCGATCATCCGGTCGATGAACGTTTCTCCGGGCTTGGTGGTGATCCGGATGACGATCCGGTCGGAGAGCACCTTCGTACCGCCGGTGACGGCGCTGCGGTCGCCGCCCGACTCCCGGATGACCGGGGCGGACTCGCCGGTGACGGCGGACTCGTCCACGCCCGCCACGCCCTCCACGACGTCCCCGTCGCCGGGGACGATGTCGCCCGCCTCGCAGACGACCAGGTCGCCGATGCGGAGGTCGGTGCCCGCGACGCGCTCCTCGCGGTCGCCGGTGAGGCGGCGGGCGACGGTGTCCGTCTTCGCCCGGCGCAGGGTGTCCGCCTGGGCCTTGCCGCGGCCCTCGGCGACCGCCTCCGCGAGGTTGGCGAAGACCGTCGTGAGCCAGAGCCAGCCGGTGATCGCCCAGCCGAACCAGTCGCCGGGGTCCAGGGCGGCGAGGGCTGTGGTGAAGACGGACCCCACGAGGACCACGAACATGACCGGGGAGGCGGCCATCGCGCGGGGGTGGAGCTTGCGCAGTGCTTCGGGCAGCGCGGCGAGCAGCGTCTTCGGGTCGAACAGCGCGGCGCCGGCACGTCCCTGCCGCACGGATGCGGTCATCGGGCTCTCCTGCTTCGTACGAGTGGTCATGACGCCAGCCCTTCGGCCAGCGGGCCCAGGGCGAGGGCCGGGAAGTAGGTCAGGCCGGCCACGACCACGACGACCGCGGCCAGCAGTCCGCTGAACAGCGGGGTGTGGGTGGGGAGGGTGCCCGAGGTCGCCGGGACGGGCCGCTGCTCGGCCAGCGAGCCGGCGAGGGCCAGGACGAACACCATGGGCAGGAACCGGCCGAGCAGCATCGCGAGCCCGATGGTGGTGTTGAACCACGGGGTGTCCGCGGCGAGCCCGGCGAACGCCGAGCCGTTGTTGTTGGCGCCGGAGGTGTACGCGTAGAGGATCTCGGAGAAGCCGTGCGCCCCCGGGTTGGCCACCGAGTGGGGCGGGGTGGGCAGCGCGACGGCCACGGCGGTGAAGCCGAGCACCAGGGCCGGGGTGATCAGGAGGTAGCAGGCGGCGAGCTTGATCTCGCGGGTGCCGATCTTCTTGCCGAGGTATTCGGGCGTGCGGCCGACCATCAGTCCGGCGACGAACACCGCGATGAGCGCCATGATCAGCATGCCGTAGAGGCCGGAGCCGACGCCGCCGGGGGCGATCTCGCCGAGCTGCATGCCGAGCAGCGTGATGCCGCCGCCGAGGCCGGTGAACGAGGAGTGGAAGGAGTTCACCGCGCCGGTCGACGTGAGGGTGGTGGCCACGGAGAACAGGGCGGAGCCACCGACCCCGAACCGGGTCTCCTTGCCCTCCGTCGCCCCGCCCGCGAGCTCGAAGGCGGGGCCGTGGTGGGCGTACTCGGTCCACATCATCAGCGCGGAGAAGCCGAGCCAGAAGACGAGCATCGTGGCGAGGAGCGCGTACCCCTGCCGGACCGAGCCGACCATGCGGCCGAAGGTGCGGGTCAGGGCGAACGGGATGACGAGGATCAGGAAGATCTCGAAGAGGTTGGACAGCCCGTCGGGGTTCTCGAAGGGGTGCGCGGAGTTGGCGTTGAAGTAGCCGCCGCCGTTGGTGCCCAGCTCCTTGATGGCCTCCTGGGAGGCGACCGCGCCGCCGTTCCACTGCTGCGCACCGCCCGTGAACTGCCCGACCTCGTGGATGCCGGAGAAGTTCTGGATCGCCCCGCAGGCGACGAGGACGAGTGCGCCGACGACGGCGATCGGCAGCAGGATGCGGACGGTGCCGCGCACCAGGTCGGCCCAGAAGTTGCCGAGCTCCCCGGTGCGGGAGGCCGCGAACCCCCGTACGAGGGCCACCGCGACGGCCATGCCGACGGCGGCGGAGACGAAGTTCTGCACGGCGAGGCCGCCGGTCTGCACGACGTGGCCCATGGCCTGCTCGCCGGCGTACGACTGCCAGTTGGTGTTGGCGACGAACGAGGCGGCCGTGTTGAACGCCTGGTCCGGGCTGATCGAGGAGAAGCCGAGCGAGCCGGGCAGGGCGCCCTGGAGCCGTTGCAGCAGGTAGAGGAAGACGACGCTCACGGCGGAGAAGGCGAGGACACCGCGCAGATAGGCGGCCCGGCGCATCTGCGTGTCGGGGGTGACGCCTATCGCCCGGTAGATCCACTTCTCGGCCCGCAGATGGCGGGGCGAGGTGTAGACACGGGCCATGTGGTCACCGAGCGGCCGGTACGCCAGCCCCAGCGCGACGACGAGCGCGAGGAGCTGGAGCACGGCGGAGAGGACGGGACTCATGTCGGGCTCAGAACCTCTCCGGGAAGAGGAGGGCCAGGACGAGATATCCCAGCAGGGCGGCGGCCACGACGAGGCCGGCCACGTTGTCCGCGCTCACAGCTTCGCCACCCCCTTGGCGACGAGTGCCACCAGCGCGAAGACCGCGATCGTGGTGACGACGAAGGCCGCATCGGCCATCGGATGCTCCTGAATGAGGTGTCGATGAATCGGACCCCTTGAGCAAACCGCCCCCCGGCACCGCTGTGACCTGCGTTGATGCCTCCCTTACGGAAGTGGGCCCGGCCTTGACGACGCCCGTACGCCGCCGATACGCGTCCCGTACGCGCCGGCGCACGCAAAAGCCGGTGGGCCGCACCCCGGGAAAGGGGTACGGCCCACCGGCCGGTGTCCGCGGGTGCGGGTCAGCGCACCTCGGTGATCTCGGGACCGCGCTGGAGGCCCGCCATGCCACCGGAGAACTTCGAGCCCTCCTGGTCCTCCTGCTGCACGCCCTCGGGAACCATCTGGGCGTCGTTGGGGAGCTTGAGGACGATCGGGTCGCGCGGGGCCATCGGGCCCTCGCCGCGGACGACCACGGTGTCCCGGAAGACCGACTCCAGAAGCCCGGCGGCCTCCGGCTGCACGGCGCCCTGGCCGGAGATCACACCGCGCAGGAACCAGCGCGGGCCGTCGACGCCGACGAAGCGCACCAGCTGCACGCCGTTCGCGCCATCGGGAAGCTGTACGGGGACCTGCGCGCGCAGCTCCCAGCCCAGCGGGCCCTCGACCTCGTCGATGATGCCGCCCTGCTGGGTGATGCCCGAGGCGATCTCCTCGCGGACCTCGCCCCAGATGCCCTCCTTCTTGGGGGCGGCGAAGGCCTGCAGCTGGACCGCGCTGTCGCGCATCACGACGGTGGCGGCGACGATCGCGTCACCGGCGACCTCCACGCGCAGCTCCATGCCCTCGACGCCGGGCACGAAGATGCCGCCCAGGTCGACCCGGCCGTCGCCGGGCTGGGACACCTCGCTGATGTCCCACGGACCGTCCGGGCGCGGCGCCGGCGGAAGGTTCGTCCGGCGGGACTCGCCCTCGGCGTCATCCTGCTCGTCGACGACCTGCTCGGCCTCGCGCGCCTCGTCCGCCGTGTCATCGGCGGCATCACTGTTCTTGCGACGTCCGAACACGTCACTGTCCTTCCCGGTCGGATTCGACCGAAGCGTAGCTGTTCCCGCCCTGGGGAACCCCGCCCCGGACGCCATCAACATCAACGGCGGCATGGCCGCCGGTGGACCCGAAGCCCCCTTCGGCCCGCGCCGAGCCGGGAAGCTCCGACACCTCGTGGAAGCGCACCTTCTCGACCTGCTGCACGACCAGTTGGGCAATCCGGTCGAACCGCTCGAACCGCACGGACTCGCGCGGGTCGAGATTGACGACGATCACTTTGATCTCTCCACGGTACCCGGCATCGACCGTCCCCGGGGCATTCACCAGGGCGACTCCGCAGCGGGCGGCGAGACCGGATCGCGGGTGCACGAACGCGGCGTACCCGTCGGGCAGGGCGATCGAAACCCCGGTGGGCAGTACGGCCCGCTCCCCCGGTGCCAGCTCGGCGGCCTCGGTCGTCACGAGGTCCGCGCCGGCGTCGCCGGGGTGCCCGTAGGCCGGAAGCGGAACGTCCGGGTCGACCCGGCGGATCAGGACGTCGACGGGATGGCGCATCACGGGTTCACCTCGAAGGCGCGGGCACGCCTGACCTGGTCGGGGTCGGCCATGGCCGCCTGGATCTCGGCCGGCCGGCCGTTCTCGATGAAGTGGTCGACCTTGACCTCGATGAACAGGGCGTCGGCGCGCACCGCGACCGGCCCGTCCGGGCCGCCGATCCGGCCGGTGGCCCGGGAGTAGATCTTCCGGCCGTGCACGGCGGTGACCTCGGCGTCGAGGAACAGCACGGTGTCGACGGGGACGGGCCGCACGAAGTCGGTCTCCAGCCGTCCGGTGACCGCGATGACCCGCAGCAGCCAGTTCAGCGAGCCGAGCGTCTCGTCCAGCGCCGTGGCCAGCACTCCTCCGTGCGCCAGGCCCGGGGCGCCCTGGTGGGCGGCCTTCACGGTGAACTCGGCGGTCACCCGGACACCCTCGCCGGCCCGCGCCTGGAGGTGCAGTCCGTGGGGCTGGCCGGAGCCGCAGCCGAAGCAGTGCTCGTAGTGCGCGCCGAGGAGCTCGCCGGGGGCCGGGGCTTCGGGGTGCCGGACCGGTTTCACCGCGTCGGCCGGGGGCGTCAGAGCCGCAGATGTTCCACTCACAGGCGCAGACCTTACCCGCGCGGGTAACCCGCCGGTCGCGCCGTGCCAAGCTGGAGCCATGCAGCCTTCGACCCCGCCCTACGACGAACGCCTCACCGCACCCCGTTCGTGGTGGCTGATCGCCGTCCTGATCGGCATCGCGTGCGCGCTGATGCTGCTGCCGCTGGGCACCCTGCCGCTCCTCGCCGGACTGGCCGGCGGCACGGTCCTGTCGGCCGTCGCGGTCAGCTCGTACGGCTCCGCCCGCATCCGGGTCGTGGCGGGGGCGCTGGTCGCCGGGGACGCGCGGATCCCGGTCTCGGCGCTCGGGGAGGCCGAGGTGCTGGACGCCGAGGAGGCGCGCGCCTGGCGCACGCACAAGGCGGACGTCCGGGCCTTCATGCTGCTGCGCAGCTACATCCCGACGGCGGTCCGGGTGGAGGTCACCGACCCGGAGGACCCGACCCCGTACGTCTATCTCTCGACGCGCGACCCGCAGGCCCTGGTGGCAGCGCTGACCGCGGCGGTCCGGGCCTAGGGGTTCTCAGGTTTCAGCGGGGGCTGCTCCGGGAGGCTGTCCCAGGGGATCTGCTTCTCGCGCAGGTCCTTCCTGACCCGCTCGGCGAGCTTCCTGGTGTCGCGCCGGTTCATGGACGCGCCGACCGCGGCGCCGACCATGAACGGGATCAGGCTCGGCAGGTTGCGCACGGTGCGCTTCATGATCTGGCGGCGCAGCTCGCGCTTCATCCGGCCGCTCAGCGCCGCGTCGACCGTGGCGGGGCGGGTGATCTCGATGCCGCGCTCCTCGGTCCATGCGGTGAGGTAGGCGGTGGAGCGCCGGCCGACGCCGCCCGGGGGACGGCGTCCGTAGACCTCGTGCAGCTCGGCGACGAGCTTCATCTCTATGGCGGCGACGCCGGTGACCTCGGTGGCCAGCTCGGCGAGCATCGCGGGCGGCACGGGCATCATGGCCGCCGCGCCGATTCCGGCGCCGACGGTGGCGGTCGCGCGGCTCGCGCCCACGACGAGCCGGTCCGCGATCTCCTCCGGCCCGAGGCCGGGAAAGTGCTTGCGCAGGGTGGCGAGGTCGCGCACAGGGACGCGGGGAGCGATGTGGATGATCAGGTCCGCGATATGACCGATCGCTTCCTTGGCGCTCTCCCCGCCCTTGCGTACGCCCCGTTTCACTGAACTCAGACGGCCTGCCCCGGTCACGGGCTCCGTCCTGCCGACCTGTCCGGCCCCATCGGCCGTGTCGACTCCGGCAGCCTCACGGGCTGCGCGTACGGCTACTTCCGCCGCTTCGAGCGAGGCCGCCTGCAGGCCCCGCTCGTCGTCCTGTCCGTCCGGCGAAGGTGGCAGGGCGGACCGCTCGGCAGACGCCTCTGCGCCTTCTGCCGGGCCTGTACCGCCCTGGTGCGCCTCCGGTGGCCTTCTGCCCCAGGGGCGCCGCTTGCGGAACGGTGTGTCCCCTGCCACGGCCGACCGGATCTCAGTCGCAGTCGCGGCAGATCGGCTGGCCGTTCTTCTCGCGGGCCAGCTGACTGCGGTGGTGCACGAGGAAGCAGCTCATGCAGGTGAACTCGTCGGCCTGCTTGGGCAGGACCCGTACGGCCAGTTCCTCGTTGGACAGGTCTGCGCCGGGCAGCTCAAGGCCCTCGGCCGCGTCGAACTCGTCGACGTCGACGGCGGATGCCGTCTTGTCGCTCCGGCGCGCCTTCAGCTCTTCAAGGCTGTCCTGATCGACGTCGTCGTCGGTCTTGCGTGGGGTGTCGTAATCCGTTGCCATGTCGCTCTCCCCCTCTGGGTGTCTGCGGTGTCTCAGCGCTCGTAACGCGTGAGAGGCCGGACTTGTGCCCGACCTGAGGCGGAGATTTTGCCTCACATCAAGGTCTGTTACTCAATCGACACCCAAAAGGACCGCTCGGGAGTGATCGGCTTGGGTGGCGATGGGGACCGTACACGGTCCCGGCGGCACCCTTTACAGGCACCACCCCGTGTACTTCCCGTCATGCCTGCCCCCGAAAACCCGGTGATTCGCCGGGTTTCCGGTGAGTTCCCTGGTCACGGAGCGTGGACAGGGAGATATTCACTCCTGTGATCGATCACACACGGCCCCTTCGGGATCAGGTCCCGAAAATTCCGCTCAAAGCGAACAAAAAATAATGGGTGCGCAAAGCTCCTCTCGGGCCGGTCAGACCGGCAGTGAGACGCGCATCACAAGACCACCGCCTTCGCGGGGCTCGGCGATGATACGGCCGCCATGGGCGCGGGCGACGGACCGCGCGATCGACAGACCGAGCCCGACCCCCTTGTCGCTGCCCGTCCGCTCCGTACGCAGCCGCCTGAACGGCTCGAAGAGGTTGTCGATCTCGTACGCCGGGACCACGGGCCCCGTGTTCGAGACGACGAGCACCGCCTGGCCGGGCAGCAGCTCCGTGCTCACGTCGACCCAGCCGCCCTCCGGCACGTTGTAGCGGACGGCGTTCTGTACGAGGTTCAGCGCGATGCGCTCCAGCAGGACGCCGTTGCCCTGGACGACGGCCTCGGCCAGCTCCACGCGCGTCTCCACGCCCTTGGCCTCGGCCTCGCCGCGCGCCTGGTCCATGGCGCGCGAGGCGACCTCGGCGAGGTCGACGGGTTTGCGCTCGATGATCTGGTTGTCGCTGCGGGCCAGCAGCAGCAGGCCCTCCACCAGCTGCTCGCTGCGCTCGTTGGTGGCCAGCAGCGTCTTGCCCAGCTGCTGGAGCTCGGGCGGGGCCTCCGGGTCGGAGAGGTGGACCTCCAGCAGCGTGCGGTTGATGGCCAGCGGCGTGCGCAGCTCGTGCGAGGCGTTGCCGACGAACCGCTGCTGCGCGGTGAAGGCCCGCTCCAGCCGGTCCAGCATGTCGTCGAAGGTGTCGGACAGCTCCTTGAGCTCGTCGTCCGGCCCGTCCAGCTCGATGCGCCTGGAGAGGTCGGTCCCGGCCACCCGGCGGGCGATGCGGGTGATCCGGCCCAGCGGCGAGAGCACCCGGCCCGCCATGCCGTAGCCGAAGGCGAAGGCGATGATGCTGAGCCCCACCAGGGCCAGCAGCGACCGGTTGAGCAGCGTGTCCAGGGCCTGCTGGCGCTGGTGGTTCACGCAGGAGTTCATCGCGGCGTTGACCGCGCTCGGCGAGTTGCCGTGCTCCAGGAGGTTGCAGACCTTGCTGGACATGTAGCCGTCGACGACCTTGAAAGGCAGCTCACTGCCCACGTGCAGGGCCTGCGCCGCCAGCATGTAGATGATCGACAGCAGCAGGATGCCCGCGATCAGGAACATGCCGCCGTACAGCAGCGTGAGCCGTATCCGGATGGTCGGACGCAGCCAGGGGTACGAGGGCTCCTGCTGCTTCGGCTCCCAGGTGGGCTTGGGGGGTGCGGGCGGCGGGGCGGCGGGCACGGGCATCAGATCCGGTAGCCGGAGCCGGGCACCGTGACGATCACGGGCGGCTCACCGAGCTTGCGGCGCAGGGTCATGACGGTCACCCGGACGACGTTGGTGAACGGGTCGGTGTTCTCGTCCCAGGCCTTCTCCAGCAGCTGCTCCGCCGAGACGACGGCGCCCTCGCTGCGCATCAGGACCTCCAGGACGGCGAACTCCTTGGGCGCGAGCTGGACCTCCTGGCCACCCCGGAACACCTCCCGGCGATTGGGGTCCAGCTTGATCCCGGCCCGCTCCAGGACGGGCGGCAGGGCGACGGTGGTCCGCCGGCCGAGGGCCCGTACCCGGGCGGTCAGCTCGCTGAACGCGAAGGGCTTGGGCAGATAGTCGTCGGCGCCGAGCTCCAGGCCCTCCACCCGGTCGCTGACGTCCCCGGACGCGGTGAGCATGAGGACCCGGGTGGGCATGCCGAGCTCCACGATCCGGCGGCAGACGTCGTCGCCGTGGACCACGGGGAGGTCGCGGTCGAGCACCACGACGTCGTAGTCGTTGACCTCGATGCGCTCCACCGCCGCGGCCCCGTCGTACACGACATCGACGGCCATGGCCTCACGGCGCAATCCGGTGGCCACCGCATCGGCGAGCAGCTGCTCGTCCTCCACGACGAGTACGCGCACGGCGCTTCCTTCCCTAGAACTTCGCAAGCGGTCTGCACCACGGGGCGCCGGGCGCCCGGGACGGCCCGGCCGCCCGCGCCGCGGGCGCGGCCCCGGCACACTTGTGCGGCTCCATCCTGCCCGCAACCCGCATAAACCGGCGGTAAGACGTCCCGCCCCGACCTGCGGCTTCGGGGAAGCTACGGGATTTCCGGGCCAGTTGAGGTTTCTCTGAGCTTCAGGCGGGGGAGTACGCATTCACACCCGCCGATCACGTCTTCCCATGTGGCGTTGTCACAGGCCCCTCCGTCCCCCGGAGAGTGCGTGATCACCCGCCCTACCGCCTCGGCGGAGGGAAACCCGGGCACACCCCCGTGCCACCGACCCACGATGAGGGGGCGCTTCATGGACGCTTTCACCGCAGGTCTGCTGCAACGCATCAAGACGACCGAGGACGACCTCACGAAGGCCCGCGAGACGGGCGACGACTTCCTCGCGGACGTCGAGCAGAGCGAGCTGGACGACCTCCGTCGTCTCGCCGCCGAGCACGGTGTGCGGATCAGCACGACGACGAACGCCTGACCGTCGCTATGGGCGAAAGGCCCCGCAGCCGCCGTACGGCGGCTGCGGGGCCTTTCTGCTGCTCCGGTACGGGTCCGGCGCGTATCAGTCGTGCCAGGCGCCCAGCCCGTCCAGGAGGGCCTGGAGCGGTTCGAAGACCCCGGGGGACGCGGCGACGGTCAGCTCGCCGTCGGCCGGCCTGCCCGGGCGCCCGCCGGTGAGGGCACCGGCCTCCCGGGCGATGATGTCGCCCGCGGCCAGGTCCCAGGGGTGCAGCCCGCGCTCGTAGTAGCCGTCGAGCCGGCCGGCGGCCACGTCGCAGAGGTCGATCGCCGCGGAGCCGCCGCGCCGGATGTCCCGGACCTGCGGGACGAGGTCGCGCGCCACCTCGGCCTGGTGGGCCCGGACCTCGGCGACGTAGTTGAAGCCGGTCGCCACCAGCGCCTCGGAGAGCGGGGCGGTCTCCCGGCACCGCAGCCGGACGTGCTCCTTGCCGTACACCCCGCCCGTGACGAAGGCCCCGAGGCCGCGTTGCGCGAAGTACGTCTCGCCGCGCATCGGGACCTCCACCACACCGGCGACCCGCTCGCCGTACATCTCGATGCCGATGGAGACGGCCCAGGACGGGAGTCCGTAGAGGTAGTTCACCGTGCCGTCGAGGGGGTCGATCACCCAGCGCACACCGCTGACGCCCTCGGAGGTCGTGCCGCCCTCCTCGCCGAGGTAGCCATCGAGGGGGCGGAAGTCGATCAGGAAGTCGGTGATCAGCTTCTCGGCGGCGAGGTCCATCTCGGTGACGACGTCGACCGGGCTGGACTTGGTCGCGGCCACGCCCAGTCCGGCCGGACGCCCGTCGCGCAGCAGCCGGCCGGCGAGTTCCGCGGCTTCCATGGCGAGTTCGAGCAGGGTTTCCACTGAGTGTTCGACTCGGGTCACGGCGTTCCCTAAGAGGTTGAGAAGGGGTGGACAGGGAAGAGCGAGGGCTTACGCGTAGGGGCTGTCGGCTCCCGCGGCTGCGGGCTTGGGCGCCCGGGCCGGGCAGCAGCCCACCGGGCAGAGGTCGTGGCTCGCGCCGAGCGTCCCGAGGGCGCACCGCTGCGGCGCGCGGCCCTGCTCGGCGGCGGCCCGTTCCAGGACGAGCTCGCGCACGGCGGCGGCGAACCGGGGATCGGCGCCGACCGTCGCGGAGCGGCGTACCGGCAGGCCCAGCTCGGCGGCCTTCGCGGTGGCCTCGGTGTCGAGGTCGTACAGGACCTCCATGTGGTCCGAGACGAAGCCGATGGGCGCCATCACGACGGCGGGGACACCCTCGCCGTGGAGGGCTTCGAGGTGGTCGCAGATGTCGGGCTCCAGCCACGGGATGTGCGGCGCGCCGCTGCGCGACTGGTAGACGAGCCGCCAGGGGTACGCCGTGCCGGTCCGCTCGCGCACCGCGTCCACGATCAGCCGGGCCACGTCGAGGTGCTCGGCGACATAGGCGCCGCCGTCCCCGTGCGCCTCCACGGGGCCCGAGGTGTCGGCCGCGGAGGTCGGGATGGAGTGCGTGGTGAAGGCCAGGTGCGCGCCGGGGCGCACCCCGTCGGGCAGGTCCGCCAGCGAGGCGAGGACGCCCTCGACCATGGGCTCCACGAAGCCGGGGTGATTGAAGTAGTGCCGGAGTTTGTCCACGCGCGGCACGGGAAGACCCTCGGCCTCCAGAGCGGCCAGTGACTCGGCGAGGTTCTCGCGGTACTGCCGGCAGCCGGAGTACGAGGCGTAGGCGCTGGTCGCCAGGACGGCGATGCGGCGGTGGCCGTCGTCGACCATCTCGCGCAGGGTGTCGGTGAGGTACGGGGCCCAGTTGCGGTTGCCCCAGTACACGGGCAGGTCCAGCCCGTGCTCGGAGAAGTCCTTGCGCAACGCGTCGAGCAGGGCCCTGTTCTGGGCGTTGATCGGGCTGACGCCCCCGAACAGGAAGTAGTGCTTGCCGACCTCCTTGAGCCGTTCCTCGGGGATGCCCCGGCCGCGGGTCACGTTCGCGAGGAACGGAACCACGTCGTCCGGGCCTTCGGGGCCGCCGAAGGAGAGCAGCAGCAGGGCGTCGTAGGGGGCGGGATCGCGCAGATCGGACATGGCGTCGATCCTGCCACCCGCGCGGGGGCGGGGTGGCACCGACGTCCGGAGCCAGCACTTCCGGTCCCCGCACGGGGTGACGGGAGGGGTGGATGCATATGCGGGAGCCGTGAGTATGATCCCCCTCCAACCGGCCGGTAACCCGTGGTTTCCGTCCGGGGGAAGCGCCGGCTGGGTGGGCCGGTTCCAAGGGAAGGGCGCGGGGAAGATGACCGAGACCTACGCACGGACGGCGACGGGCCCGTGGCGCAACTGGGCGGGGACCGTCACCGCGCGGCCGGCCCGGACCGTGTCCCCCGCCTCCGTGGACGAGCTGGCCGAGGCGCTGCGCAGGGCGTCCGAGGACGGGCTGCGGGTGAAGCCGGTCGGCACCGGGCATTCGTTCACCGCGACCGCGGCCACCGACGGGCTGCTGATCCGGCCCGATCTGCTGACCGGCATCCGCGAGATCGACCGCAAGGCGATGACGGTGACCGTCGAGGCGGGCACCCCTCTCAAGCGCCTGAACACCGCGCTGGCCCGCGAGGGCCTCTCGCTCACCAACATGGGCGACATCATGGAGCAGACGGTCGCCGGAGCCACCTCCACCGGCACGCACGGCACCGGCCGTGACTCGGCGTCCATATCCGCGCAGATACGCGCCCTGGAGCTGGTCACCGCGGACGGCACGGTGCTGACCTGTTCGGAGACCGAGAACGCCGACGTGTTCGCGGTGGCGCGGATCGGGCTCGGCGCGCTGGGCGTCATCACCGCGATCACCTTCGCCGTGGAGCCGGTCTTCCTGCTGACCGCCCGCGAGGAGCCGATGAGCTTCGACCAGGTGACGGCCGACTTCGATCAGCTCGTGACCGAGAACGAGCACTTCGAGTTCTACTGGTTCCCGCACACCGGGAACTGCAACACCAAGCGCAACAACCGCAGCGCCGGTCCCGCCGCCCCGCCCGGCAAGGTCAGCGGCTGGGTCGAGGACGAGCTGCTGTCCAACGGAGTCTTCCAGGTCGCCTGCGCGCTCGGCCGGGCCGTGCCCGCCACGATCCCCTCGATCGCCAGGATCTCCAGCCGGGCCCTGTCGGCGCGTACGTACACCGACATCCCGTACAAGGTGTTCACCAGCCCGCGCCGGGTGCGGTTCGTGGAGATGGAGTACGCGCTGCCGCGTGAGGCCGCGGTCGAGGCGCTGCGCGAGGTCCGGGCGATGGTGGACAGCTCGCCGCTGCGGATCAGCTTCCCGGTGGAGGTGCGCACCGCGCCCGCCGACGACATCGCGCTCTCCACGGCGTCGGGCCGGGAGAGCGCGTACATCGCCGTCCACATGTACCGGGGCACGCCCTACCAGGCGTACTTCACGGCGGTGGAGCGGATCATGACCGCGCACGGCGGCCGCCCGCACTGGGGCAAGATCAACACCAGGGACGCCGCGTACCTCTCCGGGGTGTATCCGCGTTTCGGCGAGTTCACGGCCGTACGCGACCGGCTGGACCCGGACCGGCTGTTCGGCAACGACTACCTGCGCCGGGTGCTGGGCGACTGACCCGGGCTCACTCCCCCGCTCCGGTGCCCGCGGGCGCCGGAGCGCCGTCCGTGGCCGTCGGGTCGGGCGTCGCGCTCTCGCCGCCGCCGTCCGTGGCGCTCGGGGTGGGCGTGGGCGTGGGCTCGACGCCGCCGCCCGCCGGGTCCGAGGGGGTGGGCGTGGGCGTCGCCCCCTCGGTGGGAGCACCGCTGCGGTCCGGCCGCGGGGCGGTGCCGTCCTCGTCCCGGCCGCCGGTGCCGGGCGTCGTCGTGCCGCTCTCGTCCTGACGGCCGGGGTTCGTCCCGTCCTGGCCGGGGCCGGTGGTTTCGGCGGGCCCGGGCGTGGAGGACCCGCTGCCGTGCCCACCGCGTACGACGGAGCCCACGGTCGTGCCGTGGCCGCCGCTCAGGTCGTCGCCGGAGATCAGTTCGTAGGTCGTGATGCCGGCCATCGAGACCGCGAAGACCACGGCCGCGCCGATCGCCGACCGCTTCCAGCCACGCAGCCGGGTGCCGTGCGTGGTCGCCTCGGAGAACTCCTCGTCCGGCCCGGCACCGGCGGCGGGGCTGCGCAGCACCGTCGTCGCGTCGGGCTCCACGCGGCGCAGGAGCGTCGTCTCGTCCGGGTCTGCCCGGCGCAGGAGCATCGTCTCGTCCGGCCGCGGGTCCGCCCGGCGCAGCACCGTGGTGGCGTCGTCCACCGCTCCCAGCAGGACGGTCTCCTGCGGCGAGGGCTCCGGCCGCCGCGCCCCGGTCTCGCGGGTGTAGACGGTCACCTCGCGGTCCGGGTGCTTCACCTGGACCGTGACCTCGCGGATCTGCTCTCCTGTACGACGGAAGAAGTGCTGGAAGACCGAGCCGCCACAGGTCGCCACGACGCTCATGACTCCGGCGCCCGCGATGGTTCCGTACACACCGAGCTGGGAAGCCGCCACGGCCGCCGCCACCGCGGCGACCGCACTGCCCGCCACCTGGGGCAGGCTCAGATCGATCCGCCTCTCCTTGGGTTCTATGTCGCTTTCCGGCTTCTGCACCATTTCCAGCCCTTGATTGACATCTCTCCCACCATGCACCAACTAGGGACACGTGAGCGAAGCCGAAAGTTCCGGTTGCGTGGATTATGTGAAGCACGACACGGATCATGAGCGGGAGGCGTCAGGAGGGGTAGGCAAACTCCCGCACCTCACGAGAACTTCGACGGCGCGGCGGTCCACCCACATGGCCCGAATGGAGTACTGTGGCGAGCCCTGGGGCCGGACTCCCGAGCGGGCGTCCGGAACCTTCGGGAGGGGGCCGAAGGAGGCACTCGATCCGGCGGCGCACGGCATCGCACGGCGGCCAGCTACACGGAGTGACCATCGGTCACTTTGCGTTGCGCAAGGGCTGCCGTGGCATACCGGCGATCAAGGGCTCACGCCCGACACGCCGGGCAACACGGCAATGTTGTGGCAGGCTGCACCCGGGCAGGCCACACTCGACTAGCGGAAGCAGCGACGCACGTGACGTCGGCAGGCACCACCCGGGAGGTCCCCATGCCCGAACTGCGTGTCGTGGCCGTCTCCAACGACGGCACACGACTGGTGCTCAAAGCTGCGGACAGTACGGAGTACACGCTTCCGATCGACGAGCGGCTGCGAGCCGCCGTGCGCAACGACCGCGCCCGGCTCGGCCAGATCGAGATCGAGGTGGAGAGCCACCTCCGCCCGCGCGACATCCAGGCACGGATACGAGCCGGCGCCTCCGCCGAGGAGGTCGCCCAGTTCGCCGGGATCCCCGTCGACCGTGTCCGCCGTTTCGAGGGCCCCGTGCTCGCGGAGCGCGCCTTCATGGCCGAGCGGGCCCGGAAGACTCCCGTGCGCCGTCCCGGCGAGAACACCGGCCCCCAGCTCGGCGAGGCGGTGCAGGAGCGGCTGCTGCTGCGCGGCGCCGACAAGGAAACCGTCCAGTGGGACTCCTGGCGCCGCGACGACGGCACCTGGGAGGTCCTGCTCGTCTACCGGGTCGCGGGTGAGCCGCACTCGGCGAGCTGGACGTACGACCCGCCGCGCCGGCTGGTCCAGGCCGTGGACGACGAGGCCCGTTCGCTGATCGGCGAGACGGACGAGGTCGCCGCGCCCGAGCCCAGCTTCCCCTTCGTGCCCCGGATCGCCCGGCTGCCGCGCGACCGGCCGCTGGACCGCGCGCTTGACCGGCAGATCGAGCGTCCGGCCCCGCCGCCGCCCCCGGAACCGGAGGAGCGGATCGCCGGGGTGACCGCGAGCGAGCGGGATTCCCTCACCAGCCTGCTGGAGGCCGTGCCCAGCTTCCGCGGTGACATGGTCGTACCGGAACGGCCCGCGCCGCCCGAGCCCCCGGCGATCGAGCCGCCGGAGCGGGAGCCGGAGGCCGAGGAGCCGCCGGCCGCGTCGGCCGGAGCGGGCTCCGCGTACGCGGACGTCCTGATGCCGCGCGCGGTCGCCGGTCACCGGGACCGGCTGACGGGGACGACGGACCGGCAGGCCGAGGCGGACGGCGTCCGGCCCGGGCGCAGAGCCGCGGTGCCCAGCTGGGACGAGATCGTCTTCGGCACCCGCCGCAAGAAGCAGGACTAGACGGCATGCCAAGGGCCCGTACGCGAGCGCGTACGGGCCCTTGCGCGTCGTCCCGCGACGACGGCGTGCCGTTAGCTGGGGTCGGGTCCGGTGGCGACCGGGCGCGACGCGTCGGCGGACCAGTCGGACCAGGAGCCCGCGTAGAGGGCGGCCCGGTACCCGGCGAGTTCCAGCGCCAGCACCTGCTGGGCCCCGGACACTCCCGAGCCGCAGTAGACGCCGACCTCCGCGGCCTCGCCTTCGACGCCCAGCCCGGCGAACCGGGCAGCCAGGCGCTCGGGGCTCAGGAAGCGGCCGTCCGCGTCCACGTTCTCGCCGGTCGGCGCGGAGAGCGCGCCGGGGATGTGGCCGCCGACCCGGTCGATGGGTTCCACATCGCCCCGGTAGCGCTCGGCCGCCCGCGCGTCGAGCAGGACACCCGAGCGGGCGAGGGCCGCGGCGCCGTCCGCGTCGAGCAGCGGCAGCGCTCCCGGGGCGGGCACGAAGTCACCCTCGGCCGGGTCCGGGGTCTCCTTCGACAGCTCCCCGGTCCAGGCCGCGAGGCCGCCGTCCAGCACCCGTACGTCGGTGTGCCCGGCCCAGCGCAGCAGCCACCAGGCCCGGGCGGCCGCCCAGCCCTGACCGCCGTCGTGGACGACGACCGGGCTGTCCCGGCGGACCCCGGCGCGGCGCATCACGGCGCCGAACTCCGCCGGGTCGGGCAGCGGGTGGCGGCCGCCGGTGCCCGCCGGTCCGGCGAGCTCCGCGTCGAGGTCCACGAAGACCGCGCCGGGGATGTGCCCCGCCTCGTAGTCGGGCCGGCCGTGCGGGCCACCCAGCTGCCAACGTACGTCCAGGAGCACCGGCGGACGCGGCCCCGCCAGTTCGCTCGCGCATTCGAATGCGGAGATGATGGGCTTCATGCGTGCCATCCTCGCGCAGACGCCCGGCTGCCCGTAACCACGGCCAAGCGGTTATACCAGGACAAACCGGTCCGCCTGGGGCGAGATCCCGGATCTGACGGCGCGGCCGGAGCGCATCCCACGCCCGGTGGTGCAAGCATCTGCACGGGGCGTACACACCTCGCACCGCACCCCGGCGCGCCGGCCCCGTTTTCCCGTACGGCCACCACGATGGTCCGAGGAGAGTGACGATGACCGAGGCTGCCGCTCGGCGTACACCCGGAACACCTTGCTGGGTGAGCCTGATCGTGCACGGCCTGCGCACGACCCAGAACTTCTACGCCGAGCTGTTCGGCTGGGAGTTCGGCCCCGGCCCCGAGCAGCTCGGCCCGTACGTACGGGCGCTGATCGACGGGAAGGGGGTCGCGGGCATCGGCCAGCTGCCGCCGGACCGGCATCTCCCGATCGCCTGGACGACCTACCTGGCCACCGACGACGCCGATCAGACGGCTGAGGCCATCCGGGCCTGCGGCGGCACGGTCGGCGTCGGGCCGCTCGACGCGGGCGAGGCGGGTCGCATGGCCATCGCCTCCGACCCGGGCGGGGCCGTCTTCGGGATCTGGCAGGCCGCTGCGCACATCGGCACCGCACTGGCCGGGACGCCCGGCACCCCGGTCTGGAACGAGCTGGTGACCCGGGAGACGTCGACGGTCGCCAAGTTCTACCAGGCGGTCTTCGGCTACGAGACCAAGGCCGTCGTCTCGGCGGACTTCGACTACCAGACCCTGCACCTCCGGGGCCGCCCGGTCGCCTCGCTGCACGGCGTCGGCCACGCCCCGCTGCGCGACCGGGGGCCGCACTGGATGACGTACTTCGAGGTGGCCGACACCGACGAGGCCGCGCAGCAGGTCGCGGAGCTCGGCGGTCAGGTCCTGACCCCGCCGAGGGAGGGCCCGAGCGGCAGGGTCGCGACGGTCGCGGACCCGGAGGGCGCGGTCTTCACGATCCAGCGCTCGGTGGCACGCTGACCGCACCGCGTACGAGCCGCCAGGGTACGAGCTGGACGACGCCGAACGCCACCTCGGCCACCAGGAACGGCCAGAGCCAGTACGGGGCGCCGTGGGCGAGCGCGTACGCCTGCCACAGGGCGAACAGCGTGCGCGCCAGGCCGTCGTACAGACCGTGCACCGGCAGCGGCCGGACGAGGCGCAGGAGCGCCCAGACGACCACCACCGACCCCATGAGGTTGGCGTAGAGGGTTTCGATCGGGTCGAGGGCGGGCAGGGCGCCCGCCCCGATCGCCTCCCCCAGCCGGGACAGTGCGCCGTTCACCAGCGTGTACGTCCACGGGGTGGCGAACCCCGCGGTGACGACGAGGTCGTACCACGCGCTCGCGCGTACGGCACGCGGGTAGGCGGGGTGGGAGGGCGTGACGGTACGGAACAAGGCGGGGCTCCTGACGGCTTCCTTCACGGACGCCCCCGACCGTAAACACTGGAGTACTGTCCAAGGTCAAGTCCGCGGACCCGGAGGGTGGGAGAGCCGTGCGCATCGGGGAGCTGGCCACGCAGACGGGGCTGAGCAGGGACGCCATCCGCTTCTACGAGAGGACCGGGTTGATCTCCGGGGAGCGGCTGCCCAACGGCTACCGCGACTTCCCGCCGGAGACGGTCCCCTGGCTCGCCTACGTCCGTACCGCCCAGGCGCTCGGCTTCTCGCTGGCCGAGATCGCGCGCACGGGCGAGGAGTTGCGCGACACACCGGACAGCGCGGCGGCGCTGTCCGCGCTGTTCGAGGAGAAGATCGCGGTCATCGACGCGCGCATGGCCCAACTCAGCGCCCTGCGGGCCGACCTGAGCGCACGCGCCCGCACGGGCTGCCCGCTGCGGGCGGCGGGCTGAGCGTCAGGCGGAGCTGACCGGCAGGACGTCCGGGGAGAGCGCGGCGGCCTGGGCGGACGCCGCGGTGGCGCGGCGGCGGTGGTGGCGGCGGCACAGGACCTCGTAACCGACCTCGCCCGCAGGGCGGTTCACATCGCCGACGACGACCTGTGCGCCCTCCACGACCATCTCGCCGTCCACGGTCCGGGCGTTGTGCGTGGCGCGGGCGCCGCACCAGCAGAGGGCTTCGACCTGGAGCTGTTCTATGCGGTCGGCGAGCTCGACCAGCCGTTGCGAGCCGGGGAAGAGCCGGGTGCGGAAGTCCGTCGTGATGCCGAAGGCGAAGACGTCCATCTCCAGGTCGTCCACGACCCGGGCCAGCTGGTCGATCTGGGCCGGGGCCAGGAACTGCGCCTCGTCCACGATCACGTAGTCGACCCGGCCGCCCTTGGACAGCTGGGCGACGAGGTACGCGTACAGGTCCATGTCCTCGTCGGCCTCGACGGCCTCCGTGACCAGGCCGAGGCGCGAGGAGAGCTTCCCCTCCCCCGCCCGGTCGTCCCGGGTGAAGATCACGCCCTGCAGGCCCCTCGCCGACCGGTTGTGGCCGATCTGGAGGGCCAGGGTGCTCTTTCCGCAGTCCATCGTTCCGGAGAAGAACACAAGCTCGGGCATGAGGGGTTGAGCACCTTTCGGGACGGGCGGGGAGAGCGGCTGGACGGAACGGGCTACGAGCGTACTTCGAGGAGCGGGACGAACTGCTCGACGGGGGTCATGGAGCCGTGCATGCCGACCATGGCCGACTCGTGCGGCTCGTTGCGCGAGGCGGTGATCACCACGTCGTCGTGGGCGGCGGCGACCACGTCGCCGATCCTGCCGTACACCCGCTCGTCGACGCGGGGGCCGAACCAGCCCGCGGCGACGGCCTCGTCCCGGCTCGCCACCCAGAACTGCTCGCCCAGCACCTCGCGCCAGACGGCGAGCACGTCGGACGCGGCGCCCGGGACGGCGTACACATGCCGCGCCCGGCCCTCGCCGCCGAGCAGCGCGACGCCGGCGCCCAGCTCCCAGTCCTCGTCGAAGTCGATCCGGGACTGCTCGTCGAAGGGGATGTCGATCATGCCGTGGTCGGCGGTGATGTAGAGCGCCGAGCGCGGCGGAAGCTGCTCGGCCAGGCGCCGGGCCAGCCCGTCGACGTACATCAGCTGTCCGCGCCAGGCGTCGGAGTCGGTGCCGAAGCGGTGGCCCTTGCCGTCGACCTCGCTGTAGTACGTATAGACGAGCGAGCGGTCGCCGTGGGCCAGCCGTTCGGCGGCGGTGTCCATCCGCTCCTCGCCGCTGAGCCGGCCGAGGAAGGAGCCGCCGCTCAGCGCGACCTTGGTCAGCGGGGTCTGCTCGAAGGCGGGGGCGGAGACCTGGGCGGTGCGCACACCGGCGGCGTCGGCGAGCTGGAAGAGGGTGGGGTGGGGCTGCCACGCCTTCGGCGGGGTCCACGGCTGCCAGCGGAGCTGGTTCATCAGCTCGCCGGTCTCGGGGTTACGGACGGTGTAACCGGGAAGACCGTGCTCGCCCGGGGGCAGGCCGGTGCCGACGGAGGCCAGCGAGGTCGCCGTGGTGGCCGGGAAACCGGCCGTGATCGGGCGGCCGGTGCCGCCGCGCGAGGTCGGCAGCAGCGAGTGCAGGAACGGGGCCTCGTCGGGGTGGGCCTTTATCTGCTCCCAGCCGAGGCCGTCGATCAGGAAGACGCAGTTCCGGTCGGCGGGGGCGAGTTCGCCGATGGCCGCCTCGAAGCCCGGGACCTCCTGGCCCGCGAGCAGGGTCGGCAGCAGGTCGGCGAGCGAGCCGCTGCCGTACTCCGGGACGGGCGCGGTGTCGACGGGCAGCGGGACGAAGTCGTCCGGCCAGGCCGGCTGGACCATCAGCGGCCGGCCGCGGGGGTCGCGACCGTGGCCTCGGAGAGCGCCTGGGCGAAGGCGAGGGTCTGGCGCACGGTGTCCGGGCCGTCGCCGGCCTCGCTGACCCGCAGGCTCAGGTCGTCGGCGGTGGTGCTGCCGGTGTAGCCGTGGTCCGCCTCGCAGTTCGGGTCGCCGCAGGCGGCGGGCTCCAGGTCGATCCGGGAGACCGCGCCCCAGCCGATGGTCAGGACGACCTCGCGGGGCAGGGTGCCCGGAACGTACTTCTCCGGGTTGGCGACGACGCGGCTGACCACGACCGAGGAGATCCGGTCCAGCTTGACCGACTCCGTCGAGGTGGTGGCGTACGGCGAAGGGGAGCTGGTGTCCGCGTTCTGCTCGTCGGTGTGGCTGACGATGAAGCGGGTGTCCGTGAGCACCAGCACCGTGACGTGCCGGCGCACCTCGTTGGAGTCGAAGGTCGTCTCCTGGTGCACCAGGTACGAAGCGACCGGCTCACCGCCCACGGCGGCCTCCACCGCCTCGGCCACGAGGGCCGGGTAGTAGCCGCTGCGCTCGATCGCCGCGCGCAGCCCCTGGGTGGTCGTACCGGTCTTAGCCATGGGAACCATCCTACGGGGGCCGGATGGCTGCCGGGGACGCCGCCGGAGCCCCCGTCCCGGCCGGTCCAGGGGGACGCGAGCGGGGCCTGTCAGTAGTTCGACAGGCGGCGCGGGCCGAGGTCGTTCCGGGCCGGGGGCGGCGAGAGGCGGACGCTCGCCCCGAGCACGGAGAGGCCCTGCGGGGCGACCACGACCGGTTCCAGGGCGATGGAGACCACCTCGGGATGGTCGTCGACCAGCCGGGAGACCCGCAGCAGCAGCTCCTCGAGGGCGGCGGTGTCCACCGGCGCCGCACCGCGCCAGCCGAACAGGACCGGGGCCGCCCGGATGGACCGGATCAGCTCGGCGGCGTCCCGGTCGGTGGCCGGGACCAGACGGTGGGCGGTGTCGCCGAGCAGCTCGGAGGGCGCCCCGGCGAGACCGAAGGAGAGCACGGCGCCCGCAGCCGGGTCGATGGTGGCCCGTACGACGGTGTCGACGCCGCGCGGCGCCATGGCCTGGACGACGGGCCGCAGCTCCGCCGGTTTGCCGAGCAGTTCGGTGAGGTCGCCGTACGCGCGGCGCAGGGCCGCCTCGCTGTCGAGGTCCAGGCGTACGCCGCCGAGGTCGGCCCGGTGGCGCAGATGGGGCGCGGTCGTCTTGAGCGCCACCGGGTAGCCGAGCCGGGCGGCGGCCGCCACGGCCTCCTCCGGACCGGGGGCGGGCAGCGTGGGGCGTACGGCGATGCCGTAGCAGGCGAGCAGTTCGCGGGCCTCGTCGTGGCCGAGCGGCCGGCCGCGCGGGTCGGGGTCCTCGCCGAGGAGCGCGTCGATGCGGGCGGCGGCGCCCGAAGGGTCGATGGTGTCGTCGAGGAAGTCGGGCACCTTGCCGGGCGTCGCGGCCTGCCGCCGCCACTGCGCGTACCGCACGGCCTCGGCGAGCGCCCGCACGGCGCGCTCGGCGGCGGGGTAGGCGGGGATGCGGCCGCGGCGTGGGGCGTCCGAGGGGATGTTGGGGGCGCCGTCCGCGGTGGCGGGCTGTGGGGCAGTGGGCGGCGGGGCGCTCGGCGGCGCGGCGGGGGCCGCCGGCGTCCCCTGCGCCGCCGTGAACGGCTGGGTGGCCGGGCGCGGCTGCGCCACTGTGCTGGTGGCGGCCGACAGCGCCTCCGCCAGGCCGCCGATCTCGACGTGGACCACGGCGACCGGCTTGGCGGGACCGGCGGCGGCCGCCGCGTGCAGCGCGGTGGCCAGGACCTCGCCGTCGCCCGACTCCGCCTCGCCGTTCTCGCCGACCCACGGGATCGCCGTCACGATCACGGCGTCGCACGCCCCGTCGGCCAGCGCCGCCGACAGCGCGTCCCGGAAGTCCTGCGGAGTGGCGGACGTGGTGAGGTCGATGGGCGGGCGCGGGCGAAGCCCCTCGGCCAGGCACGCGTCGTACGTGAGCAGCCCCAGGGACTCCGAGTTGCCGAGGATCGCGACGCGTCCGCCCGCCGGAAGCGGCTGGTCCGCGAGGAGCAGCCCGGCGTCGACCATCTCGGTGACCGTGTCGACGCGGATGACACCCGCCTGCCGCATCAGCGCGGAGACCGTGGAGTCGGGGATGCGGCTGACGGGGACGGCGTGGCCGGGCGGGGTGGAGCCGCTGTGCCGGGCGCCCTTGACCACGACCACCGGCTTCACGGCGGCGGTACGGCGGGCGAGGCGGGTGAACTTGCGCGGGTTGCCCAGCGACTCCAGGTAGAGCAGGGCGACATCGGTGTCCGGGTCCTCGTACCAGTACTGAAGGAAGTCGTTGCCGGAGATGTCGGCCCGGTTGCCGGCCGAGATGAAGGTGGAGAGGCCCGCGCCGCGCCGGTAGAGCCCGGAGAGCAGGGCGATGCCGATGGCGCCGGACTGGGTGAACAGGCCGATGCGCCCGGAGGCGGGCCGGTCCGGGGCGAGCGAGGCGTTGAGCCGGACCGCCTCGGAGTTGTTGATGATGCCGAACGCGTTGGGCCCGATGATCCGCATGCCGTACGAACGGGCCTGGCGCACCAGTTCCCGCTGGCGCTCGCGGCCCTCGGCGCCCCACTCGGCGTAACCGGCGGAGAGGACCACCAGCCCCTGGACGCCGTGCTCCCCGCAGTCCGCGACGGCCTCCGGGACGCGGTCGGCGGGTACGGCGACCACCGCGAGGTCGACCGGCTCGCCGATCTCGCCCAGGGAGCGGTGCGCGGGGACCCCGTCGATGGTGTCCTGCCCGGCGTCGAGCGCGCTGTTGACCGCGTGGACGCGGCCGGTGAAGCCCGCGCCGAGCAGGTTGCGCAGGACGGTGCGGCCGACGCCGCCGGGGGTGCGGCCGACGCCGATGACGGCGACGGATCCGGGGGCGAGCAGCCGCTGCACGGACTTGGCCTCGGCGCGCTGTTCGCGGGCGCGCTGGACGGCGAGGGATTCGGCGGTGGGTTCGAGGTCGAGGGTGAGGTGGACGGAGCCGTCCTCGAAGCTGCGCTGCTGGGTGTAGCCGGCGTCCCGGAACACCTTGATCATCTTGGTGTTGGCGGGCAGCACCTCTGCGGCGAAGCGCCGGATGCCGCGTTCGCGGGCGACCGCCGCGATGTGTTCGAGCAGGGTCGAGGCCACGCCCCGGCCCTGGTGGGCGTCCTGGACGAGGAAGGCGACCTCGGCCTCGTCGGCGGGGGCCGAGGCGGGGCGGCCGGTCGCGTCGATCCGGTCGTAGCGGACGGTGGCGATGAACTCGCCGCCCACCGTGACGGCCAGACCCACCCTGTCGACGTAGTCGTGATGGGTGAAGCGGTGGACGTCCTTGGCGGAGAGCCGGGGGTAGGGCGCGAAGAAGCGGTAGTACTTCGACTCGTCGGAAACCTGCTCGTAGAAGCTGACCAGGCGCTCGGCGTCATCCGTGGTGATCGGCCTGATCCGCGCGGTGCCGCCGTCGCGGAGCACCACGTCCGCCTCCCAGTGATCGGGGTAGGCGTGATGCGGACTCTGCTCCGGAGAGGGCTGCATGAGGAAAGCCTACGGCTGTCGCACGGGTCGCGGGGGTGCCGGGGCCGGGGCACTCTGAGGTCTCCGGACGACCGCGGGCGCGGCGCGCGGGAGGGCCCGCGGGTCTGCCCGGAGCATCGCGCACCACATGAGACACTGGTCTAGACAACCGTTGATTCTTGAAGGGCAGAACCATGGCTGAGCGCCGCGTAAACGTCGGTTGGGCCGAGGGCCTGCACGCCCGCCCCGCTTCCATCTTCGTCCGTGCCGCCACGGCCTCCGGCGTCCCCGTCACCATCGCCAAGGCGGACGGCAACCCGGTGAACGCGGCCTCCATGCTCGCGGTGCTCGGTCTCGGCGCCCAGGGCGGCGAGGAGATCGTGCTCGCGTCCGACGCGGACAACGCCGAGGCCGCCCTGGACCGCCTGGCGAAGCTGGTCGCCGAGGGTCTCGAGGAGCTTCCGGAGACCGTCTGAGCCCGAGCGGCCGACACCGCCGGAATTCTCACGGGAAAGCCGCGGCCCCCTGCATGGGGCGCCGCGGCTTTTGCGTGCGCGGGCCGCAGCCATACGACGCGGACCGAATAAGCGGGCGGTTGGGCGGGCCGCGCCTTTTCCGCTTTTTTTACACGCGCCTTTCTTTATTTGTACGCGCCCTTTGTTAATTCCGGCCACTCGCGGTGTTTACGGCACGTTGCGAAGCCCTCACACGGCCGGCCCGGGGCACGGTGGCGGGGCGGGCGGCGCGGCGGAGCCGGTGCGCGGCGCCGTGGCGTTCGGCGAGCTGCACGGCCAGGGCCCGCGCCCGCTCCGCGTCCCCGCGCGCCACGGCGTCCACGAGGGCCCCGTGCTCGGCCCAGGCTTCGGCCGGGCGGGCCGGCTGCTCGACCGCGTACATCCAGGCGATCTTGTGGCGGAGCTGGGTGAGCAGGGCGATGAGGCCGGGGCTGCCGGACGCCTGGGCCAGCGTCTCGTGGAACCAGCCGGCCAGGGAGCGCAGATCCTCGCCCTCACCCCGGCGGGCCCGCTCCTGGCCGAGCCTGACCAGGCCGCGCAACACCTTGAGGTGGGCGTCCGTCCGGCGCTGGGCCGCGCGGGCCGCGCTCAGCGGTTCCAGCAGCATGCGGACCTCCAGGAGGTCGGCGGCCTCCTGCTCCGTGGGCTCGGCGACGCAGGCTCCGGCGTGTCTCCGGGTCACGACGAAGCCCTCCGACTCCAGGGTGCGCAGCGCTTCCCGTACCGGGACGCGGGAAACCCCGTAACGCCGTGCGAGCACCTCCTCGGTGAGCCGGCTGCCGCGTTCGAAGACACCGGAGACGATGTCGTCACGGATTGCCGTGCATACCGAATGCGCCGGAACACGCATGTCCGAACCTCCGCCTCAATCCCCGCGAACAGCGGCCGATCGACACCTCTGGCGTGACTCTATTGCAATGCGCTCGCATTTCCGATGCCGGGCGGGAATTCATGAATATCTTTTGGTCGCGGCCGGGTGGCGGAAGGTGCGCGGGGAGGCGTGGGAACGGCGAAGGCCCCGGCGGGATGCCGGGGCCTTCGGTGTGGAGCCGGTGACCGGTCAGACGCTGACGCCGTGGGCGCGCAGATAGGCGACCGGGTCCATGTCGGAGCCGTAGGAGGGCGTGGTGCGGGCCTCGAAGTGGAGGTGCGGACCGGTGGAGTTGCCGGTCGAGCCGGAGAGCCCGATCTGCTGACCGGCCGCCACGCTCTGGCCCACGGAGACGCCGATCGAGGAGAGGTGGCCGTACTGGGTGTACGTGCCGTCCGCCATCCGGAGCACGATGTTGTTGCCGTACGCCCCGCCCCAGCCGGCCTCCACGACCGTGCCGGCGCCGACGGCGACGACGGAGCTGCCGGACGCGGCGTGGAAGTCGATGCCGGAGTGGCTGCCGGAGGACCAGAGCGAGCCGCTGGACTTGTAGCCGGTGGTCACGTAGGAGCCGGCGACGGGCAGCTGGTAGGACGAGCCCAGCGCGGTGCGTGCGGTGGAGCGGCCGGCGCGGGCGGACGCCTCGCGGGCGGCCTTGGCCTTCGCCTTGGCCGCTTCCTTGGCCTTGGCGGCCTTCTCGGCGGCCTTCTTCTTCGCGGCCTCGGCCTTCTTCTTGGCCGCTTCCTTCGCCTTGGCCGCCGCCTTCTTCTCGGCGGCCTCGGCCTGGTGCTGCTGCGCCGTGGCCTGGGCGTCGATGCGGTCGGCGAGGGTGTTCTCGATGGCGAGGAGCTGGGAGAGGCCGGTCTCGGTGGCGGCGGGGGCCGTCCCGGTGTCGGCGGCGAGGGCCGGGGAGGCCAGGGAGCCGATGACACCGCCGGCGGCGAGCGTCGCGACGCCGACGGCCTTGGCGCCGACGCGCGTCAGGCGGCTCGGGGCACGGTGCTTCCCGGTGGCACGGGTGAACGCCATGGGGTGGCTGGTCCTTTCCTTCCTTCTCGCCTACCGGGTTAGCTGACGGGTTCGGAGCAGGAAGGTCTCCTACGGACGCCTCGCTCCGGACGGAGCGCGGGCATCCGATTCACCCCAGGGACGGTGGGTCCCCGGCTCCCCAGGCTCGCGCCTGACGGGGACTCGGCGATGGCTGCCCGGTACATCACGGATGCGCGTACGAGTGGCGGACAGCGGACCCGACGCTAAGCGGACGGACTTCAGGCCACCAAACGGACACGGGGTTTTGTAGCCCATCCCACAGGGCGAACTAATCTCTTTATGCACAAAAGGCACGGAAGGGACAAAAGGGGCCGCGCATGCGGGGAGGGTTCGGCGCGACCGCGCGCCGAACCCTCCCCGTTGCCCGTCGAGCGGGCCGAGCTGCGGATCAGCCGGTGACGACCGACACCTCTCCGATGCCGAGTGCCCTGACCGGCTCCTCGATGCGCGAGGCGTCCCCGACCAGGACCGTGACCAGCCGGTCCACCGGGAAGGCGCTGACCACAGCCGCGGTCGCCTCGACGGTGCCGGTCTCGGCGAGACGGGCGTACAGCGTCGCCTGGTAGTCGTCCGGGAGGTGCTGTTCGACCTGGTCGGCGAGGGTGCTCGCGACGGAGGCCGCCGTCTCGAACTTCAGGGGCGCGACGCCCACGAGGTTCTGCACGGCCGTCTCGCGCTCGGCGTCCGTCAGGCCCTCGGCGGCCAGCGTCCGCAGGACCTTCCACAGGTCGTCCAGCGCCGGTCCGGTGGACTCGGTGTCCACGGAACCGCTGATGGCGAGCATCGAGGCGCCCGTCGCACCCGAGACGGAGTCGGCTGCGCCGGAGCGGAGCACCTGGGCGAAGGCCCGCACGCCGTAGGTGTAGCCCTTCTCCTCGCGCAGCACCCGGTCGAGCCGGGAGGTCAGCGTGCCGCCCAGGCAGTAGGTGCCGAGCACCTGGGCGGGCCACACGCTGTCGTGGCGGTCGGCGCCGATGCGGCCGATCAACAGCTGGGTCTGCACCGCGCCGGGGCGGTCCACGATGATCACCCGGCCGGTGTCGTCGGCCGTGATCGGCGGGACGGGGCGGGGCTCGGCGGTGTTCCCCGACCAGTCGCCGAGGGTCTCGGCGAGCAGCGCGTCCAGGTCGATGCCGGTGAGGTCGCCGACGACCACGGCGGTCGCGGTGGACGGGCGGATGTGCGCGTCGTAGAAGGCGCGCACGGCCGCGGCGTCGATCCGCTCGATGGTCTCCTCGGTGCCCAGGCGCGGGCGCGACATGCGGGCCGTGGCCGGGAAGAGCTCCTTGGAGAGCTGCTTGGCCGCGCGGCGGGCCGGGTTGGCCTGCTCGTGCGGGATCTCGTCCAGCCGGTTGCTCACCAGCCGCTCGATCTCGCTGTCGGCGAAGGCCGGCGCCCGCAGCGCCTCGGCGACCAGGCCGAGTGCCTTGGCCAGGCGGGAGGCCGGGACCTCCAGGGAGACCCGGACGCCCGGGTGGTCGGCGTGGGCGTCGAAGGTGGCGCCGCACCGCTCCAGCTCGGCGGCGAACTCCTCGGCGCTCTGCTTGTCGGTGCCCTCGGACAGGGCGCGCGACATGATCGTGGCCACGCCGTCCAGACCCTCGGGCTCGGCGTCCAGGGGGGCGGCGAGGAAGATCTCGACGGCGACGACCTGCTGGCCGGGGCGGTGGCAGCGCAGCACGGTGAGGCCGTTGGGCAGGGAGCCCCGCTCCGGCGCGGGGAAGGCCCACGGCCGGGCCGTGCCGGGGGCGGGCTGGGGGTGGAACTGCATCGAAACTTCAGTCGCGGCAGCGTCGGTCACTGGTCCGCCCCTTCGTGCGCGTCGGTGTCGGCGTCGGCCTCTTCGGCCGTCTCGGCGGGCTCGACCGGTTCGTAGACCAGGACCGCCCGGTTGTCGGGCCGCAGCTGCGCCTGCGCGGCGGCCTTGACCTCCTCGGCCGTGACGTCGAGGACCCGGTTCACGGCGGAGAGCGCGAGCTGCGGGTCGCCGAACAGCACGGCGTAACGGCACAGTTCGTCGGCGCGGCCCGCGACCGTACCGAGGCGGTCCAGCCATTCGCGCTCCAACTGGGCCTGGGCGCGCTCCATCTCCTCGGCCGTGGGGCCCTCCTCGGCGAACCGGGCCAGCTCCTCGTCGACCGCGGCCTCGATCTCCGCCACCTCCACCCCGCCGGACGTCTTGACGTCCAGCCAGCCCAGGGAGGGCGCGCCGGCGAGCCGGAGCAGTCCGAACCCGGCGGCCACGGCCGTACGGTCGCGCCGGACCAGGCGGTTGTGCAGCCGGGACGACTCGCCGCCGCCGAGCACGGTCAGGGCGAGGTCCGCCGCGTCGCACTCGCGGGTGCCGTCGTGGGGCAGCCGGTACGCGGCCATCAGGGCGCGCGCCGGTACCTCCTCGCGTACCTCCTCACGCAGCTGGCCGCCCATGATCGTGGGCAGCGAGCCGTCGCGCGGCGGCTGCTTGCCGTCGTGCGAGGGGATGGAGCCGAAGTACTTCTCGATCCAGGCGAGGGTCTGCTCGGGGTCGATGTCGCCGACGACCGAGAGCACCGCGTTGTTCGGCGCGTAGTACGTACGGAAGAAGGCGCGGGCGTCCTCCAGGGTCGCCGCGTCCAGGTCGGCCATGGAGCCGATCGGGGTGTGGTGGTACGGGTGGCCCTCGGGGTAGGCCAGCGCGGTCAGGCGCTCGAACGCGGTGCCGTACGGGACGTTGTCGTAGCGCTGGCGGCGCTCGTTCTTGACGACGTCGCGCTGGTTCTCCATGGACTCCTCGTCGAGCGCGGCGAGCAGCGAGCCCATCCGGTCGGCCTCGAGCCACAGGGCCAGCTCCAGCTGGTGCGTGGGCATCGTCTCGAAGTAGTTGGTCCGCTCGAAACTGGTGGTGCCGTTGAGCGAGCCGCCGGCGCCCTGCACCAGCTCGAAGTGCCCGTTCCCCTTGACCTGGCCGGAGCCCTGGAACATCAGGTGCTCGAAGAGGTGGGCCAGGCCCGTACGGCCCTTGACCTCGTGGCGTGAGCCGACGTCGTACCAGAGGCACACCGCCGCGACCGGGGTCAGATGGTCCTCGGAGAGCACCACGCGCAGGCCGTTGGCCAGACGGTGCTCGGTCGCTGTCAAGCCGCCGGAGCCGGCCTGGGCTGTGGCCGTGTGACCCATGGGCATGTACGTCCCTTCGATCGCGCTACTGGATGTCCATGTGAAGAAGCCGCCGCGGGAGGCTGCTTCGAAAGATTGCTTCAAGACACCCGCCACTGTATGCAAGCGAACCGGCACCTGCCGAAGTTCCCGTGCGGCGAAGCTGCGAGCGAAATTCCCCGGAAGCTGGTCTTCCGCCGCCTCGGGACGGACGGCGCGGGGCGTTTGGGACGGGTCGAGGTCGGGGTTGTCAGTGCGGCGGTCCACAATGGACCGCGTCAGAACCTGAGGGAACCTGAGGTTGCCCGCTCGAAATCCGTGAAGGAGTCGCAGCAGCGATGGCCCGCCGCAGCACGAAGACCCCGCCGCCGGTCGACTTCGAGGAGAAGATCCTCGACATCGACGTCGTCGACGAAATGCAGGGCTCCTTCCTCGAGTACGCGTACTCGGTGATCTACTCACGCGCCCTCCCGGACGCCCGTGACGGCATGAAGCCGGTGCACCGCCGCATCGTGTACCAGATGAACGAGATGGGCCTGCGCCCGGACCGCGGCTTCGTGAAGTGCGCCCGGGTCGTCGGCGAGGTCATGGGCAAGCTGCACCCGCACGGCGACGCGTCGATCTACGACGCGCTGGTGCGCATGGCGCAGCCGTTCTCCATGCGCCTCCCCCTGGTAGACGGGCACGGGAACTTCGGCTCCCTGGGCAACGACGACCCGCCCGCCGCCATGCGGTACACCGAGTGCCGGATGGCCGACGCGACCTCCCTGATGACGGAGTCGATCGACGAGGAGACGGTCGCCTTCCAGTCGAACTACGACGGTCAGGAGCAGGAGCCGGTCGTCCTCCCGGCGGCCTACCCCAACCTCCTGGTCAACGGCGCGGCCGGGATCGCGGTCGGCATGGCGACCAACATGCCGCCGCACAACCTGGGCGAGGTCATCGCCGCGGCCCGGCATCTGATCAAGCATCCGGGCGCGGACCTGGAGACGCTGATGCGGTACGTCCCCGGTCCCGACCTGCCGACGGGCGGGCGGATCGTGGGCCTCGGCGGCATCAAGGACGCCTACGCCAACGGCCGCGGCACGTTCAAGATCCGTGCCACGGCCGTCGTGGAGAACGTCACGCCGCGCCGCAAGGGCCTCGTCGTCACCGAACTGCCCTTCACCGTCGGCCCCGAGAAGGTCATCTCCAAGATCAAGGACCTGGTCTCGGCGAAGAAGCTCCAGGGCATCGCGGACGTCAAGGACCTCACGGACCGCTCGCACGGCCTGCGTCTGGTCATCGAGATCAAGAACGGCTTCGTGCCGGAAGCGGTGCTGGAGCAGCTCTACAAGCTGACGCCGATGGAGGAGTCCTTCGGCATCAACAACGTGGCACTGGTCGACGGCCAGCCGCTCACGCTGGGCCTGAAGGAGCTGCTGGAGGTCTATCTCGACCACCGCTTCGACGTGGTGCGCCGGCGCAGCGAGTTCCGCCGGACCAAGCGCCGCAACCGGCTGCACCTGGTCGAGGGTCTGCTCGTCGCGCTGGTCGACATCGACGAGGTCATCCGGCTCATCCGCTCCAGCGACAATTCGGCGCAGGCGAAGGAGCGGCTCATGGAGCGCTTCTCGCTGAGCGAGATCCAGACGCAGTACATCCTGGACACGCCGCTGCGCCGGCTCACCCGCTTCGACCGGATCGAGCTGGAGAGCGAGCGCGACCGCCTGGACGCCGAGATCGCCGAGCTGACGACGATCCTGGAATCGGACACCGAGCTGCGCAAGCTGGTCTCCTCGGAACTGGCCGCGGTCGCGAAGAAGTTCGGCACGGCCCGGCGCACTGTGCTGCTGGAGTCGGCCGGTTCGCAGGTCGCTTCGGTGCCGCTGGAGGTGGCGGACGACCCGTGCCGGGTGCTGCTGTCCTCGACGGGCCTGCTGGCGCGTACGGCCAACGACGAGCCGATCGTCGTCGCCGAGGGCACCAAGCGGGCCAAGCACGACGCGATCGTCTCGGCGGTGACGGCGACGGCCCGCGGCGATGTCGGCGTGGTGACGTCGAGCGGGCGGCTGCTGCGGCTCCCGGTGATCGATCTCCCCCAGCTCCCGGACACGCACGCGGCGCCCAATCTGTCGGGCGGGGCGACGGTCGGCGAGTTCCTCACGCTGGAGGCGGACGAGGACGTCGTCTGCCTCACCACGCTCGACGAGGCGTCACCGGGTCTCGCCATCGGCACGCTGCAGGGTGTCGTCAAGCGCGTGGTGCCGGACTACCCGGCCAACAAGGACGAGCTGGAGGTCATCACCCTCAAGGACGGTGACCGGATCGTCGGTGCGATGGAGCTGCGGACCGGCGAGGAGGACCTGGTCTTCATCACCTCGGACGCCCAGCTCCTGCGCTACCCGGCCGCGCAGGTCCGCCCGCAGGGGCGGCCGGCCGGCGGTATGGCGGGCGTCAAGCTGGGGGCGGGTGCCAGGGTGCTCTCGTTCGCTGCGGTCGACCCGGCGGCGGACGCCGCGGTGTTCACGGTCGCCGGTTCGCACGGCACGCTGGACGACTCGGTCCTGACCTGCAAGCTCACCCCGTTCGACCAGTATCCGCGCAAGGGCCGGGCGACCGGCGGGGTGCGCTGCCAGCGGTTCCTGAAGGGCGAGGACGTGCTGGTGTTCGCCTGGGCGGGCGCGCTGCCGGCCAGGGCGGCGCAGAAGAACGGCGCCCCGGCGTCGCTGCCCGAGCCCGACCCGCGGCGCGACGGTTCCGGGACGCCGCTGGAGAGCCCGGTCGCGGTGATCGCCGGCCCGGCGTAGGCCGTCCGGCCCGGCGGCGGTGCGCGCTACGCGTCGTCGTCGCCGGGCTGTTCCACGTAACGCAGGACGCCCCACATGGCTCGCTCGTGTGCGGCGTCCTGCGGCGTTTCCCCGGCCGGGTCCTCCGTAGCCCCGCAGCTCTCCAGTTCCTCGCGCAGGGCCGGTGCGTCGATGCCGGAGCCGATCAGGACGAGCTGGGTCCGCTTCGGTTCGCCGCGCGTCCAGGGCCGGGGGGTGAACCGCAGGAACCTGCCGACGGCGTGCACCCCGTACGCGTTGCCGGGGTCGCCCGCGCCGAAGTCGACGTACCCCTTGATGCGGTACAGCCCCTCGGGCCGTGAGTCGAGGAACCGCATCAGCCTGCGGGGGTCCATCGGCACGCCGGAGTCGAAGTCGATGCTTTCGTACGCGGTGTGCAGATGGCCCCCGTGCCCGTCGCCGTCCTCGGCCGCGCGCTCCTCCAGGTACAGGTCCTCAAAGGTGAGCTGACGGGCCTTCTCCTCGCCCTCGGGCCGCAGCGCCGGGTCGAAGAGCAACTCGGGGTCGATGCGCCCGTACGTGGCCGGGATGACCGCGGCCGTGCTTCCGGTCTCCGCGACGACCTTCCGGACGCGGGCGCACTCCTCGTCCCCGGCCCGGTCCGTCTTGTTGAGCACGACGAGATCGGCCACCGCGAGATGGCGGCCGATCTCCGGATGGCGCTCCCGGGTCGCCTCGAACTCGGCGGCGTCGACCACCTCGACCAGTCCCCCGTACACGATGCGCGGGTTGTCGCTGGCGAGGATCATCCGGACGAGTTCCTGCGGCTCGGCGAGGCCGCTCGCCTCGATGACGATCACGTCGAGCCTCGCGGAGGGCCGGGTCAGCGTTTCCAGATACGTGTCCAGCTCGCTCGCGTCGACCGCGCAGCACAGGCAGCCGCCGCCCAGCGACACGGTGGAGCCGACCTGCCCGGAGACGGTCATGGCGTCGATCTCGATGGCCCCGAAGTCGTTGACGATCACGCCGATCCGGTTGCCCGCGCGGTGGAGCAGGAGGTGGTTGAGCAGCGTCGTCTTGCCGGATCCCAGGAATCCCGCGAGGACGACGACCGGGATCTGCGGGCTGCGGGGCGACGACGAGCTCAACGGGGGCCTTCCTGCGGGGTCAGACGGCGGGGACCGGCTGGGGCGGGGGCGGGCCCATGTAGCGGGCCGCCGGGCGGATGATCTTTGAGTCCTCCGCCTGCTCCAGGATATTGGCGCTCCAGCCCACGACCCGCGCCGCGGAGAAGGTCGGCGTGAACATCTCACGCGGCAGCCCGCACAGCTCCATGACCACTCCGGCGTAGAACTCCACGTTGGTGTGCAGTTCGCGCCCCGGCTTCAGCTCGGCGAGGATCGCCTCGACCTGGCGCTCCACCTCGACGGCGAACTCCACGAGCGGGCCGCCGAAGCCCTGGGCGATGGACCGGAGCATGCGCGAGCGGGGGTCCTCGGTGCGGTAGACGGGGTGACCGAAGCCCATGATCCGGTCGCCCGCGAGGACCCGCTCGCGGATCCAGCCGTCGATGCGGTCGGGGGTGCCGATCGCATCGAGCGTGTCCAGGGCGCGGCTCGGGGCGCCGCCGTGCAGGGGGCCGGAGAGCGCCCCGACGGCGGCCACCAGGCAGGCGGCGACGTCCGCTCCGGTCGAGGCGACGACCCGTCCGGTGAACGTCGAGGCGTTGAAGCCGTGGTCCACGGTGGAGATCAGATACTGCTCGACCGCCCTGGCCCGGTCCTCGTCCGGGACGGAACCGGTGAGCATGTACAGGTAGTTGGCGGCGTGCGGCAGGTCGGCACGCGGCTCGACGGGTTCGAGGCCCTGGCCGAGGCGGTGCAGGGCGGTCAGCACGGTGGGGACGGCTGCGCAGACGGCCAGGGCGTCGGCCCGGCGCCGGTCCGCGTCGATGTCGTACACCGGCCGGAACCCGGCCGACGCGCCGAGCAGGGAGAGCGCTGTACGCAGCCCGGACAGCGGGCCGGACACCGCGCTCGCCCGCGCTATGGCGGGCAGCGCCTCGCGTACGGCGTCGGGCAGTACGCGCAGTGCGGCCGTGCGGGCGGCGAAGTCGGCGCGGGCTTCCGGGCCGGGCAGCTCGCCCTCGGTCATGAGGTACCAGACGTCCTCGAAGCCACGGGCCTGCGCCAGCTCGACCGCCGAGTACTGGCGGTAGTGGTAGAAGCCCTCGCGGCCACGGACGTCCCCGAGCGCCGTATCGGTCACGACGACACCCGCGAGACCTCGGGGGACGTCGAGCGGTGTTCCGCCGGTCATGGTCGTCATTGCTTCCTCCGTGGACAGTCGGGTGACTCCTTGATATTGATTCGACTGTCCATGCATGACTGGATTCCTGTCAATGTTGATTGAATCAATATGAATGCATGGATGCCGAGGGCGGCCTATGGATACGGTGGCGACATGACGGAGCGATCAGAGGCGGACGGGCGGCGGCTCACGACGCGGGAGACGGCCGAGCGCCTGGGCGTGAAGCCCGAGACGGTGTACGCCTACGTCAGCCGAGGGCAGCTGAGCAGCAGCCGCGCGCCGGGCGGTCGCGGCAGTACGTTCGACGCGGCGGAGGTCGACGCGCTGGCCCGGCGTACGGGGCGCAGGGAGCCGGCCCCGGGCGAGCCGGCCGTCCGTACCGGCATCACCCTCATCGCCGACGACCGCTACTACTTCCGGGGCGTGGACGCGACAGAGCTGGCCGCGCGCTATGCGTACGAGGAGGTCGCCGAGTGGCTGTGGACCGGTGAGCTGCGGCCGGGCACCCGCTTCACGGCCCCGGAGCAGGCGGTGTCGGCGGCCCGGCGGGCGGTCGGTGCGCTGCCGGTTCACTGCGGGTCCACGGACCGGCTCCGGGTCGCGGTGGTGGCCGCCGCTGCCGCCGATCCGCTGCGTTTCGACCTGTCGCGCGAGACGGTGCTCGGCGGCGCGCGCAGCCTGATCCCGGCGCTGGTCGCGGCGCTGCCGACGGTGGGCGGTCGCGAGCACGGCACGGTGGATACGGGCGAACCCGGGGCGTCCTCCGGTCTGGCTGCCCAACTGTGGCCGAAACTCACCGCCCGCCAGCCCGACGAACCGTCACTCGCCGTGCTGGACACCGCGCTTGCGCTGCTCATCGACCACGATCTGGCCGCTTCGACGCTGGCGGCCAGGGTCGCCGCATCGGCCCGGGCCCATCCGTACGCGGTGGTGTCGGCGGGGCTCGGCGTACTGGAAGGCCCGTTGCACGGGGCGGCGAGCGGGCTGGCCCACCGCATGCTGGCCGAGGTCCTGGAGCGCGGTGGCGCCGCGCCGGTGGTGGCGGACCATCTGCGGGCGGGGCGCCGGGTGCCAGGGCTCGGGCACCGGCTGTACCCGGGCGAGGACCCGCGCGCCCGTACGCTGTTCGGCCTGCTCGAACGCGTCCCGCAGGCCGGACCGGCCCTGGCCGCCGCCCGCGACGTGGTGGCCACCACCGCGCGGGACGTCCCTCTGCACGCCAACGTCGATCTGGCGCTGGCCGTGCTCTCGGTCGCTTCGGGCATGCCCGCGGAGGCGGGAGAGACGGTGTTCGCGATCTCCCGTACGGCGGGCTGGATCGCGCATGCGCTGGAGGAGTACGGGGAACGCCCGCTGCGGATGCGTCCCAGCGGGCACTACACCGGTCCCCGGCCTCCCCAGCCGCTCCCGTCCCCGTAAGGACGCAATTGGAAGCGTCGGGGGTGCAAAATCCCGACGGTCAGCGGGAAGCCGCGCGGGGCGGCTGGGCCGTGGAACCCCGGACGACCAGCTCCGGCTCGAAGAGGAGCTCGTCCGACGGGACGGCACGGCCGCCGATCTGCACGGAGAGCAGTTCCACCGCGGCCCGCCCCATCGCCTCGATCGGCTGGCGGACGGTGGTGAGCGGGGGCTCGGTGCAGTTCATGAAGGCCGAGTCGTCGTAGCCCACGACGGACACGTCGTCGGGCACCGACAGGCCCCGCCGCCGCGCCGCGCGCACGGCCCCGAGGGCCAGCGGGTCGCTGGCGCAGATGAAGCCGGTGACGCCCTCGTCCAGCAGGCGCGTGGCGGCGGCCTGCCCGCCCTCCAGCGAGAACATCGCCCGCGTCACCCACTCGTCCGGGATGGTCGTGCCGGATTCCTCCGCGAGCGCCCGGGCGGCGGCCAGCTTGCGCTGCGAGGGCATGTGGTCCGAGGGGCCGAGCACCAGACCGATGCGCTCGTGGCCCAGCGACACCAGATGGCGCCACGCCTGTTCGACGGCCACGGAGTCGTCGCAGGAGACGCAGGGGAAGCCGAGATGGGCGATGGCCGCGTTGATCAGGACGACGGGGATCTTGCGGTCGGCCAGCACCTTGTAGTGGTCGTGAGGGGCGTCGGCCTGGGCGTAGAGACCACCGGCGAAGACCACGCCCGAGACCTGCTGCTGCAGAAGCAGTTCGACGTAGTCCGCCTCGGAGACGCCCCCCTTGGTCTGGGTGCAGAGGACCGGAGTGAGGCCCTGCTGGGCGAGCGCACCGCCGACCACCTCGGCGAAGGCGGGGAAGATCGGGTTCTGCAGTTCGGGCAGGACGAGGCCGACCAGGCGGGCCCGTTCACCGCGCAGCTGGGTCGGTCGCTCGTAACCGAGGACGTCCAGCGCGGAGAGGACGGCCTGCCGCGTGGCGTCGGAAACGCCGGGCTTGCCGTTGAGCACCCGGCTGACCGTGGCCTCGCTGACTCCAACCTTCTGTGCCACCTGAGCAAGTCGTCGCGTCATACGCGCAAGATTAGCGCAAGAAACGCAAGCAGATTGCGTGGGGTCGGAATCAGAGATGAATTTCAGCAAGTCTCCGCAGGCCGCCGCTCCGCTCCCTCATCGGCGCCACCGTACCCGCCACCGCCCGGCCCAGGCACCCCTCGGGGCGTGAGTCGAGCTGCCCATACCCTCGAGAACATGAACGAGTTCGAGGGATCCGACGGCCGGCATCTGTCCCTGACCAACGGCGGTACGGCGGTGTTCGTGGACGTACTGACGTTCGCCGTCTCGGAGCTGGCCCGGGAACCCTGGGATTTCCGCTTCGCCGCCCTCCTGACGCTGCAGAACCAGAACGTGGTGGGGCGCGGAGTCGTCGGTTTCGATCTGGAGGAGCTCGACTGGGGCGACTCGCCGCAGGAGGCCGCCGCGGCCAAGGACTTCCTGCTGCGGGTCCTCGATCTGGCCCTGACCCATCACCGGTGGGACGAGCTCACGTACGAACCGCCCCGGGCAGAGGGCTACCTGCGCACGTACCGGGCGATGGTCGAAGCCTTCGACCCCGCGGCCGCGAAGGCCGGCCAAGAGGTCCTGCCTGGCCCGCAGGAGGCCGCGCGGGCCTCCTGCGTACGTCACCGGGTCCTGAACGGGCTGCCGTTCTGGGAGGAGTGCGTGTTCTGCACGGATGGGGTCTGACTGCCGGGGAGACGAGCGCTCAGACCGCCCCGGCCCCGGTCATCGCGCGCACCTCGATCTCCGCGTGCTTGGCCGCGTCCGGGGGCTCGTTCGCGGTGACGGTCCCGATCCATCCGGCGAGGAAGCCCAGCGGGATGGAGACCAGGCCGGGGTTCTCCAGGGGGAAGACGTGGAAGTCGACGCCGGGGAAGAGCGAGCTGGGGCTGCCGGAAACGACCGGGGAGAGCACCACGAGCAACACGGCGGGGATCAGCCCGCCGTAGACGGACCAGACCGCACCGCGCGTGGTGAAGTTCCGCCAGAACAGCGAATAGAGCAGGACCGGGAGATTGGCCGAGGCGGCGACGGCGAAGGCGAGCCCCACCAAAAACGCGACGTTGAGATCCTGGGCGAGCAGGCCCAGCCCGATCGCGGCGACGCCGATGCCTGCCGCCGCGACACGGGCGACGGCCACCTCGCTGCGCTGCTTGGCACCGGGTCGCTTGAGCGAGGCGTAGAGATCGTGGGCGACGGATGCCGACGAAGCGAGGGTGATCCCGGCGACGACGGCCAGGATGGTCGCGAAGGCGACGGCGGCGACCACGGCGAACAGGATCGTCCCCCCGGTGGAGCCCTCACCCCCGCCGAGCACCATGGCCAGCAACGGCACCGCCGTGTTCCCCGCGGCATTCGACTCCCGTACGTCGGCCGAGCCGACCAGCGCGGCGGCCCCGAACCCGAGCACGATCGTCATCAGGTAGAAGCTGCCGATGAGGCCGATGGACCAGACGACGGACCGGCGGGCGGCGCGGGCGGTGGGGACGGTGTAGAAGCGGGACAGGATGTGCGGCAGCCCCGCCGTGCCCAGCACCAGGGCGAGGCCGAGGCTGATGAAGTCGATGCGCGCCGTCCAGCTCCCCCCGTACCGGAGTCCGGGCGACAGGAAGTCCTTGCCGTACCCGCTGCGGTCGGCGGCGGAGTTGAGCAACGCGTTGAAGTTCCCGTGGAAGTGGACCAGCACGAGCACGGTCAGCACCACGGTGCCCGCCATCAGCAGGACGGCCTTCACGATCTGGATCCAGGTGGTGGCGCGCATCCCGCCGAGCGAGACGTACACGACCATGAGCGCCCCGACGCCGACGACGGTCCAGGAACGGGCGGCACCGCTCGTGCCGCCGAGAAGCAGCGCGACCAGACTCCCGGCACCGACCATCTGCGCCACCAGATAGAGCACGGACACGGTGACGGAGGACGTTCCCGCGGCAATGCGGACCGGGCGCTCCGCCATCCGGGCCGCGACCACATCGGCGAGGGTGAACCGGCCGCAGTTGCGCACGAGTTCCGCGACGAGCAGCAGGACGACGAGCCAGGCGACCAGGAAGCCGACCGAGTACAGCATGCCGTCGTAGCCGAACAGGGCGATCAGCCCGGAGATACCGAGGAAGGAGGCGGCGGACATGTAGTCGCCCGCGATGGCGAAACCGTTCTCCATGGGTGAGAACAGTCGGCCGCCCGCGTAGAACTCTTCCGCCGAACCATGCCTGTTGCGGCTCACCCAGGTGGTGATACCCAGGGTGACCGCGATGAAGGCGCTGAACAGCAGCAGCGCCAGGGTCTGGTGGTCGCCTCTCAACGCCCGGCCCCCCGCGTCATCTCCTGCGTCTCCCACCGCAGATCGAGCGCGGCCCGGTCCCTGCGCAGCCGGGCATGCCGTGCGTACGCCCCGGTGAGCAGGAACGTCGTCAGGAACTGGCCGAGCCCCACGACCATCGCCACATTGACCGCCCCGGCCACCGGCCGCGCCATCAGCCCGGGTGCGGTCACCGCCGTGACGACATAGGCGAGGTACCAGACGAGGAAGGCCGTGGTGGCGGGTACGACGAAACGCCGGTAGCGACGGCGCACCTCCTGGAACGCCTCGCTGCGCTGCACCTCCAGATAGATGTCGGCCGCGCTGTGGCCACCGCGCGGTGCGGCCTGTCCGGGCACCACGGCGGGCGTGGGGCCGGCCGCGCCGTCCGGCTCGCCCCACCCGGGGGTCAGCGCGTCGTCCCACGGGTCGTCGAGCCGCATCGCTGCGGACTCGCGCCCTGCTTCCTTCTCCACCGAACAACTCCCCTTGTCCACGGACCACTTCGGCCGCATATCCAAGAATGGGCAGATCGGGAAGATCCAGGGCACTTCATTCGCGAGACTTCACCTCTTCAGGTGAAGGATCTCCCGGGCGGGCGCACCATCCCCCGCTGGTACGCATAGCGCACCGCCTGGGCCCGGTCGCGCAGGCCGGCCTTGGCGAAAAGGTTGTTGATGTGGCTCTTCACCGTGGCCTGCGAGATGTGGAGGGCACGGGCGATGTCCGCGTTGGACATCCCCTCGGCGATCAGGACCAGCACCTCGGCCTCCCGCGGAGTCATCCCGTCCGGCGGCTCCGGCTCACCGCCGCCACCGGTCACGAGGGGCCCCTCGGTCACCTGCTCCAGGAGCCGGCGCTGCACCGTCGGCGAGAGCCCCGCCTCACCCGAGAGGACGGCGTGGACGGCCCTCACGATCTCGTCACCCCCGGCGTCCTTGGTGAGGTAGCCCCGCGCCCCCGCTCTGAGCGCGGGGAACAGGGAGTCGTCGTCCGCGAAGGTCGTGAGCACCACGACCTGCGTGCCGGGGAACTCCTCACGGATGCGCCGGGTCGCCTCCACCCCGTCGCAGCGGGGCATCCGCAGATCCATCAGCACCACGTCCGGCGCGTGCTCGGCGACCTGCGCGACCGCTTCCTCCCCGTCCTTCGCCGATCCGACGACCTCGATACCGGGCAGCAGACCGAGCAGCATGACGATGCCTTCCCGTACCACCGCCTGGTCGTCGGCCACCACCACCCGCGCCGTCACGCGGGCACCCGCAGACTCACCACGAACCCCTCCTCGCCCGGGCCTGCCTCCAGCGTGCCGCCCAGCAACTCGGCCCGCTCCCGCATCCCGAGCAGACCGTATCCGGAACCGCTGGCAGCCAGGTCCCCTTCCGGACTCCGCCCTCCCGAGTCCTTGACCTCCAGCACGACGCAGTCGGGCTGGTACTCCAGCCGGAGCTGCACCCTGGCTCCGGGCGCGTGCTTGCGCACGTTGGTCAGGGCCTCCTGCGCCACCCGCCGGACGGTCTGCGACGCCTGCGCGGTCAGGGTGCGCTGCGCGCCCTCGACCCTGACCTCGGCCGGCTCAGCGGTCACCAGCTGCCTCAGGAACTCCTCCACGGGTGACACCTCGCCCCGTAGCGCGGAGAGCGCCTGATGGGTCTCGGAGAGGCCCTCTCGCGCCATCGCCCGGGCCGCGACCACCCGTTGCAGAACCTGATCCCGGAACTCCCCCACGGGCTCTCGCTCGATCAGCAGGCGTGCGGCTTCCAGGTGCACCAGCTGCGCGGAAAGGCTGTGGGCCAGCACGTCGTGGATCTCCCGGGCGATCCTGGAACGCTCGTCCAACGCGGCCCGCTCCGCCTCCGCGACCCGGGCCGCCCGTTCCTGGGCGAGCAGCCGTTGCGCACTGCCACGGGCCTCGGCGTCCAGCCGGAGCACATAACCGGCGAGGCAGAGCCCGGCCGTGGTCACCGCGGTGGTCAGCCAGTCGTCGGTGTCGACCACCACGTAGGCGCCGAGGGCCACCGCTGTGGCCGGAACTCCCGCCACCAGGGGCAGCCGTTCCAGAGCGGTGACGGCGCAGCCGCACCAGAGCACCGTCGCGGGCACCGTCGCCCCCGCCTGCCCCGCACCGAATCCGGCCAGCATGAGCATCCCGAGCAGACCGAGCGACGGCCACAGGCGGTTGTCGAGACTTGTCCGGAAGAAGGCGACGGCGAGCAGTGCGCAGACGAGCACCACGATCAGCCCGACGACAACCTCCAAGGGCCCGAACAGCCCGTTGGTGAAGGTCCCCCACAGCATCAGGGTGAGCAGGCTGGCCCGCACGGACCAGCCGATCACTCTACGCGGGCCGCTGCGGGCTTCCCGGGCGAGCGCCTCCCTCGACGGCCAGCTCGTCCAGGCATCGGGTGTCACACGCTGTCCTTCCACTCCTGCCGCACCGCGGCGCCGACGACAGGCCCGTCGTGAGGCCCGGATATCGCTGCGGCCCGGCGTGCCAGCAGCCCCTCCCGTATCAGCAGAGTCGCCGCGAGAGCCGCCATCAGGGCGGGGCTGCCCTGATGCACGCCCAGCAACACCGCGACGCCGTACAGAGCCGCCCGCAGGGCCAGTCCGCCGACCCAGACCAGAGCCGTGGCCTTGGTCCCCTTGCTCCACAGGGAGCCGTCCTCAGCCCGCCAGACGCGGGATGTCCACGCCCATCCGGCACCCGTGACCAGCCCGACGACGATCTCGGCGCCCAGAATGACGGCAGAGGCTATCCGATGGTGCGGGTCCACGAGTCCGGGCTCCCGCAGAGCCATGAAGCACAGAACGCCGGGGAGCAGCCACCAGCGCCGGCCGCCGGAGAGCTGTTGCGCCGAGCACTGACGGACCACGACGAGGGCGATGACCGCGATGATCACCAGGGCGTTGACAAGCCCGGACATGGGCGCCTCCGAGATGCGAGAAGTTCTGCATCTCCGAAGCTACGGAGGAGCCCAGCCGAGCAGATCGGCTCCCGGGTGGATCATGGGTGGAGATGTCGTCTCCACCCACGGGTGGAGACGACATCTCGGGCCCGCCCCGCGCCGGAACACCGGCCGGGCCTCGGAACGGACGCTCAGACGTCGATGCGCGAGCGGTCCAGCGTCGCCGCCGAGCTGGTGATGAACTCCTTGCGCGGCGCCACCTCGTTGCCCATCAGCAGGTCGAAGACCTTCTCGCTGGACTCCAGGTCGCCGATGTTGATCCGCCGCAGCGTGCGGTGCCGGGGGTCCATCGTCGTCTCCGCCAGCTGGTCCGCGTCCATCTCGCCCAGCCCCTTGTAGCGCTGGATCGAGTCCTTGTAGCGGATGTTCTTGCGCTGAAGCTCCAGCAGCCGCTGGCGCAGCTCGTTGTCGGAGTAGGTGTAGATGTATTTGTCCTGGCCCTTCTTGGGCTGGACCAGTTCGATCCGGTGAAGCGGCGGCACGGCGGCGAAGACCCGGCCCGCTTCGACCATCGGCCGCATGTACCGCTGGAAGAGCGTCAGCAGCAGGATCCGGATGTGGGCGCCGTCGACATCGGCGTCGACCAGCAGGACGATCTTGCCGTACCGGGCGGCGTCGATGTCGAAGGTGCGCCCGGAGCCGGCTCCTATGACCTGGATGATCGCACCGCACTCGGCGTTCTTCAGCATGTCGGAAACCGACGCCTTCTGAACGTTGAGGATCTTGCCGCGGATCGGCAGGAGTGCCTGGAACTCGCTGTTCCGGGCGAGCTTTGCAGTACCGAGCGCGGAGTCGCCCTCCACGATGAACAGTTCGCTGCGCTCCACGTCGTCGCTGCGGCAGTCCGCGAGCTTCGCCGGCAGGGAGGACGACTCCAGCGCCGTTTTGCGACGCTGCGCATCCTTGTGCTGACGGGCCGCGATCCGGGTGCGAGCGGCCGCCACCGCCTTGTCGAGGACGGCCCTGGCCTGGGCCTTCGCGTCACGCTTGGTGGAGGTCAGGAACGCCTTGAGCTCCTTGGCCACCACGTTGGCGACGATCCTGTTGGCCGCCGAGGTGCCAAGCACCTCCTTCGTCTGGCCCTCGAACTGCGGCTCCGCGAGGCGCACGGTCACGACCGCGGTGAGGCCTTCGAGGGCGTCGTCCTTGACGATGTCGTCCTCCGCCACGCGCAGCAGCTTCGCGGAGCGCAGCACCTCGTTGACCGTCTTGGTCACGGAGCGCTCGAATCCGGTCACGTGGGTGCCGCCCTTGGGGGTGGCGATGATGTTGACGAACGACTTCACGTTGGTCTCGTACCCGGTGCCCCAGCGCAGCGCGATGTCCACGCCCAGCTCACGGGTGACCTCGGTGGGCGTCATGTGTCCGCGGTCGTCCAGGACCGGGACGGTCTCCTTGAAGGTGCCCTGACCGGTCAGGCGCAGGACGTCGCAGACGGCCTTGTCCTGGGCCAGGTACTCGCAGAACTCGCTGATGCCTCCGTCGAAGCGGAAGGTCTCCTCCGTCTTGCCCGCTCCGTCCAGGCCACGCTCGTCGCGCACGACGAGGGTCAGGCCGGGGACGAGGAAGGCCGTCTGGCGGGCCCGCTGGTGAAGCGTCTCCAGGTTGAGCTTGGCGTCCTTGAGGAAGATCTGCCGGTCGGCCCAGTACCGCACCCGCGTGCCGGTGCGCGTCTTCGGGACACGCTTGCCCTTGCGCAGCCCGTTGGCCGGGTCGAACGGGCTGTCCGGGCCCTGCTCGGTGAAGATCCCCGGGACACCACGCCGGAAGCTGATCGAGTGGGTCGCGCTGTTGCGGTCGACCTCGACGTCGAGCCTGGCGGAGAGAGCGTTGACCACGGAGGCGCCCACACCGTGCAGCCCTCCGGACGCGGCGTAGGAGCCGCCGCCGAATTTGCCTCCGGCGTGCAGCTTGGTCATGACGACCTCGACGCCGGAAAGACCCGTCTTGGGCTCGACGTCGATCGGGATGCCCCGGCCGTTGTCCCGGACCTCGACGGAGTTGTCGTCGTGGAGTACGACCTCGATGTGATCGCAGTAGCCGCCGAGCGCTTCGTCGACGGAGTTGTCGATGATCTCCCAGAGGCAGTGCATCAGACCGCGGCTGTCGGTGGACCCGATGTACATACCCGGGCGCTTGCGAACCGCTTCGAGCCCCTCGAGTACGAGCAGGTGCCGCGCGGTGTAGTTGGAACCGTCTCGGTCTGCTCCGGTCAGCAGCGCAGTGGACGGCACGGACGTATCGGCGGTCACGCGGTTCGCTCCTCGCTGAATTTCATTTGGGGCCCTGTGGGTCACGGGCTCGGCTTCGGTGCCGCTGTGAGGGTACCGATGCCTGGTAGAGCGGGTGAAACGCCACCCTAGAAGAACCTCACCCTAAACCAGACTCGTATACATGTTCGATCCCCTCGCAGGGGTGACGTGCACATCACGTTCCCTTCCAGGCATGAACCATTTAGGCTCCGGGCACGTCCTCATCAACAACCGGCAAGCCAGCCGGCCCGGACTGACCAAGCCAAGCAACGCGAAACCCGTAGCGCCACGCAATACGGCACATTCGCCGCGAACCGGCAACAGACAGCCATCCCGAGAAGAAGTTTCGAAGAAAAGCCACGAGCGGGAACGTTTTCGGCCTGGTTGGATGTTGACCCTGGTACGACAGCTCGTCGAGCTAGAGAAGAGGCGACGTGACTACTGTTCTGACCCCCGCGAGCCCGCTGACCGCAGCAGACCGCTGTGACCGTTGCGGCGCCCAGGCTTACCTGCGCGTCGTGCTGATCAGTGGCGGTGAACTGCTCTTCTGCGCCCACCACGGTCGCAAGTTCGAGCCGGAACTCAAGAAGATCGCCGCGGAAATACAGGATGAGACGGACCGACTGACGGCCGTGCAGGCCCAAGCCGCCGAAGAGGAACACTGACACCTCTGCATCCACGACGAGCCAGGGGCCGGTCCCGGACCGGCCGACGGGCGGCCTCCCGTGAGGGAAGCCGCCCGTTCTCGTACCTGCGGAGCCCGCGCCGTCAGCCGGCGTTCGCCATCCAGCCGATGGCGGCGGAGATCCGCGTGTAGACACCGGGGCTCCCGGCACGCCCGCAGCCGTTCCCCCAGGACACCAGCCCCACGAGCCTCCCCTGCGCCACCAGAGGCCCTCCGCTGTCCCCCTGGCAGGCGTCGTACCCGCCCTCGGGTTCGCCCGCGCAGAGCATTGATGAGGCCTCGTACGTGCCCGTGCTGCCGCCCGGGTATGCCTGCTTGCACGAACTGTCGGGCAGGATGTCCACCTGGGCGGACCTGAGCGACGACGCGTAGTCGCCGTACCCGGTGGTGTCGCCCCAGCCGTAGACGACGGCGGGTGTCCCCGCCTTGTACGCCGAGTCACCCGCCTCGGCCAGGGGGATCGTGTCTCCCTGAGGCAGCGCCTCGGACAGCGTGAGTACGGCGACGTCCCCGCTGTTGGTGGTGGCGTCGAACCCGGGGTTCACCCACGTCCCGCTCACCGGGATCTCCTTGCCGCCCGTGCCGTTCAGCTCGTCCCGGCCGGAGATGATCCGCAGATCGCTCACCTGGTCCACGTCGGTGCCCAGCGCTTCCCGGCTCAGGCAGTGGGCGGCGGTGAGCACCTTCTTCGGCTCCACCACGACACCGCCGCAGAACTGACCGGCCCGGGTACCCCCGAACCGGTCACGGCTGGACAGCGCCACCACCCAGGGGCTGTCCGCCACGTGGGCCGGCTGACCTCCGATGATGATGCTGTCGGTGGCCGCCGAAGCAGGGGAAGCGAGCGGTATCACGGCCGTGGTGGCGGCAAGGGCGAGCGCCCCGGTCAAGGTGCGGACGACAGTGCGGGACATGCGTACTCCTGACTCTGTGATGGACCATGCCTACCCAGAGTCATTCCAGCGACACCGATGCGCACCTCCGTTCCGCTCCTCACGTGAAGAGCGGAACGCGACGCGGCGAGGGCCCGGATCCCCTGGGGGATCCGGGCCCTCGCCGCGTCATGACGCCGTTGCGGCCTAGTCGAGGTAGTCGCGCAGAACCTGCGAGCGCGACGGGTGGCGCAGCTTCGACATGGTCTTGGACTCGATCTGACGGATGCGCTCGCGCGTCACGCCGTAGACCTTGCCGATCTCGTCCAGCGTCTTCGGCTGTCCGTCGGTGAGGCCGAAGCGCATGGAGACCACGCCCGCCTCGCGCTCGGACAGCGTGTCCAGGACCGAGTGGAGCTGTTCCTGGAGGAGCGTGAAGCTCACCGCGTCAGCCGGGACGACCGCCTCGGAGTCCTCGATCAGGTCACCGAACTCGCTGTCCCCGTCCTCACCCAGCGGGGTGTGGAGGGAGATCGGCTCACGACCGTACTTCTGGACCTCGATGACCTTCTCGGGGGTCATGTCGAGTTCCTTGGCCAGCTCCTCCGGGGTGGGCTCGCGGCCCAGGTCCTGGAGCATCTGGCGCTGGACACGGGCCAGCTTGTTGATGACCTCGACCATGTGCACCGGGATACGGATGGTGCGTGCCTGGTCGGCCATGGCGCGGGTGATCGCCTGACGAATCCACCAGGTGGCGTACGTGGAGAACTTGTAGCCCTTGGTGTAGTCGAACTTCTCCACCGCGCGGATCAGACCGAGGTTGCCCTCCTGGATCAGGTCCAGGAAGAGCATGCCGCGGCCGGTGTAACGCTTGGCCAGCGACACCACGAGGCGGAGGTTGGCCTCCAGCAGGTGGTTCTTGGCGCGACGGCCGTCCTCGGCGATGATCTCCAGCTCGCGCTTGAGCTTGGGAGCGAGCTTGTCGGAGTTCGCCAGCTTGTCCTCGGCGAACAGACCCGCCTCGATGCGCTTGGCGAGCTCGACCTCCTGCTCGGCGTTGAGGAGCGGGACCTTACCGATCTGCTTGAGGTAGTCCTTGACCGGGTCGGCGGTGGCACCGGCGACGGCGACCTGCTGCGCGGGCGCGTCGTCCTCGTCGTCGTCGGAGAGGACGAAGCCCTTGTTCTCGCCCTCGCCCTCCTCTTCCTCGCCCTTGCCGGCCTTGACCTCCTCGACGACGTCGTCGCCGTCGAGAATCTCCTCGTCCTGCTTGCCGGCCTTCTTGGAGGCCGTCTTCTTGGCCGCCGTCTTCTTCACGGCGGTCTTCTTGGCTGCCGTCTTCTTGGCTGCGGCCTTCTTCGCGGGAGCGGCAGCGGGAGCCTCCTCGGCCGCCGGGTCCGCGGGCTCGGCGGACGGTGCGGCGGGCGCCGCCACAGTCCGCGTCACCGTCGTCTTGGCCGCGACGGTCTTGGTGGCGGTGCGCTTGGCCGGGCTCTTCGCTGCAACGCTCTTGCGGGCGCGCTTCGACGGCTCCGCGGCACTGACCATCAGCGTCACACCCTCTTCCTCGAGGATCTGGTTGAGGCTGCGCAGAACGTTCTTCCACTGGGTTGGCGGAATCTGGTCAGCCTCGAAGGCCCGACGCACGTCATCGCCGGCGATCTGCCCATCAGCCTTTCCCCGCTCAATGAGCGCCATCACAGATTCGGACTCGGCGATCTCCGGCGGGAGCGTACGGGATGTGCTGGCCGACACGAACAACCTCTCGGAACGATGGAAACGGCTTCCGGTCCGGCCCGGAGAGGGCTGGAACCGACGACCGACGGGCGGGGAATGCACCGACGGCGCGGGCTTGGCCTCAGAACTGCACAGCGCCCTGGACGGCTGCTGTATTCCTTCTGCGACGGTCACCTCTTAAGTCATCGCGCTGTTTCATGGAGTGTTACGGCCGTTCCGCGTGGCCCGAGTCACACCCCATTTGCGATGAACACGACCAAGGCGACATCTCTCCGCCCTGTGCCGCCGGACCACCGGGGTCCGACGGCACGTGGCTCGTACACCTGCCCGCGCCTCAGTCAGTGCTGCTCGCGCGGCGCCGGCACCACGCGTTCCGTCTCGTGGTGCCCGACCAGCAACTGGCGCATGGCCGACTCGGCGCCCGCCGAGTCGCCGGACGCGAGGGCGTCCACGATGCGCGCGTGCAGGGCGAGCGAGGCCTCACTGGGCCGGTCGCACGCGGTGGCCGGGCCGCCGGACACCTGCAGCGCCGCGGAGACGATCCCGGAAAGGTGCTCCAGCATGCGGTTGCCCGCGGCCTGGATGAGCAGGGCGTGGAACTCCGCGTCGGCACGGGCGCACGTGATCATGTCGCCCTGACCGAGCGCGTGTCCCATGATCTCGACCATGTCGACAAGGCGCTGCTGAAGATCCTCACGCCCATGTCCTGCGGCAAGGCGGGCGGCAAGTGGCTCGATCGTCCACCTGAGATCACCCAGCTCACGGCGCTGGTCATCGCGCTGCGGGCCGAAGGCGCGCCATTCGATGATGTCGGGATCGAGCAGATTCCAGTCGCTGACCGGCCGCACTCGGGTACCGACATTGGGGCGGGCACTGACCAGTCCCTTCGCCTCCAGTACGCGCAGCGATTCGCGCACGACGGTCCGGGAAACCTCGAAACGCTGGCCGATCTCCTCGGGCACCAGCGGGCGGTCCGCACCGAGGTCGCCGGACACGATCATCTGCCCCAACTGCTGAACAAGTTGGCCGTGGAGCCCGCGGCCGCGGCTGGCCGAGCCCCGTCGGCCCACCCGGCCGAGTTCGGCTTCGGCACCGCCCCAGGAGCGCGCGGCGGCGCGCTCGCCGGCCGGCGACTCCGCGTACGGGTAACGGTCGAGTTCGCCCGGGCCGGCGAGGCCGGAATCGGCGGAGCGGGCGGTGGTCATCATGGTGTGCGCAAGGGTACTCACGCATCCTTTGTCGGCGGGTCCCATCCGCCCCTTGAGGTCTTTGCTGAAAAGCACACGAAAGGGTGATCGGCACCCGCCCCTCAATTGACGCCTTACTGGTATAAACCGGACGTTTCACAGTAGGGCTTACGAAGAGGTCGCCTCCGGCCGCGCCGCACGCTCACCAACGCACCCTCCCCCGAAGGCTGGTGAGAAGAAACGCGCAGGTCAGGGCCGACAGAGAGAGGGCCAGGGCCACCCCCACGGGCTGTGCCACGATCCTCGCGCCGGCCAACATCCACCGGTCCGCCTCCCCCGGCCACTGGAGCCAGGCCAGGTCCCGCAGCCGGCCCGGAAGCCCGGACATCGAACGCGTGCTCGCCATTTTCGGCATTCGCTCGACGAGCGGCACCATGACCACAGGTACGGCGAGTACGGCGGCGATGCCCGCGGTCGTCACCCGGAAGACGCCGGCGGCCAGCAGCCCGGCCCAGGCACAGCCGACGGTCAGGGCGGACCAGCTCACCGCCAGCGACACCACGTTCGAGGGGACGTCGAGCAGGCTCCCGCCGTACACGACGCGCAGGGTCGCAGCCGAGGCCAGCGCGACGAACAGCGCCAGCAGGAGGGCGACTCCCCCGGACACCGCCAGCTTGGCGAGGAGCAGCCCGAGTCTGCGGGGCACACTTCCCCGACCGGCGGCGAGTGCTGGATAGCGGAACTCGTCGCCGAAGGAGAGCGCCCCGATGAGGCCGGCCCCGAGTGCGGCTGGAGGAAGCGGCAGCAGCGAGGGCCAGGCGGCGATGACATGGACGAGCGGGGTACGGCCGTCGCGGGCCAGCAGTACGGAGAGACCCGCGGAAACGGCCAGAACGACGCCCAGGATCACGGCCGTCGTCCGCACACCGAACAGGCGGCGCAGTTCGTACCGCACCGGTCGCAACGGCCCTCGGGCCGGGCGCCGCCTGATCGGCGGTGGAAGCTCACCCCTCGCGGTGGTGCGTGGGGTGCGGGAGGCGGCGTCGGCGTGGTCACCAGAAGTGCGGCGTCCGGCCGGGGCTTCGGTCGCGCCCGCAGAACGCATATCACCCACTTCGTCGGCGAGTTGGTGAACGGGAAGCCCGTGCCGGAACGCGGCGTCACCCACTTCCGCACAGCTGCTGCCATACACGGAGAGCCGGTTGCCGGCCGCCTCGGCGACGACCTCCACGGACCGCCGGGCAGCACGGGCTTCCCGGCTGACGATCGCGGCGAGGCGGGCGGCCTGCGGGGAGCGGACCGCCACACGAGGCCGCAGGCGGGTACGGGAAAAGGCCGCGCCGTCCTGGTCGGCGACCACGCGCCCACCGTCGAGGGTGACCACATGGCCCGCCGAGCGTGCGGCCTCCTTGGGGTCCCTGGTCGCGAACAGCACCGTTCCGCCGCGCTCGGCGTGGGAGCGCAGCATCCCGTGCAGCCAGTCGGCCTCTCTCGGCGCCAGACCCTCGGCCGGATCGTCCAGAAGGAGCGTGTGCGGGTCCCCCAGCAATGCGCAGGCGAGCGCCAGCCGACGGTCCATGCCGAGGGAGAGCGCGGCGATGGGCTGATCCCGCAGACCGGCGAGGCCCACCGCGTCGAGCAGTTCGTCAGCCCGGGATACGGGCACACCGGCTGCGGCGCAGAGCATGCGGAGTTGCCCTCGAACGGTGCGGGCGGGGTGCCCCGGCACATCGCCCAGCACCACTCCCACCTCACCGGCCGGGTTCGGAACGCGATGCAGCGGCCGGCCCCGGAAGTAGGTCACCCCCCGGCCCGGCTCCAGTTCGAGCATCAACCGCAGGGCCGCGGTCTTTCCGGAACCCGGCGCCCCCAGCAGTGCGGTGACGCATCCCGGCTCCGCGTCGAAGGTGAGGTCGTCCACTGCGGGGGCTTGTCCACGGGAGGGGGTGCTGGTGAGTCCGATGGCCTGGAGCATCGCTTCTCTCGCAGGTACGGGGACGGCGAAGGCGGAGCCGCCCGGCGGCGAGTGAGTACCGCAGCACGATAACCCGACATATTGGACTTTCTGCGCAAGGTGGGGCGCGCGGCGCCCAGGCCCTCGCCGAGGGCGGGAAGGGCCTAGACCTCGGGCCTCAGCATCGGCGGGTTGAGCACGGTCGCCGTGCCCGACCGGAACAGCTGAGCCGGGCGGCCCCCCTGCCGGGTGGTCGTCCCCCCGGTCGGCACCAGAAAGCCCGGCGTGCCCGTCACCTTGCGGTGGAAGTTCCGCGGATCCAGCACCACGCCCCACACCGCCTCGTACACCCGGCGCAGCTCGCCGACCGTGAAGGCGGGCGGGCAGAAGGCCGTGGCCAGCGAGGAGTACTCGATCTTGGACCGGGCCCGCTCGACCCCGTCGGCGAGGATCCTCGCGTGGTCGAAGGCCAACGGTGCCTGATGCTCGCCGTCCGGCGCGTAGCCGCCCTCGGGGCCGAGCAGGTCCTCGACGGGCGCCCATCGCGCGCTGTTCGCGTCGCCGCCCGCCCTGGGAGCGGGCAGATCGGGGGCCAGCGCGAGATGGGCGACGCTGACCACCCTCATCCTCGGGTCCCGGGCGGGATCCCCGTACGTAGCGAGCTGTTCCAGGTGGGCACCGTTGCCCACGGCCGGGGCGGCCGGATCCTGCGCGCACAGGCCGGTCTCCTCGACGAGCTCACGCGCCGCTGCGGCGCCGAGATCCTCGTCGGCCCTGACGAAGCCGCCCGGCAGTGCCCACCTGCCCTGGAACGGGGTCTCACCCCGGCGTACCACCAGCGCGCAGAGGGCGTGCCGACGCACCGTGAGCACCACCAGGTCGACGGTGACGGCGAACGGCGGAAAAGTCGACGGGTCGTAGGGCGGCATGCCGCGATCATAGTCGTCTTCCTGACGATAAACACTCCCTTCCCGGTGACTCTTCACCGGCCTCGGAGCCCGCTCCCGGGCGTCCGGAAGAGCGAGGGCCGGACATTCCCATCTCGACGTGGGGCGCACGACCGGCCTCGTGTGCGGCGCCGGGTCCCGGCGCCGCACTGATCTCAACGGCCGGTCCGGGTCCCACGACGCCCTTGTGCCCCGGGCCGGGCGGACCGCCGCCTTTCCGCCGTGCCCGGGCCGGGCCGAGTGGAACCAGGGCGCGTCCTGGCGCGCCCGGCCGGCTTCACCCGTGCGGGACGGGCCCCCGCGACCCGTTCCACACGCCGGCCGTGCCGGACGGCCGCCCGCTCGCTGCGCTCGCCTCGCAGACAGCGACGCAGTGTTTCCGGGTCGAGCCCCTGGTTGCACGCCTCGTGCAGCAGTTGCGCGAAGGTGTAATGCGGATCGAGGCGCAGGGCGAGCCCCAGAGCGACGCGCGCCGCCGGTTCGTCGCCGGTCGACCAGGACACCCAGCCCGCCAAGGTGAGAGGAGCTGCGGCGTGTTCCTCGTACGGGGCGACGCAGCGACGGGCCAGCGCCCGCCAGAGCCGCAAAGCGGCATGCACCTTCGGCCCTTCCATCCACTCGGCCGCCCGGTCGCGGGTCTCCCTGTCCTGGAGACCGAGAATCATCGACGCGGCCTCCTCGTCGCTGATCAGTCGGTCGTCGTTGAAGTCCGCGAGTGATGGCGTCGTCGCGGGCGCCTTCCCGAGGCGGTCGATCAGGCGGCCGGCGAGCTTCAGCGTCTCAGCACCGACCTCCTGGCGGCGTTCCTGGTCGAGCAGCAACGGCACCATCGCACTGCCCGCCGCATCCAGGGCGCGTAGTTGGGCGGTGGCCGGTGTGCGGGTGAGCGGGGTGAGCCGCGCCTCCATCTCGCGCAGCGATCCCCGTACCTGAATGCCTGCGTAGGTGGCCGCCGCCGCCATCACCGAGGTGCCGGGCATGGCCAGCGGGTTGCCTTCTGCCGGGCAGCAGCGGGCATCGGGGCAGACATAGGACCAGAAGCGGTTCCCCGAGATGCACAGCACTTCGAGGACGGGTACGTCCAGCGCTCCGCACGCCGTACGCAACCGCTGGGCGAACGGCCGCAGACGCTCCATGGTCTGATTCCCCGTCTCGCCGTCCACCGGGTCCTGGCAGAGGAAGGCGACGATGGCGTCGGGCCGGGCGTCGCGGCGCTCGCTTCCTTTGATCAGGCACTCGGCGAGCTGGTCGGCGACCGTGGGCCATTCGAGCGGAGACTGCGGGATGCCGAGCCTGAGCCTGGATCCGAACCGGCCCCGGCCACCGTGCAGGGCGACCATGACCACGCTGTCGCTCGGGTGGAAGCCCATCAGATAGGGGAGAGCGTCGGCCAGCTCGGCCGGTCCTCGCAGGGTGATCTGCTGTTCCTCGGAGGGACCGATTGATTCGGGGTGCTTGTTCATGGCCCGACCGTCTCGCGGACCACACATTTCCGCTACCCCCTGTGGATAACTTATCCACAGGGGGTAATCGACTGTTCGCGGTTGTCGGAGTCATCGGGTTGCATGGGAGGCATGACCAACGCAGACCGCGCAGAGCTCAGGGCTTCGGCCGATTCCGTACTGGCCCGACTCGTCGGAGACGCCTCGGGCACCGCGCGGTTGCGTGAGGACCAGTGGCGGGCCATCGAGGCGCTTGTGGCGGACAAGCGTCGAGCTCTGGTCGTCCAGCGCACCGGCTGGGGGAAGTCCGCGGTGTACTTCGTCGCCACCTCCTTGCTGCGTGCCCAGGGCGCCGGACCGACGGTCATCGTCTCGCCGCTGCTGGCGCTGATGCGGAACCAGGTCGCGTCGGCGGCCCGCGCCGGCATAAGCGCGCGCACGATCAATTCGTCCAATACGGAGGAGTGGGACACCGTGCAGGCCGAGGTGACCGCCGGTGAGGTCGATGTCCTGCTGGTCAGCCCCGAGCGCCTCAACAATCCTGATTTCCGCGACCAGGTTCTGCCGCAGCTCGCCGCGACCACCGGTCTGCTCGTCGTGGACGAGGCGCACTGCATCTCCGACTGGGGCCACGACTTCCGGCCCGACTACCGCCGGCTGCGGACGATGCTCGCCGATCTCCCCTCCGGTGTCCCGGTGCTCGCCACGACCGCCACGGCGAACGCCCGGGTCACCGCTGACGTGGCGGAGCAGCTCGGCACCGGTGCCGGAGCGGACGCGCTCGTGCTGAGGGGGTCGCTGGACCGCAAGAGTCTGAGCCTCAGCGTGCTGCGCCTGCCCAACGCGGCCCACCGCCTGGCATGGCTCGGGGACCACCTCAAGGAGCTTCCGGGCTCGGGAATCATCTACACACTGACGGTCGCGGCCGCCGAGGAGGTCACCGCGTATCTCCGCCAGTGCGGGCACACCGTCGCCTCCTACACCGGCCGCACCGAGAACGCGGAACGGCAGCAGGCGGAGGACGATCTGCTGGCCAACCGGCTGAAGGCGCTGGTGGCGACCTCCGCTCTCGGCATGGGCTTCGACAAGCCCGACCTCGGCTTCGTCGTACACCTCGGGTCGCCCTCCTCCCCCATCGCCTACTACCAGCAGGTGGGCCGCGCCGGACGCGGAGTTGAACATGCCGAGGTGCTGCTCCTGCCGGGCAAGGAGGACGAGGCGATCTGGCAGTACTTCGCGTCGGTCGGCTTTCCGCCGGAGGAGCAGGTCCGGCGCACCCTCGACGCGCTGGGCCAGGCCGGGCGGCCGCTCTCACTGCCTGCCCTGGAACCGCTGGTCGACCTGCGTCGCGCACGGCTGGAAAGCATGCTCAAGGTCCTCGACGTCGACGGGGCGGTCAGGCGGGTGAAGGGCGGCTGGACCGCGACGGGAGAGCCCTGGGTCTACGACGCCGAACGCTATGCGTGGGTGGCCCGTCAGCGCGCTGCCGAGCAGCAGGCCATGCGTGACTACGCCGCGACGGACGGCTGCCGGATGGAGTTCCTGCGCCGTCAGCTCGACGACGAGGCGGCGACCGCGTGCGGGCGTTGCGACAACTGTGCCGGCGCCAGGTTCGGCGCGGAGGTCTCCGACGCCGCTCTGGACACCGCGAAGGGTGAGCTCCGCAGGGCCGGTGTGGAGGTGGAGCCACGCAAGATGTGGCCGACCGGGCTCGCCTCGGTGGGTGTCGACCTCAAGGGCCGGATTCCCGCGACGGAGCTCTCCGGCACCGGCCGTGCGCTGGGGAGACTCACCGACATCGGGTGGGGCAACAGACTGCGCCCGATGCTGGCGGCTCAGGCACCCGACGCTCCGGTGCCGGGTGACGTGGCCGATGCCGTGGTGACCGTACTGGCCGACTGGGCCAGGGGTCCCGGCGGCTGGGCTCCCGGGGCCGTCGACGGCGTTCCCCGCCCGGTCGGTGTCGTCACCATGGCCTCGGACCGCAGACCCCAGCTCATCGAATCGCTCGGCAGGCACATCGCCGGAGTGGGGCGGATGCCCATGCTGGGGTGCGTGACCCTGGCTCCGGACGCCGATGCCGTCCGGATGTCGCAGACCAACAGCGCGCAGCGCGTTCGCGCCCTGCACGAGAGGCTGGTGGTCGCGCCCGACCTCGCGGATGCCCTGGCAGCCGCGGACGGACCCATACTGCTCGTGGACGATCTCTCGGACACCGGCTGGACGCTCGCCGTGGCGGCCCGCCTGCTGCGTCGCGCCGGAGCGGAGGCGGTGTTTCCGCTGGTCCTCGCTGTTCAGGCGTGACAGGAGGCGTCGGGCGGGGCCTGACTGGGCAGGGATATCCGTGTCATTCCGGCTGAATACCGTCAGCCTCACCAATTGCTCGTTGCCGCCTGCCGATACGCCAGGAAGAATTGGACTCGCTCCCCGCACGGTCCTTTCGCGGGCCCGAAAGGGCTGTGCCGCGGCGCGCCCTCACCCGACCCTGCCCGCATCGTGGGCGCGTATGCGAAGGGAGGACCGTGACCTTCGGATTCGCTCCGTCCGCAGCCACTTCGATGTCGGCAGCCGCCGACTCCGCCAACCGCCTTGCCCGAATGCTCGAACCGGCCGAGTGGGCAGCGGCCGGAATACCTCTGCTGCGCAGCCCGCGTGAGGTGGTCAGCGGTCTGCACTCCAGGCACCGGCCGACGCCGGCCACCGCTGTGGTCGCCGTCCTGGACCACGAGGAGCGCCTGACGGCAAGCGCCTCGTTCGCCCGCCGCTCGGTAACGGCCGACGGCTGGGAGTTCCGGAACTCCCTGCTGGCACACCTGCGCCGCGTCATCCCGCATGATCTGCGCCGCCGTACGCCCGTCCGCACCGCGGTACTGCTGTACTGCCGTGAAGGGGACGAGCGTTGGACGGAGGAGGACGGCGCGTGGATGTGGGGGCTGCGGGACGCCTGCACACTGCACGGGCTGCGGTGCGGCGCGTACATCACGCTGACCGGAGGCGGCTGGCAGGTGCTGGGCGAGGGCAGGGGTGGCCGCCGTCCGAACTCCATGTCGCAGCCTTCAGCCCTCGCCGACACCGCCCTGACTTCCGAGCACGTGCCGTCGCGGACCGGTGGCGGAGCGGCGCAGGCACTGCACCGCTCCGCCGCACGCTGACTGCGCGCGCTTCGGCGGTCCGGCAGCCCTCGCGGACGGCCGGACCGCCGAAGCCGCCGGGTCATTCCGGGCCGGAACCGGCCACGGATCCGGCGGTGCTGATCCTCAGACGCCGGCACCGAGCGCGGCGTTGATCCGCTGCGGGTCGCCGCAGACGATCAGCAGCGCACCGGCGGACTCCCGCGCCTTGGCCAGTGCCCGCGCGGCAAAGTCGTCGGCCGGGCCATTGACCGCGACGATCACCACGGGCCGGGGCTTGACCCGGTCCACCGCCGCGGCCGCGGCGAAGAAGACGTCGTCGCCCGCTTCCTGCTGGGCCCAGTAGGCGGACTCACCGAAGGTGAGTTCGTGGGTCGCCCACGGGTGCTGGCCGCCCGTGGTCAGCACCAGGATGTCGCCGGGTGCGCGACCCGAGTCGAGCAGCAGATCCACCGCCTCGTCGGCGGCTTCGAGCGCCCCCTCGGCCGATGCGGGGATGACCTGGAGCTGCGGTGCGGAACGATTCTCCGACGGAGCCGCCTGGGGCTTGCCGGAGGTGGAATGCTGGCGCTGTGCCGGGGGCACAGGCCGCGGGCCGGGCACCGGGCGACCGGGGCGCGGCATGGCCGCTGTACGCGGACCGGGTACGGGACGAGGGGTCGACGCGGCGCGGCCGGTGGCCGGGGTGGCGCGGGGACCCTGGGCGCTCTCGTGAATCTGAGGCTCCTCGGGGATGAGAGGCATGGGTGGTTGTCTATCAAACGCCGATGCAGCGGGCATCGGCGGGTGGGCACATATGCGCGATCAGAAGTCGAAGCCGAGCTGGCCCCCGCTTTCCAGTGCGGCCGCCTCGGCGGAGAAACGGATCTTCTTCAGGTGCTGCCACCGGGGCAGCGCGTCAAGGTAGGACCACGAGAGACGGTGGTGGGCGGTGGGCCCACGCTCCTCGAGTGCGGCCCTGTGTACGGGGGACGGATAGCCGGCGTTGGCTTCGAACCCGAAGTCCGCGTACTCGCCGCTCTGTGCGCCGAGTTCGGCCATCATGGTGTCCCGGCGGACCTTCGCGATCACCGAGGCCGCGGCCACCGCGACGCAGGACTGGTCGCCCTTGATGACGGTACGGACCTGCCAGGGGCTGCCCAGGTAGTCGTGCTTGCCGTCCAGGATCACCGCGTCGGGGCGGACCGGCAGGGCCTCCAGGGCGCGTACGGCCGCGAGCCGGAGCGCGGCGGTCATGCCCAGGGCGTCGATCTCCTGGGGGGAGGCGTCACCGAGGGCGTAGGCGGTGACCCAGCTTTCCAGCAGCGGAGCGAGTTCCGCACGGCGCTTGGGGCTGATCAGCTTGGAGTCGGTGAGTCCGGCGGGGGGCCTGCGGAGACCGGTGACCGCGGCGCACACCGTGACAGGTCCCGCCCACGCTCCGCGTCCGACCTCGTCGACACCGGCGATGATCTTGGCACCGGTGGTGGCGCGCAGTGAGCGCTCGACGGTGTGCGTGGGTGGTTCGTACGGCATGGCGTCTGTCAGCGTACGCCGAAGGGGACGCCAGGAACACCCCGGGGCGCCCCTCCCGGGCTCGCACCGGCGGTCGCGCGCCGGACAGCGCGCGACACACGGCTCCGGGCGGGACCTTCAGTGAGGTTCTGAACGGAAGAACGGCACGGCGACCTGATCGATGAGCGCCGCGATCTCCGCGTCGTCCCACTCGCTGCCGCACACCTTGGTGCGGTACATCATCATCGCGGGAATGACGTCGAAGGCCAGTTCCCGCATGGCCCCTGGGCGGACCTCGCCCCGCTCGACACCTCGGCTCACCACTTCCCTGATGAGGTCGGTGGACGGCCGGATCACTCCGTCGAGGATCACCGACTGGAAGCGTTCCGCCGTGCCCGCGTCGCATTCGTGAATCACCGAGCGCAGGGCCGAGCCGGAGGTGGACAGCATCGCGTCGCGCATGCCCCGGCACAGCTGGTAGAGGTCGTCGCGGATGTTGCCCGAGTCCGGGGCTACACCCGGGACCGGCATCGCGCTGCGCAGCGCCTCGGCCACCAGCTCCTCCTTGGAGGACCAGCGCCGGTAGATCGCAGCCTTGCCCGTCTGGGCTCCGGCGGCCACGCCTTCCATCGTCAGGCCGTTCCAGCCCACCGTGCTCAGCGCTTCCAGCGCCGCTTCGAGGATCGCGCGCTCCAGCACGGATCCCCGTCGGCGCAGGGACACCACCGGCTGCCGAGCGGCGGCGGCCGATCGCGAAGTGACCATGTGCTTCTCTCCATCGAACAGGTTCGGTTCGCCTCCGCGAATCTCCCGGAATCGAGTCCGGACAGACACGGAAGCGGAAGGGGCGGCCCGGGATCGAGCAGTTCCCGACCGGAGTCGAAGGCTCCGGAAATATCCGACAACGAAGACCCAGTGAACGCTTGCGTTCCTTGGAGGGGACTCAGTAACGTTGACGGAACAGTGAACGGAGCCGTTCACTAATTCTCTTGTGGGGGGCCTCCAGTGACAACCTCTCAGTTAGACGCACGGAGCGCGCCGGGCGCGGCACGCCGGCAAGGCCGCCCGGGGATCGCCCTGGCCGTCATCGCCGCTTGTCAGTTGATGGTTGTGCTCGACTCCACAATCGTCAACATCGCGCTCCCGCACATCCAGGACGCCCTGAGTTTCTCGACCACGGATCTGTCCTGGGTCCTCAGCGCCTACACACTCACCTTCGGCGGCCTGCTCCTGCTCGGCGGCCGCGCCGGTGACATCCTCGGCCGCCGTCGGGTGTTCATGACCGGCATCCTCGTCTTCACTCTCGCCTCGCTCCTCGGTGGATTTGCCCAGGAGCCCTGGCAGTTGCTCATGGCCCGCGCGCTGCAGGGCATAGGTGGCGCCATTGCCTCACCGACCTCCCTCGCGCTCATCACCACGACGTTTCCCGAGGGCCCCGAGCGCAACCGTGCGTTCGGCGTCTTCGCCGCAGTGTCGGCCGGCGGCGGTGCCATCGGGCTGCTGGCGGGAGGGATGCTGACCGAGTGGCTGGACTGGCGCTGGGTCTTCTTCGTCAATGTGCCGATCGGCGTCCTGATCGCGGTCCTGGCTCCGATGTACATCAACGAGTCCGACCGGCATTCGGGCCGGTTCGACATAGCGGGTGCCCTGACGTCGACGCTCGGCATGGCCTCGCTGGTCTACGGGTTCATCCGGGCTTCCGAGGAGGGCTGGCGGGACTCGCTCACGCTGGCGTCGTTCGGAGCGGCGGTGCTGCTGCTGGCTGCGTTCGTGCTCGTGGAGATGAGGGCCAAGGAGCCGATCACGCCCCTGCGGATGTTCGCCGACCGCAACCGCTCGGGACGTACGTCATCATGCTCAGCCTGGCGGCGGCCATGTTCGGCATGTTCTTCTTCATCGTGCTGTTCGTGCAGAACGTCCTGTCCTACAGCCCCATCAAGTCCGGCCTGGCCTTCCTGCCCGTGACCGTCTCGATCATTGTCGGAGCGGGGCTCTCGCAGCGGTTCCTCCCGGTGCTGGGGCCGAAGCCGTTCATGATCACCGGTTCGGCGCTCGCCGGAGCGGGGCTGTTCTGGCTCACCTTCATCTCACCCGACAGCTCCTACCTGTCCGGGGTGCTGGGTCCGATGCTGGTCTTCAGCTTCGGCATGGGGCTCAACTTCGTGACGCTCACGCTGACGGCGGTCTCCGGAGTCGCCCAGCATGAGGCCGGTGCGGCTTCCAGCCTGCTCAACGCGAGCCAGCAGGTGGGCGGCTCGCTGGGCCTGTCCATCCTGGTCACGGTCTTCGGAACCGCCAGTCGCAACGAGGCGGAGAAGCAAGTGCCCGCGTTCCTGGCACAGGCGTCACCGGAACAGAAGGCGCAGTTCGCCAAGAGCCGTGAGTTGCCGGGCGACTGGGGCCACGCGGTGCTCGCCCAGGGCATATCCACGGCCTTCCTCGCCGCAGTGGCCATGGCCGCTCTCGCCCTGCTGACCGCGCTGCTGGTCATCCGGGTACGCAAGAGCGACTTGGACGCCCTGAGCGGGAAGGCCGCCGCTGGAGGGCCGGTGGCCTGAACCCCGGGGATGCCGAGCGGAGCGAGGGCCCGCTGCGGGCCGCCTCCCCCTGAGAAACGGCCCGCACGATCGGCATGGATGGAACTGCGGACGACGACACGCGCCAACCGCTTACGGGTTGATCAGTACGGGTCGTACGGGTCGTAGACGTCGTCCGTCCCGACGCCGCGCTCGTCACCGTTGTCGCCCGTGCTCAGCCCCCGGCAGTTGAGTGCACGGTAGCCGGGGTCCCAGTCGCCGAGGATGTCCCGGGCTCGCGCCTCGCCCCAACTCGTCGCGTACCAGGGCTCGTCGGAGCCGCGAAGCGTGCGCTGGATGTCCTGCAACGCACAGGAGCGCAGGGGTTCGGGCAAGGTGTCGAGAGCGGGTACGGCGTCGGCCGACAGGCCCTTGAGGTACTCGATGTCGATCGAGTGGGCGTTGCGGTAGCGCTGGACGTTCTGCTCGGCGATGAGGCCGTCCGGCGAGATGAGGCCGAAGACCAGTACGCCGACGGCCGCGCTCGCCGCGACCGCACGCGGCAGCAGGCGGGGGCCGAACACGCCGGCCGCCATGATCAGCACCAGGATCACGCCGAGCCAGAGCTCCACGGCGGCCACGGAGATCCGCAGCCTGGTCAGGCCGTACGCGTCGACGTAGAGGTCCATACGCCGCAGGGCCGAGGCGACCACGACGAGCGTGAGGAAGCACAGCGTGCCGAGCACACAGCGGACGAGGGTGCGGTCGCGGGTACCGCCGCGCGGGGCCCAGCGAAGGGCCAGCGCGATGACGCCGAGCGTGAGCACCGTGGCCCAGAGCAGCTGCCAGAAGCCCTGGCGGGCGTACTCGGAGTAGCTGAGATCGGTCTCGGCCATCACCTTGTCGTATCCGCCGAGCAGCACCGTGAGCTGGATGGTGAGGAACGCCGCGAAGAGGAGGTTCAGGACGACCAGCGGGAGAGCCCATTCCAGCCGACCGCGCGCCTTGCCCGGCCGAACGATCACCCTGTCCCAGCCGACCGGGGCGGCGGCTGTGTAGGCGGCGGCCAGGGCGCCGACCAGAGCGAGGAGGCCCAGGAAGATCCGCCATGGACCGTCACCGACCGACACGTCCGGGGTCAGGTCGCTCAGCAGGTCCGCGAAGGCGGCGTCGGCACTCGCGAAGAGCGCACCGAACACAATGACCAGGACGACGGCCACGGCCGCGGACCTGAACACGACTCCGTACCGGCCCCGGGACCCCGACATGCGCTCGCGCACACCGCGGACACCCCAGCCCAGCGATTCGAACACGGAGGTGAACACGCCCAGGGAACCGAGGAACACCCCGAGCCAGCTCCGGCTGCCGTGCAGGGCCAGCGAGCCGAGGGCCAGAGCGGACACCATCGCGAGGAAGGTGGGCCAGCCGGCGTCCCGGAGCGCGGGGACGACCAGGAGCGCCAGCCCGCCGATGGCCCACACAGCGGTCCAGGGGCGGATCCTGCGCCCTGCGGCCCTGGCGGCGATGTACGCGCCGGCCGAGGCGGGCAGCGCCACGATGAGCAGGTTCAGCCCGATGCCGTCGCCCAGCAGGGTCATGCCGAGCAGGGCCGTCGCGAGGGCGGCCCAGAGGGTGCCGGTGTGGACGGGCTCCGCCTTCTTGGCCCGGAGCCGCGTCGTCACCGAGGGCGGTGGCTTGCCCCAGGGACTCGGCGGGCCCTGCCTCGGCGGGCCCTGCCGTACCTGCCCACCGGGGCGCTGCGTCGCGTAGGCGGGGATCTTCGGGGGTTCGGGCATCGACGCCGTACCGCCTCCCGCCTCGCCGCTGCCTGCGGCTTGGGGGGCGGCGGCCGGCGCGGGTATCTGCTCGCGCCGTGCCTCCACGGCTGCGGTTTCGGGCGCGGCCCGCCCGGTGCCGACCTGCTCGGAAACGCCCTCGTCCGGCGTGGTTCCGGGTGAGGCGGGCTCGTCCGGCGCGGGCTCGGGCCGGGGTGATTCTGGTGGTGTTTCGGACACGGGACCCCTCCCCACCGGGGTCCGCTCACGCGAGCCTGGGCAGCGCGCGGCCCCCCGGCGTCTCATTCGGTGCGCACCCGTCGTCATGATCACCGAGGGCGGCGTGGCCGAAAGAGTAACCCCGAGTCACGGCCGCCAGCCGTGCGGGAACGTGCTGTGGCAGGACCGTGACACTCAAAGCACCAGGGGCGGCGCCCGTCCGGCCTGCGGCCACACCTGTCGCGCTCGCCGGCCCCGTGCTCGCTAGCGGGGCATCCAGTCCGGCAGGGGTTCCGTCTGGGCCGTCCAGTGCGCCGGAGGGGCGCCCGCGGTGCCTGCCGCGATCACGCCGCCGACGATGGCGCAGGTCGTGTCGACGTCGCCGCCGGCCTGGGCCGTCACCCAGAACGCCCCCTCGAAGTCGCCGAGGCTCCGCGCCGCCGACCACAGGGCGAAGGGGACGGTGTCGTGCGCGCTGGTACGGCGTCCGTTGCCCAGGACCGCCGCGACGGTGCCCGCGTCCTTGTAGTCGAGCATGTCCCGGGCCCGGCGCAGTCCGGCGCCCACGGCGCTGCGCGGGACGAGCGCGACGACGCCGTCCAGCAGGTCCTCCGGCGTGGGCGGCCCGGCCGGTGAGGCGACGAGCGCCGCGGCCGCCGCGACGGCCATCGCGCCGACGACGGCCTCCCGGTGCTGGTGCGTGGTGTACGAGGAGATCTCCGCCTGGTGCGTGGCCTGCTCGGGGTCGTCCGCGTACCAGGCGCCGAGCGGCGCGATACGCATCGAGGAGCCGTTGCCCCAGGAGCCCTGGCCGTTGAACAGGGAGGAGGCGAGCTCCCGCCAGTCGCCGCCCTCGCGGACGAGGCGCAGCATGCGGTTCACGGCCGGGCCGTATCCGCGGTCGAAGTCGTGGTGGTGCGCGAAGGACAGGGCCAGGGCGTCCTGGTCGACGCGGCCGTGCTCCTGGAGTACGGCCACGACGGAGGAGGCCATCTCCGTGTCGTCGGTCCACTGCCAGGGGCCGGGCGGCAGGGCGCGGTCCTTGAGGAGCGGATAGTTGGCGGGCACGAAGAACTGGGAGCCGAGGGCGTCTCCCACGGACAGGCCGCGCAGGCTGGCCAGGGTGCGTTCGAGGCGCTGGTCGGAAGCGGATTCGGTCATCGCTTCCACTCTATCCGGAGATGCCGTAGGGCTCAGGAGTACGCCAGCGCTCGAACGGCCGGTCGAGCGTGTACCGCCCGTCCTTGCCGAGCACCAGGGTTCGCGATTCCCCGTTCCCGGGGTTGGAAAGCGACTCGAATTCGGCCACGGTCCAGTGGAACCAGCGCATGCAGAAGAGCCGCATGGTCAGACCGTGGGTGACCAGCAGGACGTTCGGCGGGTGGTCGGGCGCCTCGAAGCTGCGGTGCAGGCTCTCCAGGAAGGCGCCCACCCGGTCGTACACATCCGCACCGGACTCGCCCTGGGCGAAGCGGTAGAAGAAGTGCCCGTAGGCGTCCCGGTAGGCCTTCTGGAGCCTGACGTCGTCGTGGTCCTGCCAGTTCCCCCAGTCCTGCTCGCGCAGCCGGGGCTCCTCCCGGACCCGTACCCGCCCGGCGTCCAGGCCGAAGGAGGCGAACGTCTCGTGGGTTCGCCGGTAGGGAGAGACGTACACGCTGACGCGCTCCTCCCCGAACAGATCGCGCAACCGCTCCCCCGCCTCGCGGGCCTGGTGGAACCCGGTGGGGGTGAGCCTCAGCGCGTGGTCGGGTTCGCGCTCATACACGGTGTCGTCGGCGTTGCCCTCGGACTCACCGTGCCGGACAAGGACGATTCGTTGCGGTCGTGCCATACGACGACACTAGATCGAGTCGTCGCCGTTCGAGCACCTGTCCGGAAATCGTCGGTGCATGTCGCGGCCGTACCCGTCGCCCGGGGCCGTCACACCGTCCAGGAAGGTTCAAGCCGCACCACGTCGCCGTCGAGCGCCGCCACGTCCTCCTCCGTACCCGCGCGCTGCGAGAGCCGGTCCACGCTGCCCGGCCGGTACTTCCCGCGTTCCGCGCTGGACTGCCACATCGACAGGACCAGGAACTCGTGCCCGGGCGCCTCGCCGAAGACCCCGCGCAGCATGCCCGGCGAGCCCGCCATCGCCGGGTTCCACACCCGCTGCTGCATCAGCGCGAAGTGTTCGACCCGGTCCTCGTGGACCCGGCTGTGGGCCACCCTGAGCACATCCGCGTCCGTGAAGCGGGGTTCGAATCCGGTCTTCACGTCGAAGCGGTACTCGAAGAGCTTGACCTGGAGATCCTGGTACGTGCCGGACTGCGCCGCGGCCAGGGTGTCGTGGCCGCGCGCCATGAAGGAGTCGTAGAAAACCCGGTTCTCCCAGAAGGCGAAGACGTGCGCCACCTCCGGGCGGACGCGGCTCCAGCCGCCGCCCTGCCCCCTGAAGCCCGGCTCACCCAGCAGCCCCGCCCACTTCCGCTGCCCCTGTTCGAATCCCCGACGGTCCGACACACTGCAGCGAATCCACTTGACCAGCACTGCGCCATCGTACGGCCGTCGGACGTGGCGTGGGTCACGCTCCCAGGGAGTCCACCGGAACCAGCCGTCTCCCGCCCGATCCTGGCCCGTTTCAGCCGCTCGTCCCCAAGCCGGTTGGTTCCGGGGCAAGTTGCGGACATGATCGGGGGACGGAACGGGAGCGTCGTCCCCGCGCGCAGGAGGGAAGTCCGATGAGCACGCCCAACAAGGATCTCGACAAGGTCGAGGTACGGATCAAGTGGGACCCCAGCGACCAGGGCGAGGCTCCCAACGACCTCGACATCATCGCGGCGACCTACCCGGCGGACGAGCCGTACGGCAGCCCGGCGTACCTCGTGCACTTCGACAGCCGGGCACCCGACGGCACGATCACCCTCGACCGGGACAGCAGGACGGGTCAGGGACTCGGCTACGACGAGGTGATGACGCTGGAGCTGGACCGGCTGTCCGACGCGTACGCCCGGGTCGTCGTCGGCGTCGCCATCCAGCAGCGCGACGGCCGCAAGACGTTCGACGCCATAGAGAACACCGGGGTCCAGGTCCGCGAGGGCTACACGACGCTGTCGGAGGACGACTTCTCCGCGGTGGGGAGCGCCACCGCGGCCGTCGTGGCCGAATTCGTACGGGACGAATCCGGCGGCTGGCACTTCCACGGCAGCGTCCGGGGCTTCGACGGCGACCCCGATGAGTTCGCCGCCGCGATGGGCGGCCGTGCGTTCGGCGCGTAGGCGCCGCGTACTAGCAGTGCGGGCAGGTCTTCCGGGGAAGACCTGCCCGCACTCAGTGCCTAGCGATCAGCTGCAGCCGCTGGTGGAGCCGCAGCCCTCGCAGATGTAGCAGGAGCCGGCCCGCTGCATCTTCGTACCGCAGGAGAAGCAGAGCGGGGCGTCCGCGCTGATGCCGAGCTGCATCTCGACCAGCTCGGCCGAGGTGTGCGCCGTCCTCGGCTCGGCCTTCTCGGTCTCCTGGACCGGGGCGACCGCCTTCAGCGTCTCCGTCCGCACGGGGGCGGTCTGGGCCAGGGTCTCGGCCTCCAGCTGCTCCTCCTCGAACGTCGGCTCGTAGGAACCGGTGTCGAGGTGGCGCTGGCGCTCCTCGGCGGAGTGGATGCCGAGGGCCGAGCGGGTCTCGAAGGGCAGGAAGTCGAGCGCCAGGCGACGGAAGATGTAGTCGACGATCGACTGCGCCATCCGCACGTCCGGGTCGTCCGTCATGCCGGCCGGCTCGAAGCGCATGTTGGTGAACTTCGAGACGTACGTCTCCAGCGGGACGCCGTACTGCAGGCCGACCGAGACCGCGATGGAGAAGGCGTCCATCATGCCCGCGAGGGTCGAGCCCTGCTTGGACATCTTCAGGAAGACCTCGCCCAGGCCGTCGTCCGGGTAGGAGTTGGCGGTCATGTAACCCTCGGCGCCGCCCACCGTGAACGAGGTGGTGATGCCGGGCCGGCCCTTGGGCAGACGCTTGCGGACCGGGCGGTACTCGACGACCTTCTCGACCGCGGTACGGATGGTCTCCTCGGCCTTGGCCGTGACGGCCTCCTTCTCCTTCTCCTTGGTCTTGGCGGAGAGGGGCTGGCCGACCTTGCAGTTGTCGCGGTAGATCGCGAGCGCCTTGACGCCCATCTTCCACGCCTCGAAGTAGACCTCCTCGACGTCCTCGACGGTGGCCGTCTCCGGCAGGTTGACCGTCTTGGAGAGCGCGCCGGAGATCCACGGCTGGATGGCCGCCATCATGCGCACGTGACCCATCGCGGAGATGGACCGCTCGCCCATCGCGCAGTCGAAGACCTCGTAGTGCTCGGTCTTCAGGCCGGGGGCGTCGATCACATTGCCGTTCTCGGCGATGTGGGCGACGATCGCCTCGATCTGCTCCTCCTGGTAGCCCAGGCGGCGCAGGGCCTGCGGGACGGTGCCGTTGACGATCTGCATCGAGCCGCCGCCGACCAGCTTCTTGAACTTGACCAGGGCGAGGTCGGGCTCAAGGCCGGTGGTGTCGCAGGACATCGCGAGACCGATGGTGCCGGTGGGCGCGATGACCGACGCCTGCGCGTTACGGAAACCGTTCTTCGCGCCGAGCCGGATCACGTCCTGCCACGCCTCGGTGGCGGCGGCCCAGATCGGGTTGTCCAGGTCGTCGGCGTGCACGGCCACGGCGTTGGCGTCGGCGTGCTGCTTCATGACGCGCTGGTGCGGCTCGGCGTTGCGGGCGTAGCCGTCGTACGGGCCGACGACGGCGGCCAGCTCGGCGGAGCGCTTGTACGAGGTGCCGGTCATCAGCGAGGTGATGGCGCCGGCGAGCGCGCGGCCGCCGTCGCTGTCGTAGGCGTGGCCGGTCGCCATCAGCAGGGCGCCGAGGTTGGCGTAACCGATGCCGAGCTGGCGGAAGGCGCGGGTGTTCTCGCCGATCTTCTCGGTCGGGAAGTCGGCGAAGCAGATGGAGATGTCCATCGCGGTGATGACCAGCTCGACCACCTTGGCGAAGCGCTCGGACTCGAAGGACTGGTTGCCCTTGCCGTCGTCCTTGAGGAACTTCATCAGGTTCAGCGAGGCGAGGTTGCACGAGGTGTTGTCCAGGTGCATGTACTCGCTGCACGGGTTCGAGCCGTTGATCCGGCCGGACTCGGGGCAGGTGTGCCAGTGGTTGATCGTGTCGTCGTACTGGATGCCCGGGTCGGCGCAGGCCCAGGCGGCCTCGGCCATCTTGCGGAAGAGGGACTTGGCCTCGACCTCTTCGATGACGTCGCCGGTCATCCGGGCGCGCAGCCCGAACTTGCCGCCGGACTCGACGGCCTTCATGAACTCGTCGTTCACGCGGACCGAGTTGTTGGCGTTCTGGTACTGGACCGACGTGATGTCGTCGCCGCCCAGGTCCATGTCGAAGCCCGCGTCGCGCAGGGCGCGGATCTTCTCCTCCTCCTTCACCTTGGTCTCGATGAAGTTCTCGATGTCGGGGTGGTCGACGTCGAGGATGACCATCTTGGCCGCACGGCGGGTGGCGCCACCGGACTTGATCGTTCCGGCGGAGGCGTCGGCGCCGCGCATGAAGGAGACGGGACCGGAGGCGTTGCCGCCGGAGGAGAGGAGTTCCTTGGAGGAACGGATACGGGAGAGGTTCAGGCCGGCCCCGGAGCCGCCCTTGAAGATCATGCCCTCTTCCTTGTACCAGTCGAGGATCGACTCCATGGAGTCGTCGACGGCCAGGATGAAGCAGGCGGAGACCTGCTGCGGCTGGGGCGTACCGACGTTGAACCACACCGGGGAGTTGAAGCTGAAGATCTGGTGCAGGAGGGCGTACGCCAGCTCGTGCTCGAAGATCTCCGCGTCGGCGGGGGAAGAGAAGTACTGGTAGTCCTCGCCGGCCTTCCGGTACGTCTTGACGATCCGGTCGATCAGCTGCTTGAGACCGGTCTCGCGCTGCGGGGTGCCCACGGCGCCCCGGAAGTACTTGCTGGTGACGATGTTGACCGCGTTCACCGACCAGAAGTCGGGGAACTCGACGCCACGCTGCTCGAAGTTGATCGAGCCGTCGCGCCAGTTGGTCATGACGACGTCACGGCGCTCCCAGGACACCTCGTCGTACGGATGCACGCCGGGGGTCGTGTGGATGCGCTCGATACGCAGGCCCTGCTTGGACGCAGTCGACTTGGTCCCCTTGGTGCGGGAACCTCGTGCCGGGCCGCTCGCCGTCTCTGTCATGCCGCCTCCCATATGTGGGCAAAAACGCCCTGAAGTGCCGAGAACTTCCCCGGGCACAGTGTGTGTCTGATGCTTCGGCCGCCGCATTCGTCATACGTCGCCCGGAGCAAGGTCCAGGTGCCGGGCCGCGCGATCCCCGGATCGACGCGGCCGGCTGCTGCCGCTCAGTCGGCGGCGACGGCGGGGGCGGGGACCTCGAGGGTCTCGCCGCTCCCGCATGATTCCGCGTGGGGCCGCCGCTCACGGAGTTCCGTGATGGCGGCCTCGAAGTCTTCGAGGCTGTCGAACGCCCGGTACACGGACGCGAAGCGCAGGTAGGCGACGAGGTCGAGTTCCTGCAGGGGGCCCAGGATGGCCAGGCCCACGTCGTGCGTGGTCAGCTCGGCGCTGCCGGTCGCGCGCACCGCCTCCTCGACCCGCTGGCCCAGCTTGGCGAGGGCGTCCTCGGTGACGGGCCGCCCCTGGCACGCCTTGCGCACACCCGAGATGACCTTGGTGCGGCTGAAGGGTTCGGTGACCCCGCTGCGCTTGACCACCATGAGTGAGCACGTCTCCACCGTGGTGAAGCGGCGGGAGCAGTCGGGACACTGGCGGCGCCGGCGGATCGAGGTCCCGTCGTCGGTGGTGCGACTGTCGACGACCCGGCTGTCGGGGTGCCTGCAGAAGGGGCAGTGCATGGCTCCCAACCCTCCTTCACAGCACGACTGAATAGCCTCTTCAGGCCCGGTCGGGGGCCCTCGAAGCGGTCTCAAGCATAGGCGATGACCGCACCCCCGATAGACGGGGGACCACTACATTCGGGGCGGTCGGAACTATCCAACCACTAGATCTTGGGTCCGGCCGCGCATTCGGCCCTACGCGCGTGTCGCGCCGGAGGGCGGCCGGAAGGCAGCGTAAGGCCGACCAAGAGGGTACGGGAAGCACCCGGACGACGGACGACCGGGCGGCCACCCCACAACGGGCCCGCGCGGGGCGCCGCGTTACGGTCCAGGGACGGCCGCGACCACCACCGAGGCAAGCCGCGACACCCTCGGCGGCGCGGGCTCGTCGCGCACTGTAGGCAGCCTCATACACCCGGCAGTGGAGCCCGGACAGTCTTTTATTCGTTTTTCACTCGAACGTGTGTTTGGCGCAACCTTTCGAAAGCTACTACCGTTGTGCAGCCAGGGAGACCATTCGAGAGGGGCCGCCGACGTGACCACCACCGCAGACAGTGCCATCATCACTGCCCAGGACCGCTCCCAGAGCCGACTCGAGCCGGTGCATGCCATGAATGACTCAGTCACGAACACGGAGGGCCCGGAGCCCGGGCGCCCAGCGCGCTCGCTTCCCGGACGACCTCCCGGAATCCGGGCGGACAGCTCGGGGCTCACGGACCGGCAGCGGCGGGTGATCGAGGTCATCCGGGATTCCGTGCAGCGGCGTGGCTATCCGCCGTCGATGCGGGAGATCGGTCAGGCGGTGGGCCTCTCCAGCACCTCCTCCGTCGCCCATCAGCTGATGGCGCTGGAGCGGAAGGGCTTCCTGCGCCGCGACCCGCACCGCCCCCGGGCGTACGAGGTACGCGGCTCGGACCAGCCGAGCACGCAGCCGACCGACACCACGGGCAAGCCCGCCGCCTCCTACGTGCCGCTGGTGGGCCGGATCGCCGCCGGTGGGCCGATCCTCGCCGAGGAGTCCGTCGAGGACGTCTTCCCGCTCCCCCGCCAGCTGGTGGGCGACGGCGAGCTCTTCGTCCTCAAGGTCGTCGGTGACTCGATGATCGAGGCGGCGATCTGTGACGGCGACTGGGTCACCGTGCGCCGCCAGCCCGTCGCGGAGAACGGCGACATCGTGGCCGCCATGCTGGACGGCGAGGCCACCGTGAAGCGCTTCAAGCGCGAGGACGGCCATGTCTGGCTGCTCCCGCACAACGCCGCATACCAGCCGATCCCCGGCGATGAGGCCACGATCCTCGGCAAGGTCGTCGCGGTGCTGCGCAGGGTCTGAAGGCCCGCACCTCACGCTCTCTGGGAGAAGGGGCCCCGGTCCGGCTTCGCGCCGGGCCCGGGGCCCCTTTTCGTGTACGCCTTTGCGGGGTCGTGTACGCCCCCGAGGGGCTACCGCCCGTCCGCCTTGGCCGCCGCGTCGATCGCGGCGAGCGAGCGGCGGGCCTGGTTACGGTCGGTGGTGTACCAGAAATCGGGCAGCGAGGCCCGCAGATAGCTGCCGTAGCGCGCGTTGGCCAGACGCGGATCGAGCACCGCGACGACCCCCTTGTCCCCCGTGGCCCGCACGAGACGCCCGGCACCCTGAGCCATCAGCAGCGCGGCATGCGTGGCCGCCACCGCCATGAAGCCGTTGCCCCCGGCCTCCTCCACCGCCTTCTGGCGCGCGCTCATCAGCGGGTCGTCGGGCCGGGGGAACGGGATCCGGTCCATGATCACGAGCTGACAGCTCGCCCCCGGCACGTCCACGCCCTGCCACAGCGACAGCGTGCCGAAGAGGCAGGTCTCCGGGTCGGCGGCGAAATTCTTGATCAGCTCGCCCAGCGTCTCCTCGCCCTGGAGGAGGATCGGCTTGTCCAGTCGCTCGCGCAGTTCCTCGGCCGCCGCCTTGGCCGCCCGCATGGAGGAGAACAGCCCCAGCGTGCGCCCGCCGGCCGCCTCGATGAGCTCGGACAGCTCGTCCAGCATGTCCGTACGGGAGCCCTCGCGGCCCGGGGTGGCCAGATGCCGGGCGACGTACAGGATCCCCTGCTTCGGGTAGTCGAAGGGCGAGCCGACGTCCAGGCCCTTCCACTGGGGCACGTCCTCACCGGCCGTGCCCTCCGGGGCGAGCCCCAGGGAGGCGCCCACCCCGTTGAAGTCGCCGCCCAGCTTGAGGGTGGCGGAGGTGAGCACGACGGAGCGCTCGGCGAACAGCTTCTCGCGCAGCAGCCCGGAGACGGAGAGCGGGGCGACCCGCACCGAGGCGCCGAACCGGTCGTGGCGCTCGTACCAGACCACGTCGTACTCGGAGCCCTGCGTGATGCGCTCGGCGACGGCGTGGATGGACTCCACCGAGGCCAGCGCCTGCTTGCGGACCGCGTCCTCGTCCTGGACGGACTTGTCCCGCGTGGCGCCGATCGCGGAGATCACCGTACGCGCGGCGTCCCGCAGGGCCATCAGCGCGTACCCCAGGTCCTCCGGCACCTCCTCCAGGCGGCCGGGCAGCGCCAGCTCCATGACCCGCTCGAAGCCCTCGGAGGCGGTCAGCAGCGCGTCGGCCGCCTTCTCGTTGACCAGCTTCGAGGCGCGGCGCACCGCGCGGTTGACCTGGCCCGGGGTGAGCTCGCCGGTGGCGACACCGGTGACCCGGGAGACCAGCTCGTGGGCCTCGTCCACGATCAGCACCTCGTGCTGCGGGAGCACCGGGGCGCCCTCGATGGCGTCGATCGCCAGCAGCGCGTGGTTGGTGACCACCACATCGGCGAGCTTGGCCCGCTCCCTGGCCTGCTCGGCGAAGCACTCCGCCCCGTACGCGCACTTGCTCGCGCCCAGGCACTCCCGCGAGGAGACCGAGATCTGCGCCCAGGCCCGGTCCGAGACGCCGGGCGTGAGGTCGTCCCGGTCGCCCGTCTCCGTCTCGTCGGCCCAGTCGCGCATGCGCAGCAGGTCCTGGCCGAGCTTGCTCGACGGGGCCGCCGCCTCGAACTGGTCGAACAGCCCCTCCTCCTCGTCCTGCGGCACGCCCTCGTGGAGCCGGTGCAGGCAGAGGTAGTTCGACCGGCCCTTGAGCATGGCGAACTGGGGGCGGCGGCGCAGCAGCGGATGCAGCGCGTCGACCGTACGCGGCAGATCGCGCTCCACGAGCTGGCGCTGGAGGGCCAGCGTCGCCGTGGCCACGACGACGCGCTCGCCGTGCGCCAGGGCCGGCACCAGGTAGCCGAGCGACTTGCCCGTCCCCGTGCCGGCCTGGACGAGCAGGTGGGATTGGTCGTCTACGGCCTCGGCGACGGCGGCGGCCATGGCGGCCTGGCCGGGCCTCTCCGTACCGCCGACGGCGGTCACGGCGGCGTGCAGGAGCTCGGGGAGGGATGGCTTCGTCATAGCCCGGCCAGCCTACGGGGCGCCGCTGACATCGACGGGCACTCCCGGCCTCACTCGGGGAGGTGGAGCGGGTTGGCCACGCTTCCGTGGACCGCCGCGTGCGGGCGTACGGGCCGGTCGCGGTAGCCGTCCAGATGCAGGCGGTTCCGGTTCAGACAGAGGCGGTCGATGCGCGGGGTGAGCATGTCGAACATCTCGAACCGCTCCTTCAGCTCGGGGAAGCGGGCGTGGTAGCGCAGGATCTCCGCCCGGACGAGTGACCAGAATTCGCCCTCGGGGACACCGAGCTGTTCCTCGCAGAGCGGGGAGAGAAACCTGAAGACCCCGGTGAAGAGCCCGGAGTGGATGAACTGGGTGAGGAACGCCGGTTCCTCGGTCAGCAGGACGCGGCGCACGTCCGGCGGCATGGTGTCGTGCTCGGGCAGCGGCTGCGCGCTCACGTTGACGTCGTCCACGAAGTCCTTGATCGCGAGGCGGACGGGCACGTCCTGCCCATCGAAGACCACGATCGCGTTCTCACCGTGCGGGGAGAAGACGGTGCCGTAGCGGTAGAGGAAGTGCAGCAGGGGCGGCAGCAGGGCGGCGAAGAGCCGGGTCAGCCAGACGGTGGGCGCCAGTCCGGAGCGTTCGACCAGCTCTGTGGTGAAGGCGCGCCCCGCCGGGTCGGTGTGGAGCAGGGAGGCGAGGGTACGGGCCCGCTCCCCCGGTGCCAGGCGCGGCGGCAGCGGCTCGCGCCAGATCGCCCCGAGGATCTCCTTGAACTGGTACGGCGCCTCGGGGAGGTGGTCGTACAGCGGGTGCTCGACGGTGACCGAGGCGACCTCCCCGAGGAGGATCACACCGCAGGTGTCGCGCAGGAACGGGTCGTTGTCGCGCAGTCCCAGCACCCAGCCGGTGACGGCGGGCGCGGCGATGGTGCGCTCGGTCGGCAGCCCGCGCCAGACCAGGGTGTTGAGGACCGACAGCGGCAGCTTGACCGTGTGCCGGTCGGGCCGCGCGAGGTTGGCGAAGGTACGGATGGACTGCTGCGGCAGCCGTACGTCCGGGTCGGCGGGCAGGGGCACGATGTCTCCGGCGGCGATGGCCGGTGCGAACAGGGGCACGATCCACTCGTCCCACTGCCAGGGATGGACCGGCAGGTAGTGATAGCCGTCCGGGTCCAGGCCGCGTGCGCACAGGCTGTCCGCGAAGGAGGCGCGGACAGCCGGGTCGAGCTCCTGCGTGTAAAGCGTGTCCGGCGTGGACAGGGCGGGCACGCCCCGGTACTCGGCGATCCGGTGGGAGACGGCGAGCCAGGGCAGCCGGACGGGCTCGCGGGCTTCCGGGGTGTAGCGGGCGGCGTCGGTGGCGGAGAAGCCGAGCCGGCCCTTGTTGGCGACGATCCAGGGGTGGCCGGTCTGGTGGCCCTCCAGCTCCGCGTAGCCGAGACCGGCGAGTTCGGCGGCGGTGAGCGCGGTGTGGTCGAGGCGGGCGTCCGCGGCGAGCGTGGTCGTCAGCTCACGGAGGAGGTGGCCGAGCGTGGCGCCGTCGAGGCCGAGGAGGCGGCGGGCCCGGGTCACGAACAGCAGCGGGTCGCGGAACGGAACGCTGCCCGCCGCGGGGTCGGGGCCCTGCGCGCGGATCGATCCGGGATCGACGCGCCAGCTCCCGTACACGCCGCGCCGGGCGGTGAAGGAGAGGCTGCCGCCGTCGTCCAGCGGGAGGGTGTACGTGCTGCCGCCGGCGGTTCGCGGAGCCGGCTCGATGACTTCCTCGTAGGCGAATTCACCGAGCATCTTCGCGAGCATCCGGGAGGCGGCCCGGTCCCAGGCGTCCCGGTTGAGCTCCGGGGTGGTGAGCAGTGCGGGCGGCTCCGTTGCGTCGTGGTGCGCGGGGTATGTGGGCACGGGGACTCCTCGGGTGGGAACCGATGGGGTTCGAGCGGTTCGGACGGGTCGGGGATGCGTTCATGGCCGGGTGCGGTGGGCTCGGTCGCGGACCATCAGCGCGGCCCGCTTCTCCGGGAGTTCGATCTCGGCGGAGAGGCGGAATCCGGCGCTCAGGAACGCGGAGACGGACGGGGCGTTACGGACGTCGGGCTCGGCCACGACCCGGGTGCACAGGGGGGCGTGGTCGAGCACGAGGCCGGCCACGGCCCGCAGCAGCACCGTGCCGGTGCCCCGGCCCCGGTGGCGGCCCTCACCGATGAGGAGGTGCACGCCCATGTCGTACGGCCGGGCCGGGTAGTGGCGGGCGAGCGGGTCGAGGTCGGCGCGGTACAGCTCCCAGTAGCTCATGGGCTCGCCCGACAGCACCCCGATCCACGGGGTGCTGTGGCTGCCGTCGGCGAGCTGGGGGGCGAGGTGCCGGGCGGTGACTCTCTCGTCGCCGGCCAGCTCCCAGAAGGCGGCGACGACGGGGTCGTTCATCCAGCGGGTGAGGGCCGGAAGATCGCGCTCCGGGCGGACGGGGACGAGCTGGAACTCCCCGGCCGGTGTGGGGACGGGGGGCCATTCCGCCCGGAGGACGGGCCCGGCGGGCGCGTCGGGGGGAGACACGGGTGGCGCTCCTCTCTCAGCTCACGGCGGTGCTCTCGGCGATCGGTTCTTCGGCCCCCGGCCCTCAGCCGTGCAGGGGGTTGGTGAGGGTGACGTAGACGGACTGGGTGTCGACGGGGCCGACGAGTTCGTCGAGTCCGTGCAGGCGGGTCAGCATGTTCGCCTTGCAGCGCAGGCGCGGGTTCTCCAGCAGGTGGGCGGGGAACGGCGAACCCAGTTCGCCCGCCGACTTCAGGAACCGCCGGAAGGCGTCGATGAGCATCTGCTCGTCGGCGAGCCCCTGGGAGCCGAACGCCCCGATCAGTCCGAACACGTTGTTGATGCCGAGGTAGTACGCGAAGCGTTCGTCGGTGACGGCGTCGGAGACGAAGGTGTCGCTGACCGATCCGATGCCGGGGAGCCGATGGTCGAGCGCGGCGCGGTGCGATTCCCGGAAGTAGTAGCCCTGGTTGTCACGGTAACGGCCGCCGGTGGGCCAGCCGTCCGTGTCCAGCAGGACGAGGGTGTTCTGCTGGTGGGCTTCGAGCGCGACCCCGGCGTGCGCGTCGAGCCACAGCACCGGGTGGACGACGCGCTCCAGGTAGCGCAGGAACCACTCGGCGGCCACCGCGGTCGTCGTCCGCCCGGTGTCCGCGGCGAGGCGGTGGACCACGTCGGCGAGGCGCGAGTGCAGCCCCGTCCGGCCCGGCCAGGGGCGGGGAGCGGTGAGCCCGGCGATGCAGACGGCGTCGTCCTCGCGGCTGAAGGGGTTGTGCCGCAGCATGACGTCGAGGCCGTGCACGGGCGCGCCGTCCGGGGTGTCGACGGCGAGCCAGGCGGGGTCGCGCACGATGTCGAAGCCGGGGTGCGCCGCGTGCCACTCGCGGGCGAGTCCGGTACGGAGCAGCCGGTGGACCTCGACGCCCCGGTGGAGCTCCTTGCGGAGGTTCTCCCGGCGGGAGTTGGTGATCCGGACGCCGAGGGAGAGCTTCAGCATCAGGTCGGTCCCCGGCCGGTGCACGGTGCGCACCGACGAGGTGGGGTGCCAGGGGGCGCCGTACGGGCCGAGGTCGTGCAGGAGACCGGCGTCGAGCAGGGCGGCGACCTCGGGGCGGCTCCGCAGTTCGCGGGCCTGCCAGGGGTGGAGGGGAAGCGGCGCGGTGTGTTCGGGGAGGGCCAGGCCCGGGGCGTGCCGGGCGACGAGGTCGGCGGCGGGCACGGGGCGGCCCTGGTCGGTCCACGCGGAGTCGGTGGCCAGCACGGAGCGGTCGGCGGCCATCCAGTGGAGCGGGAAGGAGCCGTGGAGCTCGGGTGAGTAGAGGCGCGCCTCGGCGTCGGTGAGTCCTTCCCTGCTCTTGGGCGAGGGATGCAGGGGGTGGCCGAGGAGGAGTGACTGTTCCGCGGTGAGGAAGAGGTCCGCCTCGTCGGGTGCGGCGGGCCGGCGGCGGCGCTCCTCGATGAACGAGGCGGTGCGCCGTACCGAGTCGGCGACCCGGCCGGCCATGTCGGCGCCTTCGTGGTGTCCGGCCTCCCGGCCGAGCAGGGCGGCCACGGTGATCGCGTCGGCGGTGGGCGCGGCGGCGGGTGCCTGCTCCAGGGCGGGGGGCCCGAAGCGGTGCCAGCCGGTGGCGGACCAGTGGCGGACGGGGACGAGCAGGGCGGTACCGCTCGCGGGAAGCGGGATGCGCAGGGTCTCCCCGGCGGGCTGGGGAAGGTCGTTCTCGCGGACCCAGCAGCGCAGCAGGTTCTCGACGCCGGCCGCGTCGGCGGCGCGGAGCGGGTCGGGATGGTCGAGGGGGTCGGCGGGCCGCGAGGCGCGCCACAGGTCGTGGGGGGTCTCCTTCTGGCGCGGCACCGTCGTCGCCTCGACGGCGAGCCCGCCGGGGGCGTCCGACTCGGGGAGGTGGCTGGGGGGAGGGCCGTCGGCCTCGGGCGCGGGGGTGGGGTTCACGGCGGTCTTCCTGTGCTGGTGTCCGTGGTCAGCGGAGCGATCCGGTCGGCAGACGGCGGTGCGGTGAGCGCTCCGCCGCTGCCAGGGCGTCGGCGAGGCGGTCGACCACCGCTGTCGCCTGTTCGTCGGTGAGCGTGAGGGGCGGCAGCAGGCGTACGACGGTGGAGTACCGGCCGCCGAGTTCGACGATGAGCCCGCGGCTCAGGCACTCCTGCTGGACGGTGGCGGCGAGGACCGGGTCCGGGGGCGGTTCGGTGCCGGTGCCCTGCGGGCGGGCCTCGGGGTCCACGATCTCGACGCCGATCATCAGGCCCCTCCCCCGGACGTCGCCGACGCACGGGTGGTCGGCGGCGAGCGATCTGAGGCTCGCGAGCATGCGGGCGCCGAGGACCCCGGCCCGTTCCGCGAGGCCGTTCTCGCGGACGTACGCGAGGGTGGCCGTGCCGGCCGCCATGGCGAGCTGGTTGCCGCGGAAGGTGCCGGCGTGGGCGCCGGGCTGCCAGGTGTCGAGCTCCGAGCGGTAGACGATCACGGCGAGCGGGAGGGAGCCGCCGATGGCCTTGGACAGCACCATGACGTCGGGCACGATGCCGCTGTGGCCGACGGCCCAGAAGGCGCCGGTCCGGCCGACGCCGGTCTGGACCTCGTCGGCGATGAGGGGGATGGACCGGGTCTCGGTGATCTCGCGCATCCGTCGCATCCAGCCGTCGGGCGCGGGGTTGACCCCGCCCTCGCCCTGGACCGGTTCGAGGATCATCCCGGCGGGGGCGGGCGTGCCGCTCTTGGGGTCGTCCAGCAGGTTCTCGGTCCAGTGGGCGGCGGTCCGCGCGCCGGCCTCGCCGCCGATGCCGAAGGGGCAGCGGTAGTCCTGCGGGAAGGGCAGCCTGGTCACCCGTACGTCCTCGGCGCCGCCGGAAGCCGCGAGGGCGCCCGCCGTCATGCCGTGGTAGGCGCCGGTGAAGGCCAGCAGGCCGCTGCGGCCGGTGGCGGCGCGGACCAGCTTGAACGCCGCCTCGACCGCGTCCGTACCGGCGGGTCCGCAGAACTGGACCCGGGCGTTGTCGGCGAAATCCCGCGGCAGCGTGCTGAACAGCTCCGTGACGAAGGCGTCCTTGACCGGGGTGGCCAGGTCGAGGACGTGCAGCGGGGCGCCCGAGTCGAGGACCCTCTTGATTGCCTCCAGGACGACCGGGTGGTTGTGGCCGAGGGCCAGCGTCCCCGCCCCGGAGAGGCAGTCGAGATACCGCCGCCCGTCCGCTCCCTCGATGGTCAGCCCCCGCGCCCGCACCGGCACGATCGGCAGCGACCTGGCGTAGGTTCGGGCGGCCGATTCACGCAGGGACTGGCGGCGCAGGATGCCTTCGTGGGCCGCCAGGGGTGGCGCCGGAGCTGGTTCGGTCACGGCCACGGCTCTTGATCCTCCCGCTGTAACAGTTGCGTTGCACGTCAGTACGATTCCGCAAGGACGGCCCGCGAGGGTGAACGCTGTCTCCGTGCCCCCCACGCGTACCAACGACCGAGGGGGCGAAGGATCACGGGTAAATCCGAAGATCCTTGCGGAGCGCAACCCTGCCGCGCACCGCCGACAGCGGCACCGGCATAGTGGGGGCCGCGCCGGGCTCGGGCACGTCCCGAAGAACGCGCTGCTCCCTGCCCGTTCGGCGGACCATGCGGCGCGCCGGACACAAGTGCAGTACAGAAGCGTTGAGTTACGAAGTCCCAGGGGGATCAGCAGATGCGTCTCGTTCGACCAGGAAGCACCGCACGTCGCGGCAGGAGTGCGCGTCGCGCCTCCTCCCCCGTGCTCGTCACGGCCGCGGTCACCGCGGTCCTCGCGCTCACGGCCACCGCCTGCGGGCCGACCGAGGACGACGCGAAGTCCGAGCCGAGCACCAGCGCCTCGGCCGGTGCGACGTCGGACGGCAAGATCGCCATACCGGACGATCTGAAGGACCGGCTCAAGGAACACGGGATCGACATCGACAAGTGGAAGGGCGGGGAGTGGAAGAACTGGGACAAGGACAAGTGGCTGCGTGAGGCCCAGGACTACATCAACCCGATCATCGCGGGCCTCTGGGACCCCGACCGCATGCAGGACGCCGACAAGCCGCCCGAGAAGCCGGTCGACAACGACATCTCCGGCGACGAGGGCGTGACGGACCCGACGCCCGCGCCGGTACGCGCCGTCGGCGTGCAGACGCAGTACCACGACAACGCGCCGGAGTCCGGCAAACTGTTCTTCGACGGCCCCGAGGGCTCGATGGTCTGCTCGGCGACCGTGGTGAAGGACCCGGCGCACCCCGGCAAGTCCAACATGGTGTGGACCGCCGGCCACTGTGTGCACGCCGGCAAGAAGGGCGGCTGGTACCGCAACATCGCCTTCGTTCCCTCGTACAACAACAGCGGCATGTCGACGGCCGAGCTGCGGAACAACCCGCCGAAGGAGAAGGTCGCCCCCTACGGCATCTGGTGGGGCACCTGGGCGCAGACCTCCCAGCAGTGGATCGACCAGGGTGCCTCGGTCGGCGGCCTCGGCGCCCCGTACGACTTCGCCGTGCTGCACGTCACGCCCGAGGAGGGTTCGAGCGGCAAGTCCCTGGAGGAGACGGTCGGTTCCGCCCTTCCGGTCGAGTTCAACGCCCCGGCGGTGCCCAAGATCACCGACATGACGGCCACCGGCTTCCCGGCCGCGGCGCCGTACGACGGCCAGAAGATGTTCCAGTGCAAGGACAAGCCGGGCCGTCTGTCGCTCGCGCAGGACGACCCGACGATGTACCGCATCGGCTGCTCGATGACCGGCGGTTCGTCCGGCGGCGGCTGGGTCGCCAAGGGCCAGGACGGCAAGCCCGCACTGGTCTCGAACACCTCCATCGGCCCGGTGACGGCGGGCTGGCTCGCCGGTCCGCGCCTCGGCCCGGAGGCCAAGGGCGTCTACGACGCGGTCAGCGACAAGTACGCGGACAAGTAACAGGCAGGACCGCGCCCGCACGGGTGCGTACGACGGAAGCCCAGGGGCCTCCGGAGCGGCGGAGGCCGCACCGGAGGCCCCTGGCACGCAGACAGCAAGTGTGCAGATTTCAGGGGGAATTCTTTTCATGCGATCCATACGTCCGCTGCTCGCCGCGACCGGTCTGGTCGCCGCGCTCGCGCTGACGGCCACGGCCTGCGGCCCCACCGAGGACGAGGGCGCCGACAAGCCGGCCGCCTCCGCATCGGCCTCGGGTGGCACCGATGAGGGCAGCGGCCTTCCCGCCGGGCTGGCCGACCAACTCAAGAAGCACGGGATCGACCCGGACAAGTGGCGCGACGGCGAGTGGAAGAACTGGGACAAGGACAAGTGGCTGCGTGAGGCCAAGGACTTCGTCAACCCGGTCATCGAGGGGCTGTGGAAGCCCGACCGGATGAAGTCCGCGAAGGACCCGGCCAAGACCATGGCCGCCGGTGACCTCTCCGGTGACCAGGGCGTCTCCGACCCGGAGCCCCGGCCGGTCACCGCCGAGCGCGAGAAGACGCCGTACCACAACTACGCGGCCCCGGTCGGGAAGGTCTTCTTCGACTCCCCCAAGGGCCACATGGTCTGCTCGGGCACGGTCGTCAAGGACCCGAAGCACCCGGGGAAGTCCAACCTGGTGTGGACCGCCGGGCACTGCGTGCACGCCGGATCCGCCGGCGGCTGGTACCGCAACATCGTCTTCGTGCCCGCGTACAACGACCAGGGCAAGAGCCCCGCGGCGCTGCAGAACGCGCAGCCGCAGGAGATCGCCCCGTACGGCGCGTACTGGGCCGACTGGGCCAGCACCTCCGGTGAGTGGATCAAGGACGGCGGCCCGACGGGCGGCGAAGGCGCCCCGTACGACTACGCGGTGCTGCACGTGAAGCCGGAGCAGGGCACCAAGTCCCTCGAGGAGACCGTGGGCAACGCTCTCGCGGTGAACTTCGACGCCCCCGAGATTTCACAGATCAGCGCGATGGGCGCCTGGGGCTACCCGGCGGCCCCGCCGTACGACGGTCTGATCATGCACAAGTGCGTCGACCGTCCGGGCCGGCTCTCGATCAGCCCCGCCACGCCCACGATGTACCGCATCGGCTGCTCGATGACCGGTGGTTCGTCCGGTGGCGGCTGGTTCAGCGAGGGCAGCGACGGAAAGCCGGCGCTGGTCTCGAACACGTCCATCGGCCCGGTCACCTCGGGCTGGCTGGCGGGACCGCACCTCGGTGAGGGCGCCGAGCAGATCTTCACGATGATGAGCGAGAAGTACGGCGCCCAGTAGCGACGCCGTCCGTACGAAGGCCGGAAGGCCCGTCCCCTCGCGAGGGGACGGGCCTTCCGGTCGTTCCGGGTGCGGTGCGGCTCAGTGCACGGCGGGGATGAACGAGGCGAGCTCGGCGGCCAGCTCCTCGTTGACCCGCGCCTTGATCAGCGTGCCCTCCGAGGTGTGCTCCTCGGAGACCACTTCGCCCTCGGCGTGCACCCGGGAGACGAGTCCGCCCTGGGTGTACGGCACGAGTGCCTCGACCGCGACCGACGGACGGGGCAGCTCGCTGTCGATCAGCGCGAGCAGCTCGTCGATGCCGGCTCCGGTGCGGGCGGAGACCGCGATGGCGTGCTTCTCGTTGCGCAGGAGGCGCTGGAGGACCAGCGGGTCCGCCGCGTCCGCCTTGTTGATCACGACGATCTCGGGCACGTCCGTCGCGCCTACCTCGCGGATCACCTCACGCACCGCGGCGAGCTGCTCCTCCGGCACCGGGTGCGCGCCGTCCACCACGTGCAGGATGAGATCGGAGTCCCCGACCTCCTCCATGGTGGAGCGGAACGCCTCGACCAGGTGGTGCGGCAGATGCCGTACGAACCCGACGGTGTCGGCGAGCGTGTAGACCCGGCCGCTCGGCGTCTCGGCCCGGCGCACGGTCGGGTCGAGGGTGGCGAACAGGGCGTTCTCCACCAGCACTCCCGCCCCGGTCAGGCGGTTGAGCAGCGAGGACTTGCCGGCGTTGGTGTATCCGGCGATGGCGACCGAGGGGACCTTGTTGCGCCGGCGTTCCTGGCGCTTGAGGTCGCGGCCGGTCTTCATCTCCGCGATCTCCCGGCGCATCTTCGCCATCTTCTCGCGGATACGGCGCCGGTCGGTCTCGATCTTGGTCTCACCGGGACCACGGGTCGCCATGCCGCCACCGCCGCTGGTACCGCCACCGCCCATCTGACGGGACAGCGACTGACCCCAGCCGCGGAGCCTGGGCAGCATGTACTGCATCTGCGCCAGGGAGACCTGCGCCTTGCCCTCTCGGGATTTGGCATGCTGGGCGAAGATGTCGAGGATCAGGGCGGTCCGGTCGACCACCTTGACCTTGACGACGTCTTCCAGGTGGATCAGCTGGCCCGGGGACAGCTCACCGTCGCAGACGACGGTGTCGGCTCCGGTCTCCACGACGACGTCACGCAGTTCGCGGGCCTTGCCGGAACCGATGTACGTGGCCGGATCGGGCTTGTCGCGGCGCTGGAAGACGGCGTCGAGCACCTGGGCGCCCGCCGTCTCGGCGAGGGCCGCCAGCTCGGCGAGCGAATTCTCCGCGTCCTGCACGGTGCCCGAGGTCCAGACACCGACGAGCACGACGCGCTCCAGGCGGAGCTGTCGGTACTCGACCTCGGTGACGTCCTCGAGCTCGGTGGAGAGGCCGGCCACACGCCGCAGCGCGGCACGCTCCGAACGGTCCAGCTGGTCGCCGTCCCGCTCTCCGTCGATCTCGAAGCTCCAGGCGACGTCCTCTTCCATCAGGGCGTCGGCCCGCAGGCCCTCGGTGAGGCTCTCGGTCGCGTTCTCCGTGGCACTCTGCGCGTTCTGCGCGTCCTGGGGAAGGGAAGAAGAGGAGGTCATTGGATCCTTACGTCGATAGAAGTGGTTGCATCAGTCACAACGCGTGACCTGTGCGGAAGATTCCCGAGGGGGAAGTGCTCCGCTCCGGCCGCCTCGGCGACCCGTCGATAGTGGCACGGCGGGCGCGGGGCGTCACCCCGGTTTACGAGGCGGCCGGCGCGGTGCTCCGCCAGTCCGGGTGCCCCGGCATGGGCGGTGTCTTCGTCCCGTACAGCCAGCCGTCGAAGAAGGCGGTCAGATCGCGTCCCGCCACCTGCGAGGCGAGCCGGACGAAGTCGGCCGTGGCGGCGTTGGAGTCGCGGTGCTTGTGGACCCAGAGCCGTTCCAGCCGGCCGAAGGCGTCGTGCCCGATCTCCTGGCGCAGCGCGTACAGGACGAGGGCGCTGCCGTCGTAGACCACGGGCCTGAACAGGCTGATCTTCTGGCCGGGCTTCGGGGCCGCGGGCCGGGCGGGCGGGCCTCCGGCGGCGCGCCAGGTGTCCGAGCGGATGTAGGCGTTCCGCATGCGTGCCTCCAGCGGGGCGTCCATGTGGTCCTCGGTGTACCGCGCCTCGTACCAGGTGGCGTGCCCCTCGTTCAGCCAGAGATCGGACCAGGACTGCGGGGAGACGCTGTCACCGAACCACTGGTGGGCCATTTCGTGGACCATGACCGACTCGACGTACCAGGCGGGGAAGCGCGTGTCGGTGAACAGGCGCTTCTCGAAGAGGGACAGGGTCTGGGTCTCCAGCTCGAACCCGGTCTCGGTGTCGGCGACGAGGATTCCGTAGTTCTCGAAGGGGTAGCGGCCGACCTGCCGCTCCATCCACTCCAGCTGGGCGGGGGTCCTCTTCAGCCAGGTCTCCACGCGGTCCCGGTCGGCGGTGGGTACGACGTCGCGGACGGGCAGTCCATGCGGTCCGGTCCGCCGTACGACGGTCGAGTCGCCGATGCTGACCTGGGCCAGTTCGGTCGCCATGGGGTGTTCGGTGCGATAGGTCCAGGTGGTGCTGTCGCCGTTGCGGCTGCGGCCGGTGGGGACGCCGTTGGCGACGACGGTCCTGTCGTTCGGCGCGGTGACGCGGAAGGTGAAGTACGCCTTGTCGGCGGGGTGGTCGTTGCTCGGGAAGACCCGGTGTCCGGCGTCCGCCTGGTTGGCCATCGCGAGCCCGTCGGCCGTGCGCACCCAGCCGCCGCTGTCCTGTTCGCCGTTGGGATCGCTGGTGTGGCGGACGGTGATGCGCAGGGGCACCCCGGCCGGGATGCGGCCCGCCGGCCGTACGACGAGGTCCTCGCCCGCGGTCTCGAATCCGGCGCGCAGCCCGTTGACGGCGACTGAGCGCACGGTGCCCCGGGTGAAGTCGAGGTTGATCCGGTCCAGCGGCTCGGTCGTCCGCGCGTCGATGGTGGTGACGGCGTCCAGCGGCACGTCGTTGCGGCCCTTGTAGGTGAGGCCGATGTCGTACGCGAGCACGTCGTAGCCGGGGTTGCCGAGGTGCGGGAAGAGCGGGTCGCCGATGCCGAGGGGCACCGGGTCGGCGGGCAGGGTGGCGGCGACGAGGGCGGCCGACGCGGCGGCCAGCACGGCGGCCCGCGAGCGGCGGGAGAGGAACGGCATGCACTACGGCTATCAGCGCCGCCCCGCCGGACGGGCGCGGCGCGCGCCGCGCCACCCGAATGAGAACGCGGTTGAGGGTCCGGTGCCAGAGAGAACCCGGCTGACCGCCCGGTGCCTCAGAGCGCCCCGGCCGGATGCTGGGCGCGGCTCACGTCGTACACACCGGGCACCTCGCGCATGGCGCGCATCAGCGCGGGCAGACCCGCCGCGTCCGGGAGCCGCAGCGTGTAGGTGTGCCGTACGCGCTGTTCGGTCGGCGGTTCGACGGTCGCGGAGATCACCGCGGCGTCGGCCCCCGCGATCGCCTCGGTGAGGTCGGCGAGCAGCCGGGGGCGGCCGAACGATTCGGCGACCAGGGTCACCCGGCACGCCTGCTCGTCGCCCCAGCTCACCGCGACCGGTGTCCGCCCGACCGCCTCCATGCGGGCCACGGCGGGGCACTCCAGCCGGTGCACGGTGACGGCGGCGCCGCCGCGTACGGGGATGCCCGTGACCTCGTCGGGGGGCACGGGCGTGCAGCAGCCGGCGAGCCGTACCGCGGCGTCCGGCCGCTCGGTCACGGCGGTCGCGGTGCGGGCGCGGGCGGTCCGGGGCGCCGGGGCCGGGACGGGCTGCGGGCCGGGGTCGGCCGGCACACCGGGCCGGCCGGTCTCCGCGGTCTGCGGGTGGGCGTCGAGCCAGCCGGTGATGGCGATGCGGGCGGCGGGGGTGCGCGTGTGGTCGAGCCAGTCCGGCGAGGGGCCGGAGGCGGCGTCCTCGGCGAGCAGCGGCTGCACGGTGTCGCCGTCCTTGAGGACGGTGCTCAGGGTGGCCAGCCGGCCGTTCACCCGGGCCCCGATACAGGCGTGGGCGGCGTCGCCGTGCTGGGCGTAGGCCGCGTCGACGCAGCTGGCGCCGGCGGGCAGGCCGAGCGTGCCGCCGTCCGTGCGGAAGACGGTGATCTCGCGGTCCTGGGCGAGGTCGGCGCGCAGGCTGGTCCAGAAGGTGTCGGGGTCGGGTGCGGACTGCTGCCACTGGAGGAGGCGGGAGAGCCAGCCGGGGCGGGTGGGGTCGGCGCGTTCGCCGTCGGCCGGTTCGGCGGTCTGGGGGGCGCCCTCGGAGGCGTACGGATTGCCGAGGGCGACGACGCCGGCCTCGGCGACCTTGTGCATGCGGTGCGTGCGGATGAGGATCTCGGCGACCTCGCCGTCCGGGCCGACGACCGCGGTGTGCAGCGACTGGTACAGGTTGAACTTGGGGGCGGCGATGAAGTCCTTGAACTCGGAGATCACCGGGGTGAAGCAGGTGTGCAGCTCGCCGAGGACGGCGTAGCAGTCGGCGTCCTCACCGACGAGCACGAGAACCCGTCCGAAGTCGCTGCCGCGCAGTTCGCCGCGTTTGATGCGGACGCGGTGGACGGAGACGAAGTGGCGGGGCCTGACCAGGACCTCCGCGGAGATGCCGGCCTCACGGAGCACCGAGGCCACGTTCCCCGCGGTGGCGCCGAGCGGGTCGGGGCCGTCGGCCGCCTCGGTGATCAGCGCGTCGGTGCGCGCGTACTCCTCGGGGTGGAGGATGGCGAAGACCAGGTCCTCCAGCTCGGTCTTGAGCGCCTGGACGCCGAGCCGTTCGGCGAGGGGGATCAGCACGTCGCGGGTGACCTTGGCGATCCTGGCCTGCTTCTCGGGGCGCATCACGCCGAGGGTGCGCATGTTGTGCAGCCGGTCGGCGAGCTTGATCGACATGACGCGCACGTCGTCCCCGGTGGCGACGAGCATCTTGCGGAAGGTCTCGGGTTCGGCGGCGGCCCCGTAGTCGACCTTTTCGAGTTTGGTGACGCCGTCCACGAGGTAGCAGACCTCCTCGCCGAACTCCTCCCGCACCTGGTCGAGGGTCACCTCGGTGTCCTCGACGGTGTCGTGGAGCAGGGACGCGGTCAGCGTGGTCGTCTCGGCGCCCAGCTCGGCGAGGATCAGGGTGACGGCGAGCGGATGCGTGATGAAGGGCTCACCGCTCTTGCGCATCTGCCCCCGGTGAGAGGTCTCGGCGAGCAGATAGGCGCGTTGCAGGACCGAGAGGTCGGCGTCGGGATGATGGAAACGGTGCACCTCGGCGACATGCGCGATCGCGTCGGGGAGCCGGTCGCGGGAGACCGGACCGAAGAGCGCGGCTCTGCCGAGCCTGCGGAGGTCGATCCGGGGACGGCCCCGCCTGCGGATGGGAGCACCTGGGCTGGTGGCCTCTGCACTCATGGGGGCACCTCCGGCGACGTCGACCGGCGGTGGGGAGGCGCGGCGCGCCTCCGGGCCGGTGCTTGATGCTACCGAGCCCACCACGTGGCGGAGTCCCGCTCTCGCCCAGCGTGAAACGGATCACCCATTCGAGCGAAGCGTTAGCCGTTCGGCGTTTCGAGCCAGGCCGGATCGATCATGCCTTCGGCGACGATGACGGCCGGTCCGGTCATGTCGATCCCGCCGTCCGGGTGCTCCGTGATGGCGAGGCTGCCGCCGGGGAGGTCGACGGTGTACGTGACGGGCTCGCCGGTCCGCGCGGGGTCGGTCTGGTCCCGGCGGGCGGCCGCGACGGCCACCGCGCAGGCGCCGGTGCCGCAGGAGCGGGTCTCGCCGGAGCCGCGCTCGTGCACCCGCATGGCGACGTGGCGGGGGCCCCGGTCCACGACGAACTCGATGTTGACGCCCTCGGGGTAGACGGCGGCCGGGGCGAAGGCGGGCTCGGTGAGCAGATCACCGGCGTGGTCCAGGTCGTCCACGAAGGCGACGGCGTGCGGATTGCCCATGTTGACGTTGCGGGCGTCCCAGGCCCGGCCGCCCACGGTGACGGTGACGCCGTCGGCGGGGAGCAGGGCGCGCCCCATGGAGACGGTGACGTCGCCGTTCTTGGCGAGGTGGACCTTCTTGACGCCGCCCCGGGTGGCGACGGCGAGGTCGCCCGGCTCGACCAGACCGGCGCGCTGGAGGTAGCGGGCGAAGACCCGTACGCCGTTGCCGCACATCTCGGCGACCGAGCCGTCGGAGTTGCGGTAGTCCATGAACCACTCGGCGTCCTCGGCCATCGCCTTGGCCTCGGGGTGCGCGGCGGAGCGCACGACGTGCAGCAGGCCGTCGCCGCCGATGCCCGCGCGGCGGTCGCAGAGCCGGGCGACGACGGAGGCGGGCAGGTCGAGGGCGTTGTCCGGGTCGGGAACGATCACGAAGTCGTTCTCGGTGCCGTGGCCCTTGAGGAAGGCGATCTGCGAGGTGGTCACGGGACAACTGTACGAGGCGGCACGGACAGCCGGAAAACGGTCCGCTGCGCGGACAGGGGCATGGGGCGCTCTCCGGGCCGATGTCTCCGGCCCCGCGTCCCGGCAGGTCAGCGCAGCCGGGCCACGCGCCAGACGGCGAGCGCGACGAGCACCGCGCAGACCCCGGCGTAGAGCGCGATCACGCGCCAGTCCGGGCGCTGCGCGGAGCCTCGGGAGGGCAGTCCGGGCCAGGCGTAGCCGACGCGGCGGGCGGCCATCATGGACCACCCGGCGGCGCAGCAGCTGATCAGGAGGCCCAGCATGGCGACGACCGCGCCGCCGTCACCGAACTCGAAGGCCAGCGGGAAGGCGAACATCAGGGAGCCCACCGCGGCGAGCATGACGATGGGCGCGAGCTGCCAGATGCGCAGCCGTCGGGTGGGCCGCAGCTCGACCTCGACCTCGGGGGTCACGTCGAGCTCGTCGGGCCCGTCCGGGCTGAGGCTGTCCGCCTCGTGCCCGGCGCCCGGTGCGCCGTGTTCCGGTGCGTCTCGTTCCGTGTCGCGAGGGCCGGCCTCCATCGCCACGCGCCCTCCCAACTCGGACTCAGTCGATCGATGCTCGATGATGGCACGGCCGCGGTCGCCGAAATGACGGGCGGAGCGTCCCGATGCCATCACGTGATCAGGCTGTAACCGCTCGTTCGACCAACGCCAGCGCCTGGCTGGGGAGTTCCCCGCGGTGCTGCACGGCACCACTGAGCCATTGGACGCGCGGGTCGCGGCGGAACCAGGAGTCCTGACGGCGCGCGAAGCGTTTGGTGGCGCGCACGGTTTCGGCGCGCGCCTGGTCCTCGGTGCACTCGCCGGCGAGCGCGGACAGCACCTGCTGGTAGCCGAGGGCCCGCGAGGCGGTACGCCCTTCGCGCAGCCCCTGCGCCTCCAGGGTGCGCACCTCGTCCACGAGGCCCGCGTCCCACATGCGGTCGACGCGCAGGGCGATGCGCTCGTCGAGTTCGGGGCGCTCCACGTCGACGCCGATCTGGACGGCGTCGTAGACGGCGTCGTCGCCGGGGAGGTTCGCGGTGAACGGCTTGCCGGTGATCTCGATGACCTCCAGGGCGCGGACGATGCGGCGGCCGTTGCTCGGGAGGATCGCGCGGCCGGCCTCGGGGTCGGCGGCGGCGAGCCGGGCATGCAGTGCTCCGGAGCCGTGTGCGTCCAGCTCCGCCTCCAGCGCGGCCCGGACGCCGGGGTCCGTGCCGGGGAACTCCAGGGCGTCGATCGCGCCCTTCACGTACAGGCCGGAGCCGCCGACCAGGATCGGGGTGCGGTCCTCGGCGAGGAGCCGGTCGATCTCGGCGCGGGCGAGGCGCTGGTACTCGGCGACGCTGGCGGTCTCGGTGACGTCCCAGATGTCCAGCAGCCGGTGCGGTACGGCGGCGCGCTCGGCGAGCGTCAGCTTGGCGGTGCCGATGTCCATCCCCCGGTAGAGCTGCATGGAGTCGGCGTTGATGACTTCGCCTCCGAGCTGCTGGGCGAGGTACACCCCCAGGTCGGACTTACCTGCTGCGGTGGGACCGACGACGGTGATGACCCGAGGTGCGGGAGCTGAGCTTGTCACCGGCTCAGTCTCCCTCAAACCTGCGCCGCGTATCCCGAATGAGGGAAGCCCGGGCGGGGAAGGTGACGCGACAGTGCGGTCCTCCCCGTACAGTGGTTGTACATATGGGTTATTTCTCACAGTTTCCGAGCGGAGAAGGTGCCCGATGGGCTTCATGGACAATGTGAAGGCGAAGCTGGCCCCGGCCAAGGAGAAGGTCAGCGACCTCGCGCAGCAGCATGGGGACAAGATCGACCAAGGGCTTGAGAAGGCGGCCCGGACGGTGGACGAGAAGACCAAGGGCAAATACAGCGACAAGATCGTGACGGGCCGGCAGAAGGCCAAGGACGCGGTGGACAAGCTGGCGAACAAGGACGGCGGCACGCCTCCGACGCCCCCGCCGGCAGCCTGACAGCACCATGCGTGGAGGGCCCCGGAGCAAGGCTTGCTCCGGGGCCCTCCACGCATGGTGCTGTCAGGCCCAGGTGGCGACCAGATAGCCCACGCCGTACGGCGCGTCCTCGTACAGCAGCCGGCCGGCCAGACCGGCCCCCTCGGCCGCGCCCGCCAGCACCTGCCAGGGCGCGCGCCCCGCGGCCTTCAGCTCGTACGCGAGTGCCTCGTCCAGCACGGTCAGCGCCTTCGTGTCGGCGGCGCCCAGGGCCCGCGCGGCCTCCGCGTCGAACGCCGCCGCGCGCTCGTCCAGATAGCCCGGGGCCTTCACCGTGCGGCAGGCGCTGCCGTCGCCCATCACCAGCAGGGCGACCCGGTCCGCCCGGCGGGCCAGCTCCCGCCCGGTCTCCGTGCAGCGCGCGGCCTCCAGCGACTCCGCGATGCCCAGGCCCTCGACGGGGGCGTCGGCCCATCCCGTACGGGCGAGGAGCCAGGCGCCCACCGCGAGCGAGGGCGGGAGGGGGCGGGCGTCGCGCGATCCCCGGTCCCGGCCGAGCCGGACCTCCCGGTCGACGCCGAATTCCCGGAAGCCGCCGACGGCGCCCTCGGGGTGGCTGCCGCGCCCATCGGGCCCGGCCGGGCCGATCACCACGAGCAGGTCGGGCCGGGAGGCGGCGAGGACGCCCAGGGCGTCGGTGCACGCCGTCCGGGCGGCGTCCAGCTCGGGTGCGGCACCGGCGGCCACGTCGGGGACGAGCAGCGGCGGACAGGGGCAGACAGCGGCGGCGACAAGCATGGTCGGCAGCGTACTGCGCCGTACCTCGGCCGCAGCCGCAGCCCAGGGGGTCAGTCGCAGCCGCAGCCAGGGGCCGCCGTCGCGGGCAGCGGCGCCGGGGCACCGATGCCGGGCAGGCCCAGCATGACGCCGGCCGGCTTGGCGGCCGCGGCGGCGTTCCGCTTCTCCCAGGCGTCGCCGGAGCGGGTCCGGCGCACGGCGGCCGGGGTGCCCTCGGCGAGCAGGTGGTGCGGGGCTGCGTAGGTGATCTCGACGGTCACCACGTCGCCGGGGCGGACGTCCTGGTCCGGCTTGGTGAAGTGGACCAGGCGGTTGTCGGGGGCGCGGCCGGACAGCCGGTGGGTGGCGCCGTCCTTGCGGCCCTCGCCCTCGGCGACCATGACGTCCAGGGTGCGGCCGACCTGCTTCTTGTTCTCCTCCCAGGAGATGTCCTCCTGGAGGGCGGAGAGGCGCATGTAACGCTCCTGGACGACCTCCTTGGGGATCTGCCCCTCCATGTCGGCGGCGGGGGTGCCGGGACGCTTGGAGTACTGGAAGGTGAAGGCGTTCGCGAAGCGCGCCTCGCGGACCGCGTGCATCGTCTGCTCGAAGTCCTCCTCGGTCTCGCCGGGGAAGCCGACGATGATGTCGGTGGAGATCGCGGCGTCGGGCATCGCGGCCCGCACCTTCTCGATGATCCCGAGGAAGCGTTCCTGCCGGTAGGAGCGGCGCATCGCCTTGAGGACCCGGTCCGAACCGGACTGCATCGGCATGTGCAGCTGCGGCATCACGTTCGGCGTCTCGGCCATGGCGGCGATGACGTCGTCGGTGAAGTCGCGCGGGTGCGGCGAGGTGAAGCGGACGCGTTCCAGGCCCTCGATCTTCCCGCAGGCGCGCAGCAGCTTGGAGAACGCCTCGCGGTCGCCGATGTCGGAGCCGTACGCGTTGACGTTCTGGCCGAGCAGGGTGATCTCGGAGACGCCCTCGGCGACCAGGGCCTCGATCTCGGCGAGGATGTCGCCGGTGCGGCGGTCCTTCTCCTTGCCGCGCAGGGCCGGAACGATGCAGAACGTGCAGGTGTTGTTGCAGCCCACGGAGATGGAGACCCAGGCGGCGTACGCGGACTCGCGGCGGGTGGGCAGCGTGGAGGGGAAGGCTTCCAGGGATTCGGCGATCTCGACCTGCGCCTCCTCCTGGACGCGGGCGCGCTCCAGCAGCACGGGGAGCTTGCCGATGTTGTGCGTGCCGAAGACGACGTCGACCCAGGGCGCCCGCTGGACGATGGTGTCCCGGTCCTTCTGGGCGAGGCAGCCGCCGACGGCGATCTGCATGCCGGGGCGCTTGGTCTTCATCGGGGCGAGCCGGCCGAGGTTGCCGTAGAGCTTGTTGTCGGCGTTCTCACGGACCGCGCAGGTGTTGAAGACGACGACGTCGGCGTCGCCGTCGGAGCCCTCGGGCGCGCGCACGTAGCCGGCGTCCTCCAGGAGCCCCGACAAGCGCTCGGAGTCGTGGACGTTCATCTGGCACCCGTAGGTGCGCACCTCATAGCTTTTTCTGACGTCCACTGCTTCGCTCCGGTTGCCGCTGCTCATGTGACAAGGGTAGGTGGTGTCCGGGATCCCTCCGCCTCGGGCGGGTGATCCGACGACGCCCCTGGCCACGGCCGGGAACGACCTGGCAGGATCGCCGCCATGCTCCCGGCCCTGTCCCGAATCGGCCGGCGTCGCTCCCTGCGGGCGGGCGCCGCCCTCGCCGTCGTGCTCGGACTGCTGCTCTGGTGGCTGCTCCCGCTCGGCGACCCGGCGCCCACCGGCACCCTGTCGTTCAGTACGGGGGTGCGCAGCGGCGTCTACCAGCGCTATGGGGAGCGGCTGAAGGGGGCCCTGGCCAAGGATCTGCCCGATGTGTCGATAAATCTCCAGACCAGCGAGGGCTCGCAGCAGAACCTGGCCAGGGTCGCGGCGGGCAAGGCGGACTTCACCATCGCCACCACCGATGCCGTCGCCACCTATCTGCGCGCCCGGAAGCCCGGCTACGAGCGGCTGCGCGGCTGTGTCCGGCTGTACGACGACTACATACAGCTGGTCGTGAAGCGGGACTCGGACATCGACAGCGTGGCGGATCTGCGCGGCCGTACGGTCGCCGTGGGCCAGGCGGGGTCGGGGGTGAAGCTGGTCGCGGATCGGCTGATGACGGCCGCGGGTCTCGATCCGGTCAATGACGTGACGCCGTTGCCGGTGGGCATCGACACGATGCCGAAGCTGCTGGAGGAGGGCAGGATCGACGCGTTCTTCTGGTCGGGCGGGCTGCCCACGACGGCGGTGACCGATCTGTCGGAGCGGTTCGCGATCCGGCTGGTTCCGCTGGAGGAGCCGCTGATCAAGCAGCTCCAGTCGGCGGGCGGTTCCACCCGCTACTACCGGTCGGCCGTGATGCCCGCCGACGCGTACCGCAACGCGCAGCAGGGCCAGGCCGTACCCACGGTGGCGGTCGCCAATGTGCTGGTCACCACGGACCGCACGGACGCGGCGATGACCGAGGCGTTCACGCGGACCGTGATCGACAGCCGCGACCGCATCGGGCGCGAGGTGCACGCGGCGCAGCTGGTGGACCTGCGGACGGCCATCTACACCGATCCGCTCCCGCTGCACGAAGGGGCGAAGCGCTACTACCGCTCGGTCAAGCCGTAGCTCTCAGCCCTTGGGGTCGTGGCGCGGCACGGAGACCGTGACGCTGAGCCCGTACGGCTCCTTGCGCGCGTACGAGAGGGAGCCGCCGCCCGCCGCGAGGAGCGCCTGCGAGATGGAGAGGCCGAGGCCCGAGCCCTGGATGTTCTGGTGCTGGGAGCTGCGCCAGAAGCGGTCGCCGACCCGTTCCAGCTCCTGGTCGGTGAGGCCGGGCCCGCCGTCGGCGACGGCCACCGTGACGTCCTCGCTGCCGGAGGCGACGGTGACGCGGACCTCCTCGTCGGCGGGCGTGAATTTGAGGGCGTTGTCGATGATGGCGTCGAGCGCGCTGGACAGGGCGATGGGGTCCGCCCAGGCCGTGACGGCGGGCGGTCCGTCGGCCCGGAGCCGTACGCCCTTCTCCTCGGCCACCGGCCGCCAGGACGCGACGCGTTCGGCGGTGAGGGCGCCGATGTCCGTGAGCTGGAGGTCGCTCTCGGCGTGCTCGGCGAGCGCGAGGTCGAGCAGGTCGTCCAGGACCTGGCCGAGGCGGCGGCCCTCGGTGCGCACGGAGGCGATCTCCTCGTTGCCCTCCGGCAGTTCGAGGGCGAGCAGTTCGATGCGCAGCAGCAGGGCGGCCAGTGGGTTGCGCAACTGGTGGGAGGCGTCGGCGACGAAGGCGCGCTGCTGCTCCAGGACGTCCTCGACGTTGTCGGCCATCTCGTTGAACGAGCGGGCCAGCCGCCTGAGTTCCGGGGGCCCGCCGGATGCGGCGACCCGGGAGCGCATGCGGCCGCTGGCGATGTCGTGGGCCGCGGCGTCCAGGGTCTCGACGGGCAGCAGGACCCAGCCGGTGAGCCGGATCGCGGCGCCGACGGCGACCAGCATCGCGACCGCCTCGCCCGCCGCGATGAGCAGCCAGCCGCGGATCGTGTCGCCGCGCATCTGGCCGGTGGGCGAGTCGATGACGACGACGGCGATGACGTCTCCGTCGCGTACGACGGGCGAGGCGACGACCACACGGCCGTTCTGCCAGGGCCAGACCTGGGGCGGGTCGTGGCTGCGGCGGCCGAGCAGCGCCTCGCTGAAGGCGGCGCGCCCCTCCCCCTCGACAGGCAGCCGCCACGTGTCCGGGGCCTTCGCCATGGCGGAGTCGTCACGGTAGAAGACACCGGCGCGGATCCCGTACACCGAGTTGTACGTTTCCAGTTCGGTCTGGAGGGTACGGCGCCGTTCGTCGTAGCCGCTGGTGCGCTCGGTGATGAACTGGGCGAGTGCGGCGAAGCGTGCCGTGTCGTCGATGCGGTCGATCACGACGCGCTGCTGTTCGGCGGCGGCCACGCTGACGGCGAGCGGGAAGCCGAGGGCGAGCAGGACACTCGCCATCAGGACGATGAGCAGCGGGAGCAGCCGGGTACGCACCGGGGACGTACGCCTTTACGCGGACGGGGAGACGAGGCGGTAGCCGACCCCGCGCACCGTCTCGATCAGGGCGGGCAGCCGCAGCTTGGACCGGAGCGAGGCGACGTGCACCTCCAGCGTGCGGCCCGTTCCCTCCCAGCTGGTGCGCCACACCTCGCTGATGATCTGTTCGCGGCGGAAGACCACTCCGGGGCGCTGGGCGAGGAGCGCGAGCAGGTCGAACTCCTTGCGGGTGAGCTGCACCTCCGTGCCGTCGACGCTGACCCGGCGGGTGGGCAGCTCGATGCTGACGTGCCCCAGGCGCAGCGCCGCGACGGGTGTGGACACGGTGTCCTCGTTGCTCGCCTTCCGCCGGCTGACGGCGTGGATACGGGCCAGCAGCTCGCCGGTGTCGTACGGCTTGGTCACGTAGTCGTCGGCGCCGAGGTTGAGTCCGTGGATGCGGGAGCGTACGTCGGCGCGGGCGGTGACCATGATCACCGGCACGGAACTGCGCTTGCGGATCTTGCCGCACACCTCGTAGCCGTCCTGGTCGGGAAGGCCGAGGTCGAGGAGCACGACGCCGAAGGGCTCGGTGTCGGTGGGCAGGAGCGCCTGCAGGGCCTCGTCGCCGCTGCGGGCGTGGACGACCTGGAAGCCGTGCCGGGCGAGAATCGCGGACAGGGCGGCGGCGACGTGGTTGTCGTCCTCGACGAGCAGCAGTCTCATGGCCCCCCTCTTGGCAGCGGCGTGTGCCGGCGATCGGTCCGTACGGTCGTGTACGCCCCCGGTCACTTCCCCGTTCCGGGGTGTTTCACGTAGGGGTGTACCAGGGAATCCACGCCGATCACGGGTGGACAGTCAAGGGCCTGCCCGTTGTATCCGGGTTTCCGTTATGCACCCGGTACGGCCGGTACGAGCGGCGTGACGTCCCGTTCACACGGAGTGTCCGGTTGCCGCCGGATCGTTATGCTCAATTTCCGCTCAGATGTAATGACGTTCGTAGCACTGCGTCACTAGGGTCCTTCCCAACCGAGGAGGACGGAGCAAGAAGCCGATGAGCGGAGTTTCAGTGACCAAGGGCGCCGAGGACGCTGCACCCGCGCCCGCCGGCGATCTGGTTGTGCTGAGCAACGTCAACAAGCACTTCGGCGCGCTGCATGTGCTCCAGGACATCGACCTGACGATCGCCCGCGGCGAGGTCGTGGTCGTCATCGGGCCGTCCGGGTCCGGTAAGTCCACGCTGTGCCGCACGATCAACCGCTTGGAGACGATCGACTCGGGCGCGATCACGATCGACGGGAAGCCGTTGCCCGCGGAGGGCAAGGAGCTGGCGCGGCTGCGTGCCGATGTCGGCATGGTCTTCCAGTCGTTCAATCTCTTCGCCCACAAGACGGTCCTCGAGAACGTGATGCTCGGGCAGCTGAAGGTCCGCAAGACGGACAAGAAGGCGGCCGAGGACAAGGCGCGTTCGCTGCTCGACCGGGTGGGCGTCGGTACGCAGGCCGACAAGTACCCCTCCCAGCTCTCCGGCGGCCAGCAGCAGCGCGTCGCGATCGCCCGGGCCCTGGCGATGGACCCGAAGGTCATGCTCTTCGACGAGCCGACCTCGGCTCTCGACCCGGAGATGATCAACGAGGTGCTGGAAGTCATGCAGCAGCTCGCCCGCGAGGGCATGACGATGGTCGTCGTCACCCACGAGATGGGCTTCGCGCGCTCGGCGGCGAACCGGGTCGTCTTCATGGCGGACGGAAAGATCGTCGAAGAGGCCACGCCCGACCAGTTCTTCAGCAACCCGCGCAGTGACCGGGCCAAGGACTTCCTGTCGAAGATCCTTCACCACTGACGGAGCCCGCCGTACCGGCTCCGGTATCCGCTGATCACTCACTTCGCGTCAACTCTAGGGAATTCCACCATGCAGCTTCGTAAGGTCACCGCCGCCTCGGCCGCCGTGCTCGCCCTCGCCCTCACCGCTACCGCCTGTGGTTCCGACGACAAGGACGACTCGGCCGGTTCGGGTGGCGGCAAGAAGATCACCATCGGCATCAAGATCGACCAGCCGGGTATCGGCCTGAAGACGCCGGACGGCAAGTTCACCGGCTTCGACGTCGACGTCGCCACGTACGTCGCCAAGGAGCTCGGCTACGACGCCAAGAACATCGAGTTCAAGGAGACGAAGAGCGCCGACCGCGAGACGGCGATCTCGCGCGGTGACGTCAAGTTCATCGTCGCCTCCTACTCCATCACCGACGAGCGCCTGCAGAAGGTCGACTTCGCCGGTCCGTACCTGCTGGCCCACCAGGACATCCTGGTCCGCGCGGACGACGACTCGTTCAAGAAGCCCGAGGACCTGAACAACAAGAAGCTCTGCTCGGTCGCCGGTTCGACCTCCGCGCAGAACGTCCACGACAAGCTGGCCCCGAAGGCGCAGCTGCTGGAGTACGGCGGCTACTCGGAGTGCCTGACCGGCCTCGAGAACAAGGCCGTCGACGCGCTGACCACGGACGACAGCATCCTGGCCGGCTACGCCTCGCAGGACGCCAACAAGGGCAAGTTCAAGCTGGCCGGCTTCAAGATGACCAACGAGAACTACGGCATCGGCCTGAAGAAGGGCGACGCCGACCTCAAGAAGAAGATCAACGACGCGCTGACCAAGATGGTTTCGGACGGCTCGTGGCAGAAGGCCGTGGACGCGAACTTCGGTCCGGCCGGCTACAAGAACGAGAAGGCTCCGAAGATCGGCAACGTCGTCAAGTGAAGCAGGGCTGACCGGGCGCGCCGCCGCTGAACGGCGGCGCGCCGCGCCCTCCTACACGTGGAAGCACGGGAGATCGTGTTCGACTTTCTTGATGGTTATGACCTGTTGGGGGCCTTCTGGGTCACGGTGAAGCTCACCGTGTTCTCCGCCCTCGGCTCCCTCGTATGGGGAACGCTGCTGGCCGGCATGAGGGTCAGCCCGGTCCCCCTGATGCGCGGTTTCGCGACCGTCTATGTGAACGTGGTCCGGAACATTCCGCTGACCGTGATCATCGTCTTCGCCTCGCTGGGCCTCTTCCAGACTCTTCAGATCACACTCGGGGGCGGAGGCGACTTCAAGGTCATCAACTTCCGGCTCGCGGTGCTCGCCTTCACCGCCTACACGGCGTCGTTCGTGTGCGAGGCCCTCCGTTCAGGCATCAACACGGTGCCGGTCGGCCAGGCGGAGGCGGCCCGGGCACTCGGGCTCAGCTTCGGCCAGGTGCTCCGGCTGATCGTGCTCCCGCAGGCGTTCCGGTCGGTGGTCAACCCGCTGTCCAACGTACTCATCGCACTGACGAAGAACACCACCGTCGCAGCGGCGATCGGGGTCGCGGAAGCCTCGTACCTGATGAAGGAAATGGTCGAGAACGAGGCCCAGCTGCTGCTGATCTCCGGTGTGTTCGTCCTCGGCTTCATCATCCTGACCCTCCCGACCGGCCTCATCCTCGGCTGGGTCGCCAAGAAGGTGGCGGTGAAGCGATGAGCTCCGTCCTGTACGACGCCCAGGGGCCCCGCGCCAAGCGGCGCAACATCCTGTACACCGTTCTCTTCGTACTGGCCGCCGCGGCGGTGGTGTGGTGGGTGTACGACGGCCTCGCCGAGAAGCACCAGCTCGACTGGGTCAAGTGGAAGCCGTTCTTCGCCGACACCCAGGCGTGGGAGACGTACATCTGGCCGGGCTTCCAGAACACGATCAAGGCGGCGTTCTACGCGCTGCTCATCGCGCTGCCGCTGGGCGCGCTCTTCGGGATCGGCCGGCTCTCGGACCACCGCTGGGTGCGCGTTCCCGGCGGAGTGATCGTGGAGTTCTTCCGCGCCATTCCCGTACTGCTCCTGATGATCATCGCCAACGCGATGTACTCCGAGTACACCGACCTGGAACCGGACACGCGTCTGCTGTACGCCGTCGTGACGGGTCTGGTGCTCTACAACGCGTCGGTGCTCGCCGAGATCGTGCGGGCAGGCATCCTGACGCTCCCCCGCGGGCAGACGGACGCGGCCAAGGCGATCGGCATGCGCAAGGGCCAGACGATGGTCTTCGTGCTGCTGCCGCAGGCGGTCACCGCGATGCTGCCGGCCATCGTCAGCCAGCTCGTGGTGATCGTGAAGGACACCGCTCTCGGCGGCGCGGTACTGAGCTACCCGGAGCTGCTGGCCTCGGTGCGGCCGATGTCCGCGAACTACGGGGCGAACACCATCGCCTGCTTCACGATCGTCGCGGTGGTGTACCTCGCGCTGAACTTCGCCCTGACGTCGTTCGCCAGCTGGCTGGAGCGTCGGCTCCGGCGCGGGAAGAAGAGCACGGGCGCGGTCGTGGGCACCGGGCCGGGGGGCGAACCGGAGACGGTCGGTGCGCCGTCGCTCAACATGGACGACGGAACCGCCGCCTGACGGCTCGTCGTACGACGCCCGCGAGGGGCGGTGGCACACCTGCCACCGCCCCTCGCCGCGTTCCGGCGTCGCTTGACGCAAGCACCGGCAGTAGGTTGCATACGTTCTGTGATCGCGCACCGAGTCCCCGACGCCGCAGCACCCCCTTCGACGCCCGCGCACCTTCCGTTCCGTTCCACCGGACCGTTCCGTTTCGCCGCGCTTCCGACGGGGGACGCACCGTGGACCCGGTGATCGTCGTCGGTGCCGGGCCGGTCGGCCTGGCGCTCTCGCTGGCCCTCGCCGCACAGGGCGTGCCGTCCGTGCTGCTCGACGAGGACCCCGACAACGACGAGACACGCCCCGCCCGTACGGTCGTGCTGCGCGAGGACACCGCGGCCTTCCTTGAGCGGCTGGGCTGCAAGGCGCTGCGGGACGAGGGACTGCGCTGGTCCGGCTGGCGTTCGGTGCGGCGCAGGCAGCTGGTGCGCGAGCTGTCGCTCGGCGAGGACCCGGTCCCGGGCAGCGAGGTACCGGCCGCCTCCGTCCACGTACCGCAGCACGCGCTCGTCCGGGGCCTGCGGGACGCGGTGGCCGCGCAGGAGCTGGTGCAGACCGCGGGGCCCAGCCGCATCGACACGCTGGAGCAGGACCCGGCCGGCATCACCGTGCACACCAGGGAGCCCGGATCGACCTGGTGGCGCGGGAGCTACCTGGTCGGCTGCGACGGGGCCCGCTCCACCGTGCGCAAACTCCTCGACATCCGGTTTCCCGGGCGTACGGCGGTGGAACGGCACGCCGTGGCCGCACTGCGCGCCGAGCTGCCCCGGCCCGGTGAGGCCGTGCTGCACCGGTCGCCGCCCTGGCGCACCGGTGGCGCCGAGGTCACGGCGCGCCCGCTGCCCGACGACGTGTGGCGGCTGGACTGGCTGCTGCCCGCGCGCGGCGAACTGGTCACGCCGGACGCGCTGGTCACCCGGGTCCGGGACACCCTGGCGGGCTGGTGCGGCGAGACACCCCCGTACGAGCTGCTGGACACCGGGGTCTACACGCTGCACCACCGGCTGGCCCGGCGGTGGCGGGTGAAGCGTTCCTTCCTGGCCGGGGACGCCGCCCATCTGCTCGGCGCCCTCGGCACCCAGGGGCTCGACGAGGGGCTGCGGGACGCGGAGAACCTGGCCTGGAAGCTGGCCCTCGCCTGGCACCACGGGGCGTCCGACGCGCTCCTCGACAGCTACCAGGCCGAACGCCGGGCCGCCGTCGCCGCACGGCTGCGGGCCGCCGACCAGTCGCTGCCGATACTGCGGGGCGGCGGAGGCCTGCGGACGCTCGTACCGGGGAGCGCACGGGGGCACGACACCCTGCTGATGGACGGGCATCTGGGCTGTGGCCCCCTCGGTGCGCCCCCTTCCTATGCCCTGTCCCCCCTTGCGCCCGCGCGCAGCGAGGCGCACGCCTCGGTGGGCACGCCCCCCGGTGCGCCGGTGGCCGATGTGCGGGTCACGGCGCCCGACGGCACCCCGGTGCGGCTGCGGGAACGGCTGGGGCAGGGGCAGTTGCTCGTGGTGCTGGTGGCGCCCGGCACTGGAGTGTGGGACCGGCGCCACTGGATGCGCGCCGGAGTGATGCCCCGGCTGGCGGAGGCCGTCGCGGGGCTGCCGGTGAAGGCCGAACTGCTGGTGGCCGAGAGCTATCCGGGGGCCTCCGCGCACACGGTTCTGCTGGTCAGGCCGGACGGGCATCTCGTGGAGGCGTTCAGCGGGGTGCGTCCGGCCGAGCTGTTCGCGGCGGCGGACGCGGCGCGCGGCGGCGCTGCCCGGACGGCGGTGCGCGCCGACAGGACCGCGGACGTCAATTGACCCTCACGGGCGCACATGGTCTACTCCCGGTCATGACCGACACCGATGTGCGCCTGTGGCGGAGGGTCCATATGGACCTGCTCCGCTATGCGGGCTGCGTGTGTCGCCCGTCCTGCTGAATCGCCTTCACCTGCCGACGCCGTGCGCTGTGCCGTACGGCGAGGCATCCGCGCGAACTCTCAGGACGGTCTCCGTGTCTGCCTCCCCCTTCCCCGCTGTTCCCGTGCCCACGCGCACGTCCGCGCCGGCTCCGACCGCCGCGGAACTGCTCGACTTCGTCCGCCGCACCGCCGAGGACACCGCACTCATCGCCTCCCTTCCCCTCGACCCCGAGGGCCGCACCTGGATCCGGCTCGACGGGCCCGGTGGCAGCGAGGCCTGGCTGATCGGCTGGCCGCCGGGTACCGGTACCGGCTGGCACGATCACGCCGATTCGATCGGCGCCTTCCTCACCGCGGCCGGCGCGCTCAGGGAGCACTCGCTCGCGGCCCGGCTGCCCACCGACGGCTGGAAGACCCTGGAACTGGCCGAGGACATCGACCGCACCCGGGAGCTGACCCCCGGCCGGGGCCGGGCCTTCGGCCGCCATCACGTCCACGAGGTGCTGAACGAGTCGGCCACGGAGCACGCCGTCTCCGTTCACGCGTACTACCCGCCGCTGCCGCGCATCCGGCGCTACAGCCGCACCGGCGCGGTGCTGCGCCTGGAGCAGACCGAGGGACCGGAGGACTGGCAGTGAGCGACGAGCCCCGCGGGATCGATGAGTTGCTGGAGCGGGTCAGGGCCGGTTACGAACGGCTGGGGCCGCACGAAGCGCGGGCGGAGGCCGCCGAGGGGGCCCTGCTCGTGGACATCCGCTACGCCGAACTGCGCGAGCGCGACGGGCTGATCCCGGGGGCGCTGGTCATCGAGCGCAACGAACTGGAATGGCGACTGGACCCGCGGGGAAGCCACCGCGTCCCGGAGGCGGTGGACCACGGCCTGCGGGTGGTGGTGATCTGCAACGAGGGTTACGCGTCGAGCCTGGCGGCCGAGTCGCTGCACCGCCTCGGCCTGTACCGGGCGACGGACCTGGTGGGCGGCTTCCAGGCGTGGCGCGCGGCGGGTCTGCCGGTCGAGACATGAGGTGAGGGGGCGGCACGGGCCGCCCCCTCACCTCATGCCCTCCTCGTCACCGGCCCGCGGCCACCTCCACCGGGCGGGTCCGCAGCGCGAACCGGCCGGGCAGCGCCGTCGCGACCAGGGCGAGCAGCGCGGCGACGCCGACCACGGTCCCGTACACCAGGGGCAGGACACCGGGCGCCGCGCTCCCCGTCATGCCGATGCTGAACGCGGTCAGCACGGCGAGCGCGATACCGGTACCGAGGGCCGCGGAGATCACCAGGACCGTCAGGGTCTCGGTACGGAGCATCCGCAGCACCTGGCGGCGGGTGGCACCCGCGAGGCGCAGCAGGGCGAACTCCCTGAACCGTTCCGACACCGACATGGCCAGCGTGTTGACGACGGCGATGGCGGTAAAGGCGAGAACGAGCCCCATGGCAAGGAGGTTGACCTCGGCGTTCTCCTGCCCCCGGTCGGCCTGGAGCCGGTCGGCGACCGCCGGGGTGGCGACCTCGACACCGGGGAACTTCTTCACGGCGGCGGACAGTTCGCCCCCGGACGCGTCCCCGGCCACCAGGACCGTTGAGGCGAGCGGGTTGTCCATGTGGTCCGCGACCAGGTCGTGCGGCAGGGTGAGGTCCCCGAAGCCGAGGCCCCGGTGGTAGACCGCGGCAACGGTGAGGGTGGTGGGGGTGCCGTCCCCGAGGTGCAGGGCGAGTTTGCTGCCGACGTGCAGCCCGAGCCGGTCGGCGGCCAGTTCGCTGATCGCGGCGGTCCGCTCGTTCGCGGCGAACGCGGCAAGGGAACCGCTCGTCACTTCCGGGTCCCAGGTGCGGGTGAGCCCCGGACCGGTGACGCCCTGCGCGGCGTACTTCTCCAGTCCCACCCGCACGGTGGTCCGTACGACCTCCGTGGCGGCGGTGACACCGGGCGTCGCGCGGACCGCCTCCGTGGCCGCCGACGGGACGCCCGGCCCCTGCGCGCCGAGCACCCAGGTGGCTCGGGTGCCCTCCCTGGCCTGGGCGCGCGCGGCGTCACCGATGGTCGGCTGGAGGAAGAGGACCGTGCACGTCATGCCGATGAGCAGGGTGAGCGGGGTGACGACGGAGGCCATCCGGGTGGAGTTTCCCCGGACGTTCGCGGCCGCCAGGGTGCTCATCGGGCCCGTCCGCCGGAGCACGCCCGCCATCAGGAAAGCGGCGGCCCGCACGAGGAGCGGCCCCAGCAGCGCGACCGCCGTGGCCAGCACCACCACGGCCAGGAAGGTCACGGGGGTCGAGGCGGCCTCGGTGCGCAGCACGCTCAGGACACCGACCAGCGTGCCGCCGCCGGCGAGCAGGAGCAGCCCCACGAGGACGCGCGCCCGCGCCGGGCGGCCGCGCTCGACCGCGGACTCGGCCATGGCCTCGGCCGGACGCAGCCCGGCGATCCGGCGGCCGGAGATCCGAGCGGCGGCCCAGGCGCCGAGCAGGGTGACCGCGACGGCGGCGCAGGCGGGGAGGATCCCGGCTGTGCGTTCCAGGGTCGGCGGTGTCACGCCCATGTCGGTGAACCTGCCGTACAGCCAGGCGGCGAGCGGCAGTCCGGCGAGCGCGCCCAGGACCCCGGCGAAGGCCCCGACGACCAGGGCTTCCCTGCCGAGCAGTCGGCGGACCTGCCGCGAGGTGGCGGCGATGGTACGGAGCAGGGCCAGCTCGCGGTGGCGCTGCTGGATGGACAGGGCGAACGTCCCGACGACGACGAGCACCGCGACCAGCAGCGAGGTGCCGCCCATGGCCCCGCCCATCGAGACCAGCTTGACGCGGGCTCCCGCCGCGTCGAGGAATTCGACCGGTCCGCGTCCGTCACCCGTCGCGACCTGGGCGGTGGTGCCCTTGAGGGCGGCCGTGACCCGTTCCTTCAGCGTGCCGGTGTCCGTGCCGGGCTCGGGCAGGACGCCGATCGCGCTGACCTGGCCCGCGCGGTCCGCGAGCCGTAGGGCCTCCGCGGCGGAGAAGAACAGCGAGCGCTGCTGCCGGAGTTCGCCCCGCCCCTGGGGCGTGGCGATGCCACTGATCCGGTACGTGCGCGGGGCGCGGGTCGACTGCACGGTGACCCGGTCTCCGGTCGCGAGGCCCGCCCGTACGGCGAGGGTCCGGTCGATCACCACGTCGTCGGCGGACGCCGGGGCACGGCCTGCGCTGAGCGTGAAGGGGGTCAGCGGGGCGGACGACCAGGCGTGCCCGTGGAAGGGGACGTCGTCGTCCGCCGCGTGGGCGGGGAGCCCGAGCGGCTGGGCGAGGAAGGTGAGTTCGGGGACGACCGTGCGGACGCCCGGCAGGTCGCGCAGCCGGTCGGCGGTGGCGGCGGGAAGCCAGGCCCGCTCGGCGACGGGCTTCGCCTTGTGCTTGGTCTTCGTCTTGCCGTTGCCCTTGTGCTTCACGGTCGTGCGGTGGACGTTCTGGTCGGCCGAGACGATCAGCGGGGCGGCCGCGTACCGCTCGGTGGCGATCCGGCCGCGCAGCCCGGTCTCCAGCAGGGTGCCGCAGGCGGTGACGAGCGCGGCGGCACACATGAGGGCGAGGAACGCCCCGAGGAATCCCGCCTTGCGGTGCCGGATCGTCCGCAGGGCATAGCGCAGCATCATGAGGCGTCCGTCTCTGATCGATCGGGGTCCGGAAGGGCGAACAGGCGGGCGCGAATCGCCCGGGCATCCGGTGCGGCGTCGACGGCGTACGTGAGCCGGCCCCGACCCCCGGCCGGCTCTTGCGGCCCGGTGTCCGCCACGAGGCCGTGCGGGGTGAGGCGTTGAACCAACTGCTGACGCCGCGCCTGGCCAAGCGCTGTGAGGACGGCCAACTCCGTGATCCCTGGCATGCGTCACACACTCCTCTGTGCGAGGGCACCTGTGCACTGGAGCATTCCGGCGTCTCCGTAGGGGGGTTGTCCCCCGGGGGTACGGCTGCGGGCGGCGGGCGGGGTGTGCGCGGCGTTACGGGGGGGACGCGGCGCACGGCTGCGCTGGGGGGCGGCCGGGCGAGGGGGGTACGGCTGCGCATGGGGTGCGTCCGCGTGGGGCGCCAGGGCCGCCATACCGGCGCGGGCTCGGCACCGTGCGGGGTGCCGGGGGCCGCCGTGCCCGTGCCGGCTCGGCTCCGCGCACCGGGCGGCCGTGCCGGTGCGGGGCACCGCCGGACGCGGGCTCGGCGCGTGCGGGGCCCGGCACGTGAGCAGGTGCGGGACGCAGGCGCCCGCGCGGCAGTACCGACGCCCGCACCGGCTCCCCCACCGGAGCCCGGCCCGACTCCGCACGGCGGGGGCCCGCGCGGGGCTGTACGGCTCGCCAGAGCGTCTGGGCCGGGCCCCGAAGGAGCGGGGCGCCGGGCGGACATCGGGGCCCCGGCTCGGGCACGGCGGGCCCGCACCGGCGGCAGTGGCTCACCGGAGCGTCAGGGCGCGGCCCCAAAAGGAACCGGGCACCGGGCGGACACCGGCGCCCCAGTACGGGCCCGGCGCCGCTCGCCGTCGCCGCGGGCACCGCCCCCGCCGGACGCACCGTCCTCGTCTCAGCCTTGGGCCGCCACCGGAATGCCCCCGTGACACACCCGTATGGCGTCGCTCAGGTGGAGCGGCCCCGGTGGCGGACGGACATTCGCCTCACGGCGGGTGCGGCCGCTCCGGCGCCCCGCCCGCCGGGACGCCGTCAGGCGCCGGTACGCCGCTACGACGGGGAGCACGCACCGATGCCGACCACCGCCCTCACCCCCGACGAACTCGACGCCCAAGCCGCGCGCCTCCATGACACGGACGCCTGGCGCCAGATCGTCACCGGCTGGGACCTGACCGCCCCGACGCCCGAGTCCCCGATCCCCGCGAGCAGCGCCCCGCCCGCGTCGGCCACGCCGACCCCCGCTGCCGACTGGCGCGCCCTGCTCTCCGTGCCGGTGGACCAGCTGATCGCCGAAAGCGTCCGGGCACTGCCCCCGGCCGCGCCGCGAGAGCGTCCGCTCCCCGGGCGCATCGGTGCGATCCTGCCCGACCGGCTCCACGCGTGGCGGAGCGTCGGGCGGCCCGATGTGCTGCCGTCCGTCCATCTCGCCCACGCCCGGCGGATCCTGACCGAGTGGGGCTGGCAGAACACCCCGTACCGGCTCCGCAACATCCGGGGGGCTCGCTGCGTCTGCGGTGCCATGCTCACCGCGCACCGCCTGGGCTACGGCTCGGCGGAGACGGTCGACCGGGCCGGAGCCTGGCTGATCGCGGAGCTCCGCACCCAGGGCTGGACCGGGCTGATCGGGCCCTGGAACCGCTACCCGGGGCGCACCGCCGAGGACGCCCTCGCGCTGATCGACGCCACCATCAGCCGGGCGGCCCGCGCCGGCCAGTAACGGCAGCCGGCTCAGAAGGGCTCGTCCAGCCCCTCCGTGTCCTCCCCCTCTTCCTCCAGCGCCCGGCGCACCACGCGCAGGGCCATTCCCTCGCCGTATCCCTTGCGGGCGAGCATGCCCGCGAGGCGGCGCAGGCGCTTGTCGCGGTCCAGGCCGCGGGTGGACCGGAGCTTGCGGGCGACGAGCTCCCGTGCGGTCTCCTCCTCCTGTTCGGAGTCGAGCTGCCCGACGGCTTCATCGATCACGGCGGCGTCCACACCCTTGGTCCGCAGCTCACGGACCAGCGCCCGGCGGGCGAGCCCCCGGCCGTGGTGCCGGGACTCCACCCAGGCGTCGGCGAACGCGGCGTCGTCGATCAGTCCGACGTCCTCGAAGCGGGACAGCACCTCTTCGGCCGCCTCGTCCGGGATCTCCCGCTTGCGGAGGGCGTCCGCGAGCTGCTTGCGGGTGCGCGGTGTGCCGGTGAGCAGGCGCAGGCAGATGTTGCGGGCCTGCTCGACCGGGTCGCGCGGTTCCCCCTTCTCGGCCCTCGACGAGGAGGGGGAACCGCTGTCACGGGACCGGGAGCGGGAACGGCGTCCCGCTCCCTCACCGGATCCGGGGGCCGCGCCGGGGTCGACGGCGCCGGCCGGCCACTCAGTACGACGCGTCACGGATCAGCTCTTGGCCGCGGCCGCCTTGGCCGGCTTGGTCTTGCCGGCCGCCGCCGTCGCCGGCTTCGCCGCGGCCTCGGCGGGAGCCGCCGCTCCCGCCGCGTCCGCCCCGGACTCCGCCGCGTCCTCGGGCTGAACGCCAACACCCAACTTCACCAGGATCTTCTTCTCGATCTCGTTGGCGAGGTCGGGATTGTCCTTGAGGAAGTTGCGCGCGTTCTCCTTGCCCTGGCCGAGCTGGTCGCCCTCGTACGTGTACCAGGCACCGGCCTTGCGAACGAAGCCGTGCTCCACGCCCATGTCGATCAGACCGCCCTCGCGGCTGATGCCCTGGCCGTAGAGGATGTCGAACTCCGCCTGCTTGAAGGGCGGCGCGACCTTGTTCTTGACGACCTTGACGCGGGTGCGGTTGCCGACCGCGTCGGTGCCGTCCTTCAGCGTCTCGATCCGGCGGATGTCCAGACGCACCGAGGCGTAGAACTTGAGCGCCCGGCCACCGGTGGTGGTCTCCGGCGAGCCGAACATCACACCGATCTTCTCGCGGAGCTGGTTGATGAAGATCGCGGTGGTCTTGGACTGGTTCAGCGCGCTGGTGATCTTCCGGAGCGCCTGGCTCATCAGGCGGGCCTGGAGACCCACGTGCGAGTCACCCATCTCGCCCTCGATCTCCGCGCGCGGCACCAGGGCCGCGACGGAGTCGATGACGATGAGGTCGAGGGCGCCCGAGCGGACCAGCATGTCCACGATCTCGAGGGCCTGCTCACCGTTGTCCGGCTGAGACAGGATGAGGCTGTCGATGTCGACGCCGAGCTTCTTCGCGTACTCCGGGTCGAGGGCGTGCTCCGCGTCGATGAAGGCCACCGAGCCGCCGAGCTTCTGCGCGTTCGCCACGGCGTGCAGCGTCAGCGTCGTCTTACCGGAGGACTCCGGTCCGTACACCTCCACCACACGGCCGCGCGGCAGACCGCCGACGCCGAGCGCGACGTCGAGCGCGGTGGACCCGGTGGGAATCACCTCGATGGGCTCGTTCGGCCGCTCGCCGAGGCGCATCACCGCGCCCTTGCCGAATTGCCGTTCAATCTGTGCGAGTGCGGCGTCCAACGCCTTCTCGCGGTCGGTTCCTGCCATGGGTTCCACCCGATTTGCTTGAGTCGATCGCTTCACGTCAAAGACGCTAACCCCTGCCACTGACAATGGGCCTCGACGTCCTCCCGGCCTGTGGACAACTCCACGGTCGGGCCCGGGAAAACCCGGCCGGAATCCCATGAGAATGGATGTTCGATTTTAGTGTCAAGCGCACCACGCCGCCCCTCCCGGACGGGGCCGGAGGGCCGGTCCGGTCAGCTCCGGGGGCGGCCGCGGGGGCTGTAGGCAAGCCTGAACTGGGGAAACCGTTCCCGCCGGGGGTCCAGCAGATCGATCAGCGCGATCAGCTGGACCTGGAGGTCCTTGAGGCGGCCGACCGCCTGTGCCGTGTCGGCGGCGAGTCTGTCCACGTCCGCCAGCGGATCGGAGAACCACGCGGCGAACTCCTGGTCCTGTTCCAGCTTCGAGCAGAACTCGGCGTATCCCAGGCAGCGGCGCCGGCCCGGCTCGCCGTCGGGATGGACCATGAGCTCGCCGATGGCCCGCTGCTGGGCGCCGAACAGCCGGAGCTCGTTGCTCACCGTGTCGATCCGGGCCAGGCTGCTACCGATCCGCGAGATCTGCTTCATGACCTGCGCGTTGACGCGGCTCCTGCCCAGGTCGAGGAACTGGATGTCGCGGCGCAGGATCTCCACCCAGCCCAGGTACTCGGCCAGCACGAAGACCGTGCTGCGCCGGACGAAGTCCGCCTCGCGAGGGGTGCCCCGAGTGAGGAAGCTCGTCAGGAATCCGTTGCCGCGCGCGGGGTCCTGATCGATGTCGTGGCCGTGCAGGATGTTGAACAGCCTGCTCTGCAGGTCGAACGCGGCCCAGGCCAGGGAGGCCCCGTACCGCTCCATGTAGTCACGCTGTTCCCGGGACCGCAGGCGGCGCTGCTGCCAGTAACTGAAGAGCGCGGCCGCCGCCGCACCGCAGACGGCCACGGCCGCCGATGCCAGGGACAGCCACTCCATGTTCCCCCCAGGGTCGGCACGACATCCCGCGCCTCAGCCTACGGGCCGGCCCTGCCCGCCCTGCCCGCTCCGGCGGGAAGGCGGGAAGCGCGCTTCAGATGCCGCTCGGCCCGGAAGGTCCCTCCGGTCGGCGCGGCTCCTCCGGCTCGTCGCCGGCCGGCTGCCCGTCCGGCTCCCGGTCGTCCTCGCCCGCGAGCGCGGAGCGCATGCGTCTCAGGCGGGTCCACAGGGGCTCCCCCCGCACGCCGGGGCGGCTGCCGTGGACGCGCGGGTCGTCCGTGACGTCGTAGCGCTTCACGTACGCGCCGAGGAACGCCTGGAGCGTCGCCACGGCCGGGATGGCGATCAGCGCGCCGACGGCGCCCATGAGCGCCGTGCCCGCGATGACCGAGCCGAACGCCACGGCGGGGTGGATGTCCACCGTCTTCGCGGTGAGCTTGGGCTGGAGCATGTAGTTCTCGAACTGCTGGTACACCACGACGAAGCCGAGGACCCAGAGCGCGTACCAGGGGTCGACGGTGAAGGCGATCAGCATCGGCAGGGCGCCCGCGAGGTAGGTGCCGATCGTGGGGATGAACTGCGAGACGAGCCCGACCCAGACCGCGAGCGCGGGAGCGTACGGCACGCCGAGGGCGGCCAGCAGGATGTAGTGCGCGATGCCGGAGATGAGCGCCATCAGACCGCGCGAGTAGAGATAGCCGCCGGTCTTGTCGACGGCGATCTCCCAGGCCCGCAGCACCTCGGCCTGGCGGGCGGGGGGCAGCACGGAGCACAGCCCGCGGCGCAGCCGAGGGCCGTCCGCCGCGAAGTAGAAGGAGAACAGGAAGATCGTCAGCAGGCGGAAGAGGCCGCCGAGGACGGTCGCCGAGACGTCGAGCACACCGGTCGCGCTGTTCTGGACGTACTTCTGCAGCCAGTCGGAGTGCAGCAGGCTGTCCTGGACCTCGACGCGGGACAGCTCCGTGTGGAAGGTCTGGTTGACCCAGTTGATCACCGAGTCGAGGTACTTCGGGAAGTCCTCCACCATGTCCACGATCTGACCCGCGAGCATCGAGCCGAGCAGGAAGACGAAACCGGCCCCCGCGATCATCACGCCGAGGAAGACCAGGAACGTGGCGAGGCCCCGGCGCATGCCCCGGGCGGACATCCGGCCCACGGCGGGTTCGATGGCGAGCGCCAGGAAGAAGGCGATCAGCACATTGATCAGCAGGCCGATGAGCTGGTCGAACGCCCAGCTGCCGAGCCGGAAGCAGGCGTAGAGCGCGAGGGCGAGGACCATGGCACGCGGCAGCCAGGCGGGCATGCGGGCGGGCCCGGCGCCGGACGGCGGGGCCGGGGGCGCGGCCGGTGGTACGGGCGGCGTGCGCGGCGGCTGGATCTGAGCGGTCTCGTCTGTGGGGGCCACGGAGCAAGTCTCGCCTATGTGGGTGACACTCCCTCGCGCACCCCGGAAGGCGGCCTTCCCGCGCCCCGGCGTCAGCGCCTGTCGGCGGGGATGTCCATCGCGGCGCAGACCCCGCGCCAGACGTCCTTCGCCTCCCAGCCGGCCGCCAGCGCCTCGTGGACCGTGCGTCCGCCCAGCTCGGCCATCACATGGTCGCGCGCGAAGGAGTCCGCATAGCCCGCGCCGAAGTGGTCCGCCATCCGTTCCCAGAAAATCGTCAACCGCATGCCTTCAGTATCCCGCTCCTGAGAGTGCAGCCGGTCCGCATCGGCCCTGCTCGGGGGCCCGAAGCCCTACGGTCGGTCCATGGCTGCAACTGGAACAAATCCCCTCGACCGTGCCGAGCGGTTCATCTGGCTCACGGCCCGTGTCCTCGAACAGCGGCGGTTCGCCCATCAGTATCTGGAGGGAGGCGCGGACGCGGTGGAGACGGCTCTCACCGCGTATGCCAACGAGGACGGCGGTTACGGCCACGCGCTCGAACCCGATCTCCGGGGCCCCGTCAGTCAGCCCCTGCACACCGCCCACGCGCTCAGCGTCCTCGACTCCATCGGCCGGTGCGGCGGTCTGCGGGTGGAACGGATCTGCCGGTATCTGACCGAGGTGTCCACCAAGGAGGGCGCCCTGCCCGCGCTGCTGCCCTCCCAGCGGGACTATCCGGCGGCCCCCTTCATCCCGATCGTGGACGACCCGCCGGCCGAGCTGCTGGCCACCGGGCCCGTCGTCGGGCTGCTGCACCGCAATGAGGTGTGGCACGCCTGGCTCTTCCGGGCGACGGACTTCTGCTGGTCGGCCGTGGACGCCCTGGAGGTGTCACATCCGTACGAGATCGAGGCGGCGGTCGCCTTCCTCGACGGGGTTCCGGACCGGCGCCGGGCGGAGGTCGCCGCCGAACGGCTGGGGCGGCTGGTACGCGACCAGCGGCTCGCCGTGCTCGATCCGGACCGGCGCGCGGAGTACCCGGTGGCACCCGGATACGCACCGGGCGAGCAGCACTTCCCGTACGACTACGCCCGTACACCCGCGTCGCTCGCCCGGCGGTGGTTCTCCGACACCGAGATGGAGCGCTCGCTCGACCATCTCGCCGCCGCACAGGAGGAGGACGGGGGCTGGCCGGTCACCTGGCGGCAGTGGGCCCCCGGGACGGCGCTGGAAGGGCGCCCCCTGGTGACCCTCAGGGCGCTGGAAACGCTGCGGGCGCACGGCCGCGTCCTGTTCTAGGAGGGCTGGGCAAGGGCCACCGGTAAGGGGCACGCTCCAGGCGGCCTGCCCCTTACGTTTCCGGGGCCCGACAGCACCTAGCCCAGCGCACGCACCCCCGCGGTGACGGCCACGGCCGCACCCACGACCACCAGGAACGGGGCACGCAGGACGAGAGCGAGCGCCGCGGCCGCGAGGCCCGCGCCCCTAGCGTCCAGGGCCAGGTGCTGTCCGTCGCCGAAGGTCTGCTGAGCGGTGAGCGCGGCCAGCAGGGCCACCGGGAGCAGGGCGGCCAGGCGTTGCACCAGCGGCCGTTCCAGTGCGCCGGCGGGCACCAGGAGGCCGAGAAGTTTGGCCAGGTAGCAGCCGACGAAGGTCAGCGCGATGGCGATCCAGACGTTCATCGGCCGCCCTCCGCCCGGGTCGCACCGGTCGCACCGGTCGCACCGGTCGCACCGGTCGCACCGGTCGCACCGACATCCTCGGTCCCGCCCGGGCCGTCACCCTTGGCCCGCCCCATCAGAAACAGGACCACGGGCGCGGCCAGCGCGGACAGCAGCACGGGCACCCCGGCCGGCAGCACCGGCAGGAGGCCGAGGGCGAGCAGGACGGCGAGCGCCGCCGTCACGCGCTCCGTCGTGGACTTCAGCATCGGGGCGAGCAGAGCGAGGAAGACGGCCGGGCCGGCCGCGTCGAGCCCCCAGGCGTCGGTGTCGCCGAGCGCCTCGGCGCCCATGGCGCCCACCAGGGTGGTCAGGTTCCACAGCACGTAGAGGGTGAACCCGGTGACGGTGAAGCCGATCCGCGCGGCCCGCCGGGTGGGCTGGGGCAGCGTCACGGCGGTCGTCTCGTCGATGACCCACTGGGCGGCGAGCGGACGCAGGGCGCGCGGCAGGGCGAGGAGCTGGGAGAGCCGCAGGCCGTAGAAGGCGTTGCGTACGCCGAGGAAGAAGGCCCCGGCGGCCGCGGTGTACGGGTTGCCGCCGGCGGCGAGCGCGCCGACCAGGGCGAACTGGGAGGCGCCGGTGAACACGAGCAGGCTGAGCGCGCACGTCTGGAGCAGGCTCAGTCCGGAGCCCGCCGAGGTGACGCCGAAGGCGAAGCCGGAGAGGCCGACGGCTATGCCGACGCCGAGCGCGTCGCGTACGACGGCCGAGTCCGGCTTGGTTCCGGCGTCGAGTGTGCTGCCGCCGGCCGGGTCGGCGGTGGTGCAGAGGGGTGCTGTCTGTTTTGCCACGTCGAGCACGCTACCGGGGCCGTTCCCGACCGGTCTTGTACGTTCTTGCGCGTTCGCGCTGGTAGGCGCCAGGAGGCACTCCCACGATCCGGGTGAAATGACGGTTGAGGTGCGGCTGGTCGGTGAAGCCGACTTCCGCCGCCGCGACCGAGGGGGCCGTGCCCGCGTCGAGCATCCGGCGCGCACGCCGCACCCGGGCGTCGGTGAGCCAGGTGTGCGGAGGCATGCCGTACTGCTTCTTGAACGCCCGCAGCAGCGCGAACGGGCTCGTGCCCAGCTCGGCGGCCAGCGCCTCCAGGGTCGGCGGTTCGGCCATCCGGGATTCCAGGAGGGCCCGGGCGCGCACCGCGTCGCGGGCGCCGGCGGCGCGGGGGGCCGCGACGGGGAACGCGGTGCCGTGCCGGGTGAGCAGGCGGGTGACGACGACCCGCAGCACACTGTCGGCGGCCAGGGCGTTGCCCTCCTCGGCCGCCCGGTGGACCTCGGCTATCAGCCAGGCCGCGTACGGATCGGCCACCCCGGTCTCGGCGAAGCCGACGGTGCCGCGCATGCGCGTCGTATCGGCCGCGATGTCGTTGATCACCTGCGCGGACGGGTAGAGCGTGTCGTACACCCAGCCTTCGGGGACACCCGCGCGGGCGCTGTGCGGCACCTCCGGGTTGATCATGATGACGGTCCCCGGCCCCGCGTGCAGGGTCCCCGAGGGCGTTCCGATGTCCTCGACGCCGTCGCTCACCGTGGCGACGACATAGCCCTCGTGGCTGTGGCGCGGGAAGGTGTGCCGGATGTAGCGGGCGCGCAGCAGGTCGAGGTCGGGCAGCTCCGCGTAACTCCAGTGCCGCGCCCATTCCTCCGGTTGCTGTGCTGCTGCCATGGTGGGATTCTCCCAGCTCGCGGGTGGTCCGGCTGCCGGTCGTGCGGCCCGCCGGGCGGTTCTCGGGGCCGTTGTCAGTGGCGGGGTGCACGATGGGGAACATGACCGGCTCCGCACTCGATTCGTTCTCCCCCGCGACCCGCAGCTGGTTCACGGGGGCCTTCAGCGCGCCGACCGCCGCGCAGGAGGGCGCCTGGCGGGCGATCGGCGAGGGATCGGACGTGCTGGTCGTCGCGCCGACCGGCTCGGGCAAGACGCTGGCCGCCTTCCTCGCCGCCCTGGACCGACTGGCGGCCGCCCCCCCGCCGGCGGAGGCGAAGAAGCGCTGCCGCGTGCTGTACGTGTCACCGCTCAAGGCCCTCGCGGTCGACGTGGAGCGCAATCTGCGCTCACCGCTGACCGGCATCCGCCAGGAGTCGGTGCGCCAGGGGCTGCCGGAGCCCGAGGTCAGGGTGGGCATCCGGTCGGGCGACACCCCGGCCGCCGAGCGCCGCTCGATGGCGACCCGCCCGCCGGACATCCTGATCACGACGCCCGAGTCGCTGTTCCTGATGCTGACCTCCTCGGCCCGCGAGGCCCTGTCGGGCATCGAGACGGTGATCCTGGACGAGGTGCACGCGGTGGCGGGCACCAAGCGCGGCGCCCATCTCGCCCTGTCGCTGGAGCGCCTGGACGAACTGCTGCCCCGGCCGGCCCGGCGCATCGGTCTGTCGGCCACCGTCCGGCCGGTGGACGAGGTGGCGCGGTTCCTCTCGCCGCGGCGCAAGGTGGAGATCGTCCAGCCGCCGTCCAGCAAGCGGTTCGACCTGTCGGTGGTGGTGCCCGTCGAGGACCTGGGCGAGCTGGGCGGCTCCCCCGCCACCGACGACACCTCGGGGGAGGCCGAGAAGCCGTCGATCTGGCCGCATGTGGAGGAGCGGATCGCCGATCTCGTCCAGGCGCACCGCTCCACGATCGTCTTCGCCAACTCCCGCCGCCTCGCGGAACGCCTGTGCAACCGGCTCAACGAGATCGCGTACGAGAGAGCCACCGGCGAGACCATGCCGGAGGCCCACTCCCCCGCCGAGATCATGGCGGAGTCCGGCGCGGCCAAGGGCGCCCCCGCCCTGCTCGCCCGGGCCCACCACGGATCGGTCTCCAAGGAGCAGCGCGCCCAGGTCGAGGAGGACCTGAAGGCGGGAAGGCTGCCCGCGGTGGTCGCCACCTCCAGCCTGGAGCTGGGCATCGACATGGGCGCGGTCGACCTCGTGATCCAGGTCGAGTCGCCGCCCTCGGTCGCCTCCGGCCTCCAGCGGGTCGGCCGTGCCGGCCACCAGGTGGGGGCGGTTTCCACCGGTGTCGTCTTCCCGAAGTACCGCGGCGACCTGGTGCAGGCGGCCGTGGTCACCGAGCGGATGCGCACGGGCTCCATCGAGGCGCTGCGCGTCCCGTCCAATCCGCTGGACGTGCTGGCCCAGCAGCTCGTCGCGATGGTCGCGCTGGACAGCTGGCAGGTGGACGACCTGCTCACGGTGGTCCGCCGGGCCGCCCCCTTCGCCTCGCTCCCCGAGTCGGCGTTCACCGCCGTCCTCGACATGCTCGCGGGCCGCTACCCGTCCGACGCCTTCGCGGAGCTGCGGCCCCGCGTCGTCTGGGACCGCGTCGCCGGTACGGTCACGGGCCGCCCCGGTGCGCAGCGCCTCGCCGTCACCTCGGGCGGGACCATCCCGGACCGCGGCCTCTTCGGGGTGTTCCTCGCCGGAGCCGACCCCAAGAAGGGCGGCGGCCGGGTCGGTGAGCTGGACGAGGAGATGGTCTACGAGTCCCGGGTCGGCGACGTCTTCACGCTGGGCACGACCTCCTGGCGCATCGAGGACATCACCCGTGACCGGGTCCTCGTCTCCCCCGCGCCCGGTGTCCCCGGGCGGCTGCCGTTCTGGAAGGGCGACCAGCTGGGCCGCCCGCTGGAGCTGGGCCGCGCCCTGGGGGCCTTCCTGCGCGAGCTCGGCGGGCTCTCCCCCGAGGACGCGCGGGACCGCCTGCTCTCCGCCGGGCTCGACACCTGGGCCGTCGACAACGTCCTGGCGTATCTGGACGAGCAGCGCCGCGCCTGCGGTCACGTCCCGGACGACCGGACCATCCTGGTCGAGCGCTTCCGGGACGAGCTGGGCGACTGGCGGGTCGTCGTGCACTCCCCGTTCGGCGCGCAGGTGCACGCCCCGTGGGCGCTGGCGCTGAGCGCCCGTCTGGCCGAGCGGTACGGGATGGACGCGCAGGTCATGCATGCCGACGACGGCATCGTGCTGCGGCTGCCCGACGCCGACATGATGGGCCTGGACCTGCTGGACTTCGACCCGTCGAAGGACCCGGGCCAGGAGCCCGGCCAGGACGCCTCGGCGCCGCTCGCCCCGGCCAACACCGCCTTCGACAGCGATCAGCCCCCGGTCGGCGCGGCCGATGTGGCCTTCGACAAGGGCGAGATCGCGCAGATCGTCACCGACCAGGTCGGCGGCTCAGCCCTGTTCGCCTCGCGGTTCCGCGAGTGCGCCGCCAGGGCGCTCCTGCTCCCCCGCCGCAGTCCCGGCAAACGCACCCCGCTCTGGCAGCAGCGCCAGCGGGCCGCGCAGCTCCTCCAGGTCGCCTCCGAGTTCGGCTCCTTCCCCATCGTTCTCGAAGCGGTCCGCGAATGCCTCCAGGACGTCTTCGACGTCCCGGGGCTCACGGAGGTGATGGGAGACCTGGAGGCCCGGCGCATCCGCCTGGTCGAGGTCACCACCCAGGAGCCCTCCCCGTTCGCCCGCTCCCTCCTCTTCGGCTATGTCGCCCAGTTCCTGTACGAGGGCGACTCGCCGCTCGCCGAACGGCGTGCCGCCGCGCTCTCCCTGGACTCCCGGCTCCTCGCCGAGCTGCTGGGCCGGGCGGAACTGCGCGAACTGCTCGACGCCGATGTGCTGACCGAGCTGGAGCGGGAGCTCCAGTGGCTGGCGGACGACCGCCGGGTCAAGGACGCCGAGGGCGTCGCGGACCTGCTGCGGGTGCTCGGCCCGCTCACCGACGAGGAGCTGGCCGAGCGCGGGGCCGACCCCGCCTGGGCAACGGAGCTGGAGTCCGCCCGCCGCGCCATCCGCGTCCGGATCGCCGGGGCGGCCCACTGGGCGGCGATCGAGGACGCCGGCCGACTGCGCGACGCCCTGGGCACGGCGCTCCCGGTCGGCGTCCCCGAAGCGTTCACCGAACCGGTGAAGGACCCCCTCGGCGACCTCCTCGCCCGGTACGCCCGTACGCACGGCCCGTTCACCTCCACCGCGGCGGCGGCCCGGTTCGGCCTCGGCACCGCCGTCACCGACGGGGCGCTGCAACGGCTCGCGGCGTCGGGCCGCATCGTCCAGGGCGAGTTCCACCCCGCCGGCATCGGCCAGGAGTGGTGCGACGCCACGGTGCTGCGACGGCTGCGGCGCCGTTCGCTCGCCGCCCTCCGCCATGAGCTGGAGCCGGTCCCGCCCGCCGCCCTGGCCGGGTTCCTGCCGCAGTGGCAGCATCTCGGCGGCAACAGCCTGCGCGGCATAGACGGACTGGCCCGCGCCGTCGAACAGCTCCAGGGGGCGCCCGTCCCCGCCTCCGCGCTGGAGCGGCTCGTCCTGCCCGGCCGCGTCACCGGCTACACCCCCGCGCTCCTGGACGAGCTGACCACCACCGGCGAAGTCGTCTGGGCCGGCGCGGGCGCCCTGCCCGGCAAGGACGGCTGGATCTCCCTCTATCTCGCCGACAGCGCGCCCCTGCTCCTCCCCCCGCCGCGTCCCTTGGAGCTCAGCGCACTGCACGAGTCCGTGCTGACCGCGCTCGGCGGCGGCTACGGCCTGTTCTTCCGCCAGATCGCCGATCAGGTCCGCGCCACCACCCACCCCGACTGCACCGATCCGCAACTGGCGGACGCCGTGTGGGACCTCGCCTGGTCCGGCCGCCTCACCAACGACACCCTCGCGCCGCTCCGCTCCCTCCTGGGCTCGGGCCGCACGGCCGGCTCGACCGCGCACCGCGCCCGGCGGAATGTGCCGCGCGGCCGTTACGGCACCCTCACCGCCGCCGCCCGCCCGGCCTCACGCACCGGGCCGCCCACGGTCTCCGGCCGCTGGTCCCTGCTGCCGGCCCTCGAGCCCGAGCCCACGCACCGCGCCCACGCCCTGGCGCGCACGCTGCTCGACCGCCACGGGGTGGTGACCCGGGGCGCGGTGCAGGCTGAGGGCGTCGAGGGCGGCTTCTCGGCGGCGTACCGGGTCCTTTCGGCCTTCGAGGACAACGGGCAGGCGCGCCGGGGGTACGTCGTGGAGGGGCTGGGGGCCGCCCAGTTCGCGATGGACGGCGCGGTCGACCGGCTCCGCGCGGTGTCCACGGCCCGGGACCGTACGGAGCCGGGCGCCGACCCCCGCGCCCTGGTCCTCGCGGCGGCCGACCCGGCCAACGCGTACGGCGCCGCCCTGCCGTGGCCGGAGCCGCCGGACGGGGCCGGTCACAAGCCGGGCCGCAAGGCGGGCTCGCTCGTGGTGCTGGTCGACGGTGAGCTGACGCTGTACATGGAGCGCGGCGGCAAGACGCTGCTGGCCTGGCCGACCGATCCGGACGACCCCGCGCTCCGGGCGGCGGCCGGCGCGCTGGCCTCGGCCGCCCGCGCCGGGGCCCTCGGCACGGTGACCGTCGAGCGCACCAACGGCGCCTCGTCCCTGACCTCGCCCCTGGGGCGGACGCTGGAGGCGGCCGGCTTCCTCGCCACCCCGAGGGGCCTGCGCCTGCGCGCGTAACGCCGCATCTCGCACCACACCACTCCGCCCCACGCATCATGGAGGCATGCCCGAAGGAGACACCGTCCTGCAGACCGCCGCGCGGCTGCATCATGCGCTGGCCGGACAGGTCCTCACCACGTCCGCCCTCCGCGTCCCGCGGTTCGCCACCGCCGACCTCACGGGCCGGGCGGTGCTGGACGTCACCGCCCGGGGCAAGCACCTGCTGACCCGGATCGAGGGCGGTCTCACCCTGCACAGCCACCTCCGGATGGACGGCGCCTGGCGGATCTACGCCCCGGGCGAGCGCTGGCGCGGCGGCCCCGCCCACCAGATCCGCGCCGTCCTGGGCAACGCGGCCCACACCGCCGTCGGCTACCGTCTCCCGGTCCTGGAGCTCCTGCGCACCCAGGACGAGGAGCAGGCGGTCGGCCATCTCGGCCCCGATCTGCTCGGCCCCGACTGGGACCCCGACACCGCGCTGCGCAATCTCCTGAGCGATCCGGCCCGCCCGCTCGGCGAAGCCCTGCTCGACCAGCGCAACCTGGCCGGCATCGGGAACATCTACAAGGCCGAGCTCTGCTTCCTGGCCCGGGCCACCCCCTGGCTCCCCATCGGCGAGCTGCCCGCGCGGACGGCCACCCTGCTGGTCAGCACGGCGCACCAGCTCCTCGACGCCAACCGCGACCGCCCGAACCGCGTCACGACCGCCGGGGGCCGTTCCCGTACCGTCGCCAACGCCCGCGCGCGCAGGCCGAGCGAAAGCCTCTGGGTCTACGGACGGACACACCGCCCCTGTCTGCGCTGCGGAACCCCGGTCCGCGCGGCCGAGCAGGACGACCGCCCCGCCTACTGGTGTCCCGGCTGCCAGACCGGCCCGGGGCCCACCTGACGTACACCGCTACCGGCGCAGAGCCCCCGGCCCGGACAGCCGGAACGGCCGCCCCGACACCTACCTGACCACCCACCGCCGCCATGCCCCCGCGCGCCTCCGGGCCCACGCCGTACCGCGTCGCAGGAGGCCCGTACCCGCGTCGAAGATGCCGAGGGGCCTGGCCGTCGCGGCCACGTGCACCGGCAGGAGGCTGAGCCCCCAGCCGCCCGCCGCCACCGCTCCCTCGACCACCCCCGCGTGCGCCGGGGCGAGTATCAGCCGCAGCACGGCCCACCACCACAGGCCGCAGAGAACGAGCGCCGGCACCCATCGCCGTACCATGGCCGCCTCCTCCGGCTTGATCCAAACGAAGGACCCTAGTCGCGCCCGTTCCGCCGGGGCGAGAGCGCACCGTTGCACTCCCGGCGCGTACGGGGCCGGTCGCACAACCCCGTACCGGCCCCTTTCAGCGCGGAGCCCCCACCGCGCGGGTGGGGGCTCGCCGAGGGCTGGTCAGTCCTTGTCGTCGCTCAGGGAGTCCTTGACGCCGTCCGCCCGGTCGCGGGCGCCGCCCATGGCGTCCTTGGCCTTGCCCTTGGCCTGGTCCGCCTTGCCCTCGGCCTCCTTGCGACGGTCGCCGGTCATCTTGCCCATGGCTTCCTTCGCCTTGCCGGTGACCTTGTCCTTCGCGCCTTCGTTCATGATGCTCGTACCTCCAGGGGAGAAGTCGGGTTGAGTGACGGCGTGTGCTCAGGCGCTCTCGGCCTGGAACATCCATGCGTGCTTTTCGAGGTCGGCGGTCAGCGAGATCAGGATGTCCTGGCTGACCGGGTCCGGGCTCTCGGTCACCTCGATGCGCTCGCGCATCCGCCCGATCACCACGCCCAGGGCGTCGACCAGGGTCTTGACCGCGTCCACGTCCTTGATCCAGCCCTCGGACACGGAGGCGATGGCCGTGCTCTTGGCGATCGTCGCCGATCGGCCGTCCGGGTTGACGCCGAGCGCGGACGCCCGCTCCGCGACCGTGTCGGAGTGCTGGCGAGCGGTGTCCACGACATCGTCGAGCTGGAGGTGCACGGACCTGAACCGCGGCCCGACCACGTTCCAGTGGACCTGCTTGGCCACCAGAGAAAGGTCGAGGAGATCCACCAGAGCGCCTTGGAGGGCGTCTCCGACGGTCTTGAGGTCGGTCTCGGACAGTGGGCTCTTCACCACAGACATGCACGTCTCCGATCTGGAATCCGTTCCGTTCAGCACCACCCACGATGGCACAAACGAAGCAAAACAGTCATTTGAGGAAGTCTCCGATGGTTCCGCCACGTGCCTTCGGGACGGTTCCTCGGTCTCTCATCCACGCGCCTGCCCCCCATCGCCCCGCTGACACACGCCCCGGCGGACCAAATCCACACGCAGGCACACGAAAGCCCCGGCCCTCCCCCACAACAGGGGGAGAGCCGGGGCTCCGGCTTCACACCGAACCGAACGGTCAGGCGGCGACTACGTCCACCGCTTCCGCGGGTGCCTTGATGGTCACCCGCCCCGTCGGTACACCCGCCACCGAGGTAACGGAGACGGAGTTGAGCATGGGGCGCACCGGTACAGGTACCGGATCGCTGGCCGCTGCCGACTCGGCCAGTTCGGCCAGGGACAGCTCATCGCTCACTTCACGCATGAGCTCGGACATCCGTACGTCAAGCGCGTCGCAAATGGCGGAGAGCAGTTCGGAGGATGCCTCCTTCTGCCCCCGCTCCACCTCGGAGAGATAGCCGAGCGAAACTCGGGCGGACGAGGAGACTTCGCGCAGAGTACGGCCTTGGCGCTGGCGCTGCCGACGCAGCACGTCACCCAGCAGGCGACGGAGCAGAATCATCGGTGGCTCCCTCCTCGGACCGCGTAGCCGCATCCTTCACGCCCCACCGTACCGCCTAGCGCTGCGGCCGTGCGGGGAGCGATGTCGTGTTCACTCAGGGCTGCAAACATCAATTCCCCCCGTTCTCTTCCGTATCCTGTGCGCTCGCATTCTCGTGGAGTTCGCCTGAGAGCAGGTCGAGCGCGCTTCGTACGCTCTTCTTACGGATGTCCGCCCGGTCGCCGTTCAACCTCAGCGCGGACACTTTCTCGGTGCCGTCCGGGCCGCTGACCGCGACGAAAACCGTTCCGACGGGCCGGCCGTCCTGTGGTTCGGGGCCGGCGACGCCGGTGGTCGCCACCCCCCAGTCTGCGCCCAGAACCCGCCGTACGCCTGTCGCCATCTGACGCGCGACGTCCGCGTCAACCGCTCCGCGCTCCGCCAGAAGGCCCGCGTCCACCCCGAGGACTTCACTCTTGAGGGGGGTCGCGTAAGCCGTCACCGAGCCCCTGAAGGCTTGGGAGGCACCCGGTACGGACGTCAGTTCGGCCGCGACCAGGCCGCCGGTCAGCGACTCCGCGACGGCAAGGGTCTCCCCCCGCTCGACAAGGAGCCGCAGCACCCGGCCCGCCGCAGTCACCGCTCGGCCTCCGCCGACCCCCGGGCCCCCGCCGCCTCGGCGACCGCGCCGGGCTCCTCGGAGGCGGCCCGAGGGGCTTCCCCGGCCGCCCGTTCCGCCGCGAGGCCCTGGCGACGCAGCACGACGGCCTGGCGGACGTAGTCGAGACCGGTGACGACCGTCAGCACGACCGCCACCGCCATCACCCAGAAGCGCAGGGTGGCCAGCGGACCGGTCAGCGCCAGGACGTACATCCCGACGGCCGTCCCCTGCGCCAGCGTCTTCATCTTGCCGCCGCGACTGGCCGGAATGACCCCGTGCCGGATCACCCAGAACCGCATCAGCGTGATGCCCAGCTCACGGAACAGGATCACGCCCGTCACCCACCAGGGCAGATCGCCCAGGTACGACAGACAGATCAGCGCGGCGCCCATGATCGCCTTGTCGGCGATCGGGTCGGCGATCTTCCCGAAGTCGGTGACCAGGTTGTACGTACGCGCGAGATGCCCGTCGAACAGGTCGGTGATCATGGCGATGGCGAAGGCGGCCCAGGCGAAGGAGCGCCAGGCCGGGTCGTACCCGCCGTTGTGGAGCAGCAGCACCACGAAGCCGGGAACGAGCACGAGCCGGGCCATCGTCAGGAGGTTGGCGATGTTCCACAGACTGGCCTGATTGACCGCAGCGGCGCCCAGCTTTCCGCCGCGGACCGGCGTCGCGCCGGAACCGCCTGCCGCGGATGCCGGGACTCCGGTCATCTGGCTACCTCCACAAGCTCACTGCACTCGGCGATCAGGTCCACGCCTTCGGTGCCCACGACCTTTGCCTCGACCATACGGCCCGGGACCAGGCCCTCGCGTGTGGTGAAGAGCACCTGGCCATCGGTTTCGGGCGCCTGGTGCGCGGCGCGGCCGTAGGCGCGCGGCTCGTCCTCGGTGGGCTCGACGGACTCGACCAGCACCTGGAGCGTTTCGCCCATGCGCTCCTCGGCGCGCTGCGAGGTCAGCTCCTCGGCGAGCTGGGAGATGTGCGCGAGGCGCTCCGCGATGACGTCGGCGTCGAGCTTGTTGTCGTAGCCGACCGCCTCGGTGCCGTCCTCGTCGGAGTAGCCGAAGACGCCGATGGCGTCGAGACGGGCGCCCGTGAGGAACCGTTCCAGCTCCGCGAGGTCGTCCTCGGTCTCGCCGGGGAAGCCGACGATGAAGTTGGACCGGGCGCCGGCCTGCGGTGCCTTGCCGCGGATCGTGTCCAGCAGCTCCAGGAAGCGGTCGGTGTCCCCGAAGCGGCGCATCGCCCGCAGCACGCCGGGCGCGGAGTGCTGGAAGGACAGGTCGAAGTAGGGCGCGACCTTCGGCGTCGAGGTGAGGACGTCGATCAGGCCGGGCCGCATCTCGGCGGGCTGGAGGTAGCTGACGCGGATGCGCTCGATGCCGTCGACGCCCGCGAGCTCGGGCAGCAGGGTCTCCAGGAGACGGATGTCGCCCAGGTCCTTGCCGTACGAGGTGTTGTTCTCGGAGACCAGCATGACCTCCTTCACACCCTGCTCGGCGAGCCAGCGGGTCTCGCCCAGCACGTCCGAGGGACGGCGGGAGATGAAGGAGCCGCGGAAGGACGGGATGGCGCAGAAGGAGCACCGCCGGTCGCAGCCGGAGGCCAGCTTGACCGAGGCGACGGGGCTGGTGCCCAGCCGGCGGCGCAGGGGCGCGCGCGGCCCGGAGACCGGGGCGACGCCCTCCGGCAGGTCGGCGGGCGCGGGGGCGATCTCCTGCGCGTGGCCGGGCAGGGACACGGCGGCGTCCTGCCGCTCGGCGGGGCTGATCGGCAGCAGCTTGCGGCGGTCGCGGGGGGTGTGGGAGGCGTGGATGCCGCCGTTGAGGATGGTCTGGAGGCGGTCGGAGATGTCGGCGTAGTCGTCGAAGCCGAGGACGCCGTCCGCTTCCGGCAGGGCCTCGGCGAGGTCCTTGCCGTAGCGCTCGGCCATGCAGCCGACGGCGACGACGGCCTGGGTGCGGCCGTGGTCCTTCAGATCATTGGCTTCGAGGAGGGCGTCGACGGAGTCCTTCTTGGCGGCCTCCACGAACCCACAGGTGTTGACGACGGCGACATCGGCATCGGAGGCATCCTCGACGAGCTCCCAGCCGTCCGCTGCCAGGCGGCCTGCGAGCTCCTCCGAGTCCACCTCGTTACGGGCGCAGCCAAGAGTGACAAGGGCGACGGTACGGCGTTCGGGCATGGACTCAAGACTACTTTGTCCCGGCACCTGCCCCGCCGCGGAGGGTTGCGCCGTTACCCACGGTGACAAAGACGGCGAGCGCCCGGCACGGTGGCCGGGCGCTCGCCGCGCCGCGATGTCTCCGGGTGACCGGTCAGCCGACCTCGGGGTCGCCCTTGGTGTACGAGAGGCGTTCGACCTGTCCGGGCTTGAACTGGTCCTCGACCTTCTTCCCGTTCACGAAGAGCTCGATCGAGCCCGCGTTGCCGAGGATGAGGTCGACGCGCTCCTTGTCCTGGAAGGTCTTCGACTCGCCCTGCTGGAGGGTGCCGTCGAAGAGGGCCCGGCCGTTGTGGTCCTTGGCGGAGATCCAGCTCTTGCCCTGGGTGGCGCTGAGCTTGACGGTGACCTTGTCCTGGGGCGCCGCGGCGATGGCGCTCTCGGACGGGGCCGGCTTGGGGTCGGCGGGCTTGCTGGCGGAGGGCTTCGGGGCGATCTTGTCGGAGGTCGGCCCCTCGGCCACACGGCCGGCCGTCGAGGGCCCGTCGTCGCCACCCTTGAAGAAGGTGAAGCCGACGAAACCGACCACGGCGACGATCGCCGCGACCATGGCCGCCGTCCAGTTGGGCCTGCGGGGTTCGGAGCGGATGCGCTCGGCCTCGAACAGCGGCGCCGCCGGCGTGGGCGCGGGACGGCCGCCGTGCTCGGCGTCGTACTGCGCGATCAGCGGTTCCGGATCGGTGCCGACGGCTCGGGCGAGCGTACGGATGTGGCCGCGGGCGTACACGTCGCCGCCGCAGCGGGAGAAGTCGTCCTGCTCGATCGCGTGCACGATGGGGATGCGCACCCGGGTGGACGTGCTGACCTCTTCGACCGTGAGGCCTTCGGAGAGACGAGCCTGCTGGAGCACTCGACCGATCGAAGGCTGGTCGTCTTCGGGGGAGTTGCCGATGGACACGGGGGCGCCTTTCGAGCGTGAGCCACCTGCTGGGTGTTCAGTCTAGGGGGGGTACGAAAGGGTGGGGCAACCGGGCGGGTGGACTTTGTACGCCATCAGATTCGAACAGAGCCGGTTTCGCCGGGACGCCCCGGGGAAGGACGTTCCGTCCTTCCCTTCAACTTGACGTACGGCCCGGCGAAACGGTTGCCCGTAAAACTCTTACGAAGCGGTTTCCCCACGAATCTGTGCCAACACCCCGTCGAGCTCGTCGGGTTTCACCAGGACGTCGCGCGCCTTGGAGCCCTCGCTCGGTCCGACGATGTTGCGCGACTCCATCAGGTCCATGAGCCGCCCGGCCTTGGCGAAGCCGACCCGCAGCTTGCGCTGGAGCATCGAGGTCGATCCGAACTGCGTGGAGACGACCAGCTCGGCCGCCTGGCACAGCAGGTCGAGGTCGTCGCCGATGTCCTCGTCGATCTCCTTCTTCTGCTTCGTGCCGACCACGACGTCGTCGCGGAAGACCGGGGCCATCTGGTCCTTGCAGTGCTGGACGACGGCCGCGACCTCGTCCTCGGTGACGAAGGCGCCCTGCATACGGGTCGGCTTGTTCGCGCCCATCGGCAGGAACAGGCCGTCACCCTTTCCGATGAGCTTTTCGGCACCGGGCTGGTCCAGGATGACGCGGCTGTCGGCAAGCGAGGACGTGGCGAAGGCGAGCCGCGAGGGCACGTTCGCCTTGATCAGACCGGTGACGACGTCCACCGAGGGGCGCTGTGTGGCGAGCACCAAGTGGATGCCGGCGGCGCGAGCCAGCTGGGTGATGCGGACGATCGAGTCCTCGACGTCACGCGGGGCGACCATCATCAGGTCGGCCAGCTCGTCGACGATCACCAGCAGATACGGGTACGGAGCGAGCTCGCGTTCGCTGCCCTCCGGCGTCTTGAGCTTGCCGGTGCGCACCGCGTGGTTGAAGTCGTCGATGTGCCGGTAGCCGAAGGCCGCGAGGTCGTCGTAGCGCAGATCCATCTCCCGTACGACCCACTGCAGCGCCTCGGCGGCCTTCTTGGGGTTGGTGATGATCGGCGTGATCAGGTGCGGAATGCCCTCGTACGCGGTGAGCTCGACGCGCTTCGGGTCGACCAGGACCATCCGGACGTCCTCCGGCGTGGCCCGCACCATGATCGAGGTGATCAGGCAGTTGATGCAGGACGACTTGCCGGAGCCGGTCGCACCGGCCACCAGGACGTGCGGCATCTTCGCGAGGTTGGCCATCTCGTAGCCGCCCTCGACGTTCTTGCCGAGCGCGACGAGCATGGGGTGGTCGTCCTCGGCCGCGTCCGCCAGGCGCAGCACGTCGCCGAGGTTGACCATCTCCCGGTCGGAGTTGGGGATCTCGATGCCGACCGCGGACTTGCCCGGGATCGGCGAGATGATGCGGACGTCGGGGCTGGCGACGGCGTACGCGATGTTCTTGGTGAGCGCCGTGATCCGCTCGACCTTCACGGCGGGGCCGAGCTCCACCTCGTACCGCGTCACCGTCGGCCCGCGGGTGAAGCCGGTGACGGCGGCGTCCACCTTGAACTCGGTGAACACGTTGGTGAGCGAGGCGACGATCGCGTCGTTGGCGGCGCTCCGTGTCTTGCCTGGACCGCCGCGCTCCAGCAGGTCGAGCGAGGGCAGCGAGTACGTGATGTCCCCGGAGAGCTGGAGCTGCTCGGCCCGGGCGGGCAGCGACTGGGGCTCGGGGGGCTCGGGCGCCGGCTTGGTCAGATCGGGCACACCGGCCCCGGACGTGGCCTCCGTACGCTTCCCGGCGGACTTCCCGGCCGGCTCCGCTTCCCTGGCACCCGGCACCGGCGTGCCCGCCCGCTCGCGGTCCACCGAGACGCCCTGCGTCAGGTCCGCGACGACCGGCGAGGGCGGCATGCCGTTGAGCACGGCCCCGTCGAGCGCGGCGGCAGCGGCGGCCGCCACGTCCACCGCGTCCATCGTGCGGTTCATCGCGGGCTGCACCGAGGGCCTGCGCGGCCTGCGGCGCTTGGTCAGCGCCTCGGACTCCGCGAGGTCCGGGTCGTAGCCGTCGGGCGCCTGGGAGCGGCGGGAGCGGGGCGGGAGCGCCTCGCGCCACTGCTCGTCGTAGCGCTCGTCGTCGTCCTCCTGCGCCTCGGGGTCGTACGCCGGCTCCACGATGCCCAGCTTCACGCCGAGCAGCCGCAGCCGCTGCGGGATGGCGTTCACCGGGGTCGCCGTGACGACCAGCAGCCCGAAGACGGTGAGCAGCAGGAGCAGCGGCACGGCCAGCACCTCGCCCATGGCGAAGATCAGCGGCTTGGAGGCGGCCCAGCCGATGAGGCCGCCCGCGTCCTGCATGGCCTCGGTTCCCTCGTCGCGCCCCGGCGAGCCGCACGCGATGTGGACCTGTCCGAGCACGCCGATGACCAGGGCGGAGAGGCCGATGACGATGCGGCCGTTGGCCTCGGGCCGCTGGGGGTACAGGATCAGCCGCACCGCGATGGCGCCCAGCAGTATCGGCACGAGCAGGTCGAGCCGGCCGAACGCCCCGGTGACCAGCATCTCCACCAGGTCGCCGACGGGCCCGCGCAGATTCGACCAGGTGCCCGCGGCGACGATCAGCGCGAGGCCGAGCAGCAGCAGCGCGACGCCGTCCTTGCGGTGGGCGGGGTCGAGGCCCTTGGCGCCGCGCCCTATGCCGCGGAACATCGCGCCGACGGCGTGGGCCGCGCCGAGCCAGAGGGCCCGAGCCAGCCGGTACACGCCGTTGGTGGGCGAGGGTGCCGGACGCGGCGGAGCGGCTTTCTTCGCCGCGGTCTTCTTGGCCGGGGCCTTCTTGGCGGGCGCTTTCTTCGCTGCGGTCTTCTTGGCGGGCGCGGCTTTCTTCGCCGGACCCGGGCCACCGCCGACGCGCTTCGCGGTGCCCGCAGTGCCCTGGGAACCCTTGCCGGACGTACGTGAGGCCATGGGGCCGAGGTTACCGGTGTCCACGTCTGTGGACACCGGTGCGTGCCCGTTCACCCGTCCGTGTCGCCCTGCGCGGGCCGGAAACTGACGCGCCCTCACCGGCGGCCGCACGCGGAAAACCCGCAGCCACCGGTCAGTTGCCCGGCCACACCCGAAGGCGCCCCGCCCACAAGGCGGATGCGCCGTTACGAGGGAACGGCCGCCGACGCCCCGCCGGTGCCCGGCTCCAGCGCGTCGAGCGCGCGGCGCAGTCCGGTCAGCTTCCGTTCGAGATGGGCGGCCGTCGCGACGGCGCCCGCGTCCGCGGACTCGTCGTCGAGCTGCTTCGACAGCGCCTCCGCCTGCTCCTCGACGGCCGCGAGCCGCGCGGAGAGCTCGGCCAGCAGACCGGCGGGCTCCCTCTCCTGCTGGGCGCTGGTCTGGCCGCCGCCCTCCAGCTGGAGCCGCAGCAGCGCGGCCTGCTCCCGCAGCTGGCAGTTCTTCATGTACAGCTCCACGAAGACCGAGACCTTGGCGCGCAGCACCCATGGGTCGAACGGCTTGGAGATGTAGTCCACCGCGCCGGCCGCGTAACCCCGGAAGGTGTGATGCGGACCGTGATTGATCGCGGTGAGGAAGATGATCGGGATGTCCCGGGTCCGTTCCCGCCGCTTGATGTGCGCGGCGGTTTCGAAACCGTCCATGCCCGGCATCTGGACGTCCAGCAGAATGACCGCGAAGTCGTCCGTGAGCAGCGCTTTGAGCGCCTCCTCCCCTGACGATGCCCGTACCAGTGTCTGATCGAGCGCAGAGAGGATGGCCTCCAGCGCCAGCAGATTCTCCGGCCGGTCATCGACCAGGAGGATCTTGGCCTTCTGCACCATGGCCCGCCCTCCTCGCCCCGGAATTGCACCGGGCGCCGCCCCGGGGGACGACTCCCTTACGCCGCCCGTCCTTGTGCCGGTCATGGTAGCCGCACCCCGGCGGTCACCACACCCTGTCACCGTGATGTCACTGTGCACGTACCGGAAACGTGGCGGGAGACCAGAAGGTTCCCCGCAATCCGCGTTCCCACACTCCTTCGTACACCACCGGTCAACAAATCTTCATGGATTCTCTCAGCAGGCGCTCACTCACCGCGCACGTACCCTTCCATGACCGAAAGAAGATGGTCGGGATCGACCGGCTTGGTGACATAGTCGGACGCACCCGATTCGAGCGCCTTCTCCTTGTCGCCCTTCATCGCCTTGGCGGTCAGGGCCACGATCGGCAGCTCGGCGAACTGCGGCATCCTGCGGATCGCCGAGGTCGTCGCGTAACCGTCCATCTCCGGCATCATGATGTCCATCAGTACGACCGTCACATCGTCGTGCTGCTCCAGGACTTCGATGCCCTCGCGCCCGTTCTCGGCGTAGAGGACCGTCAGTCCGTGCTGTTCCAGCACGCTGGTGAGCGCGAAGACGTTGCGGACGTCGTCGTCCACGATCAGCACCTTCTCGCCGCCGAACCGGAACGTCCTGCGCGGCTGCTCGGGCTCCTCCTGACCGCCCACGGTCCACGCCTCCGGCTCGGTGGCCCGACCCGGCTGCGGGGCGGGGGCGGGCACCGGACGCGGCGGCAGCGCGGGCTGCTGCTGCGCGCCTCCCAGCGCCTTGCGCCGGCGGCGCGGGGCGGCCTGGGCGGCGTCCGGCACGTACACCTGTCCGGGCTCCGGGGTCCGGCCGCCCTCGATCGCGCCGGTCTGGCCGTCGGACTGCCCCGGAGCGAGCTGCGGGTAGCCCTGCGGCGGGAGTTCGCTCGGGTGCAGCGGCAGGTACAGGGTGAACGTGGAGCCGCGGCCGGGCTCGCTCGCCGCGTGGATCTCACCGCCCAGCAGCCGGGCGATCTCGCGGCTGATGGACAGACCCAGGCCCGTGCCCCCGTACTTGCGGCTGGTCGTCCCGTCCGCCTGCTTGAACGCCTCGAAGATGACCCGCATCTTGCTGGCCGCGATCCCGATGCCGGTGTCCGTCACCGAGAAGGCGATCAGCTCGCCGTCCGCGTCCCGCAGCGAACCGGCCTCCAGCAGCTGCTCGCGGATGGCGTCCGGCACCTCCTGGCCGGCGTGCCTGATCACCAGCTCGACGGCCCCGCCGTCGGTGAACTTCACCGCGTTGGACAGCAGGTTGCGCAGCACTTGGAGGAGCCGCTGCTCGTCCGTGTGCAGCGTGGCCGGCAGCTCCGGCGACACCCGTACGGAGAAATCCAGCCCCTTTTCCGCGGTGAGCGGCCGGAAGGTCGCCTCCACATAGTCCACGAGCTGCACCAGGGCGATCCGCGTCGGGCTGACGTCCATCTTGCCCGCCTCGACCTTCGACAGATCGAGGATGTCGTTGATCAGCTGGAGCAGGTCGGAACCGGCCCCGTGGATCGTCTCGGCGAATTCCACCTGCTTCGGCGAGAGATTGCCCTCGGCGTTGTCCGCGAGCAACTTGGCCAGAATGAGCAGCGAGTTGAGCGGCGTACGCAGCTCGTGCGACATGTTCGCCAGGAACTCGGACTTGTAGCGCATCGAGACGGCGAGCTGTTCGGCGCGCTCCTCCAGGACCTGCCGCGCCTCCTCGATCTCGGTGTTCTTGACCTCGATGTCGCGGTTCTGCCTGGCCAGCAGCTCGGCCTTCTCCTCCAGTTCGGCGTTGGACGCCTGGAGGGCCTTCTGCCGGTTCTCCAATTCCTGCGAGCGGTCGCGCAATTGCTCGGTGAGCTCCTGCGACTGTTCGAGCAGCTTCTCGGTCGTCGTGTTGACGCTGATGGTGTTGACGCTCGTGGCGATCATTTCCGCGAGCTGGTTGAGGAAGTCCCGCTGGATGTGCGTGAACGGCTGGAACGAGGCCAGTTCGATGACTCCGAGGACCTTGCCCTCGAACAGCACCGGAAGCACGATCACATGCGCGGGCGGTGCCTCACCGAGCCCGGAGGAGATCTTCAGGTACCCCGGCGGAACGTTGTCCACCTGAATCGTCCGCTTCTCCTCGGCGGCCGTCCCGATGAGCGTCTCGCCCGGCCGGAAGGACGTCGGCATGGAGCCGGCGGAGTAGCCGTAGCTCCCCCGCATCCGCAGCTCGTACGCCCCCTCGGCCTCGGCGCCCAGCGCGTCGGTCTCGCCGGTGGGCGTGGCCAGGAAGAACGCGCCGTGCTGCGCGGAGACCACGGGGGTCAGCTCGCTCATGATCAGCGAGGCGACGTCGTCCAGGTCGCGCCGCCCCTGCATCAGACCGGAGATGCGGGCCAGGTTGCCCTTCAGCCAGTCCTGCTCCTTGTTGGTGGCGGTGGTGTCGCGCAGGTTCGCGATCATCGTGTTGATGTTGTCCTGGAGGGCCTGGATCTCGCCCGCCGCGTCCACGTCGATCTTCAGGTTCAGGTCGCCGCGCGTCACCGCCGTCGCGACGGCCGCGATGGCGCGCACCTGACGGGTCAGGTTCCCGGCCATCTCGTTCACCGACTCGGTGAGGTCGCGCCAGGTGCCGTCCACGTCGCGCACCCGCGCCTGACCGCCGAGCTGCCCCTCGGTACCCACCTCGCGGGCGACCCGGGTCACCTGCTCGGCGAACGACGACAGCTGGTCGACCATCGTGTTGATGGTGTTCTTCAGCTGCTGGATCTCGCCGCGCGCATCGATGTCGATCTTCTTGGTGAGGTCGCCCTTGGCGATGGCCGTCGTGACCGCGGCGATCTGGCGCACCTGGCCCGTCAGGTTGGACGCCATCGAGTTCACGGACTCGGTGAGGTCCTTCCACGTACCGGAGACGCCCGGGACGCGCGCCTGGCCGCCCAGCTCGCCCTCGGTGCCCACCTCGCGGGCGACGCGGGTCACCTCGTCCGCGAACGAGGACAGCGTCGTCACCATCGTGTTGACGGTGTCGGCCAGCTCGGCGACCTCGCCGCGCGCCTCGACGGTGACCTTCTTCGTCAGGTCGCCGTTGGCGACGGCGGACGAGACGCGGGAGATGTTCCGCACCTGGCTGGTCAGGTTGTTGGCCATCAGGTTGACGTTGTCGCTGAGGTCCTTCCAGATGCCCGTCGCCCCGCGCACCCGCGCCTGGCCGCCGAGGATGCCCTCGGTGCCCACCTCACGCGCGACGCGGGTCACCTCGTCGGCGAAGTTGAGCAGCTGGTCGACCATCGTGTTGACGGTCGTCACCAGTTCGAGGATCTCGCCCTTGGCGTCGACGGTGATCTTCTTGGACAGGTCGCCGTTGGCGACCGCCGTCGTCACCTCGGCGATGTTCCGCACCTGAAGGGTGAGGTTGTTCGCCATGCCGTTGACGGACTGCGTGAGGTCCTTCCACGTACCCGAGACGCCCTGCACCTCGGCCTGACCGCCCAGAATGCCCTCGGTACCCACCTCGCGGGCCACCCGCGTCACCTGCTCCGCGAAGTTCGAGAGCTGGTCGACCATGGTGTTGAGGGTGTTCTTCAGCTCCAGGATCTCGCCGCGCGCGTCCACGTCGATCTTCTGCGACAGGTCACCGCGCGCCACCGCCGTGGCGACCTGCGCGATGTTACGGACCTGAGCGGTGAGGTTCCCCGCCATCCCGTTCACCGAGTCGGTCAGATCGCGCCACACACCGGCCACGCCGGGCACCTGCGCCTGGCCGCCGAGCCGCCCGTCCGTACCCACCTCGCGGGCGACCCGGGTCACCTGCTCCGCGAAGGCGGAGAGCTGGTCGACCATCGTGTTGATGGTGTTCTTCAGCTCCAGGATCTCGCCGCGCGCGTCCACGTCGATCTTCTGCGACAGGTCGCCCCGCGCCACCGCCGTCGTGACCTGTGCGATCTGGCGCACCTGGGAGGTCAGGTTCCCCGCCATGAAGTTGACGGAGTCGGTGAGCTCCTTCCACGTACCGGAGACGCCGTCGACCCGCGCCTGACCGCCGAGGCGGCCCTCGGTGCCCACGTCCCGCGCCATCCGCGTGACCTGGTCGGCGAACGAGGAGAGCTGCGCCACCATCGTGTTGACGGTGTTCTTGAGCTCCAGCATCTCGCCCGCGACGTCGACGGTGACCTTCTGCGACAGGTCGCCGTTGGCGACGGCAGTCGTGACCTGCGCGATGTCGCGGACCTGACCGGTCAGGTTGCGGAAGGCCGTGTTCACGGAGTCCGTGAGGTCCTTCCAGGTCCCGGCGGCGCCCGGCACCTCGGCCTGCCCGCCGAGCCGGCCCTCGACACCGACCTCCCGGGCCACCCGGGTCACTTCCGAACCGAAGGACTGGAGCTGGTCCACCATCGTGTTGACGGTGTTCTTCAGCTCCAGCATCTCGCCGGCCACATCGACCGTGACCTTCTGCGTCATGTCACCGCTGGCCACCGCCGTCGTCACCTGGGCGATGTCGCGCACCTGGGTCGTCAGGTTCCGGAAGACCGTGTTCACCGAGTCGGTGAGGTCCTTCCAGGTCCCGGCGGCGCCCGGCACCTGCGCCTGGCCGCCGAGCACGCCCTGCCCGCCGACCTCGCTGGCCACGCGGGTGACCTCGTCCGCGAAGGTGCGCAGCGTCTCGGTCATCTGGTTGATCGTCTCGGCGAGCTGCGCGACCTCGCCGCGCGCGCTGACCTGAACCTTCTGCGACAGGTCACCGTTGGCGACCGCCGTCGTCACCTCCGCGATGCCACGCACCTGGGAGGTGAGGTTGCCGGCCATCGTGTTGACGGAGTCCGTGAGGTCCTTCCACACCCCGGCCACGCCCGGCACCACGGCTTGGCCGCCGAGCTCGCCCTCCGTGCCCACCTCGCGGGCGACCCGGGTCACCTCGGAGGAGAACGAGGACAGCTGGTCGACCATCGTGTTGACGGTGTTCTTCAGCTGGAGCATCTCACCGGCCACATGGACGGTGACCTTCCGCGACAGGTCACCCTTGGCCACGGCCGTCGTCACCAGCGCGATGTCGCGCACCTGTGCGGTCAGCCGGTACGCCATGGTGTTGACGGAGTCCGTGAGGTCCTTCCACGAACCGGACATCCCGCGCACCTGCGCCTGGCCGCCCAGCTTGCCCTCGGTCCCCACCTCGACCGCCACCCGCGTCACCTGCTCGGTGAACGCCGACAGCTGGTCGACCAGGTTGTTGACGGTACGGGCGACCTTCAGGAACTCGCCGCGCAGCGGCCGTACCGTGTCGTCCGCCGTGTGGGAGCGCAGCTCCATCCGCTGTTCGAGATCACCGTCGGCCACCGCCGACAGCACCCGCCCGACCTCCGAGACCGGGCGCGCGAGATCGTCCACCAGCTCGTTGGAGGCGTCGATCGCGGCGGCCCAGGAGCCCTCGCAGGCACCCGTCTCCAGGCGCTCGGTGAGCTTGCCCTCCCGCCCGACGACGCGGCGCACCCGGGCCAGCTCGCCGGTGAGGTGCACATTGCGGTCGGCGACCTCGTTGAAGACCGCGGCGAGCTCCGCCATCACGCCTTCGCCGGAGACGGTGACGCGCCTGCGGAAGTTCCCGTCGCGCATGGCGACCAGGCCGGCCAGCAGTCTGTGGAGCGCCGCCGCGTCTACCTCGACGGTTCCATTGCGCTGCTTCTTCACGGACTGCCCGCCCTTACTGCGCGTACCCGAACCCCGCGCCGCCACGTCAGACTCCACCGTGTCCCTCCCGCAGGGGTTGACCATCTCACTAGAAACGTCGTCCGAGAGCCTGCCCAGAACTTCCACGGCTCACCGCCACAGCCCACCGTCGACGGGTGACCATGCGGACGTCAAATCGTTGAAACGTACCAGGCGGGAACCGGTCGGGGTGGAACCTCCCATGGTTGTCCCCCATCCCTCCGAGGGGAAGCCCATCCTGTCCGGTCATCCGACCGTTCCCGCCCGGCCCTGTCCGAAGTCCGCCCTCGTGTACCCGGTGCGCGGGGGGAGCGTCTAGCCTGGCAGGCGAATCGAAGCGGCGAGAAACGGGCACGGACTCGGGGAAGCGACGAGACACCATATGGGGAGTGCTGTGATCACGGCGCGTGCGGCTGCCACCTTCGACCCGGTGGCGCGCTCCGTCGCGACGGCCCGTGCCTTTGTCCGCGACACGCTCCAGGGCTGGGGGTACACCGACGTCGTGGACGACGCCGTCGTCCTGACCAGCGAGCTCGTCACCAATGCCGTCATCCACGCCGGCACCGCCGCGGACGTGCTGTGTCTGCGCACGGAGGACGGCGTCCGGGTGGAGATCGCCGACCACTACCCGGAGCGGGAGATCCCGCTCCAGCCGGCCGCCCTCGATCTCGGCAGCATGGACAGCGAGAACGGGCGCGGTCTGCTGCTGTGCGCGGCTCTGGCTTCCCGGTGGGGCGTCGAGTACTCCCCCACGCGCAAACATGTCTGGTTCCAGCTCGATCTCCCGGACCGCCCGGTGGGCGTCCGCTCGGCCGGTCCGCTGCTGCCGGTGGGCCTGCTCCCGGTCACCGACGAACGCGTCAGGGTCGCCGTCGTCCAGGTCGACAGCGAGGGCGCCGTCGCCGCGTGGAACGACGACGCCGCGTACCTCTTCGGTCACACGGCGGACCAGGTCCTCGGCAAGCAGCTCACCGACTTCACCGCCTGGCCGCAGACCCCGGGCACCAGCACCGGCATCGCGGACGCCCTGCGCCTCTCCCGCTGGGAGGGCAGCTACGGCATCCGGGGCGCCGACGGCCGCACCACCCCGGTCTACGGCTCCCACCTGCGCGTACGGGACCCTCAGGGCGAACCGTCCACGGTCTGCCTGCTGGTGCGCGACTACGAGCGCGCGGTCCTCCAGACCCCCGTGCGGGCCCCCGTCTCGGACACCGCCGAGAGCCGCAAGACGGACCCCTTCGAGGTCTTCATCGGCTCCCCCGCCCCCGACGACCTCGACGGCCTGCTCCAGCGCACCGTCGAGCGGGCGCGCGACATGCTGGACGCCGACGCCGCCTTCCTCCTGCTCGCCACGGACGACGAGACCGAGCTGGAGGTGCGCGCCACGACCGGCCTGCCCTCCGCCCGTCAGCGCTTCGCCCGCGTCCCCGTCGAGGCCGGAACCGGCCGGTACGGCTCCGCCCGGATGCCCGCCGTCCACGAGGACCTGGACGCCGTCCCGGGCGCGGTCCCGCTGCTCGGCAACACCGGCATGCGTTCGGTGGTCACGGTCCCGCTGAAGGTCGAGGGGCGCCTTACGGGCTCGCTGGGCGTCGCGGCCGAGGCCGCGGGCCGCTATTCCAACGAGGAGGCGCTGCGCCTCCAGTTCGCCGCGGACCGGATCGCCCTCGCGGTCGAGTCGGCGCGCCTCGGCGAGCTGGAGCGGCTGCGCCGCGGTTCGCTGTCCTTCCTCGTGGAGGCGTCGGACCTGCTGGCGGGCACCCTGGACCGGGACCAGACGCTGGCCCTGATGGCCCAGATGACGGTCCCGACGCTGGCGACGTGGTGCGCCGTCTACACGATCGCCGACCCGGCGTCGGACCCGGAGCTCTCCTACGTGCTGCACGAGGACGAGGAGCGCATCGACGGGCTCAAGAGCCTGCTCACCCGGATCTCCCCGCCGGAGCCCGTACGGACCCCCGGGGCGCGGGTGTGGGCGGCTCCCTCCGAGGCCGCCCACGAGGCGGCGCTGCGGACCTCGATGCGGAGTATCGGGATCGGCGACGCGGGCGGCCTCGGCTCGACCACGCGTACGACGCTGGCGACCGCCGCGGCGGTGGGCGGCGAGACCGTCGTCCTCCCCCTGGTCGCCCGTAACCGCGTCATCGGCATGCTGACGCTCGGCAAGCCGTCCGACGACCACTTCCGCCAGGAGATCCTGGAGCTGGCCGAGGACCTGTCCCGCCGGGCCGCCCTGGCCCTGGACAACGCCCGCCTCTACTCGGAGCGCACGGCGATCAGCCAGTCCCTCCAGCGCAGCCTCCTTCCGCCGGGCCTGCCTGCCGTGCCCAACGTCGAGGTGGACGTCATCTACCGCGCGGCCGGCGAGGGCAATGAGGTCGGCGGCGACTTCTACGACGTCTTCCCGATCCGGGACGGCGCGTACGGGTTCGCCATCGGCGACGTGTGCGGTACGGGGCCGGAGGCGGCGGCCGTCACGGGCCTGGCCCGCCACGCGCTGCGCCTGCTGGCCCGGGAGGGCTTCGCCGGCCCCGCGGTCCTGGAGCGGCTCAACGCGGCGATCCTCGACGAGGGGACCCGCAGCCGCTTCCTCACGCTGCTCTACGGTGAGCTGTGGCCGCAGGAGGACGGCAGCGCCCTCCTGAAGGTCGTCTGCGCGGGCCACCCGCTGCCGCTGCGTCTGCGCCAGGACGGCTCGGTGGAGCCCGCGGCGGACCCGCAGCCGCTGCTGGGCGTCATGGAGGACCTGGAGCTGTACGAGCAGGAGTTCACCCTGGAGCCGGGCGACGTCCTGTTGTGCGTGACGGACGGTGTGACGGAACGCCGTGAGGGTACGCGGATGCTCGGCGACGACGGCCTGGCGGACGTGCTCGCCCACTGCACGGGCCTCACGGCGGGCGCGGTGGCCGCACGCATCCTCCGAGCCGTCGAACGCTTCGCCGCCGAGCCCCCCTCGGACGACATGGCCATCCTGACCATGAGGGTCCCGGAACCGCAGTAGTGGGCCGTCCCCGCCTGCTCACCCAGGGCATGACGCCGCCCTCGATCGCGAAGTGTCCCATGCGGATCCGACGACCCTAGTCCCACCAGAACGACCAGGAAGTCCGTCCCCTGAGATCCGTCGCGTACTCGGGGAACGGTGTGGGCGGGTCGTCGACGATGTTGTTGGCGGTCGAGAGCACGTGTTCCAAGGCGAGCAGGTTCGCGTGCTCCGCTTCGACGGGCGGCCTCGCGACCGATACGTGCAGCTCGCTGCCGGACACCGCTACGACCCGGGCGCCGAAGCGGTCTTCCCAGCTCCGCAGGAGTGCACACAGCAGAGGCAGCGGTGCCTCCGCCGACCAGCCGATCGACGCCAGAGCATCGCTGCTGCGCCGGGCAGGGACAAGCACGAGTCGGCACTCGTCCAGCCCGGACTGCCCCCTCTCGATGAGCCTGGACAGCAGGCTTGCCGCCGCTTCCTCAGGCTTCGGGTCCCCGGACGCAGTCGTCATCTCCGGTGCCAGGCCCGGCCACTGTTCGAAGGGCGGCCCGGGGTCGTGGGGCCATGGTTCGATCCCGTCAGGCACCGGGGCCGGTGTCGTGTCCGTCCACAAGGGCAGTCTCGTACGCCGGTACTCGGCGAAGTCCGCGGCCAGCACCTCTTCCAGGCGGACGGCATCGACCTGGTCCAGGCCGAGCGGCCTCCCCAGGGCATAGGGCCGGCACAGGAGCGGAACCAGGCCGCGGGCCTTCTGCTCGCCCAGCAGGCGGGGCCACAAGTCATCGACGGCCTCAGGAAAGTCATCAGAGACCCACGCGTGTGCGGGCCCCGACGACAGGAACCGGCCGGGAGGCCGCCCCTCGGGCAGGACAAACGACATGGTCGCACCGTAGACCGCGGCACTGACATCGCAACTGCCCGCAGTACTGGACCCCGGGCATGAAGAAAGGCCCCGCCGACTGGCGAGGCCTTTCTTTCTTCTGAGCCCCAATGCGGAATCGAACCGCAGACCTTCTCCTTACCATGGAGACGCTCTACCGACTGAGCTATTGGGGCCTTGCTGCCCTGCGGCAACGAGCTAAAGCATACCCTGATCCAAGGGGTATGCAAAACCGCCTCGGCCGGCGGTCCAGAGGGGTACTGGGGGGGGGGCGAACAACCCTCGGAAAAGCGAAAGAGCCCCGTGCCACAAGGGCACGGGGCTCTTCCTAAAAGGAGTTCGGCGGCGTCCTACTCTCCCACAGGGTCCCCCCTGCAGTACCATCGGCGCTGAAAGGCTTAGCTTCCGGGTTCGGAATGTAACCGGGCGTTTCCCTAACGCAATGACCACCGAAACACTATGAAATTGAACCAACCGGATGAAAACACGGCTGTTCGTTATTTCAGAACTAACACAGTGGACGCGAGCAACTGAGGACAAGCCCTCGGCCTATTAGTACCAGTCAGCTCCACCCGTTACCGGGCTTCCACATCTGGCCTATCAACCCAGTCGTCTACTGGGAGCCTTAACCCTTCAAGAGGGTGGGAATACTCATCTCGAAGCAGGCTTCCCGCTTAGATGCTTTCAGCGGTTATCCTTTCCGAACGTAGCCAACCAGCCATGCCCTTGGCAGAACAACTGGCACACCAGAGGTTCGTCCGTCCCGGTCCTCTCGTACTAGGGACAGCCCTTCTCAATATTCCTACGCGCACAGCGGATAGGGACCGAACTGTCTCACGACGTTCTAAACCCAGCTCGCGTACCGCTTTAATGGGCGAACAGCCCAACCCTTGGGACCGACTCCAGCCCCAGGATGCGACGAGCCGACATCGAGGTGCCAAACCATCCCGTCGATATGGACTCTTGGGGAAGATCAGCCTGTTATCCCCGGGGTACCTTTTATCCGTTGAGCGACAGCGCTTCCACAAGCCACTGCCGGATCACTAGTCCCGACTTTCGTCCCTGCTCGACCCGTCGGTCTCACAGTCAAGCTCCCTTGTGCACTTACACTCAACACCTGATTGCCAACCAGGCTGAGGGAACCTTTGGGCGCCTCCGTTACTCTTTAGGAGGCAACCGCCCCAGTTAAACTACCCATCAGACACTGTCCCTGATCCGGATCACGGACCCAGGTTAGACATCCAGCACGACCAGAGTGGTATTTCAACGACGACTCCACAACCACTGGCGTGGCCGCTTCAAAGTCTCCCACCTATCCTACACAAGCCGAACCGAACACCAATATCAAACTATAGTAAAGGTCCCGGGGTCTTTCCGTCCTGCTGCGCGAAACGAGCATCTTTACTCGTAGTGCAATTTCACCGGGCCTATGGTTGAGACAGTCGAGAAGTCGTTACGCCATTCGTGCAGGTCGGAACTTACCCGACAAGGAATTTCGCTACCTTAGGATGGTTATAGTTACCACCGCCGTTTACTGGCGCTTAAGTTCTCAGCTTCGCCACCCCGAAGAGCAGCTAACCGGTCCCCTTAACGTTCCAGCACCGGGCAGGCGTCAGTCCGTATACATCGCCTTACGGCTTCGCACGGACCTGTGTTTTTAGTAAACAGTCGCTTCTCGCTGGTCTCTGCGGCCACCCCCAGCTCACCGAGTAAATCGGATCACCAGTGATGGCCCCCCTTCTCCCGAAGTTACGGGGGCATTTTGCCGAGTTCCTTAACCATAGTTCACCCGAACGCCTCGGTATTCTCTACCTGACCACCTGAGTCGGTTTAGGGTACGGGCCGCCATGAAACTCGCTAGAGGCTTTTCTCGACAGCATAGGATCATCCACTTCACCACAATCGGCTCGGCATCAGGTCTCAGACTTATATGCACGACGGATTTGCCTACCGTGCGTCCTACACCCTTACCCCGGGACAACCACCGCCCGGGCTGGACTACCTTCCTGCGTCACCCCATCGCTTACCTACTACCACCTTGGTTCGTCGGCTCCACCACTACCCTCAACTCCGAAGAGATCGGGCCGGCTTCACGGACTTAGCATTAATGGGCTCAGTACTGGGCGTTTCAAAGCGGGTACCGGAATATCAACCGGTTGTCCATCGACTACGCCTGTCGGCCTCGCCTTAGGTCCCGACTTACCCTGGGCAGATCAGCTTGACCCAGGAACCCTTAGTCAATCGGCGCACACGTTTCTCACGTGTGTATCGCTACTCATGCCTGCATTCTCACTCGTGAACCGTCCACAACTCGCTTCCGCGGCTGCTTCACCCGGCACACGACGCTCCCCTACCCATCCCAGCAGGCGTTGGCCCTCATGCTGGAATGACACGACTTCGGCGGTACGCTTGAGCCCCGCTACATTGTCGGCGCGGAATCACTTGACCAGTGAGCTATTACGCACTCTTTCAAGGGTGGCTGCTTCTAAGCCAACCTCCTGGTTGTCTCTGCGACTCCACATCCTTTCCCACTTAGCGTACGCTTAGGGGCCTTAGTCGATGCTCTGGGCTGTTTCCCTCTCGACCATGGAGCTTATCCCCCACAGTCTCACTGCCGCGCTCTCACTTACCGGCATTCGGAGTTTGGCTAAGGTCAGTAACCCGGTAGGGCCCATCGCCTATCCAGTGCTCTACCTCCGGCAAGAAACACACGACGCTGCACCTAAATGCATTTCGGGGAGAACCAGCTATCACGGAGTTTGATTGGCCTTTCACCCCTAACCACAGGTCATCCCCCAGGTTTTCAACCCTGGTGGGTTCGGTCCTCCACGAAGTCTTACCTCCGCTTCAACCTGCCCATGGCTAGATCACTCCGCTTCGGGTCTAGAGCGTGCAACTCAAACGCCCTATTCGGACTCGCTTTCGCTACGGCTTCCCCACACGGGTTAACCTCGCTACACACCGCTAACTCGCAGGCTCATTCTTCAAAAGGCACGCAGTCACGACCGTATGTGCAAGCACATACAGCGACGCTCCCACGGCTTGTAGGCACACGGTTTCAGGTACTATTTCACTCCGCTCCCGCGGTACTTTTCACCATTCCCTCACGGTACTATCCGCTATCGGTCACCAGGGAATATTTAGGCTTAACGGGTGGTCCCGCCAGATTCACACGGGATTTCTCGGGCCCCGTGCTACTTGGGTGTCTCTCAAACGAGCCGTTGATGTTTCAGCTACGGGGGTCTTACCCTCTACGCCGGACCTTTCGCATGTCCTTCGCCTACACCAACGGTTTCTGACTCGTCTCACAGCCGGCAGACTATGAAAGAGAGATCCCACAACCCCGCATGCGCAACCCCTGCCGGGTATCACACGCATACGGTTTGGCCTCATCCAGTTTCGCTCGCCACTACTCCCGGAATCACGGTTGTTTTCTCTTCCTGAGGGTACTGAGATGTTTCACTTCCCCTCGTTCCCTCCACACTGCCTATGTGTTCAGCAGCGGGTGACAGCCCATGACGACTGCCGGGTTTCCCCATTCGGACACCCCCGGATCAAAGCTCGGTTGACAGCTCCCCGGGGCCTATCGTGGCCTCCCACGTCCTTCATCGGTTCCTGGTGCCAAGGCATCCACCGTGCGCCCTTAAAAACTTGGCCACAGATGCTCGCGTCCACTGTGCAGTTCTCAAACAACGACCAGCCACCCACCACCCCACCCTCACGGGCGAGTTCACTGGGGCCGGCAACCGAAGGACAGACTCAAACGAGCCCGTACCTTCAGATACCCAACAGCGTGCCCGACCCGACCAGTTGTTCCTACACGTTCCACGCCGAAGCAGTACTAGTGACAAACAACTTGTCGTGCCGAGTAGTCAACGTTCCACCCATGAGCTGACCACCGTCGAACATTTGCCGACGTAGTGGCTCTGGATTCCTTGCGGAATCTAGATGCTCCTTAGAAAGGAGGTGATCCAGCCGCACCTTCCGGTACGGCTACCTTGTTACGACTTCGTCCCAATCGCCAGTCCCACCTTCGACAGCTCCCTCCCACAAGGGGTTGGGCCACCGGCTTCGGGTGTTACCGACTTTCGTGACGTGACGGGCGGTGTGTACAAGGCCCGGGAACGTATTCACCGCAGCAATGCTGATCTGCGATTACTAGCAACTCCGACTTCATGGGGTCGAGTTGCAGACCCCAATCCGAACTGAGACCGGCTTTTTGAGATTCGCTCCGCCTCGCGGCATCGCAGCTCATTGTACCGGCCATTGTAGCACGTGTGCAGCCCAAGACATAAGGGGCATGATGACTTGACGTCGTCCCCACCTTCCTCCGAGTTGACCCCGGCAGTCTCCTGTGAGTCCCCATCACCCCGAAGGGCATGCTGGCAACACAGAACAAGGGTTGCGCTCGTTGCGGGACTTAACCCAACATCTCACGACACGAGCTGACGACAGCCATGCACCACCTGTACACCGACCACAAGGGGGGCACCATCTCTGATGCTTTCCGGTGTATGTCAAGCCTTGGTAAGGTTCTTCGCGTTGCGTCGAATTAAGCCACATGCTCCGCTGCTTGTGCGGGCCCCCGTCAATTCCTTTGAGTTTTAGCCTTGCGGCCGTACTCCCCAGGCGGGGAACTTAATGCGTTAGCTGCGGCACCGACGACGTGGAATGTCGCCAACACCTAGTTCCCAACGTTTACGGCGTGGACTACCAGGGTATCTAATCCTGTTCGCTCCCCACGCTTTCGCTCCTCAGCGTCAGTAATGGCCCAGAGATCCGCCTTCGCCACCGGTGTTCCTCCTGATATCTGCGCATTTCACCGCTACACCAGGAATTCCGATCTCCCCTACCACACTCTAGCCTGCCCGTATCGACTGCAGACCCGGGGTTAAGCCCCGGGCTTTCACAACCGACGTGACAAGCCGCCTACGAGCTCTTTACGCCCAATAATTCCGGACAACGCTTGCGCCCTACGTATTACCGCGGCTGCTGGCACGTAGTTAGCCGGCGCTTCTTCTGCAGGTACCGTCACTTTCGCTTCTTCCCTGCTGAAAGAGGTTTACAACCCGAAGGCCGTCATCCCTCACGCGGCGTCGCTGCATCAGGCTTTCGCCCATTGTGCAATATTCCCCACTGCTGCCTCCCGTAGGAGTCTGGGCCGTGTCTCAGTCCCAGTGTGGCCGGTCGCCCTCTCAGGCCGGCTACCCGTCGTCGCCTTGGTAGGCCATTACCCCACCAACTAGCTGATAGGCCGCGGGCTCATCCTTCACCGCCGGAGCTTTCAACCTTCTCCCAGGAGGGAGAAAGTATTATCCGGTATTAGACCCCGTTTCCAGGGCTTGTCCCAGAGTGAAGGGCAGATTGCCCACGTGTTACTCACCCGTTCGCCACTAATCCACCCCGAAGGGCTTCATCGTTCGACTTGCATGTGTTAAGCACGCCGCCAGCGTTCGTCCTGAGCCAGGATCAAACTCTCCGTGAATGTTTTCCCGTAATCGGGAGACACATCACGAGAGCGGAACGAACGAGGTCGGAATATGACCCGTCGTCCACTGCGTCCTCGCTGTGTTTTGCCTACCCGATCCCAAGGGGATCGTGCAGGGCTTTCAAAGGAACCACCAACCTGCCGAAGCAGGCCGGGGTATCAACATATCTGGCGTTGACTTTTGGCACGCTGTTGAGTTCTCAAGGAACGGACGCTTCCTTTGTACTCACCCCTGCGGGCTTTCCTCCGGGCGCTTCCCTTCGGTCTTGCGTTTCCGACTCTATCAGACTCTTTCGTGTCCGATTCCCGGTCGAAGCGGGTCAAGCGATTTCCGCTTTCCAGTTCTTCGCTTTCGCGTTTCCCTTTCCGGCGGCTCCGACTTTATCAGAAGTTCTGAGTCGGAATTTCCACCCCCTCTCGGAAGCTTCGGGGCGCACAGATGCGCTCGCTGCTTCCCGGTGAGGTGGAGACGTAAACGTACTGGAGCGGAGCGCCCCGATGCAAATCGGGGGCCCCGCTCCGGAGTTCGCGCCTGTCGGAGGGTCAGACCTCGACCACGACGGGGAGGATCATCGGGCGCCGGCGATAGGTGTCCGAGACCCACTTGCCCACCGTGCGGCGGATCAGCTGCTGGAGCTGATGCGGCTCCAGCACACCGTCCTGGGCCGACTTGTTGAGCGCATCCTCGATCTTCGGCACCACCGCGGTGAAGGCCGCGTCGTCGATGCCGGAGCCGCGGGCCTGGATGTGCGGACCGCCCACGATCTTGCCCGAGGTGCTGTCGACCACCAGGAACACCGAGATGATGCCCTCGTCGCCGAGGATGCGGCGGTCCTTGAGCGAGGTCTCCGTGACATCGCCGACGGAGAGGCCGTCGACGTACACGTAACCGGCCTGGACCTTGCCGACGATCTTCGCCTTGCCGTCGATGAGGTCCACGACCACACCGTCCTCGGCGATGACGATGTGGTCCTTCGGCACGCCGGTCAGGGCTCCGAGCTCGGCGTTGGCCCGCAGATGGCGCCATTCGCCGTGCACCGGCATCAGGTTCTTCGGGCGGCAGATGTTGTAGAAGTACAGCAGCTCGCCGGCCGAGGCGTGACCCGAGACGTGGACCTTGGCGTTGCCCTTGTGAACGACGTTGGCGCCCCAGCGCGAGAGGCCGTTGATCACGCGGTAGACCGCGTTCTCGTTCCCCGGGATCAGGGAAGAGGCCAGGATGACCGTGTCGCCCTGGACGATGCGGATCTGGTGGTCGCGGTTGGCCATCCGCGAGAGGGCCGCCATCGGCTCGCCCTGCGAACCGGTGCAGACGAGCACGACCTCGTCGTCCGGCAGGTCATCGAGGGTCTTGACGTCCACGACGAGCCCGGCCGGGACCTTCAGGTAGCCCAGGTCACGGGCGATGCCCATGTTCCGGACCATCGAGCGCCCGACGAAGGCGACCCGGCGGCCGTACTCGTGGGCCGTGTCCAGGATCTGCTGGATGCGGTGCACATGGCTGGCGAAGCTCGCCACGATGATGCGCTTCTGCGCATTGGCGAAGACGTTGCGCAGAACGTTCTGGATGTCCCGCTCGGGCGGTACGAAGCCCGGGACCTCCGCGTTCGTGGAGTCGGAGAGCAGAAGGTCGATGCCCTCCTCGCTCAGCCGGGCAAAGGCATGCAGGTCGGTGAGGCGGCCGTCCAGCGGGAGCTGGTCCATCTTGAAGTCACCGGTGGCGACGGCCATGCCCGCGGGGGTCCGGATGGCGACCGCGAGGGCGTCCGGGATGGAGTGGTTGACCGCGATGAACTCGCAGTCGAAGACGCCGATGCGCTCGCGCTGCCCCTCCGCCACCTCCAGGGTGTACGGCCGGATGCGGTGCTCCTGGAGCTTGGCCTCGATCAGCGCGAGGGTCAGCTTGGAGCCGATGAGCGGGATGTCGGGCTTCAGGCGCAGCAGGTACGGGACGCCACCGATGTGGTCCTCGTGGCCGTGCGTGAGGACGATGCCCTCGACGTCGTCCAGGCGGTCCCGGATGGTCGTGAAGTCCGGCAGGATCAGGTCGATGCCGGGCTGCTCCTCCTCGGGGAAGAGGACACCGCAGTCGACGATGAGCAGGCGGCCGCCGTACTCGAAGACCGTCATGTTCCGGCCGATCTCGCCGAGGCCGCCGAGCGGGGTGACCCGGAGGGCGCCCTTCGCGAGCTTCGGCGGGGTGCCGAGTTCAGGATGCGGATGACTCAAAAGACTCTCCTTACCACGCGCGCCACGTACCGCTTGGGCACGTGGCGCGCATGTCATTCGTGCACTTGCTGTTGTCTTGGGTGTCGCTGTACCGCGGGATTCCCCACGCGTTCAGCTGTGTTTCGCGTATTCAGTTGTGAAGTCCGTTGTCAGAGCTCTACCCCGCCGGCGGCGAGATCGATCTTGAGCTGGGCCGTCTCCTGCGCGGTCAACTCGACCAGCGGCAGGCGGAGCGGGCCCGCCGGGAGGCCTTGCAGCGTCAGCGCGGCCTTGGTGGTGATCACGCCCTGGGTGCGGAACATGCCGGTGAAGACCGGGAGCAGCTTCTGGTGGATCTCGGTGGCCTTCTGCACGTCGCCGCCGAGGTGGGCCTCGATGAGCGCCCGCAGGTCCGGGGTGACGACATGGCCGACGACGGAGACCACACCGACCGCGCCGACGGACAGCAGCGGAAGGTTCAGCATGTCGTCGCCGGAGTACCAGGCGAGGCCCGAGCGGGCGATGGCCCAGCTCGCGCGGCCCAGGTCGCCCTTGGCGTCCTTGTTGGCGACGATCCGGGGGTGTTCGGAGAGCCGTACGAGCGTCTCTGTGTCGATCGGCACACCGCTGCGGCCCGGGATGTCGTAGAGCATCACCGGCAGGCCGGTGGCGTCCGCGATGGCGGTGAAGTGCCGGAGCAGGCCCTCCTGCGGCGGCTTGTTGTAGTACGGGGTCACGGCCAGGAGACCGTGGACGCCGCTGCGCTCGGCGGTGCGGGCGAGCTCGATGCTGTGCCGGGTGTCGTTGGTCCCGATGCCGGCGACGATGTGCGCCCGGTCCCCCACGGCTTCCAGGACCGCCCTGACGAGCTGGTCTTTCTCCGCGTCGCTGGTGGTCGGGGACTCGCCGGTGGTGCCGTTGATGATCAGGCCGTCGTTGCCTGCGTCCACCAGGTGGGTGGCGAGCCGCTGCGCGCCCTCGATGTCGAGAGCGCCGTCCGCCGTGAACGGCGTGACCATAGCGGTGAGGACCCGCCCGAAGGGGGTCTGCGGAGTGGAGATCGGAGCCATGGGTAACACGCTACTCGCTGCTCGACGCACGGTGCCCCCTCGGGGGGACAAGCAAGAGGAGCCCGGCACTGCCTGCTCGGGGGTTCAAGCAGTGCCGGGTCCGTTTGATCAGCCTAGATGAACTTCTCGAAACGCCGCAATACGGACACCGCCCTATGGGGCGACACGTCCATTTTTGTTGAAGGCTGCATGGGTGAGCGGCATGAGCCGGGCCCAGTGGGCCTCCATCTGCTCGCCCACCATCTCGATCTCCCGCTGCGGGAACGAGGGCACCTTCGCCATCTCGTGCTGCGTACGCAGGCCGAGGAAGTGCATCAGGGAGCGCGCGTTGCACGTGGCGTACATCGTGGAGAACAGGCCGACCGGGAGAACCGCGCGGGCGACCTCGCGGGCCACGCCCGCCGCCAGCATCTCCTGGTACGCCTCGTACGCCTGCCGGTACGAGTCCTCCATGGCCCGGGTGGTGAGCGCGTGCTGCTCGGGCGTGCCCTCGACGAACTCGTACTTGCCCGGGCGGCCCTGCTGGATGAGCTTGCGGGACGTGTCGGGGACGTAGAAGACCGGCTGCAGCTCCCTGTAGCGGCCCGATTCCTCGTTGTACGACCAGCCGACGCGGTGCCGCATGAACTCGCGGAACACGAAGATCGGGGCGCTGATGAAGAAGGTCATCGAGTTGTGCTCGAACGGGCTGCCGTGCCGGTCCCGCATCAGGTAGTTGATGAGGCCCTTCGAGCGCTCGGGGTCCTTGGTGATCTCCTCCAGGGACTGCTCACCGGCCGTGGACACACGGGCGGCGAACAGCACGTCGGCGTCGCCCGCAGCGGATTTCACCAGGTCGACGGTGACGTCGCTGCGGAAATGGGCCTTCGTGGGCTCGGGGGTGTCGTCGGTCACCGACAGGGTCCTTCCAATGGCGTCGCGGGCGGCGACCACTCTACGGGCCGAGGTCAGGGCGTTTGACGGCGGCGTGGTTGGGGAACGTCTTTCCGGTTTTTTCTGATTTCATCGGGCGATTCGGGGCACCGAACGGGGTAGTCGAGCGTCTGACTGGATAGCACCACCCGAAAGAGACTCCGAGGAGAGCCACCCCATGTTCCGCCGGCGTGAATCCGTCCCGTTCTCGTTCGTAGCCGAGTCCGACCGGTTCCGCAGTAATGTCACCCCGCCTCCCCGCCCCCGCAGTACGGTCTCCGAGCGGGCGGGACGCGCCCTGATCGGCCTCGTCGTCGTCGGCGGCATAGCAGGGGCTCTGCTCCTCGGTCTGCCTGCTCTGGGCCCCGAGCAGGCGCCGGCACACACGCAGCAGACCGAAGCGGCGCACGGGCGCTGACCCGGACGGACCCCCTGGGGTGGTCGGTCCGGGCATCTCCTCGGTAGCCTCACCGGGCACAGCAATCGAGCGTGCTTGTGAGTGAGGATCAGTCGTGCCCCTGCCCTTTCTGACGGCCGACCGCGCGTTTGACGCGAACGCGGAGGACGTCGCGCTGCCGTTCGACGACCACGACAGCTGGCGGCGGCCCTACCGTCCCGGTCCGTGGCGGGTCGCCGCAGCGGCCGGTCTGCTGCTGCTCGCCTCGTTCATCCTGTTCGCCGGGATGATCATCGCGTTCGCCGGAGCGCTGCCCGGGGCGGGGGCGTGTCTCGCGCTCGGCCTCGCGATCATCCTGTGTGCCCTGCGGATGCTGCGCATCGGAGCCTGGGTGAGCCGGCACGGTGTGCGTCGGGTGGGCTTCTTCCGTACGACGACCGTTCCGTGGAGCCGGGCCACTGCCGTACGTACGGTGCAGCAGCCGGTGAAGTGGCTCGGGTTCCCCCGTACCGTGCAGGGCCAGGCGCTGATTGTCGTCCGCAAGGGCGGGGACGCGGTGCCGCCGCTGCTCACGGACTCCAACGCGGATTTTCTTGCGCGGGGGGAGGCGTTTGATCGTGCCGCGGACACGATCGAGGCGTGGGGGGACGAGTACCGGCCGCGGTAGCGGTTTCGCTGCGCGAGCCGTCCGGTGACTGAGGTGTCCTCAATCGCCGGACGGCTCTTTTTTGTCCTCAAACGCCGGACGGGCTGGAGTGTTCGCCCGACGGGCTGGGGTGCTCGCCCGACGGGGTGGAAACGCCTGCCCGGTGCAGGGCGATGGCTCGTTGCATGGCCTTGCGGGCTCGGGGGGTGTCGCGGGCGTCCTGGTAGGCGACGGCCAGGCGGAACCAGCAGCGCCAGTCGTCCGGGGTGTCCTCCGTCTCCTCGCGGCGGCGTTCGAACACCGCGTCGGCGGAGGCCCGGTCGATACGGCCGCTGGGGGTGCGCAGCAGCTCGTCGACGGGGAGGCCGCCCTCCGCGTCCAGTTCGGCGGCCAGGGCGTTGGCCCTGCGGACGAACTGGGTGTTCTTCCACAGGAACCACACGCCGATCGCCGGCAGGACCAGTACGGCGATCCCGAAGGTGACCGTGATGAGGGTGCCGTGCTTGATGAGCAGGACGCCGCGGCTGCCGACCAGGACGAAGTAGAAGACGAGGACGGCAGCGGTGACGACGTAAGTGATCTTTGCGCGCATGGCGGGGCCAGTCAGTTCAGGTCGAGGAAGTGTTCCAGGCCGAACGTGAGGCCGGGAGTGGTCACCACGCGGCGGGCGCCGAGCAGGATGCCGGGCATGAAGCTGCTGTGGTGCAGGGAGTCGTGCCGGATCGTGAGGGTCTCGCCCTCGCCGCCGAGCAGCACCTCCTGGTGGGCCAGAAGGCCGCGCAGGCGGACCGAGTGGACCGGGATGCCGTCGACGTCGGCGCCCCGTGCCCCGTGCAGCGCGGTGCTGGTGGCGTCCGGCTGCGGGGCGCAGTCCGCCTCGCGGCGGGCCGCGGCGATGAGCTGGGCGGTGCGGGCGGCGGTGCCCGAGGGGGCGTCGGCCTTGTTGGGGTGGTGCAGCTCGATGACCTCGACGGACTCGAAGTAGCGGGCCGCCTGCTGGGCGAACTTCATGGTGAGGACCGCGCCGATGGAGAAGTTCGGTGCGATGAGCACACCGGTCTCCGGGGAGGCGGAGAGCCAGCCGTCGAGCTGCGCGAGCCGTTCGTCGGTCCAGCCGGTGGTGCCGACCACCGCGTGGATGCCGTGGCCGACGCAGTATTCGAGGTTCTCCATCACCGAGGCGGGGGTGGTCAGCTCGACGGCGACCTGGGCGCCGGTCTCCGCGAGGGTTTCCAGCTTGTCGCCCCGGCCGAGTGCGGCCACCAGCTCCAGGTCGTCGGCGGCCTCGACGGCTCGTACCGCTTCGGCGCCGATACGGCCCTTCGCACCGAGGACGGCCACGCGCAGCTTGCTCATTGCTCTGCTTCCTTAGGAGTTTTAGGCGACCGCTTCGTGGAGACGCGCGGCCTGCTTGTCCTTGAGCGGTCCGATGACGGACAGCGAGGGGCGGTGTCCGAGGAGCTCGCCCGCGACGGAGCGGATGTCGTCCGGTGTCACCTCGCCGATACGGGCCAGCATCTCGTCCACGGACATCTGTTCGCCCCAGCACAGCTCGCTCTTGCCGATGCGGTTCATCAGCGCGCCGGTGTCCTCCAGGCCGAGGACGGTCGAGCCGGAGAGCTGGCCGATGGCGCGGCTGATCTCCTCGTCGCTCAGCCCGTCCGAGGCGACCCGGTCGAGTTCGTCGCGGCAGATCTTGAGGACGTCGTGCACCTGGCTCGGGCGGCAGCCCGCGTACACGCCGAACAGGCCGCAGTCCGCGAAGCCGGAGGTGTACGAGTAGACGCTGTAGGCGAGGCCGCGCTTCTCCCGTACCTCCTGGAAGAGGCGGGAGCTCATGCCGCCGCCGAGGGCGGTGTTGAGGACGCCCAGGGCCCAGCGGCGTTCGTCGGTGCGCGCCAGGCCGGGCATGCCGAGGACCACGTGGGCCTGCTCGGTCTTGCGGCCCAGGACCTCGACCCGGCCGGCGGTGCGCAGGGCGCGGGAGCCCTCGCGGGGCGCGGTCGGGACCGCGTCCGTACGGGAGAGGGCGCCGGCCCTGTCGAACGCCTTGCGGACCTGGCGTACGACGGTGGCGTGGTCGATGTTGCCCGCGGCGGCGACGACGAGCCGGGTCGGGTCGTAGTGCTTCTTGTAGAAGCGGGCGATCTGGCCGCGGTTCAGCGCGTTGATCGTGTCGACGGTGCCGAGGACGGGGCGGCCGAGCGGGGTGTCACCGAGCATGGTGTGCGCGAACAGGTCGTGCACACAGTCGCCCGGGTCGTCCTCCGTCATCGCGATCTCTTCGAGGATGACGCCGCGCTCGGCGTCGACGTCCTCGGGGGCGATCAGCGAGCCGGTCAGCATGTCGCAGACGACGTCGATGGCGAGCGGCAGGTCCGTGTCGAGGACCCGCGCGTAGTAGCAGGTGTACTCCTTCGCCGTGAAGGCGTTCATCTCCCCGCCGACCGCGTCGATGGCGGAGGAGATGTCGAGGGCACTGCGCTTGGCGGTGCCCTTGAAGAGGAGGTGTTCGAGGTAGTGCGTCGCGCCGTTCAGTGCGGGCGTCTCGTCGCGCGAGCCGACGTTCGCCCAGATACCGAAGGTGGCGGAGCGTACGGAGGGCAGGGTCTCGGTGACGACGCGGAGGCCGCCGGGGAGGACCGTACGGCGGACCGTGCCGATGCCGTTGCTGCCCTTGAGAAGCGTTTGGGTACGGGCGACGGCCCGCCCCTCCGAGGAGGGGCGGGCCGTCGTCGCGGAACTACGGGACGTCACTTGTCGGTGTCGTCCTTCTTCTCGTCCTCTTCGCCCTCGATGACGGGGACGAGGGAGAGCTTGCCGCGGGAGTCGATCTCGGCGATCTCGACCTGGACCTTGGCGCCGACGCCGAGAACGTCCTCGACGTTCTCCACGCGCTTGCCACCGGCCAGCTTGCGGATCTGCGAGATGTGCAGCAGGCCGTCCTTGCCCGGCATGAGCGAGACGAACGCACCGAAGGTGGTGGTCTTGACGACCGTACCCAGGTAGCGCTCGCCGACCTCCGGCATGGTCGGGTTGGCGATCGCGTTGATCGTGGCGCGGGCGGCCTCGGCCTGCGAGCCCTGCTGGGCACCGATGTAGATGGTGCCGTCGTCCTCGATCGTGATGTCGGCGCCGGTGTCCTCCTGGATCTGGTTGATCATCTTGCCCTTGGGGCCGATGACCTCACCGATCTTGTCCACCGGGATCTTGACGGTGATGATCCGCGGGGCGTTCGGGGACATCTCGTCCGGGACGTCGATGGCCTCGTTCATCACGTCGAGGATGTGGAGGCGGGCGTCGCGGGCCTGCTTCAGCGCGGCGGCCAGGACCGAGGCGGGGATGCCGTCGAGCTTGGTGTCGAGCTGGAGCGCGGTCACGAACTGCTTCGTACCGGCGACCTTGAAGTCCATGTCGCCGTACGCGTCCTCGGCACCGAGGATGTCGGTGAGGGCGACGTAGTGGGTCTTGCCGTCGATCTCCTGGGAGATCAGGCCCATGGCGATGCCGGCGACGGCGGCCTTGAGGGGCACACCGGCGTTCAGCAGGGACATGGTGGAGGCGCAGACCGAACCCATGGACGTCGAACCGTTGGAGCCCAGGGCCTCGGAGACCTGGCGGATCGCGTAGGGGAACTCCTCGCGGGACGGGAGGACCGGCACGATCGCGCGCTCGGCGAGCGCGCCGTGGCCGATCTCGCGGCGCTTGGGCGAGCCCACGCGGCCGGTCTCGCCGACGGAGTACGGCGGGAAGTTGTAGTTGTGCATGTAGCGCTTGCGGGTCACCGGGGAGAGGGTGTCCAGCTGCTGCTCCATGCGGAGCATGTTGAGGGTGGTGACGCCCAGGATCTGGGTCTCGCCACGCTCGAACAGGGCGGAGCCGTGCACGCGCGGGATGGCCTCGACCTCGGCGGCGAGCGTACGGATGTCCGTGACGCCGCGGCCGTCGATGCGGACCTTGTCCTTGATGACGCGCTCGCGGACCAGCTTCTTGGTCAGCGCGCGGTAGGCACCGGAGATCTCCTTCTCGCGGCCCTCGAACGCGGGGAGGAGCTTCTCGGCCGCGATCTCCTTGATGCGGTCGAGCTCCGCCTCGCGCTCCTGCTTGCCGGCGATGGTGAGCGCCTTGGCGAGCTCGGTGCTGACGGCCTTGGCGAGGGCCTCCAGGACGTCGTCCTGGTAGTCGAGGAAGACCGGGAACTCTCCGGTGGGCTTGGCGGCCTTGGCGGCGAGGTCGGACTGGGCCTTGCAGAGCACCTTGATGAAGGGCTTCGCGGCTTCCAGACCGGCGGCGACGACCTCTTCGGTCGGGGCCTCGGCGCCGTCCTTGACGAGCTGGATGGTCCTCTCGGTGGCCTCGGCCTCGACCATCATGATCGCGACGTCGCCGTCCTCCAGGACGCGGCCCGCGACGACCATGTCGAAGACGGCGTCCTCGAGCTCGGTGTGCGTCGGGAAGGCGACCCACTGGCCCTTGATCAGGGCGACGCGGGTGGCGCCGATCGGGCCGGAGAAGGGCAGGCCCGCCAGGATCGTGGAGGCGGAGGCGGCGTTGATCGCGACCACGTCGTACAGGTGGTCGGGGTTGAGCGCCATGATCGTCTCGACGATCTGGATCTCGTTGCGCAGGCCCTTCTTGAAGGAGGGGCGCAGCGGGCGGTCGATCAGGCGGCAGGTGAGGATCGCGTCCTCGGAGGGGCGGCCCTCCCGGCGGAAGAACGAGCCGGGGATCTTGCCGGCGGCGTACTGCCGCTCCTCGACGTCCACCGTGAGGGGGAAGAAGTCGAGGTTGTCCTTGGGCCGCTTGGAAGCGGTGGTGGCCGACAGCACCATGGTGTCGTCGTCCAAGTACGCGACGGCGGAGCCGGCGGCCTGCTTGGCCAGGCGGCCCGTCTCGAAGCGGATGGTGCGGGTGCCGAAGGTGCCGTTGTCGATGACGGCCTCGGCGTAGTGGGTCTCGTTCTCCACTAGTGAATTCTCCATACTCGTCGTCTTTCGTCCGGGCGCCCGTGTGGCGCCGGACGGAGCGGAGAAGCGCGCAGTCTCTGCGGGGCCGGTCTTCGATCGAAGCTCCCGGGCATTGTCCCGGGGGCCACTACCGAGGACCGGCGGCGGCCGTGCGGCGCCTCTCCTCGTCTGTTGTTGTACGTCCAGGTTACTGAGGTTCCCCCCGGTACCGCACGTACGGCAAAGGGAGCGGCTCCCCGAGTCAGGGAACCGCTCCCTTGCGCAGCGTCCTTACTTGGCGCCGCCGGCCGCACCGCGGCGGATGCCGAGGCGGTCGACGAGCGCACGGAAGCGCTGGATGTCCTTCTTGGCCAGGTACTGCAGGAGGCGGCGACGCTGGCCGACCAGGATCAGCAGACCACGACGGGAGTGGTGGTCGTGCTTGTGCGTCTTGAGGTGCTCCGTCAGGTCCGAGATGCGGCGCGAGAGCATGGCGACCTGGACCTCGGGGGAACCGGTGTCGCCCTCCTTCGTCGCGAACTCGGTCATGATCTGCTTCTTCGTAGCGGCGTCGAGCGGCACGCGGTACTCCTCTTGGTGTTCGATGCGCCCACGAGTGCCCCTGGTCTGGTTCTCAGGGGAGCTTGGGTGACTCGGGAGCGAGGGTCCGATGAGCGCAGTTCCCAGAGCGAACCGGGAACGCGTACACAAACGGCCACAGCCAGACTACCAGCCGCCCGGACCGGCCCCGCCGGCCGTCAGCCGGTGAGCGCCCTCGCGCGCGCGTAGAGGTCCAGGACGGCGAGGCAGAGGGGGACGAGGGAGAGCAGGAGCGCGCTCTCGGCCAGGTCCAGGAATCTGCCCCAGAACGGGGAGAGGCCTTTGCGCGGGACGGTCGCCCCGGCGGCGGCGAGGAGCAGGGCGCCGACGACGAGCGCCGCGCACAGTCCGGTCGTACGGGGGTACAGGGCCGGGTCGTCCCTCTGGCCGGTGAGGGCGAGGCCGGCGACCGGGGCGGCGAGCGCGCCGATGCCCGCGACCAGCAGGCAGGCGACCTGGGCGGTGTAGCGGAAGAGGCGGGCGCGGAGCAGCAGCGCGAGTCCGGCGGCGAGGGCGAGGAGCCGGGCCCAGGTGTTGTCCGAGGCGCCGAGGACGGCGGCAGCGGCGGCGGCCAGGCCCGCGCAGCCCCCGGCCAGGCCGAGCAGCAGTTCGTGGCCGCGCCTGGCCCGGTCCGCGACGAGGCGGGTGTCGACGGGGGTGGCGGACGGGTCCTCGTGCGCGTCGTCCTCCTCGTCGAAGGGGCCCGTGGGCCGGGGCGGCGCGTACCCGATCGGGAGCCGGGCGAAACGGGCGGAGAGGCCGGGCAGGAACGCGATGAGGCCGAGGGCCGCGGGGACGCAGACGGCGGCCGTGGCGGTGGCGGACGCCTCGGTGAGGATCGCGGCGAACGCGGCCAGCGCTCCGGCACCGGCGAGGAGGGCGGCACCGGCGAAGGGGGCGTCGCCGCACGGGGCGAGTGCGGTGAGGGCGGCCGAGACGACGAGGACGGCGGCGCAGCCGAGCAGGAGCTGAAGCCGGCCCGCTCCCCCGCCCGGGTCCGGGGCGATGAGGCCGGAGCCGCCGAGGAGGACGAGGGGCAGGGCGCCCAGGCCGAGTGCGGCGGCGGTGACGCGGTCGGCGTGGACCCGGGCGCGTACGGCGGCGAGGGTGGCCGACAGGAGTCCGGTGACGCCCGCGACGGCTCCCGGCGGTCCGTGCAGGTCGTGGCGGACCGGGTCGGCCCGCCACAGGACGAGGGCCGCCAGGAGGAGGAGCAGGGCGCCTGCGGCCGGGGCGGCGCCGCGCAGCAGGTCGTCGCTCCACAGGCGGCGGTCGTGGCCGGTGGCCGAGGCGATGGCGTCGGCGACGTCGTCGTAGACGGGCGGGGGCAGCGAGGCGGCGAAGGGGCGCAGGGTGAGGATCTCGCCGTCGAGGACGCGTTGTGCGGCGAGGGTGCGGTCGCCGTCGAGGACCGTTCCGTCGAGCCGCACGAGGTGGTGGCCGGGGGGTGCGGTGCCGGGTGCGGCGGGTCCGCTGAGGCGCAGGATCTCGGGCCAGATGTCGGCGGCGGCGATGTTCTCGGGCAGGGCGACGTCGATGCGGGTGTCGGGCGTGACGACGGTGACGCGGCAGAAGCCGGTCGTTGCGGTCGGACTCACGTGTCGGGGGCCCCTGTTCGTCGCTGGTCGGCGGTGTTCGCACGATGGGCGGGTCACCCTAGCGGGCGGATCGGGGCGAACTCTGACAGTGCGTAGGATCACGGGCGCTTCGGGGCGGGGTGTCCTTCCGGTGTGGCGCACGCGTCGGCGCGCTGTTCCCCTTTCCGCCCCGTCCCACACCCGCCCGCACCCAAGGATCGATGCACCGGTGAGTCAGATCGTCGTGAAGCGTCCGCCCCGTCTGCTGCCGCCGGAAGTTCCCTCGAAGGAGGTGTTGTTGGAGCCGCCTCCGGTGGAACCGCGCGGGCAGCGCGAGGGGGTGCTGATGCAGCTTCTTCCGGTGCTGGGCATGGCTTCGTCGGTGGTGTTCTTCTTCTCGCCGCAGGCGCCGCCGTTCATGCGGGTGATGGGTGTGCTGATGCTAGTGTCGACGCTGGCGATGGTGGTGGCCCAGGTGGTGCGCCACCGGCGCGGTACGCAGGGGCGGGCGGCGGATGTGCGGGGCGACTATCTGGCGCGGCTGGCGCGGGCGCGCCGTGCGGTGCGGCGGACGGCGCGGGCCCAGCGCGACGGTCTGCTTTTCACGCATCCCGCCCCCGGTCAGCTGTGGTCGGTGGTCGCGGGCGGGAGCCGGGTGTGGGAGCGGCGGCCCGGCGACGCGGACTTCGGGGTGGTGCGGATCGGGCTCGGCAGGCAGCGGCTCGCGACGCCGTTGGCCGTGCCGGAGCACGCGGCGGGTGAGCCTGAGCCGGTGTGCGCGGAAGCGGTGCGGCAGTTCGTGGCGGTGCACGGCTCGCTGGACGGCCTGCCGTTGTGCGTTCCGCTGCGGGAGGCGTACCGGGTGCGGCTGAGTGGTGGCGCGGAGTCGGTCAGGGCGGTGGCGCGGGCGTTGGTGGCGCAGTTGGTGACGCTGCACTCGCCCCGGGACCTGGTGGTGGCGGTGGTGGCCGCGCGGGAGGCGGCGGTGTGCTGGGAGTGGGTGAAGTGGCTGCCGCATGTCCAGGTGCCCGGTGAGGTGGACGGGGCCGGTGCGAGGAGGCTGTTCGCGCGGGATGCGGCTGGGCTGGAGCCGCTGCTCGGGGCGCTGTTGGAAGGGCGGGGGCGTTTCGTGCCGGAGGGGGCGCCGCTGCCGGACCGGCCGCATGTCGTCGTGGTGCTGGACGGGGCGGGGGTGGCTCCGGGTTCGGTGCTGGGTGCGGCGGGGGGCGTGGAGGGGGTGACGCTGATCGAGGTGGCCCCGGGTGACGCGGAGGGGGCGCGTGGCGCCCTGTGTGTGCGGGTGCGTCCCGGTGTGCTGGAGGCGGAGTGCGGGGTGGGTGTGCCGGACGGGCTGTCGCTGCCCGCTGCGGAGGCGCTGGCGCGGCGGCTCGCTCCGTTGCGGGCCGGTGGGCGGGACGGGGACGAGCCGCTGCTGGCCGCGCTGGACTTCACGGATCTGCTGGACCTGGGCGACGCGGGTGCGGTGGAGGTGGAACGGACCTGGCGGCCCCGGCCGGTCTCGGAGCGGCTGCGGGTGCCCATCGGGGTGGGTGAAAACGGCGTCCCGGTGGTGCTCGACCTGAAGGAGTCGGCGCTCGACGGGATGGGGCCGCACGGCCTGTGTGTGGGCGCGACCGGTTCGGGGAAGTCCGAGCTGCTGCGGACGCTGGTGCTCGGTCTTGCCGTCACCCATTCCTCCGAAACGTTGAACTTCGTTCTCGCGGACTTCAAGGGCGGGGCGACGTTCGCGGGGATGGCGGGGATGCCTCATGTGGCGGCCGTCATCACGAACCTGGCCGATGACCTGGCGCTGGTCGACCGGATGGGCGACGCGCTGCGCGGTGAGCTCCAGCGGCGTCAGGAACTGCTGCGGGCCGCGGGCAACTTCGCCGGTATCCACGACTACGAGCGGGCGCGGGCGGCGGGCGCGGCACTGGAACCGCTGGCCACGCTGGTGCTGGTCATCGACGAGTTCTCGGAACTGCTCAGCGCACAGCCCGACTTCATCGACACGTTCATCCGGATCGGGCGCATCGGCCGCTCGCTGGGCGTGCATCTGCTGCTGGCGTCCCAGCGCCTTGAGGAGGGCAGGCTGCGGGGCCTGGAGACGTACCTCTCGTACCGGATCGGGCTGCGCACGTTCTCGGCGGAGGAGTCGCGGGCCGCGCTGGGTGTGCCGGACGCGTACGACCTGCCGCCGGTGCCTGGTTCAGGGTTTCTGAAGACCGGTACGCGGGAACTGACGCGCTTCAAAGCGGCGTACGTCTCGGGGCCGTACCGGCCGGGTGGGCCCGGGCGGGCTGCCGGGGAGGGGGCTGGGGGCCTCAGGGCAGCGCTGTTCAGCGCGCTGCCGGTGCCGGTGCCGGATGCTCCCTGCGCTCCGGTCGCCGCTTCGCCGAAGCGCGAGGACGACGCCGTCGCGGAGTCCGTGCTCGACGTGGTGGTGCGGCGGCTCGAGGGGCGGGGTGTGCCCGCCCATCAGGTGTGGCTGCCTCCGCTGGACCGGTCGCCGGGTCTGGACGCGCTGCTGCCGGACCTCGTCACGGATCCGGAGCGCGGGTTCACCGTTCCGGGGGACGGCGAACGTGGTGGGCTGGTCGTTCCGCTCGGGCTCGTGGACAAGCCGTTCGAGCAGCGTCGGGAGGTGCTGTTCCAGGACTTCTCCGGCGCGGCGGGCCACATGCTGGTGGTCGGCGGGCCGCAGTCCGGCAAGTCCACGGTGCTGTGCACGCTGGTGATGTCCTTCGCGCTCACCCACACACCGCGTGAGGTCCAGTTCTACGGGCTCGACTTCGGCGGGGGCGCGCTGGCGTCGCTGTCGGGCCTGCCGCACCTGGGCTCGGTCGCCTCGCGGCTGGATCCCGAGCGGGTGCGGCGTACGGTCGCGGAGGTGGCCGGGGTGCTGCGGGCCCGTGAGGAGCTGTTCCGGGCGCGGGGCATCGGTTCCATGGCCGCGTACCGGCGCGAGCGGGAGCGGGGCGGGCTGCCCGGTGAGGCGTGGGGCGATGTCTTCCTCGTCGTGGACGGGTGGGGCGGTTTCCGTACGGAGTACGAGGAGTTGGAGCCGGTCGTCACCGACATCGCGGCCCGGGGGCTCGGCTACGGGGTGCATGTGGTGCTCAGCGCCGCCCGTTATCTGGAAGTGCGGGCCGCGCTGAAGGACCAGCTGACCGGGCGGCTGGAACTGCGGCTCGGTGACGTGTCGGACTCCGAGTTCGACCGGAGGGTCGCCGCGCGGGTGCCCGCAGGTGTGCCGGGCCGGGGCCAGGTGGCGGAGGGGCTGCACTTCCTGGCCGCGTCGCCGTGCCTCGGCCCGGTGGCGGACGCGGCCGGTCTCCCCGACCGTGCGACGGCGCTGGCCGGGCGGATCCGGGCGGACTGGTCGGGTCCGCCTGCCCCGCCCGTACGGCTGCTGCCCGCCGTACTCCCCGCCGATCGGCTGCCCAAGGGGGACGAGTACCCGGAGCGGGGTGTCGCGATCGGCATCGCCGAGGCCGATCTCGATCCGGTCTTCGTGGACTTCGACGCCGATCCGTTCCTTCTGGTGTTCGGGGAGAGCGAATCGGGGAAGACCGCTCTGCTGCGGCTGCTCGCCCGGCAGATCGCCCGCCGCTACTCCCCCGACGAGGCGAAGCTCGTCGTCGGGGACTACCGGCGGGGGCTGCTGGGCTCCCTGCCGGAGAGCCATCTGCTGGAATACGCGCCGACACCGGACACGCTCGCGACGCATATGGAGGCGCTGGCCGGGGTGTTCGCGCGGCGCCGGCCGCCAGCAGACGTCACGCCCCGGCAGCTGCGGGAGCGCAGTTGGTGGACGGGGCCGCGGATCTTCGTACTCGTGGACGACTACGACCTGGTCGCGACGGGTACGGGCAGCCCGCTCGCCGCGCTCACGGACTGTCTGCCGTTCGCGCGGGACACCGGGGTGCGCTTCGTCCTCGCGCGCGGCTGCGCCGGGGCGTCCCGTGCGATGTACGAGCCGTTCCTGCAAAGGATCAAGGAGCTGGGCGCGCAGGGGGTGGTGCTGTCGGGCGATCCGGCGGAGGGCGATCTGGTCGGCTCGGTGCGTGCCCGCCCGATGCCGCCGGGGCGTGCGTGCATGGCGACCCGGCGCGGTGGGAAGAGCCTCGTGCAGACCGGCTGGCTGCCGGAACGGGGTTGAGCGCAGGGGCAGTCACGGGGCTTCGACGGAGCGGATACCCGGCCACCGTATTGCCTGTACGGTGCCGTGCAGAGCCAGGTACGAAAGGAGCCCTCACGATGGGCACGCAGGCGGAGAAGGACGAGCTGTACGCACTCGACATCTCGGGGGTGAAGTGGCTGTGTGCTCCCGGGACGGAGCAGGAGGAGGAGCGCGTCGAGATCGCGCACCTTCCCGGTGGCGGGGTGGCCATGCGGTCCTCTCTGGACCCGGACACGGTGCTCAGGTACACGGAGGCCGAGTGGGAGGCGTTCGTCCTGGGCGCCAGGGACGGCGAGTTCGACCTTCCGTAGGGGTCGCCGCGTAGGCGTGGGGGCACGTTCGGGTGAACGTGCCCCCTTCATGCGTCCGGGTCCGCGGGTCCGGCTCAGAAGGCCTCGGTGAACAGGCGTGAGGACCGGTGGTCCGTGGCCCGGTAGTGGTCCTTGCCGGTCTCGATGAGCCGCGCGACCTCGTCGAGCCGGGCCCTCATGTGGTCGGCCTTGTTCCGGTACTTGTGCTGGAGCGCCACGTACTCGGCGTGCGCCAGGCCGTCCCACGTGTCGGTGACGACCTTCAGCGCGCCGTCCATCTCCTCCAGGTCCCTGCAGATGTTCCGCGAGACCGCGCGGATGCGGTTGGCGACCTCCTGGACGCTCTCGTACCTGACCTTGGTGTGCGGGTCGTGCCCCATCGGGTTTCCTTCGGATCGTGTCGGGGAACGGCGCCGGGTTCAGACGCCGTTCAGGGCGGAGGAGCCGCCCGCGGAGGCCGGTTCCCGTACCGCCTTGAAGGCCGCGCGGACCTCCTCGTCGTTGGCGTTGCTGAGGTTCCTGGTGCCGTCGACGGCGTGGAGCAGTACGCCGAGGAGGCGCCGGATCTCGTCGTGGTCCTCGTTGACCACGAGCTGCGCCGAGGTGAACCCCGAGGCGCCGGCACCGGTCCACCCCGCCCCCACCGTCGCGAGGACGTCGGCCAGCTCGCGGGCCTGCCGGGACACCGCCTCGGCGGTGTGGACGATCTTGTTCCTGGCCTGGACGACCGGATCGTCGGCAAGCGCGAATCCACTCGTGGGGCTGGTCATACGAGGTCCTCTCTCTGGGCCGTTCAGGCCGCTCAGGCTAGCCATTCCGGCCGCCCGCTCCCGGCCGTCGCGAAGGCCCCTCGCGGGCGTACGGAGGCGGCTTCCGGACGCCCTCCGGCTCATCCCGTACGGCGTCGGCGCAGCTCTCGCGCGACGGCCGCGGCACCCGCCACCGCGCCGGTCAGGAGGATCGTGAGGGCCATGGCCCAGGCGGCACGGCGGCGGTCGCGCCGCTGCGGGGTGTCCGCCGCGGGCAGCGGCGCGGGGTCGGGTGCGCGGGCGCCGGGGGGCGGCTCGTCGGGGTGCGGGGCGTCCTGCGGGGCGTCGTCACCGGACAGGGCGCGGACCGGGTCGACTACACCCCATCCGACGAAGTCGTCACGGCCGTTGACGGAGCGTTCCGCGGTCTGTTCGATACGGGCGGCGATCTGCGCGGCCGTCCAGCGCGGGTACTTGGCGCGCATCAGGGTGGCGACCGCGCTGACGTAGGGGGCGGCGAAGCTGGTTCCGCTGTCGGCGCAGTGGCCGCGGCCGGGGGCGGTGGAGACGATGTCGACGCCCGGCGCGGCAACGTCCACGAAGCTCCCGGGCCGGGAGAAGGGGGCGCGTTCGTTGTCGCGGTCGGACGCGGCGACGGCGAGTACCCCGTCGAACGCGGCCGGGTAGGTGGGCGTACGGCCGCGGTCGGCGCCGTCGTTCCCGGCGGAGGCGACGACCACGATGTCCCGGCGGACGGCCTCGGCCACCGCGCGGCCCAGGGCGGAGCCGGGGGCCTGCGGGCGGACGGTCTCCTGCGAGATGTTGATGACCTGGGCGCGCCGGGCGACGGCGTGGCGGATCGCGGTGGCCAGCGACGCGTCGGTGCCGTCGTCGCGGGCGTCGTTCTGGCGGACCGGGATGACCGTCGCACCGGGGGCGAGCCCGACGAAGCCGGTCCCCGCGCGGGGGCGGGCCGCGATGAGACCGGCGACCAGAGTGCCGTGGCCCACCGGGTCGCCGGTGCCGTCGCCACCGGGCTCCAGGGTGTCGGCGCCGGGGGCGACCGCGCCCGCGAGCTGGGGGTGGGTGTCGTCCACCCCGGTGTCGATGACGGCGACGCGGACGCCCTCGCCCCGGGTGTCGTGCCACAGCTCGTCCAGGAGCACGCGCTGCAACGCCCAGGGGCGGCCCTCGAACAGACGGTTCGCCGGGAGGACGCACGCGCCGCCGTCCGGACCGGTGGCCGCACGCGCGGGCTGGACCACGGCGAGGGTGGCCAGCGCGACCAGGGCCGCCGCCGGCCGGATCGCCGCCATGTCAGGAACCCTGCGGGCGGCGCGCGCTGGAGGTGTCGAGCCGTGGCCCGCGGGGAAGGAACTCCGACCACTCGGCCGGTACGAGGGCGGGCCGCACGCCCTCGTAGCCGAGCCGGGTCTGCGCCTCGTTGGCCCGGCCCTGAGCGTGTGAGGTGCTGCCTGCGGGGAGCGCGGAGTGCCCGGGGTCACCGTCGCCGTTCCCCTGAACCGCGTACCGCAATCCGGTGTCCGTCACCAGGAAGAGTGATCCGTCGGGCCTGGTCTGGCGACCTCGGACCTGTGCGTAGAGGAGCCCGCTGCCGGGGGTGACGTAGGTGCTGGTGCCGCCCGCGCCGACGGCTGCGGGATACGTGGTGCCCGCCCAGGTGCTCAGCGTGGTGCGGCCCCTGCCGTCCGTCGCGCGCAGTACGGAACAGACGGTGCTCCGGTGCGCGGTGTCGACGCGGACGGCCTTGCGGACGGGCCAGTGCGCGGCCTGGCCGGCGAAGGGCGCGGAGTCGGGCACGAAGTCCTGGAGCCCCGCCGGGTAAGCGGTACCGGCCTGGTCGAGGGCGGCGGTCTGCGGGGAGTTGACGATCAGCCAGGCGGTGAACTCGGAGACCGGCTGGACGCGGCCGTCGAGCACCACGTGGTACGCGGTGCCCGCGCCGGTCCTGGTCCGCAGCACCGCGCCGACGCGGTTCTCGCGGGCGGACAGCCGGCCCTCGACGCGGGCGGGGGCGCCGATCTCGCCCGGGACGACGGGGAAGGCGACGGGGCTGCCGGTGTGCAGGGTGGCGAGCCAGTCGTCGGTGACGGGTCGCGGCCGGGCGCGGCCGACCAGGGCGTCGGTGAGGTGTCCGAGGTCGCCGGGCCGCTCGTCCACGCGGTATTTGGTGCCCCGGGCGTCCACGAGGTACCGGGTGCCGTGCGGGTCCTGTACGTAGAGGACCCGGCCGCCGGTGAGCCGGTTGGGGCCCTCGGTCAGCCGGTGGTCGCGGGCGGCGAGGACGAACCCGGCCCTCTGCACACCGCTGCCTCCGCCTCCCGGTCGTACGCACACGGCCCACCGCTTGGCGGTGCCCGCGTCCCGCTTCCCGGGGAGCCGGTCGGGGGCGTACGGGATGCCGATGACCGGTCCGCGCGGGGGTCCGCCCGCGTCTAGGACGTCGTCGGCGACCTGGACCACGCCGTAGTCGCCGGGGTCGAGCAGCAGCCGGGCGGACGCGAGGTTCAGGACGGGGTGCAGCCGGGTACGGCGATGGGCGCCGCGGCCGGTGGTGAGCACCACGTAGCGGGTGGTCGATGTGCGACCGACGACGACCTTGGCGCCGGGGCGGTCCCAGCCCTTGGGCGCGACCGGACGGAACATGCCGTACGCGCCGAACCCGGCGAGGAGCAGGGCGCCGGTGAGCACACCGGGGAGGACGGCGCGCAGCGGGCGCGGGGCGCCCTCGTCGGAGCCGTCGGCCATGGGCTGAAGGAAAGCGGCGAGGGCCCTTCTCTTCGCAAATGTGTACGCGTTCAGCTCGTCCCGTCGGGTCACCATGGCCCGGCCCGCCTTCCCTCTCCGCCCACACCGCACACCTGCGGACGCTCACCGCCTGCGCTTCGGCGGGGCTTCCCGCTGTCGGCGATCACTATGCCGCCTGTACATGGCTGTTGACCGATGACCGATACGCTGTGCGCTGCCGCCGGAGAGCTCGGTGGAGCGAGCACGGACGCGGACGGGGCACGATGGCGAGCAGGGGCGGGGCGCGACTGAACCGGCGGGCTGGGCCGATCGGTACTTTTCGATTGCAACAGCTGGTTCTGTTCGAGGTCGCGGTGGCGGTCCTGCTGTGCGCCTGGGTCGTCGGGCCCGCGCTCCTGGGGCCTGCGGGCGTGACGGCCGCGCTGCTCGTGGTCCTCGCCGTGGTGCGCAGGCGCCGCCGTTCCCTTCCGGCCTGGCTGGCCACGGTCATCGCGTTCCGGGTGCGGAACCGGGGGGCCGCCGCGCGGGTGCCGGCCGGCGCATCCCCGGTGGCCTCGCCGGCCGAGTGCGTCCCGGGCCTGCGCACCTGTTCGTTCACGCATCGGGACCGGCGGCCGGTGGGCATGGCCGTCGACGGTACGCACCTCACGGTGGTGGTGCGGGTGGACGCGGCGGAGACGGTGCTGCGGGCGGACCGGACCGTGCGGCCGCTGCCGCCTGGGCTCGTCCGGGACGCGATGGACGTCGACGGTATCCGCCTGGAATCGGCCCGGATCGTGCAGCACACCCGGCCCGCCCCGGCCCCGCACCTCCCCGGCGACGCGGTCGCCACCCTCAACTACGCGCCCCTCCAAGCCCGTACGGGGTCACCCGCGGTACGGATCACCTGGGTCACGCTCACGCTCGACCCGGAGCTGTGCCCGGAGGCCGTACGCATGCGGGGCGACGGCCTGACCGGGGCGCAGCGGTGTCTGCTGCGGGCCGCCGACCAGCTGTCCGGCCGACTGACCGGGGCGGGCTTCGGCGCGACGGTGCTGACGGAGCCGGAGCTCGGGGCCGCGCTCACCACCGCCGCCTGCGCGGACACTGTCGGCGCGCCCCGTGCGGACGGGCCCGCCCGTCGCACCCGGGAGACCTCGCGGACGTGGCGCTGCGACGGGCACCGGCACACCACGTACTGGGTGCGCCGGTGGCCGCGCTCCGGCGATGTGCCGGTGCCCCGGCTGGTCGCGCTGCTCACCTCGGTCCCTGCGACGGCCACGACGTTCAGCCTGACGCTGGCGCGGGGCGACCGGCAGGAGGTCGCCGCGGCCGGGCACCTGCGGATCAGCGCGCGCACCGATGAGGAACTCCGGTCCGCCCGGCGCGAATTGGAGCGCGTGGCGCGCGGGGTGCGGGTCTCGCTTGTGCGGCTGGACCGCGAGCAGCTGCCCGGGGTGCTCGCCACCCTTCCGCTGGGCGGGGCCCGCTGATGGCGCCCGGGCGGGTGCGGGGCAGGCTGGGGTTCGGGCCCGTCGGTCCGCGCCGACGGCGGTACACCATCGGACCCGAGCAACTGGCCTCGCTGGACCTGCCGGTGGGCGACGACGGGGTGGTGATCGGCGCGGACGAGGAGGGCTTCCCCGCCGTGCTCGGCCTCAACCGCCCTTCCCCGTACGAGATCACGCTGGTCGGCGGGCTGTGGACGGCGCAGGTGCTCGCGCTGCGGGCTGCGGCGACGGGTGCGCGGGTCGCGGTGGAGACGGGGCGGGCGCACGCCTGGGCGGGCCTGGCCCGGGCCGCCGGTGACACCGGGTGCTTCGCGCTGCACGAGGTGGGCCGGGTGCCTCCGCTGGGTCCCTCGGCGGCCTCGCCGGTCGTCGTCGTACGGGACTGCGGCATGCGTCCGCCGCCCGGGCGGGCCGTGTCCGGGCCGTGGCAGTCGGTGCTGACCCTGTTGCCGTATCTGGGTCCTGCCGCGTCCGGGCTGCTGGAGAAGGCGTCGCTGGTGGGCGTGCAGCGGGTGTCGCCCGACGAAGCGGCGGAGGCCGGGCACCTCCTGCGGTTGCCGGCCGGCGCCGTCCGCGCGCTGCCCGCCCTGGCGGACGGGGCCACCCTCTGGTGCACGCGGCGGCAGAGCCGGCTGGTGACGACCCGGGCGACCGACGCGGAGACGGGGCTGCTGGGCGCCGCGCGCCGGGTGGACTGACGGGCGTACGCCCGGGGATCACCGCCGGGTGGCGGCGAGGGTGCGACGGACGTGATACGCGGTGCAGTTGTGCACATTTGACCGCTTTGGATTTCACTCCCCGTCGCACTCAGTCCACTTGGGTGCAGGACGTGACGTACGGGACAGCGTTCGCGGCACCGTACGGCCTGCCGTGGCGGGGCCCATGGCGTTTAGGCTGGGTCCGGACGCGGCGGAGAACCTGAGGGCAGGCCATGTGCGTCCCAGGGGGAGAGCCGGGCGGTTCGCGTTACGGGAACGGCCCCCACCCACCACGGCACAAGGGTGCTCGACCACACCAGGAGGCAAAGTGAACGGCGATCGGGACGAGATGCGCGGGGGCTGGGACAAGCCCGTCGACGAGTCGTCCGACGCGGAGCCCGCCGAGACGACGGGTGAGTTCACCATCGACTACACCCCGCCCGCCTGGTACACGCAGAACGCACCGGGCGACTCCCTGGGCGGCGCCGGTACGCCTCCGGCATCGCCCCCGCCGCCGAGCGGGGACCCGGTGCCGCTGCCCCCGCCCCCGGCGCAGCGCGGCTTCGACCCCGACTGGACCCCGGCCCCGGCGGCGGAGCCCCTGGACGCGGGGGTGCGGGAAACCGGCGACCTCGACAGCGGCGCCACCATGCGGTTCTCGGCCTCCGCGCTGAAGCGGGAGATCGAGGAGCGGGACCGCGCGGACCGCGAGCGTGCGGAGCGCGAGGCGGAGCCGGACGCCGAGGCGACGGGCGGCGGCGATGCGGCGAGCGGCGATGCGGCGACTGGTGCCGACGACGCGTCCGGGGCCGCCGATGCCGTTTCGGACGACGAGGAGTCGGGTACGCCCGGCGCGGAGCCGGAGGAGTCCTGGGACGACGTCCTGGGAAGGGTCTTCGACTTCGAGCCCGAGGAGACGGCGACGCCGAAGCCCTCGGACGAGACCGGTGAGACCCCGGCGGCCGGGGACAGCGAGGAGGACGACGACACCGACCTCGCGCCGGTCGGCGCGGCCTCGGAGCGGTACCGCGTGAAGCCGCACGACGCGGAGCCGTCCGACGCCGTGCCCTCCGACACCGTCCCCTCCGACGAGGCCCCCGCCGCGACGGACTCCCCCGAATCCGACTCCCCCGAGCCGGACGACGACGCTCCGGTGAACGACGCCACCCCGGCCCCGTCGCCCCGCGACGTACCGGCGGACAGCGCACCGCAGGACGCCTCGCCGTCCCCGTGGGCACCGGCCGCCCCCGCGCAGGGCGGTCTCCCGCCGCTGCCGCCCGCCTTCCAGCCGGCCGCCCAGCAGCCGCAGGCCCCGCAGCCGGAGCCCGCACAGGCCGCCCAACCCCAGCCCCCCGCCCCGCAGTCCGGCTACGGCTTCCCGCAGCAGACACCGCAGACACCGCAAGCACCGCAGGCCCCGCAGCCGCACCAGCCGGAACCGCAGCCCCAGCAGCCCCTTCCGGCCGCCAACCTCCCGGCGCAGCGCCCGCAGCCGCCCGCGCCCCAGGCACCGCAGCCGCAGGCCCCCTGGTCCGCGCAGCAGCCGCAGCAGCCCCACCCCCAGAGCGGCTACGGCTTCCCGCAGGGCGCCCAGCCCCCGGCCCAGGGCACCCCGGCCAACGGCACGCCCGCCCCGGCGGCAGACACCGGCACCCCGAACCTCCCGGCACAGGTCCAGGCGCAGCCCCACCAGCCGCAGCCCCAGCCCGAACAACCTCAGCAGCCCGTCGACCCCCGGGTCGGCACCTCCTGGCCCACCCCCGCCCCGCGTTCCGCGCACGGCGCCCCGCTGGGCTACACCGCGGCCGTCGAGCTCACCTCCGACCGGCTCATCCGGGGCAAGCAGAAGACCCGGAGCAGCCGTAACCCCTCCGGTGCCTCGCGCTTCAAGATCGGCGGCAAGAAGGAGGAGCAGGAGAGGCAGCGCAAGCTGGAGCTCATCCGCACGCCCGTGCTGTCCTGCTACCGGATCGCGGTGATCAGCCTCAAGGGCGGCGTCGGCAAGACCACGACCACCACCGCGCTCGGGGCGACCCTGGCCAGCGAGCGGCAGGACAAGATCCTCGCCATCGACGCCAACCCGGACGCCGGAACGCTCGGCCGACGGGTGCGGCGCGAGACCGGGGCGACCATCCGCGACCTGGTGCACGCGATCCCGCACCTCAACTCGTACATGGACATCCGGCGGTTCACCTCGCAGGCGCCCTCCGGTCTGGAGATCATCGCCAACGACGTGGACCCGGCGGTCTCCACGGCCTTCAACGACGAGGACTACCGGCGCGCGATCGACGTGCTCGGCAAGCAGTACCCGATCATCCTCACGGACTCGGGCACCGGCCTGCTGTACAGCGCGATGCGCGGCGTGCTGGACCTGGCCGATCAGCTGATCATCATCTCGACGCCCTCGGTCGACGGTGCCTCCAGCGCGTCCACCACCCTGGACTGGCTGTCGGCGCACGGGTACGCGGAGCTCGTCCAGCGGTCCATCACCGTGATCTCCGGTGTCCGCGAGACCGGCAAGATGATCAAGGTGGACGACATCGTGCAGCACTTCCGGACGCGCTGCCGCGGGGTGGTCGTCGTGCCGTTCGACGAGCACCTGTCGGCCGGTGCGGAGGTCGACCTCGACATGATGCGGCCGAAGACCCGCGAGGCGTACTTCAACCTCTCCGCCCTGGTCGCCGAGGACTTCGCGCGCGCCCAGCAGCAGCAGGGACTGTGGACGTCGGACGGCAGCGGCCCGCCGCCGCAGTACGCCCCGCCGCTGCCGGGCCAGCAGATCTCCGGTCAGCAGGTCCCCGGCCAGCAGATCCCGGCTCAGCAGGCCCCGGGTCAGCAGCCGTACGCGCCCCAACAGCCTCAGCAGCCCGGCCAGCAGCCGTACCCCGGACAGCCGTACGCGCCGCAGCAACCCGGTCAGCCCTATCAGCAGCCCCAGCAGCCGCAGTCGTACGGCGGCCAGCAGCAGCCCTATCCCCCGCAGCCGGGCCCCGGCGCCGGGCAGAACTGGCAGCAGCAGCCTCCGGCCCAGGCCCAGCAGCCGTACCCGCAGCCCCAGCCGCAGGGTGATCAGGCAGGTCAGCCGGGCGGCCCCGCGCACCCCGAGCTGCAGGGCCCCGTACCGCCCGCCGGATGGCAGCAGCAGCCGCCGCCAGCGCCTCAGCAGTAAGGCGTCAGAGGTCTAAACCAATGAGGGTCCGCATCGCCTCCGCGATGCGGACCCTTTTGGCATATCCGCAGACCACACGCCGTTTCGGTGACCGTTGACGCGGCTTGACCACCGCTGATAAACCTTCGCAACACCAGCCGGCGAACCGAAGTTCAACACGCCTTTCCCGTGCGAGTCATGACGCGAGGTCCCAGACCATGGTCGTAAGAGTTCCATCCTCCTCCGCCCCGCCACGCTCACGTCTGCGTGTGCTCCTGGCCTCCGGGGCCGCCGCCCTCGCTCTCGCAGCCGGGTCCGTCGTGCCGGGAATGCCCCTCGGAGCCGCGCCCCAGCAGGCGCAGGCCGCCGACAGCGGCAACAAGACGCTCACCGTCGCGGTCGCGCAGAGCGTCGACTCCCTGAGCCCGTTCCTCGCCCAGAAGCTGCTGAGCACCAGCGTCTCGCGGCTCATGTACGACTTCCTGACGAACTACGACGCCAAGGACAACCACGCCATCCCCGGCCTGGCGACCAAGTGGGAGCCCTCCGCCGACAAGCTGACGTGGACGTACACCATTCGGGGCGATTCGAAGTGGTCGGACGGGCAGCAGGCGACCGCCGAGGACGCCGCCTGGACGTTCAACAAGATGATGACCGACGAGGCCGCGGCCCAGGCCAACGGCAGCTTCGTCACCAACTTCAAGAAGGTCACCGCCCCGAGCCCGACCAAGCTGGTCATCGAGCTCAAGGAGCCGCAGGCCACCATGGCCGCGCTCGACGTGCCGATCGTGCCGAAGCACGTGTGGGAGAAGGTCGGGGACTTCTCGAAGTTCAACAACGACACGAAGTTCCCCGTCGTCGGCAACGGTCCGTTCATCCTGACGGACTACAAGGTCGACCAGTACGTGAAGCTCAAGGCCAACCCGGACTTCTGGCGCGGGAAGCCCAAGTTCGACGAGCTGGTCTTCAAGACGTACAAGGACCAGGACGCCGCCGTCGCCGCCCTGCGCAAGGGTGAGGTCTCCTTCGTCGCCGGTTCGCCCGCGCTGACGCCCGCTCAGGCGAACTCGCTCAAGGGCGACAAGAACATCAAGGTCAACGAGGGTCCCGGTCGCCGCTTCTACGCGCTGGCCACCAACCCCGGCGCGCAGACCAAGGACGGCAAGAAGTTCGGCAACGGCAACAAGGCGCTGCTCGACCAGAAGGTGCGCCAGGCGCTGTTCCTGTCGATCGACCGCGAGACGATCATCGACAAGGTCTTCCAGGGGCACGCCGTCGAGGGCAAGGGCTACATCCCGCCGCGCTTCTCCGCGTACGCCTGGGAGCCCTCCGCCGACCAGGCGCTGAACTACGACCCCGACAAGGCTGGGAAGCTGCTGGACGAGGCGGGCTACAAGCTCAAGGGCGACCAGCGCGTCGGCAAGGACGGCAAGCCGCTCGACCTGCGCCTCCTGTGCCACGCCACCGACCCGAACGACAAGGCGGTCGGCAAGTACCTGAAGGAGTGGTGGGGCAAGCTCGGCATCGGGCTGAAGGTCGACTGCCTGGACGACGTCTCCGTGCCCTGGTACGCCGGTGAGTACGACCTCGCCTTCGACGGCTGGTCGGTCAACCCGGACCCGGACTTCGTCCTCGGCATCCACACCTGCGCGGCCCTGCCGACGAAGGCCAAGGCCAGCGCGACCACGGACAACTTCATCTGCGACAAGAAGTACGACGAGCTCTACCGGAAGCAGCTCGCCGAGTACGACCCCGCGAAGCGCGCGGAGCTCGTCGGGCAGATGCAGTCGTGGCTGTACGACTCCGGGTACATGAACGTGATGGCGTACCCGAACGCGGTCGAGGCGTACCGCACCGACCAGATCAAGTCGATCACGACCATGCCCGAGGCGGCCGGCAACATCTACGGCCAGGACGGCTACTGGAGCTGGTGGTCGGCCGTGCCGGCGAGCGGCAACGGCGGCTCGGAGAGCGACAGCTCCGGCTCCTCCACCGGTGTGATCATCGGAATCGTGGTGGCAGTCGTGGTCCTCGCAGGTGGCGGCTTCCTGATCTCGCGGCGCCGCCGCACCACCGCGGACGATCGCGAGTAGGTTCTCGAACGGGATGCGAGGAACCGGCCGGCGCGGGTGCGGTACCAAACCTGCGCCGGCCGGTTCTTTCCAGGAACGACACGAGTAACGAGAGTTCCCCATGACAGCTGACAGCACTCCGGCGCTCGTGCAACAGGCGGACGCGGCCACGGACGGCCCTCCGGCCGGCCCCTCGGCCGCACGCGGTCCACGGGCGCGCAACACCACGGCCTATCTGAAATATGTGGCCGCCAAGATCGCGGGCGCCGTCGTCTCGCTGTTCGCGGTTCTGGTCACCAGCTTCTTCCTCTTCCGGCTCATTCCGAGCGACCCCGTCAAGCAGATGACGGGCGGCCGGCCCGTATCGGCCGAACAGCTCGAATCGCTGCGCCACCAGCTCGGCCTCGACCAGCCGATGTGGCAGCAGTTCACCAGCTACATCGGGGACGCCCTCACCGGCGACTTCGGTGTCTCGTTCGCGTACCACGCCCCGGTCATCGACAAGATCGTGGAGAAGCTGCCGGCGACGCTGCTGCTCACCGGCACCGCCTACGTCCTCTACAGCGTCATCGGCCTCTGGCTCGGCACCCGTACCGCCTGGCGCAACGGCTCGGCCGGCGACCGGTTCCACACCGCGCTCGCCCTCACGCTGTACTCGGTGCCGTCGTTCTGGCTCGGGCTGCTCCTGATCATCGTCTTCTCCGTCGGCGTCGGCCCGATCCCGGGCATGTTCCCGACGGGCGGCATGTCGTCGGGCGACACGAGCGGCTTCGGTTACGTCACCGACGTGGCGCACCACATGGTGCTTCCGGTGATCACGCTGGTGGCGGTCGGGTACGCGCAGACGCTGCTGGTGATGCGGTCCTCGCTGCTGGACGAGATGGGCAGCGACTACCTCACGACGGCCCGCGCCAAGGGGCTGCGGGACGACGTCGTACGCCGCAAGCACGCCGTGCCCAACGCGATGCTGCCCACCTTCACGCTGATGTTCGTCAACCTGGGGCATGTGGTCGCCGGGCAGATCCTGGTGGAGACCGTGTTCTCCTGGCCGGGCCTCGGCTCCCTCTTCTACCAGGGCCTCAGCACCCCCGACCTGCCACTCGTCCAGGGCCTCTTCTTCGTCTTCGCCACCGCGGTGATCCTGGCGAACACCCTTGCCGATGTGCTGTATCCGCTGCTCGATCCCCGGGTGGGCCGATGACCACGACCGATTCCATGCCCTCGCCGACCCCGGCGCCGGCCCCGCCCGAGCCCGTCCGGAGCGCCCGCTCCCTGGCCCGGGCCCGTAAACGCCAGTCCGCGGCCCGCTTCTGGCGGGAGTACCGCAGGCACAAGGGCGGGATGTGGGGCCTGGCGGGACTGATCCTCATCGCGCTGATCGCCCTGGCCGCGCCCCAGCTCGTCGGCGCCGACTCGCAGAGCGTCACCGAGGCGTCCGGCGGCGCGCTCGAATCGCCGAGCGGTGAGTTCCCGCTCGGCACCGACCAGTTCGGGCGCAGCGTGCTCGCGCTCCTGGTGTGGGGCGCCCGCGTCTCGCTGACCGTGGGGCTGCTCGCGGCGTTCCTGTGCGTCGCCATCGGCACCATCGTGGGGATCGTCGCGGGCCACTTCCGCGGCTGGTACTCGACGGTGCTGATGCGGGTGACCGACTGGTTCCTGGTGATGCCGACGCTGGTCCTCGCGGTCGCGCTCGCCTCGGTGATGGACCGCTCCCTGTGGACGATCATCATCGCGATCGGCGTCACGACCTGGCCGACCACCGCCCGCCTGGTGCGGGCGCAGACCCTCGCCGTGGAGTCCCGTCCCTACATCGAGCGCGCCCGCGCGCTGGGCGGCGGCCACGGCCACGTCATGCTCCGGCACGTCCTGCCGAACGTGATGCCGCTGGTGCTCGCGCAGACCACGCTGGCCATCTCCAGCGCGATCCTGAGCGAGGCCACGCTGGCCTTCCTCGGCCTCGGCGACCCGACCATCACCTCGTGGGGCAGCATGCTCCAGGACGCGCGCGCCGCTGGGGCGGTGAGCGCCGGGGACTGGTGGTACCTGGCACCGCCCGGCATCGCCATCGCCCTGGTGGCCCTGGCGTTCACGCTGTGCGGCCGCGCGATCGAGTCCGTCCTCAATCCCAAGCTGGGGGTGGCCCGTTGAGCACGACGAGCATCCGCAAGACGCCTCTTCTGGAGGTACGCGACCTGACGGTGACGTACCCCGGCGGGGCGCAGGCCGTCCGCGGCGTGAACCTTCAGGTCGAGGCCGGGCGCAAGCTGGGCATCGCCGGGGAGTCCGGCTGCGGCAAGTCCACGCTGGCGCTGGCCCTGCTGCGGCTGCTGCCCGCGGGCGCGAAGGTGACCGGCGAGATCCTGCTGAACGGCGAGGACGTCCTCGCGATGAAGTGGGGCCAGGTCAGGGCCGTCCGCTGGGCGGGCGCCTCCATCGTCTTCCAGGGCGCCATGCACTCGCTGAACGCGGTGCACCGCATCGGGGACCAGATCGCCGAGCCGATCCTGCTGCACAAGAAGGTCACCCCGGCGGCGGCCCGGAAGCGCGCCGGTGAGCTGCTGGAACAGGTCGGGCTGCCCGCGGCCCGGACGGACGCCTATCCGCACGAGCTGTCCGGCGGGCAGCGGCAGCGCGTGATGATCGCGATGGCGCTCGCCTGCGACCCGGGCCTGATCATCGCCGACGAGCCGACGACGGCCCTGGACGTGATGATCCAGGCCCAGATCCTGCGCCTGATCGAGCAGCTGGTCTCCGAGCAGGACCTCGGCCTGATCATGATCAGCCACGACCTGGCGGTGCTGTCCGACACCTGCGACCGGCTCGCCGTGATGTACGCGGGCCGGGTCGTGGAGGAGGGCCCGGCGTCCGAGGTCTACGAGAGCGCGCACCACCCGTACAGCAGGGCCCTGTCGGGCGCCTTCCCGCGCATCGGGGACCTGTCGTCCCGGTTCGCGCCGAGGGGCCTGCCCGGCGACCCGCCCGACCCTTCGGCGCTACCGGCCGGCTGCACCTTCCATCCGCGCTGCGCCCTGGCCCTGGACTCCTGCGCCACGCAGGACCAGGAGCTGCGGGACGCGGGCGCCGGGCGGCAGGCCGCGTGCGTGCTGGTCGGCCCGGAGGGGGCGGCGCCGGTCCTGCCGGGCGCCGAGGAAGCAAGGAGCACATCATGACGACGACCCCCGTGGACCTGCTCAGCGCGCAGGGGCTCCGGATCACCTTCCCCGGCCGGCACGGGGCCGACCCGGCGCGTGCGGTGGACGGGGTCGACCTGGACATCCGGCCCGGCGAGATCGTCGCCCTGGTCGGCGAGTCGGGGTGCGGCAAGACGACGCTGGCCCGTTCGCTGCTGGGCCTGGTACCGCCGACGGCCGGTCGGATCACGTTCGACGGGAAGCCGCTGGACTACGGGAGCCGGGCGCTCAAGGCGTACCGCAAGCGCGCCCAGCTGGTCCTCCAGGACCCCAGCGGCTCGCTGAACCCGCGTCACACGGTGTACGACGCGGTGGCCGAGGGGCTGCGCATCCACGGCTACGCGGGCGACGAGCGGCAGGCGGTGCACGACGCGCTGTCGCGGGCCGGGCTGCGCCCGCCGGAGCGGTTCTTCCTGCGCTACCCGCACGAGCTGTCGGGCGGTCAGCGCCAGCGCGTCGTGATCGCGGGGGCGCTGGTCCTGGAGCCGGAGCTGATCGTGGCGGACGAGCCGGTCGCCTCGCTGGACGCGTCGGTGCGCGGCGAGATCCTGGCGCTGCTGCTGCGGCTGCGCGAGGAGCTGGGTCTCTCCGCGCTGGTCGTGACGCATGACCTCGGTCTCGCGTGGAACATCGCGGACCGGGTCGCGGTGATGTACCTGGGCCGCATCGTGGAGACGGGGGCCGTCGAGCAGATCCTGACGGCCCCGCGCCATCCGTACACCCAGGCGCTGCTGTCGGTGCTGCCGGAGGCGCCGGGCGATCCGGTGGTGCTCACGGGTGAGCCGCCGGACCCGTCCCGGGTGCCGTCCGGCTGCCGCTTCCACGCCCGCTGCCAGGTGCTGGCCTCGGGCGAGGCGGAACGGGCGGGCGTCGCGGACGCCTGCCGTACGCAGGACCTGCCGGTCCTGTCGGGCGGCGGGGACACACAGGTGGCGTGCCACTGGGCCACGGCGAAGGTCGCCGCGCCGACTGCCTGACGGGGCGTACGGGTTTCCCGGCCTGCCCGGCCGGGAAGCCCCGCGCGGTCAGTCCTGTCCGGCCTCGGCGGCGGCGACCAGCTCGCTGCACCGCTTCACGTCGGCGGCCATCGCCACCAGCAGGTCGTCGATCGTGTCGAACTTCAGCATCCCGCGTACGTACGCCAGGAAGTCCACGGCCACGTGCAGGCCGTACAGGTCGAGGCCGACGCGGTCGATCGCGTACGCCTCCACCGTGCGCTCGGTGCCGTCGAACTGCGGGTTGGTGCCGACCGAGATCGCGGCGGGCATCGCCTCGCCGTTCGCGTGCAGCCAGCCCGCGTAGACGCCGTCGGCGGGGATCGCGGTGTGCGGGAGGGTCTCGACGTTCGCGGTGGGGAAACCGAGCTCGCGGCCGCGCTGGGCGCCCCGGACGACGACGCCCTCGACGCGGTGCGGACGGCCCAGGATCTCGGCGGCCCCGGCCACGTCGCCCTCGGCGACCAGGCGCCGGGTGAGCGTGGAGGAGAACGGCTCGCCGCCGCCCGCCGCGCCGCTCACCCGCAGGTCGATGACCTCGACGCGGTAGTCGTGCTCGGCACCCAGCTCGGCCAGCAGCTCGACGTTCCCCGCGGCCTTGTGGCCGAAACGGAAGTTGGGGCCCTCGATGACCAGCTGCGCGTGCAGTTTGTCCACGAGCACCTTGGCGATGAAGTCGGCCGGGGCGAGCCGCGAGAACTCCGTGGTGAACGGCAGGATCAGCATCGCGTCCACGCCCAGATCCGCCATCAGCTCGGCGCGCCGGTGGTGCGGGGCGAGCAGCGGGGGGTGGCTGCCGGGCCGGACGACCTCGCTGGGGTGCGGGTCGAAGGTGACGACGACCGACGGCACGCCCAGCTCGCGGGCCCGCTCGACGGCGCGGCCGATGATCAGCTGGTGTCCACGGTGGACCCCGTCGTACGAGCCGATGGTGACGACGCTGCGCCCCCAGTCCTGGGGGATGTCCTCCAAGCCTCGCCAGCGCTGCACTCTGACCGCTCCTCGCCCGAACCTGTGTACGTGGATATCTCGCTTACGCAGGTCTAAGACTGCCATGCTCACGCCCTGCGGCCTGCATCGGCATGGGCATCGGCGCCCGCAGCCCCTCCACCGTGCGCCGCGCGCTGGGCCCCACGACGGCCGCCCACTCCTGCGGCGCGTCGGCCAGCCAGCCCGCGACCAGCGCGCCGAACCCGGGCACCTCGCGGACCAGCGCGACTAGCCGCCGGTCGAACAGGGCGGCCCCTTCGGGGGTACGCACGAGGAGCATCCCGGTCCGGTGCACCAGCGCCCTGCTGCGAACCGGTGACCGCCCGGCGCATCCGTCCGCGGCGGCCCGCAGCAGGGCCTCCAGGACCACCGGGTCCGGGGTCCCCCCGCGCTGCTCGGCGTCCAGCAGCACCTCCAGGAGTTCGTCGCGGGCGGGCTGCGACGCGGGGCTGCCGGGCGAGGCGAGCACCGCGGCGAGCGATCCCCGGACCGGCGCCGCCGCCGGGCGGTCCCGGAGCAGCCCGGTGAGCAGCGGCAGCAGCAGGGCGCGCGCGGCGGGCCCGTGCTCCAGGCGGCGGTCGAGGTACGCGGCGGTGTGCGCCGTGTCCTCCGGGTGACCCTCGGCGTAGGCGCGTACGAGGCCGGCGGCGTGCAGCGCGAGCTCCGGGGCGTCGATCCCGGCCAGGGCCCGCAGCACCTCGCCCGCGCCCTGGTCCGGCCGCGCGAGCCGGTCCCGGTAGGCGGTCACCACGATGTCCGCGTGCGTGGGCAGGGCGGCGGCGAGCGCGGCGGCGGGCACGCGCACGTCCTGCGGGCCCTCGGCGACGAAGGCCCGGACGGCCTGCGGGAGGTAGCGGGGCCGGGTGCGGGGGTCCGCGACGAGCAGGGCGAGGACCGGTCCGTGCAGTTCGCTGTCGGCCGGGCGGGCCAGCACCGCGAGCGCGGCCCGGCGCACCCGGTCGCGGTCGGCGTCCAGGGTGACGTGGGGGGCGACGAGCGTCGCGTACGAGACGGCGGCGACCCGGCGGGCGCGCCGATCCTCGTCACCGGCCCAGCGCTCGACGGCCCGGCAGAGCGCGGTGGTCTCGTCCTCGGCGAGCGCGGCCAGCAGCTCCTCGGCCCGGGGGTGCCCGGCGGCCACGAGGGCGTCGGCCAGGTCGTCGACCGCGAGGTCCCGGCGGGCGTGGAGGAGGGCCTGCGCGGCGGCGGCGACGGTGGGGCGCACCGGGGTGTCCGGGGCCGCGGCGAGCGCCCGCTCGTCCGTGAACCACGCGCACAGGAGGGGCATGACGGTACGCGGGTGGGCGGCGAGCCGCCGGGCGACGGCGTCGAGGAACCGGGTGTCGCCGTCCCCCTCGCCCGGCGGCCCGTCGGCCGGGACGAGTCGGCGGAAGAGGTCCATCCGGTCCGCCTCGGGCAGCCGCGGCCCCCGCCAGAACCAGGGCCCGAATGCGGCGTACGCCCCGCGCGCCCCTCCCCCGTCCGCCTCGGCGGAACTCCGCACGACGCGCCCGGCGAGCAGCCGGAGCACGCCGAGGTACGGCCGGGCGTCGGGCACCCGCAGCAGCGTCTCGGCGAGCAGGCGGGCGGCCCACCAGCGCGGGTCGGACAGGGGCAGGGCCCGGTCGCCGTCAGCCGCGTCCGGCGCCCCCTCCGGCAGCCGGTCCAGCGCCTCGATGAGGTCCGCGAGCCGGTGGGCCAGGGCGGCCGTGCCGTGGCGGCGGGCCAGCAGCAGGAGGGCCTGGACGACCGGGCCGATCCGGTGCCGGGGCACGGGCAGGCTGCGAGGTCCGGCCGGGGCCGGGTCCTCGGCGGCGGCGCCCCGGCGGGGGCGCGGCACCCGGCCGTCGTCCTCCGCCGGCTCCGCGTGCCACCGGTGCACCAGGGCCCGCAGGGCCGCGTCCAGATCGAGGTGCGTGCTCTGGATCCAGTCCCCCACCTCTTCGTGGGCGAAGCGGTAGCCGGCACCGGCCGGGACGAGGAGCCCTTCGGTGAGGACCGCCGGGGCCCACCCCGTGCGCCAGGGGAACAGCTCCTCGAAGGCGGCCCGGTCCAGCTCGCCCTGCCCCGGGCCGAGGCAGCGGCGGGCCGCCTCGTGGACCTGTCCGGCCACCCGGGCCGCCAGGCGCCGTACCGCCGTGGGCCCGGGGCGGGTCCCGGCGGCGATGCGGACGGCGATGCGCAGGCACATCAGGTCGAGGTGGGCGGCGAAGACCTCCTCCGTGCCGGGGCGCCCGGGCGTTCCCGGCGGCAGGGCCTCGCGTACCTCGGCGAGCAGGCGGAGGGTCAGCGGATGGCGGTCGTGGCCGGCCGCGAGGGAGTCGGGCGGGAGGCCGAGCCCTTCCCGGGCGCGTTCGGCCTGGCCTGCGGTGAAGTCGGTGACGCGGACCGCCGGGGGCAGCCGCCGGGCGGGCCGGGCCGGGCGGTGCAGGGCCTCGGGCGGGCAGAGCGCGCCCGCCGTCTCCCAGTGCTCGGGGCGGCAGCCGACGACGAGCCGGGCGCCGTTCTCGCGGAGCCAGCCGACCGTGCCGGTCGTCCAGTCGGCGAGCCGGTGCGCCGGGACGGGCGGCATCTCCTCCGGGGCGTCCAGCAGGACGAGGAGCGGCACCCCGGAGGCCGCGGCCAGCCGGGCGACCCGCTCGGGCGTGGCGCTCGCCATGTCGCCCGGGGCCCCGGCGGCGCCGACGATGCGCCCGGCCTGCTGGAGCGTGCGCGCGACGGCGTCGGCGACGGAGGTGTCGTCCGCGAGGAGGTCGGCGCCGCGCAGCCACAGCGTGGGCGCGGGCACCGGGCCGGTCGCCCGGCGCCCGGCGATGGCGGCGAGCTCGGTGGTGCGCCCGGTGCCCGGCTCACCGACGAGGGCGAGGATGACGGCGGGTGCGTCCGGTCCGGCCGCCGCGAACGCCTCGGACTCGGCGCGGACGTCGGGCCGCTCCACCGGCTCGTGCCGCTCGCCCGGGCCGCCCGCCGAGCCGACGGACATGGCGGTGAGCTGGAGGGCCCCGGCGAGGTTGAGGTCGGGGCCGTAGCCGGGGACGGTCGCGGCGTTGCGCCGCAGCAGCTCGCCCAGCGGCCCGTCGGCGGGCGCCCCGGCCAGTGGCGCGGCACAGCCGGCGGTGGCGTGGGAGGCGCGCAGGGCGAGCCCGATGACGGCGATCACGGCCCCGCTGTCCGGGTCGAGCACGGGCCCGCCCACCGCCGCGCCGCCCAGCCGGAGCGCGTCGCTGCCGTCCGTGCCGAGGGCCAGTTCCAGGGCCTGGTCGATCCGGTGGGTGCGGCCGCGACTGGTGTACGTGACCGGCGTGCGGCCCAGGATGCGCGCCTCGCGCAGACCGTGCGCGGCGACCGTCACATACGTACCGGGGTCGAGGCGCTCGCGTACGCACACGGGCAGCGGCCGGACGCCGAGGGTGTCGGGGCCTCCGGTGGGCAGGAGGGCGAGGTCCCATGCGGGTACGGCGGTGATGTCGGCGGCCTCGACGCGGTGGCTGCGGCCGTCCGTGCCGTGCAGCAGGAGGTGCGGAAGGCCGTCGACCGCCTCGTGGCTGGTGACCACCGTGCCCCGGTCGTCGGCGACGAAGCCGGTCCCCCGCGGCCTGCCGGCCGGATCGCACAGTCGTACCAGCGTCGCCCGGTCCCCGCATCCCATGATCCGACGGTAGGGCGCCGAAGATCCCCGCGCGGACCACTCGGGGCGAAAGCGCCCCCGTCACCCCCCTGATTCACTCCGAGCGCCTGCCCGTTGGGGTGAATCCGGGGCGTTCGCTGGACAGGAATGGGTGGGGGATCGTGGAGCGGGCACAGGGGGCTCCGCCCGCTCCACGATGAGGGTCCGGCCAGGCGCCGACGCGCGGTCAGGCGAAGACGGCGAGGCTCTTGGCCTTGCCCTTCTGCTCCTCGACCAGCACCAGGAACCGCCCGTCCGGCCCGAAGACGGCGACCGGCCCCGGCGGGTAGGCGGGCATGTCCAGGCGTACGCCGTTCAGCAGCAGCTTCGCCCGCTTCTCGTCCACGTCCCAGCGGGGGAACGCCGAGGCGGCGGCCTCGGCCACCGGCATCACGGCCAGCTCCTCCTGGTGCTGGTCCAGCGTGCGCGCGGCGTCCAGCCCGTAAGGACCGACGCGGGTGCGCCGCAGGGCGGTCAGATGGCCGCCCACCCCGAGCCCGGCGCCCAGGTCACGGGCGATGGCCCGGATGTACGTCCCCGAGGAGCAGACCACCGAGACGACCAGGTCGAGCACCGGCGTACCGTCCTCGGCGACGGCCTCGCGGACGTCGTAGACGCGGAAGGACGAGACGGTCACCGGCCGGGCCGGGATCTCGAACTCCTCGCCGCCGCGCACCCGCGCGTAGGACCGCTTGCCGTCGATCTTGATGGCGCTGACCTTGGACGGCACCTGCATGATGGCGCCGGTCAGGGCGGCGACCCCGGCGTCGATCCCCTCACGCGTCACCCCGGAGGCGTCGGCGGACGAGGTGATCTCGCCCTCGGCGTCGTCCGTGACGGTGTTCTGGCCGAGCCGGATCGTGCCCAGGTACTCCTTCTCGGTCAGCGCGAGGTGGCCGAGGAGCTTGGTGGCCTTCTCGACGCCGAGCACGAGCACACCGGTCGCCATCGGGTCCAGGGTGCCGGCGTGGCCGACACGGCGGGTGCGGGCGATGCCGCGCATCTTGGCGACGACGTCGTGCGAAGTGAAGCCGGACGGCTTGTCGACAATGACAAGGCCGTCCGGCGTCTTGTTCTGCGTCATTCGGAGGCTGCGTCCTCGTCGGTCTCGTCCTCCGGCTTGCGGTACGGGTCCGCCTCGCCGGCGTACGTGGCGCCCGAGGACGCCTCGCGCACCTTGGCGTCCGAGGCCCGTGCCCGGTCGAGCAGGTCCTCGATGGCCCGGGCGTTCTCCGGGAGGGCGTCGGCCACGAAGGTGAGCGTCGGGGTGAACTTCGTCCCCGCCGCCGAGCCGACCGCCGACCGCAGGATGCCCTTGGCGCTCTGCAGGCCGGCCGCCGCGCTGGCCCGCTCCTCGTCGTCTCCGTAGACCGTGTAGAAGACCGTGGCCTCCCGCAGGTCGCCGGTGACGCGGACGTCCGTGATCGTCACGTGGGTCCCCAGGCGCGGGTCCTTGATGCCGCGCTGCAGTTTCCCGGCGACCACCTCCTGGATGAGGTCCGCCAGCTTCTTAGCCCGCGCGTTGTCGGCCACTGGTCCGTCTCCTTCTACCTTGCTCAGTCGTCTTCGTCGCTGTGCAGCCGCCGTCGTACGGACAGCAGCTCCACTTCCGGCCGGGCGGCGACGAGGCGCTCGCACCGGTCGAGTACGTCAGTGAGGTGCCGGGTGTCCCCGGAAACCACGGCGAGGCCGATCTCGGCCCTGCGGTGGAGGTCCTGATCGCCCGTCTCCGCCGCGCTCACCGCGTATTTGCGCTGGAGTTCGGCGACGATCGGACGGACCACGGAACGCTTCTCCTTCAGCGACCGTACGTCGCCGAGAAGCAGGTCGAAGGACAGTGTCCCCACATACATGTATGCCCGGATGTCCCGCCGGTTCGGGTTCGCGCCCCGCCGATGATCGGCGGGGACACAAGAACCGTACACGGAACGGCCGGGGCCGATCGACGGGAAATAGGTCCCGTCGACCGGCCCCGACTGTTGAGGTACGGGTCAGCCTCGCGGCTTCTCGCGCATCTCGTACGTCGCGATGACGTCGTCGATCTTGATGTCGTTGAAGTTTCCGAGGTTGATACCGCCCTCGAAGCCTTCGCGGATCTCGGTGACGTCGTCCTTGAAGCGGCGCAGACCGGAGATGGTGAGGTTCTCCGCGACGACCTTGCCGTCGCGCAGCAGGCGCGCCTTGGTGTTGCGCTTGACCTCGCCGGACCGGACGAGCACACCGGCGATGTTGCCCAGCTTGGACGAGCGGAAGATCTCGCGGATCTCCGCCGTACCGAGCTCGACCTCTTCGTACTCCGGCTTGAGCATGCCCTTGAGGGCCGCCTCGATCTCCTCGATCGCCTGGTAGATGACCGAGTAGTAGCGGACGTCCACACCCTCGCGGTCGGCCATCTGCTGCGCACGCCCTGCGGCGCGCACGTTGAAGCCGATCACGATGGCGTCGGAGCCGGTCGCCAGGTCGATGTCCGACTCGGTGACCGCACCCACACCGCGGTGCAGGACCCGGATGTCGACCTCGTCGCCGACGTCGAGCTGGAGCAGCGAGGACTCGAGAGCCTCCACCGAACCGGACGCGTCGCCCTTGATGATGAGGTTGAGCTCCTGGACCAGACCGGCCTTGAGCGCCTCGTCCAGGTTCTCCAGGGAGAACCGGACACCCTTGCGGGCGAAGTTGGCGTTGCGCTCGCGAGCGGCACGCTTCTCGGCGATCTGACGGGCCGTACGGTCCTCGTCCACGACGAGGAAGTTGTCGCCGGCGCCCGGGACGTTGGTGAGACCCAGCACGAGGACGGGGGTCGACGGACCCGCTTCCTCGACGTTCTCGCCCTTGTCGTCGAGCATCGCGCGGACACGGCCGTAGGCGTCGCCGACCACCATCGTGTCGCCGACCCGCAGGGTGCCTCGCTGGACCAGGACGGTCGCGACGGCACCGCGGCCGCGGTCGAGGTGGGACTCGATCGCGATGCCCTGCGCGTCCTGGTCCGGGTTGGCCCGGAGGTCGAGCGAGGCGTCGGCGGTGAGGACGACGGCCTCCAGCAGCTGGTCGATGTGCAGACCCTGCTTGGCGGAGATGTCCACGAACATCGTGTCGCCGCCGTACTCCTCGGCCACCAGACCGAACTCGGTGAGCTGACCGCGCACCTTGGTCGGGTCGGCACCCTCGACGTCGATCTTGTTGACCGCGACCACGATCGGCACGTCGGCCGCCTTGGCGTGGTTCAGCGCCTCGATCGTCTGGGGCATCACACCGTCGTTCGCCGCCACCACGAGGATCGCGATGTCGGTGGACTTCGCACCACGGGCACGCATGGCGGTGAACGCCTCGTGACCCGGGGTGTCGATGAAGGTGATACGGCGGTCCTCGCCGTTGACCTCGGCACCGACCTGGTACGCACCGATGTGCTGCGTGATGCCGCCGGCCTCGCCCGCGATGACGTTCGTCTTGCGGATGGCGTCGAGCAGCCGGGTCTTACCGTGGTCGACGTGACCCATGACGGTCACGACCGGCGGACGCGGCACCAGGGCCTCGTCGCCGCCCTCGTCCTCGCCGAACTCGATGTCGAAGGACTCGAGCAGCTCGCGGTCCTCCTCCTCCGGGCTGACGATCTCCAGGACGAAGTTCATCTCGTCCGCGAGGAGCTTCAGCGTCTCGTCGGAGACGGACTGCGTGGCGGTGACCATCTCACCGAGGTTCATCATGACGCCGACCAGCGAAGCCGGGTTGGCGTTGATCTTCTCGGCGAAGTCGGTGAGCGAGGCACCGCGCGACAGCCGGACGGCCTGTCCGTTGCCGCGAGGCAGCATCACGCCGCCGACCGACGGGGCCTGCATGGCCTCGTACTCCTGGCGCCTCTGCCGCTTCGACTTGCGACCACGACGCGCGGGACCGCCGGGACGGCCGAAGGCGCCCTGCGTGCCACCACGGCCACCGGGGCCGCCGGGACGCCCACCGAAGCCGGGACGGCCGCCGAAGCCACCGCCACCGCCGGGACGGCCCGCGCCGCCACCGCCACCGCCGCCACCGGGACGGCCGGCGAAGCCGCCGCCACCGCCGCCGGGACCGGCCGGACGACCGGCGAAGCCGCCGCCACCGGGACGGCCAGCGCCGCCCGGACGACCGCCGCCGCCGGGACCGCGGCCACCACCGGGGCCACCACCGGGACGCGGGCCGGCAGCGGGACGCTGCGGCATCATGCCCGGGTTGGGCCGGTTACCACCGGGAGCACCGCCCGGACGGGGCGCCTGCGGCCGGGGCATGCCGCCCGGGGTCGGACGCGGCGCGCCACCCTGGCCCTGCGGGCGCGGGGCGCCACCGGGGCCACCCTGCGGACGCGGGGCGCCGGGGCGCTCCTGGCCGCCACCGGGACGCGGGGCGCCGCCGGGGCGGGGTGCCTGCGGACGGGACATGCCCGTCGAGCCACCGGAGGTGAAGGGGTTGTTGCCCGGACGGGGACCGGCCGGACGGGCGCCGCCTGGGCGCGGGGCGCCCTGGCCGGCGGGACGCGCGGGGCGCTCGCCGCCGCGGCCGCCGTCACGCTGGCCGCCACCCTGCTGACCGGCCGGGGCCGGACGCGCGGGACGGGGGCCGGGGGTCGCGCCGGCGGGGCGCGGGGCCTGCGGCGCGGCCGGCTGGGCCGGTGCCGGGGCCGAGAACTCCGCGGCGGGTACCGGCGCGGCCGGGGCCTTCGGCGCGGGCTTCGGACCCGGACGCGGGCCGGGGGCCGGCGCCGACGGGGCGGAGGGGGTGCTGCTCGGGGCCTCGGCGGCGGCCGGCTTGGGGGCCGGGGCGCCGGGCTTCGGGGCAGCGGGACGTGCCGCGGGGGCCGGAGACGGCGCCGCGGGCTTGGCGGGGGCGGCCTTGCGAGGCGCGCCCGGCTTGGCAGCGGGCTTGCCGGCGTTGCCGCCGGGCCCCTGCAGTGCGTCAGTCAACTTGCGCACGACCGGCGCCTCGATCGTCGAGGACGCCGAACGGACGAATTCACCGAGTTCTTGGAGCTTGGCCATGACGACCTTGCTCTCCACGCCGAACTCCTTGGCGAGTTCGTATACCCGGACCTTAGCCACTTCGCTCCTTTTAGGTCCGGGTTACCGCCGGACCGTCGCTACTTCATGGGCGTACTCATCGCGTACTCATCGAGTGCTCATCGCAATCTCGACCTACTTCCAACTCGCGAGGTACCTGACCGCACGGGGACCCGTGCCGTTCATTTCTTACGGTGTCACCCGCTCGACGAACCGCTGTACCGCGGTCGGGTCGAACGGCCCCTTGGCCTTGAAGGCCCGGGGGAATGCCCGGCGGCGAACCGCCAGGTCCAGACAGTCGGGGACGGGATGCACGTAAGCACCCCGGCCGGGCAGCGTACCGCGCGGATCAGGGACGCAGGCGTCCCCTTCCGCGACGATGCGCAGCAACTCGTTCTTGGCCGCCCGCTCCCGGCATCCCACACAGGTTCGCTCAGGGCAAGCGCGGGCGTGCGTCCGGCCAGACACAGCTAAGTCTACCTCCCCGCACCGACCTCACCCCTTTGGGGCAAAAATCGAACGGACGTTGTCGTGATCTCAGCGACCGGCCGACGGGATCTATTCCCCGGGCGCCGCTCGGGGGTGCGTCAGCGCCGGTCCGAACGCTCCCGGGCCCGCTCGGCGCGCTCGCGGTCGGCGACGTCGCGCTCGGCGTCGGTCTCGGTGTCCGGGCGGATGTCGATGCGCCAGCCGGTGAGGCGGGCGGCCAGGCGGGCGTTCTGCCCCTCCTTGCCGATCGCCAGCGAGAGCTGGTAGTCCGGCACGGTCACCCGGGCGGAACGGGCGCCGAGGTCAACGACCTCGACCTCGCTCACCCGCGCGGGTGACAGCGCGTTGGCGACCATCTCGGCCGGGTCGTCCGACCAGTCCACGATGTCGATCTTCTCACCGTGCAGCTCGGCCATCACATTGCGGACGCGTCCGCCCATCGGGCCGATGCAGGCGCCCTTGGCGTTGAGGCCGGAGCGGGTCGAGCGGACCGCGATCTTGGTGCGGTGGCCGGCCTCGCGGGCGATCGCGCAGATCTCGACGGAACCGTCGGCGATCTCCGGGACCTCCAGCGCGAAGAGCTTCTTCACCAGGTTGGGGTGGGTGCGCGACAGCGTGACGGAGGGACCGCGCACGCCCTTGGCGACGCGCACCACGTAGGTGCGCAGCCGCAGGCCGTGGGTGTACTCCTCGCCGGGCACCTGCTCCTGCACCGGCAGGATGGCCTCCAGCTTGCCGATGTCGACCAGAACGTTCTTCGGGTCCTTGCCCTGCTGGACGACGCCGGTGACGACATCGCCCTCGTGGCCCGCGTACTCGCCGAACGTGCGGTCGTCCTCGGCGTCGCGCAGACGCTGGAGGATGACCTGCTTGGCGGTGGTCGCGGCGATCCGGCCGAAGCCCGACGGGGTGTCGTCGAACTCCTTGGGCTCCTGCCCCTCCTCCAGATCGGCCGGGTCCTCCTTGGCCCAGACCGTCACATGGCCGCGCTCGTCCAGCTCCACGCGCGCCCGGCGGTGGCTGCCGTCGGTGCGGTGGTACGCGATGAGGAGGGCCGACTCGATCGCCTCGACCAGGACGTCGAACGGGATCTCCTTGTCCTGCGCCAAGCCCTTCAGGAGCTTCACGTCGATGTCCACGGCTACGCCTCCTCTTCCTTCTTGTCCTTGCGGTTGAATTCCAGCTCCACGCGGGCCTTGGCGATCTCGTCGAAGGCGATCCGGCGGGCGGTGGGCTTGCGGCCCTTGACGCCCGGCACCTCCAGGTCGAGACCGTCCTCGTCCACCGCGAGGATGCGGGCCACCAGCTCGCCGCCGTCGCTCAGGTTCAGCCTGGCGAGGCGCCCGGTGGCGCGTACGTAATGGCGGTGCTCCGAGAGCGGACGGTCGGCGCCGGGCGAACTGACCTCCAGGACGTATTCGTCCTCGCCCATCACGTCGGTCTCGTCCAGCTTCGCGGAGATCGCGCGGCTCAGCTCCGCGCAGGTGTCGAGCTCGACACCCTCGTCCGAATCCACGACGATCCGCAGCACCCTGCGGCGGCCTGCCCGGGAGACTTCGATCTCTTCCAGCTCCAGCTGCTCGGCGCTGACGAGCGGTTCGACCAGCCCGCGCAGCCTCTCGCTCTGGGTGGTGCTCATCCGGGTGACTCCTCGGCCGCGTGTGCTGTTGTGGGGATCTCGCGTGTCTGGTCAAAGGGTATCCGGTCGCAGGGGGTGTTGCTGTCAGCCGGTCCCCCGGGCGCGGGTACGCTCACAGGCGGTGATCACTTCCGGACAGATCCAGTCAAGACAGGTCCAGCCCGAAGGAGAGCAAGTGCGGCGTACGGGGACGACGCGCAGGGGCGCGCTCGCGGCGACCGGCGCACTGGCCGCCGGGGCGGTGCTGTCCGGCTGCGGAAGCGACGACGAGGGTGCGAGCGGGGGTACCAAGGGCTCCGCGCACGCGCACGGTGCCTCCTCGGTACGCGCGGAGAAGGCGCTGCGCACCGGCGCCACCCGCACCACGGCGACCCTGCTCGCCGGTTACGAGCACGTGCTCCGGGCCCACCCGACGACCGCGACGGCCCTCACCCCCCTGCGCGACGCGGTCCGCGCCCATCTCGAGGCGCTCTCCCCGGAGAAGACCCCTGCGCTCGGCATGGCCCGCTCGCGCGCCGCCACCCCCGCCGCCGCGGTCAAGGAGCTGGCGGCGGCCGAGCGCTCCGCGGCGGACGCCTACACCGCGCTGCTCCTGAAGGCGCCCGGGGAACTGGCCCGGCTGCTGGCCTCGGTCGCCGCAGCCTGCGCGGCGCACGCCTATCTGCTGACCGAGCTGGCCAAGGAGACCCCGGCATGAGCGACGGCAAGAACGACGGCCCGCTGGCAGCGGCCCAGGCGGCGCTGGCCGCCGAGCACGCCGCCGTCTACGGCTACGGGGTCGCGGGCGGCCGGGTCGCGGCGGCGCGCCGGGCCGAGGCCACCGCCGCGTTTCACGCCCACCGCGCCCGCCGCGACGCCCTGGTGCGCACGGTCAGGGACCTGGGCGGTGAGCCGGTGGCCTCCGACGCCGCGTACGCTCTGCCGTTCGCGGTGCCGGACGCCGCGGCGGCGGTCCGGCTCGCCGCTGTCCTGGAGGACCGCGTCGGGTACGTCTACTCCGACCTGGTCCGGGCCGCCGACGGGTCGCTGCGGCGCAGCGCGGCGGACGCGTTGCGCGAGGCCGCGGTGCGCGCGGCGCGCTGGCGGGGCAGCGGCGTACCCTTTCCCGGGCTCGCGGAGCGGGCCGGTGCCGCGGCCTCGACGGACACGCAGGCCGGGGCCGCCACCGCGCACTGAAAAAGGGCGCACACGAGAAGGCTCTGAAAGGGAACACGGCACGTATGGGTTTTGAACCGCCGCAGCGTCTGGTGCGAGCGCTCGGTGAGTCGTACGGGGATACGGCCGCCGGGGAATGGCTCGCGGGGCTTCCCGCACTGACCGGGCAGGCGCTGGCCGCGACCGGCCGCGCCCCGGTCGTGGAGCGGGTCGCGGCCCCCGGCGGGCGCAGCAGTCTGGTTCTGCTGGTCCGGGGGGACGACGGCACCCCGGCCGCCCTGAAGCTGGCCCCGTCCGGTGCCGCGCCGGAGCGCGAACAGGCGGCGCTGGCGCACTGGAACGGCTGGGGCGCGGTACGGCTGCTCGACCCCGCGGACGGCGGGCGGCCGGTGGCTGGGGCGCTGCTCCTGGAGCGGCTGCACCCCGAGATGTCGCTGCGGTCGCTGCCGGAGGCGAAGGCGCTCCTCGAAGCGGCCGGGACGGTGCGCCGGCTGTGGGTGGACCCGCCCGCCGGGCACGGCTTCGAGACGGTCGCCGAGCGGACCGGGCGGCGGGTGGACGCGATGCGCGCCGCCGCCGCGTCCGACCCCGCGCTCGAACCCCTGGTCACCGCCGCGCTCGCGGTCCGCGAGGAGCTGGTCGCCGGGTCCCCCGAGGCGCTGCTGCTGCACGGCAACTTCCGGCAGAGCAAGGTGCTCGCGGGTGAGCGGGCGCCCTGGCTGACGGTCGGGCCCGAGCCGCTGGTCGGTGAGCGGGCGTACGACCTGGCGCGGCTGGTCCGGGACCGGGTGGAGGACCTGATCGCGTCGCCCGCCGGGGCGACGACGGCCCGGCGCAGGGTCAGGAAGCTCGCGGACTCGCTGGACGTGGACCAGGAGCGGCTGCACGGCTGGACGCTGTTCCGTGCCGTGGAGTCGGGCACCCGGGCGCTGGCGGCCGGGCGCCGCCAGGAGGGCGAAGTGACCCTGGAGTTCGCGGGCTGGCTGTAGGACATGCTGAGGGCCTCGCACGGAACGTTCCGTGCGAGGCCCTCACGCGTAAGGAGCGTCAGTCCTGCTGGGAGAGGCGGGCGATGGCCTCCTCGACCGTCAGCTCCTCGCGCTCGCCGGTGCGGCGGTCCTTCAGCTCCAGGACGCCTTCGGCCGAGCGGCGGCCGGCGACCAGGATCTTCGGGACGCCGATCAGCTCGGAGTCGGTGAACTTGACGCCCGGCGAGACGCCGGCGCGGTCGTCCACCAGGACGCGCAGCCCGGCGGCGGCCAGCTTGTCGGAGACCTCCAGGGCCAGTTCGGTCTGGAGGGCCTTGCCCGCGGCGACGACGTGGACGTCGGCCGGGGCGATCTCGCGGGGCCAGCACAGGCCCTTGTCGTCGGCGGTCTGCTCGGCGAGGGCGGCCACGGCGCGGGAGACGCCGATGCCGTACGAGCCCATCGTGACGCGGACGGGCTTGCCCTGCTGGCCGAGCACGTCGAGCGCGAAGATGTCGGCGTACTTGCGGCCGAGCTGGAAGATGTGGCCGATCTCGATGGCGCGGTCGACCTGGAGGCCGGTGCCGCACTTGGGACAGGGGTCGCCCGCCTCGACCACGACGACGTCGAGGTAGTCGTCCACCTCGAAGTCGCGGCCCGCGACGACGTTCTTCGCGTGCTTGCCGTCCTTGTTGGCGCCGGTGATCCACGCGGTGCCGGGGGCGACGCGGGGGTCGGCGATGTAGCGGACCTTCTCCAGGCCCTGGGGGCCGACGTAGCCGCGTACGAGGTCGGGGCGGCCCACGAAGTCCTCGGCGGTGACCAGCTCGACCACGGCCGGGGCCAGGTGCTCGCCCAGCTTGCCGAGGTCCACCTCGCGGTCGCCGGGCACGCCCACGGCGACGATCTCGCCGTCGACCTTGACCAGCAGGTTCTTCAGCGTGGCGGAGGCCTCCACGCCGAGGTGGGCGGCCAGGGTCTCGATGGTCGGGGTGTCGGGGGTGTCCAGCTCCTCGACGGGGCCGGTGCCCGCGGCGTCGCCGGGGGTGGCGTTGAAGGTCACGGCCTCGGTGTTGGCCGCGTAGTCGCAGTTCGGGCAGTCCACGAAGGTGTCCTCGCCGGCGGGCGCCGGGGCCAGGAACTCCTCGGACGCCGAGCCGCCCATGGCGCCGGAGACGGCGGAGACGATGCGGTGGTCCAGGCCGAGCCGCTCGAAGATGCGGATGTACGCGGCGCGGTGCAGCTGGTACGCCTCGGCCAGGCCCTCGTCGGTGGTGTCGAAGGAGTACGAGTCCTTCATCTGGAACTCGCGGCCGCGCAGCACACCGGCCCGGGGGCGAGCCTCGTCGCGGTACTTCGTCTGGATCTGGTACAGGATGACCGGCAGGTCCTTGTAGGACGAGCACATGTCCTTGACGACCTGGGTGAAGATCTCCTCGTGCGTGGGGCCGAGGAGGTAGTCGGAGCCCTTGCGGTCCTGGAGCCGGAACAGCAGGTCGCCGTACTCGTCGTAGCGGCCGCTCGCCTCGTAGGGCTCCTTGGGCAGCAGCGCGGGGAGCAGGACCTCCTGGCCGCCGATGGCGTCCATCTCCTCGCGGACGACGCGAGTGATGTTCTCCAGGACCTTCTTGCCGAGCGGCAGCCAGGACCAGATTCCGGCAGCGGTGCGTCGTACGTAGCCGGCTCGGACGAGGAGCTTGTGGTTGAGCGTCTCGGCGTCCGCCGGGTCGTCGCGCAGTGTCTTGATCATCAATCGGGACATGCGCTGGACCTGGGCCATGGTGAACTCCTGCTCGGAAGGGTGATGGGCCCGAGGTTAGCGGGGCGGCCCGTGCGGGCGGAAATCCATTCCCTCACGTACGGCGCAGTGGCAGGGGCGCTCCCATCACCGCGTACGGCTTGGGGGCGCTGGGGAAGAGCACCTGGCGGGCGAGGTCCTGGTAGCCGAGGGAGCGGTAGAGGCCGCGGGCCGGGCTCTCGGTGTCGATCGCGGAGAGGATCGAGCGGGGCTCGGCGACGGCGTCGGTGATGGTGGTGATGAGGGTGCGTCCGATGCCCCGGTTCTGGAAGTCCGGGTGGACGTGGAGCTCGGTGATCACGAAGGCGTCGTCCAGCCAGTGGGCGCTGCCGGTGGCGCGGAGGTAGGGCTCCACGACGGTGGACCACCAGTGGCCGCGGTCGTTGGGCATGCCGTAGACGAAGCCGACGAGCCGGCCCTCGGGCGTCAGGGCGCCGAGCGCGCGGGCGTGCGGGTGGTCGAGGTGCCGGAGCACGATGTGCCGGCGGACCTCGACCTCCCCGGCGCTCAGGCCGAAGGCGACGGCCTGTACGGCCAGGGCCTCGTCGACGCGGTCCGCGAGATCGATCGGCCCGACCCGGACGCCGGTGGTGCGGGGTCCGCCCCCGGAATCTGCTGCCATGGGCCGACCCTACTGTCCGGGGCCCCGGGTCGGGGGCCGGTCAGAAGAGCACGCTCATGAAGGCGCCGGTCTCGCGGAAGCCGATGCGGCGGTACGCCTTGCGCGCGGGGGTGTTGTAGTCGTTCACGTACAGGCTGACGACCGGGGCGACGTCGGCCAGCGCGTACCGCAGTACAGCGGCCATGCCGGTCTCGGAGAGGCCGCGGCCGCGGTATTCGGGGGCGACCCACACGCCCTGGATCTGGCACGCCTGCGGGGTGGTGGCGCCGATCTCCGCCTTGAAGACGACCTTGCCGTCGTCGATCCGGGCGAAGGAGCGGCCGGCGCCGATGAGTTCGGCGACGCGGGCCTGGTAGAGGAGTCCGCCGTCCCCGGCGAGCGGCGAGACACCGACCTCCTCGGTGAACATGTCGATGCAGGCGGGCATCAGGATGTCCATCTCGTCCTTGCGGACACGGCGGACGAGCGGGTCCGGCTCCACATCGGCGGACGGGCTCTCGGTGACCATGAGGGGCTGGTTGGCCCGGACCTCGCGGGCGGGGCCCCAACCCGGTTCGAGGAGGCGCCACAGCTCGGCGGTGGGCTCGGCGGGGCCGACGATCGAGGAGCAGCGGCGGCCGGCCCGGCGGGCGCGGTCCGCGAAGGCGCGGACGGCTTCGGGGCCTGCGCAGATGGGGACGAGGTTGGCGCCCGAGTAGCACAGGGACCGGAGCCGGCCGTCGGCGTACCAGCCCCACATCTCGCCGCCGAGGCGCCAGGGGTCGAGTCCGGCGATCTGCACGCGGGACGTCACGAAGGCGTTGGCCACGGGCTCGCTCTCCAGGACGGCGAGCGCGGCGCCGAGGTCGCTGGGTTCGAGGACCCGGGTAGTGGTGTGCGTCAACACGAGGGGGCCTCACCATGCGGTCTGCTGATTTCCGCACTGTAACCGAAGAGCCTGAGCGACGCCGCCCGTGCCCGGGAACGGCTGTGCGCATCGCGGGCCCGCACGCGTAAGCGCCCCGCCGAGGGGTTCCTCGCGGGGCGCTGCCGGGGCCGGAGCGGTCAGCTGATGGAGATCTCGGGCTCGCCGGAGGCGACGCCGTCCTTCTCCATCTGCTCGGCGATCTTCATGGCTTCCTCGATGAGGGTCTCCACGATCTTCGACTCGGGCACGGTCTTGATGACCTCGCCCTTGACGAAGATCTGGCCCTTGCCGTTGCCGGAGGCGACGCCGAGGTCGGCCTCGCGGGCCTCGCCGGGGCCGTTGACGACGCAGCCCATGACCGCGACGCGCAGCGGGACCTCCATGCCCTCAAGACCGGCGCTGACCTGGTCGGCGAGCTTGTAGACGTCGACCTGGGCGCGGCCGCAGGAGGGGCAGGAGACGATCTCCAGGCGGCGCTGGCGCAGGTTCAGCGACTCCAGGATCTGGATGCCGACCTTGACCTCTTCGGCGGGCGGCGCGGAGAGCGAGACGCGGATGGTGTCGCCGATGCCCTCGCTGAGCAGGGCGCCGAAGGCGACGGCCGACTTGATGGTGCCCTGGAAGGCGGGACCGGCCTCGGTGACGCCGAGGTGCAGCGGGTAGTCGCACTGGGCGGCGAGCTGGCGGTAGGCGTTGACCATCACGACCGGGTCGTTGTGCTTGACCGAGATCTTGATGTCGCGGAAGTCGTGCTCCTCGAAGAGGGACGCCTCCCAGAGCGCGGACTCGACCAGGGCCTCGGGGGTGGCCTTGCCGTACTTCTTCAGCAGCCGGGCATCCAGCGAACCGGCGTTGACGCCGATCCGGATCGGCGTGCCGGCGTCCTTCGCGGCGCGCGCGATCTCCTTGACCTTGTCGTCGAACTGCTTGATGTTGCCCGGGTTCACGCGGACCGCCGCGCAGCCGGCGTCGATCGCGGCGAAGACGTACTTCGGCTGGAAGTGGATGTCGGCGATCACCGGGATCTGCGACTTGGACGCGATGATCTTCAGGGCGTCCGCGTCGTCCTGGGTCGGACAGGCCACGCGTACGATCTGGCAGCCGGAGGCGGTGAGTTCGGCGATCTGCTGAAGCGTCGCGCCGATGTCGGACGTACGGGTCGTCGTCATCGACTGCACCGAGACGGGGGCGTCCCCGCCGACCGCAACCGATCCGACCTGGATCTTCCGGCTGACCCGCCGTTCGGCGAGCTTGGTCGGAACGGCGGGCATTCCGAGAGAAATCGCAGTCATGCGCTGAGCATCCCCAAGGTGTGGATCGAGGTCCCGGTATCGGCGGGCTCCGGCCTTCGAGGTTACGTCACCGCGGGCGGCCGGGAGCACACCGCGTCCGGCCCCGTACGGAATGTCGGCCCGTCGGACGCACCCCGCACACCGCCGGTCACTCGCGGTGCACCGGGCGCGTCCGACGCGCCCCGGTCAGGTGATCTTGACCGGGTTGACCACGTCGGCGACGAGGACGAGGAGGGTGAAGCAGATGAAGACCCCGGCGACCACGTAGGCGACGGGCATCAGCTTGGCGACATCGAACGGGCCGGGGTCGGGGCGCTTGAAGACCCGGGCCGTGTTCCGGCGCAGCGCCTCCCACAGGGCCCCCGCGATGTGGCCGCCGTCGAGCGGGAGCAGCGGGAGCATGTTGAAGAGGAAGAGCGAGAGGTTGAAGCCGGCCAGCAGGAACAGCATCATCGCGATCTGGCTCTCCGCCGGGACGTCCAGCGTCATCACCTCGCCGCCGATGCGGGCCGCGCCGACGACGCCGACCGGGGAGTCCGCCGCGCGTTCGCCGTCGCCGAAGGCGGCGTCCCACAGGGCGGGGATCTTGGAGGGGAGGGCGATGATCGAGTCGACGCCGTTCTCCACCATGTCGCCCATGCGGACGACCGAGTCGCCGAAGGAGAGCGGGAGGATCTTCGTCTGGGCGGCGAAGCCGAGGTAGCCGGCCGTGACGTATTCGCCGGCGACCGCTTCGCCGTGCGAGTCCTTCTTGGCGACGGCGTTCTTCAGGAGGACCGCGTGCAGGTCCTTCTCCTGCCCGTCGCGCTCGACCGTGATGGTGGCGGGGCCGATGGTGTCGCGGATGCGGTCGGACAGGGTGTCCCAGGAGTCCATCCGCTGGCCGTCGAAGGCGACGATCTTGTCGCCCTTCTTCAGCCCGGCGGCCTGCGCGGGCGAGACGGCGTCGGACTTCTTGCAGGTCTCGCGCTCGGCGCTCTGCGGGATGACGCACTTCTGGACGCCGGCGACCTCGGTGGTGTTGGTCTGGAAGCCGAAGGACATGGCGACACCGAGGAAGATCACCACGGCCAGGACCAGGTTCATGAAGGGTCCGGCGAACATGACGATCACGCGCTTCCACGGCTTGCGCGTGTAGAAGAGGCGCTTCTCGTCGCCCGGTTCCAGCTCTTCGAAGGCGGCTGATCTGGCGTCCTCGATCATGCCCCGCCAGGGCGAGGTGGAGCGTGCCTCCAGCTTCCCGTCGGCGCCGGGCGGGAACATCCCGATCATGCGGATGTAGCCGCCGGCCGGGATGGCCTTGATGCCGTACTCCGTGTCGCCCTTCTTGCGGGACCAGATGGTCGGGCCGAAGCCGACCATGTACTGGGGGACGCGGATGCCGAAGAGCTTCGCCGTCGACAGGTGGCCGAGCTCGTGCCAGGCGATGGAGAACAGCAGGCCGAAGGCGAAGATCACGATGCCGAGGACCGTCAGCAGGATCGTCGTCATGCTCATGCACGTGCCTCCGCAATGGCCTTGGCCGAGAGTTCCCGGGCCCGGGTCCGCGCCCAGGTCTCCGCTTCCAGTACGTCCGCGACGGTGAGAGAAGTTCCCGATTCCGGTGTTCCGTGTTCGCCCACCACCGCCGTGACCGTGTCCATGATGCCGTTGAAGGGCAGCTTCCCGGACAGGAACGCGTCGACGCACTCCTCGTTGGCCGCGTTGAACACGGCGGGCGCGGTGCCCCCGAGCGCGCCGACGTGCCGGGCGAGGCCGACGGACGGGAAGGCCTCGGTGTCCAGCGGGTAGAACTCCCAGGTGGCCGCCTTCGTCCAGTCGAAGGCGGGCGCCGCGTCCGGGACGCGCAGCGGCCAGCCGAGGCCGATGGCGATCGGGCCGCGCATGTCGGGCGGGGTGGCCTGGGCGAGCGTGGAGCCGTCGGTGAACTCGACCATGGAGTGCACGTACGACTGGGGGTGGACGACGACCTCGATGCTGTCGAAGGGAATGTCGTAGAGCAGGTGCGCCTCGATGACTTCGAGGCCCTTGTTGACGAGAGTGGCCGAGTTCACGGTGATGACCGGCCCCATGGCCCAGGTCGGGTGCGCGAGGGCCTGCTCGGGGGTGACCTCGGCCAGCTCGCTCCTGGTGCGGCCGCGGAAGGGGCCGCCGGACGCGGTGACGACGAGCCGGCGCACATCGGCGCGGGTGCCGGCGGCGAGCGCCTGGAAGAGCGCGGCGTGCTCCGAGTCGACGGGGATGATCTGCCCCGGCGCGGCCAGCGCCTTGACCAGGGGGCCGCCGACGATCAGGGACTCCTTGTTGGCGAGCGCCAGGGTGCGCCCCGCCTTGAGGGCGGCGAGGGTCGGGGCGAGACCGATGGAGCCGGTGATCCCGTTGAGCACGGTGTGGCAGTCGCTCGCGGCCAGTTCCGTCGCCGCGTCCGGTCCGGCGAGGATCTCGGGGACCGGCTCGCCCGCCCCGTACTCCTGGCGCAGCGCCTCGCGCAGGGCGGGTACGGCCTCGGGCGAGGCGACGCCGACGGTGCGCACCTTCAGCAGGCGGGCCTGCTCGGCGAGGAGGGCGACCCGGCCGCCGGCCGCGGACAGCGCGGTGACGCGGAAGAGGTCGGGGTTGCGCAGCACCAGGTCGATGGCCTGGGTGCCGATGGACCCGGTGGAGCCGAGGATGACGAGATCCCGGCGTCCTTCCACGGCGTCGAAGACGAGGTGCGGGTCTGCGAGAGGGGCAGGGCTGTCGGTCATGCGCCCCATTGTCGCCGCTCCCCCTGTGCGCGGGGACAGGGTGTCCCGGGTTGACCCGTCCGTGTCCCCCGTCCCCGCGCTCCCCCCGTCAGCGGGTGGCGGCGGCGAACGCCTCGTGGAAGCCGGGGAACGTCTTGCGTACGCAGCCCGGATCGTCGTACGTGATGCCGGGGGTGCGCAGCCCCGCGACGGCGAACGACATGACGATGCGGTGGTCGCCGTGGGTCTCGATCTCGACGGGCCCGGGCGTGCCCGGCCGGATCTCGATCCAGTCGGGGCCCGTGGTGACCGTGATGCCCATGCGCCGCAGGTTGTCCGCGCACGCCTCCAGCCGGTCGCACTCCTTCACGCGGGTGTTGCCGACGTCCTCGATGCGTACGGGCCCCGAGGCGAAGGGGGCGATCGCGGCGAGCGTGGGCATGGTGTCGGAGATGTCGCGCATGTTGACGGTGAGGCCGCTGAGGGTGCCGGTCGAGCGGACCGTGGTGGCGCCGTCCTTCATGGTGACGTCGGCGCCCATGCGGCGCAGGACGTCGGTGAACCGCAGGTCCCCCTGGAGGGCGCCCTCGGCGAGTCCGGGCACGGTGATCTCGCGGCCGGTGAGGGCGGCGGCGGCGAAGAAGTAGCTCGCGGTGGAGGCGTCGGGTTCGACGGCGTAGGTGGTGGCGCGGTAGCCGCCGGGCTCCACGGTGAAGAGGGTGCCGCCGGGGCCGCTGCGGGTGACCCGGGCGCCGAAGGAGCGCATCATCGCGAGGGTGATCTCGATGTAGGGCGCCGAGACGAGGTCGGTGACGGTGATCCGCAGCCCGGTCTCCGTGAGCGGGCCGAGCATGAGCAGGGCGGTGAGGTACTGGCTGGACTGCCCGGCGTCCAGGGTGAGTTCGCCGCCCTTGATGCCGGCGGCCTCGATGCGCAGCGGGTGGTGGCCCTCGGCCTCCTCGTGGCGCAGGTCGACGCCGAGGGTGCGCAGGGCCTCGGTGAGCGGGGCGAGGGGGCGGCGGCGCATCTGCGCGGAAGCGTCGAAGCGGTAGCTGCCGCGGGCGCCGGCCGCCGCGAGGGTGGGCAGGAACCGGGCGGTGGTGGCCCCGTCACGGCAGTAGACGTCGGCCTGGGTGGCGGCGGGCCCGGCGGGGCGGCCGGTGATGTGCCAGGCGTCCGCCTCCTGCTCGACCTCGTAGCCGAGCGCGGTGAGCCCGGCCGCGAAGCCCTCGGTGTCGTCGGAGCGCAGCGGGCGTACGAGCGTGCTGCGGCCGTTCGCGGCGGCGGCCAGGAAGAGGGCGCGCGCGGTGACGGACTTGGAGCCGGGGACGTGGATGACGGTCACGGGCGTCCATCCTGCCGTGAACCGGGCCATGCGGCGGGGCGCGTCCAGCGACTGGACGCGCCCCGCGGTGCACGGCGGTTCAGCGGATCGGGCGGTGGACGTTCTCCTCGGTGGAGGGGCCGGGGGTGGCGTCGGCGATCCAGGGGCCCTCGCCGCTCGGGTCGACCACGCCCTCCTCCAGCCAGCCGTACGTGCCGGACAGGACGCCCTCCACGACGCGCCGGTCCAGGTCGTCGGTGTTGGACCAGAGCCGGGTGAACAGCTCCTCGACGCGGATGCGGGCCTGGCGGCAGAAGGCGTCGGCGAGCTGGTACGCCTCGCGGCCGTGCTCGTCCGTGGCGCGCAGGTGCTCGGCGCGGACGCAGGCGGCGCTCATCGCGAAGAGTTCGGCGCCGATGTCCACGATCCGGCCGAGGAAGCCCTGTTTGGTCTCCATCCGGCCCTGCCAGCGGGACATCGCGTAGAACGTGGAGCGGGCCAGCTTGCGCGAGGCGCGTTCGACGTATCGCAGATGCGTGGCCAGGTCCGGGTGGCCGGCCGGGTTGAACTCGGCGTAGGTGGTGGGGAGCTGGCCCGGGCCCGCGACGAGCTTGGGCAGCCACTTGGCGTAGAAGCCGGCCGCGTTGGCGCCCGCCTTCGCCTTGGCGGAGAGCGGCTTGTCGGGGTCGATGATGTCGCCGGCGACCTTGAGGTGGGCGTCGACGGCCTCGCGGGCGATCAGCAGGTGCATGATCTCCGTGGAGCCCTCGAAGATCCGGTTGATCCGCATGTCGCGGAGCATCTGCTCGGCGGGCACGGCCCGTTCGCCCCGGGCGGCGAGGGAGGCGGCGGTCTCGAAGCCGCGTCCGCCGCGGATCTGGACCAGTTCGTCGGCGATCAGGCAGCCCATCTCGGAGCCGTACAGCTTGGCGAGCGCCGCCTCGATGCGGATGTCGTTGCGGTCCTCGTCGGCCATCTGCGAGGCGAGGTCGACCACGGCTTCCAGGGCGAAGGTGGTCGCGGCGATGAAGGCGATCTTGGAGCCGACGGCCTCGTGCCGGGCGACCGGCCTGCCCCACTGCTCGCGGACGGCGGACCACTCGCGGGCGATCTTCAGGCACCACTTGCCGGAGCCGACGCACATCGCGGGCAGCGACAGTCGGCCCGTGTTGAGCGTGGTGAGCGCGATCTTGAGCCCGGCGCCCTCGGGTCCGATGCGGTGGGCGGCGGGCACCCGCACCTGGTGGAAGCGGGTGACGCCGTTCTCGATGCCGCGCAGGCCCATGAAGGCGTTGCGGTGCTCGACGGTGATGCCGGGGGCGTCCGCCTCGACCACGAAGGCGGTGATGCCGCCCTTGCCCTCCGGTGACTTCGGCACGCGGGCCATGACGACCAGCAGGTCCGCGACGACACCGTTGGTGGTCCACAGCTTCACTCCGTCGAGGACGTAGTCGTCCCCGTCCCTGACGGCGGTGGTGGCGAGCCGCGCGGGGTCGGAGCCCACGTCCGGCTCGGTGAGGAGGAACGCCGAGATGTCGGTACGGGCCAGCCGGGGCAGGAAGGCGTCCTTCTGCTCCTGGGTGCCGAAGGTCTTCAGCGGCTGCGGCACGCCGATCGACTGGTGCGCCGAGAGCAGCGCGCCGATCGCGGGGCTCGCGGAGCCGGCCAGGGCGAGGGCCCGGTTGTAATAGACCTGGGTCAGGCCGAGGCCGCCGTACTTGACGTCGATCTTCATGCCGAGCGCGCCGAGTTCCTTGAGGCCGCGCACGACCTCGTCGGGGATCTTCGCCTCGCGTTCGATGAGGGCGCCGTCGACCCGGGTCTCGCAGAACTCGCGGAGCCGGGCGAGGAATTCCTCGCCGCGCCGGACGTCCTCGCCCGCGGGCTGCGGGTGCGGATGGATCAGGTCCAGGCGGAAGCGGCCGAGGAAGAGTTCCTTGGCGAAGCTGGGTTTGCGCCAGTCCTGTTCCCGGGCGTCCTCGGCCACCTGGCGCGCTTCGCGTTCGGTGACCTTGGGCGTGGGCTGTTGTGCGGATGGAGCGGACATGAGGGCTCACCTCGCCGCGTCGTCGGGTGGGCGGACCCGGCAGGCGCACGGGCGGCGGGGTCCGTCCCGCCCGTGCGTACCTGTCCGGTTCTACTCGTCCGTATGTACCCGATTCCTGCCACCCCGACCAGCCCCGGGGCGCCGATCGGGTCGGTCGCCACTCCAGTGCCCGCCGCCGGATGCGGCATGCGTCCGCGTGGGTGTCAGAGCGCGAGGCCGGTGAGGACCAGGACGCGTTCGTAGGTGTAGTCGTCCATCGCGTAGCGGACGCCCTCGCGGCCCACGCCGGACTGCTTGGCTCCGCCGTACGGCATCTGGTCGGCGCGGTACGAGGGGACGTCGCCGATGATCACGCCGCCGACCTCCAGCGCGCGGTGGGCGCGGAAGGCGGCCTGGATGTCATGGGTGAACACGCCCGCCTGGAGCCCGTACTGGGAGGCGTTGACGGCGGCGAACGCCTCGGCCTCGCCGTTCACCTTCTGCACGGACAGGACCGGCCCGAAGACCTCCTCGGTGGCGAGGGTGACGCCGTCGGGCAGTCCGGCGAGGACGGTCGGGGCGTACGTGGACCCGTCGCGCTTGCCGCCCGCGAGGAGCCGGGCGCCCGCCGCGACGGCCTCGTCCACCCAGGACTCGACGCGCCGGGCGGCGGCCTCGTCCACGAGCGGGCCGACGTCGGTGGTGGGGTCGGACGGGTCGCCGGTGACCTGGGCCTCCACGGCGGCGACGATCCTCGGCAGCAGCCGGTCGTACACGGCGGCGTCGGCGATGACGCGCTGCACGGAGATGCAGGACTGGCCGCCCTGGTAGTTGGAGAAGGTCGCGATGCGGGTCGCGGCCCAGTCCAAATCCTCGTCGGAGGCGTAGTCACCGAGGACGACGGCGGCGCCGTTGCCGCCGAGCTCCAGCGTGCAGTGCTTACGGGGCACCGAGTCCATGATCGCGTAGCCGACGGAGGCGGACCCGGTGAAGGAGATCACGGGCAGCCGCTCGTCCTGGACCAGGGCGGGCATCCGGTCGTTGGGGACGGTGAGGACGGACCAGGACCCGGCCGGGAGGTCCGTCTCGGCCAGCAGCTCGCCCAGGACCAGCGAGGAGACCGGGGTCGCGGGGGCGGGCTTGAGGATGATCGGGACACCGACGGCGATGGCCGGGGCGACCTTGTGGGCGCTCAGGTTCAGCGGGAAGTTGAAGGGCGCGATGCCGAGGACGGTGCCGCGCGGGAAGCGCCGGGTGAGGCCGAGCCGGCCGGTGCCCCCGGCGTCGGTGTCGAGGCGCTGGGCCTCGCCGCTGTTGAACCGGCGGGCCTCCTCGGAGGCGAAGCGGAACACGGACACGGCCCGCCCGACCTCGCCGCGCGCCCACTTGATGGGCTTGCCGTTCTCGGCGGAGATCAGCTGCGCGATCTCCTCGGTGCGCTCGGCCAGGCGGCGGGCCACGTGGTCGAGTGCGGCGGCGCGGACGTGGGCCGGAGTCGCGGCGAACTCCTCGCGCACGGCGTGCGCGGCGGCGACGGCCTCCTCGACCTGGGCCTCGGTCGGGACGGAGACCGTTCCGACGAGGCGCCCGTCCCAGGAGTTGGTGACGTCGAAGCTTTCCTCGCCGGTGGCCTGGCGGCCGGCCAGCCAGAAGGCGTGGGTGGAGGTCATGGAGTTCCGGCCCTTCGATGGCGTGGGGTGTGTCGGCCCCCACGGTAGGGCCGCCGGGGCCGCCTGGCGTTTGTCCTGGGTGGAGCAGAGCGAGGCCGGGGCGCGCCTTATTGGCCAGGGGGCGAGGTGACCTTCAGGGCGAGCCAGAGCTCCATGCGGACGTCCGGGTCGTCCAGCGAGCGGCCGAGGATCTCCTCGACCCGCCGCATCCGGTACCGCAGGGTGTGCCGGTGGACCCCCAGGTCGGCGGCGGCCGCGTCCCACTGGCCGTGGTGCGAGAGCCAGGCGCGCACGGAGGCGACCAGATCGCCCCGGCCCTTGGCGTCGTGCTCGTACAACGCGCGGAGCATCCCGTCCGCGAAGGCCCGCACCGCGTCGTCGGCGAGCAGCGGCAGCACGGAGCCGGTGGCCAGCTCCGCGTGCTCGACCAGCGCCCGGCCCCGGCGGCGGGCCACCGAGAGGGCCTGCTCGGCCTGCTTGTACGCGGCGGACACCGCGACCGGGCCCGCCGGGGCCGACATGCCCACCACGACGTCGGACTCCTGGGCGGCGGCCGGTTCGCGCGGGGTCAGCTCGTCCTGCGCCTCGGCGTACGCCTGGCAGGCGGTCACCGCGGCTCCGCCGTCGGCCGCCAGCACCAGGAGGCGTTCGCCCTCGGGGACCATCAGCAGGGTCTCGCCGGACCGGTCGGCGGCGGTGTCGAGCGCGTCGGCCAGGAGCGCCGTGGCCGAGGGGTCCTGGCCCTCGGCGATGAGCAGCCGGAAGGGGGCGTCGAGCAGTCCGCCGTAGAGGTCCCCGGCGACCGCGCGGGCGTGGTCGGGCTGACCGGCGAGCAGCATCCGCAGCACCGCCGCGCCGAGGCGCTGCTCGGCGCCCTGGAGGGCGCGGGAGCGGGCGGTGGTGAGGGTGAGCAGGGCGACCGCCGAGTGCACGGCGTACCGCTCGGCGGTGCCGAGGGCCGCCCCGGTGCCGACGGCGAGGGCGCCGCGGACCCGGCGGCCGGTGCCCAGGGACTGGAGCTCGACCCGGTCGTCGGTGTCGCCGACGACCATGCTCGCCGGGGCGGGGCGGGCGCGCAGCCGCTCCACCTCGGGGGTGAGCCGGGCGGCGCGGCGGGCCGCCCAGTCGGGGGCGGCGGCCACGACGGCCCCGGCGGCGTCGTAGAGGGCGGCCCAGCCGTTGACGTGGGCGGCGAGGCGGGTGAGGAGGGCGGCGGGGCCGTCCCCGGCGAGCGCCGCGCTCGTGAGCTCCCGCTGCGCCTCGAAGCCGGCGGTGACCGCGCGGTACTGGTCGGCCGCGATCTGCGAGGAGACGGCCTTGGCGATGGCGATGAAGGGAGTGCGGCGGGGCACTTCGAGCAGCGGCAGTCCGGCTTCCTCGGCGGCGCCGATCAGGGGCCGGGGCACCTCGTCGTAGTTGACGCCGACGGCGAAGCCGAGCCCGGCGACCCCGGCACCGGCGAGCCTGCGCACGTAACGCCCCATAGCCTCCGGGTTCTCCGCGTCCAGGTTGGTCGCGGTGACCAGCAGCAGTTCGCCGCCCTCCATATAGGGGACGGGGTCGGTCAGCTCGCTGGCGTGCGCCCAGCGCACCGGGGTGCCGAGGCGGTCCGCCCCCGCGCGCACCGTGAGTTTGAGCGCCGAGTGCTGGACGAGCGAGGCGAGCGTGGGCGGCATGGGGGTGAGGGCCTTCGGCAGGGGGCGATTTCGCCGTCCCGTATGAACGGCTCACTTGGATTCTGCCAGGGTGGCAGAGTCCCTGTCACCGCTGCCACTCGTGTCCCGCGCGCCCCTGCCGCCCCTCCCCCCTCAGCCGGCCAGCCGTACGAGCAGCGGGGGCATGTGCTCGCCGTCCACGGTGGTCAGGGAGAGCACCGCGTGGCCGTGCGGCAGTTCGTAGGCGAGCGCGGAGGCGGACCACCGCTCCCGTTCGACCTGGCGGACGGTCACCGCGTCCGTGGTGACGGCCTTGCCGGTGGCCATCTTGCGCAGCGAGTGCAGGGCGCGGGTGAGCGGCTGGTCGGCGAAGACGCCGTGCTGGGCGACCTCGCGGACCTCCACCCACTCCTTCCCCCACGCCTCCGCGAAGCGCTTGCCGTCCCAGGTGGTGAGGCCGGGGAAGACCATGGCGCAGCCGAACGCCCCGAGCAGCGCGGCGTGCAGCCCCTCCGGCACGTCGTCCAGGGTGCGCAGGGCGAGGACCGCGCCCGCGTTGACGGACCGGAGGCGGCGGATGCCCCGGACGGTGTCGGCGGTGACGGTGTGGGTGGCGTCGTCCAGGACGAGGCAGACGAACAGCGAGCGGTCGGTGCGGGCGGCGGTGACGGCGTTGAACTGGGCGAGCACCAGGCGGGCCAGGATGCGGGACGCCTCGGCGTGGCCCCGCTCCGGCAGGTCGACGCGGACCCGCAGCGGGTGGCGGCCCAGGGAGCGCAGCGAGAACGGCCGGGCGTCCTCGCCGGTGGCGAAGAACCCCGCGAAGGCGGGCCGGTCCAGCGTGGCGATCCGGTCGGCCAGGACGGCGGCCGGGTCGGTGCCGCCGCCCGCCTGGCGGGCCCGGGCCTCCAGCTCGCGCAGCATCGCCTGGTGTCCCCCGGCCTCCAGGGCCTGGCGCAGGGCGCCGAGCGCGGCGGCGGAGCCTTCGAGGAGTTCGCGCAGTTCGGGTACGGAGGGGAAGCGGCCGTGGACCGTGCGGAACGGGCCGAGCAGCTGCCCGAGGGCGGTCGCGGCGCGCCGGGTCTCCAGGGCGGGGATGTCCCCGGCCAGCCCTTCGGCGAGGGCCGCCGCGGCCTCGTCCGGGTCGGTGGTGCCGCCGTACAGGTCGAAGTCGTGCAGGGACGCGGGGTCGCCGATGCGAATAACAACGTCGTAGGCGTCGTCCGGGCCGAGCCCGCCGCCCGCCCCGCCGACGGCGAGCACCGCGGCCTGGCCGGTGAGCGCCCGCAGCGCGAGGGCCTCCACGACGGGCCGGACGATCCGGTCGGTCTTGCCGGAGCCGGGCGGGCCGACGGCGAGCAGGGAGGTGCCGAGCGAGGCGGGTTCCAGCGCCAGGCCGGAGCCCCGGCGGGGGTAGGGGTTGCGCGGGTCGTCGGCGCACTCCCCGATGCGGACCTGGCCGGTGAGCGGGTCGTGGGTGGCGGTGCGCCGGGGCACGTCCCGGAGGCCGGAGGGGTGCAGGAAGGCGTCGGCGCCCTTGCGGAGCACGGTCTCGGTGAAGGAGGCCGTCCGGTCGGGGCGGCCGCGCGCCCCGGTCCAGGCGTGGCCCACCCGTACGCAGTCCACGTCGTTCATCCGGCCCGCGTACACGGCGGCGGTCAGCGCCTCGGCGGCGTCGGCGGAGCCGGCCGCACGCAGCTCGGGCCACTGGGCGCGCAGGGGGCCGTCCGCCGGGGCGGGGGCGGCGTCGTTCGCGTCCTGGGGGCGTCCGGGGGCGCGTCCGGCGCGGAGGTCGCGGAGGGCGTCTCCCCAGTGCGCGGCCCGGGCGATGGGCCACACGACGATGGCGGTGGTCAGCGCGTAGCAGGTGTAGGCGGCCACGGTGGCCTTCAGCTGGTCGCCGCTGAGCAGCCAGCCCTGCGCCGACCCCATGAGCACGAGCAGCAGCGGCACCTTCGGGGTCCAGGCCAGCCATAGCAGCACCACCGCGGCGGCCACCGAAAGCGTCAGCCTGAGGCGTTCGTACCGCTCGCCGGCGAAGTACCGCAGGACGTGGGCCCAGCCGCCGAGCCGGGCGGCGTAGAAGCCCAGAATGAGCACCAGGACCTCGTAGTACAGGGTGGTCGAGTCGACCACCAGGCCCGGCGCGTCCTCCCGCAGACCGCCCAGGACCCACCACTTGGGCCCGGTGATGATCTCGATCGGCTTGAACACATAGGGGACGGCGCGGGCCGAGAGCAGCAGCCACAGGAGCAGCCAGAGGATCAGCGTCGCGGCCGGGCCCACCAGCGAGGGGCGGGGCGGGCGCTCGGCGGGCCGGGGCGTGAATCCGTACCGCCAGACGCCGGGCCCGGCCTCGGGGCGGGGGGCGTTGAACCATTCGGCGGTCGGCGAGGCGGTGCCCGGGGCCGGGGTGTGCGCGAGGGGCACCGGCGCGGCGGGGGGCCGGGCGGGCGGCGGGACCGTGGGCGGGTAGGCGGGCGGGGCGGCGGGGGGCGGACCCGCCGGACGCGGTACGGAGCCTCCGGCCCGCGCGTCGGGCGGCTGCGCGCCCCGCGTGTCCCAGGCGCCGTGCGTACCGTCGTTGTCCATGAACCGTTGCCCCCTTGACCAGCCAGGTCCGTCACTGCACCGGTCAATCTAGTGCGCGCACACGGTGAGTTCAGCAACGCGCCCGGATAGTGACTGCCGGGATCGCGCCCCGTACCCCCGCGCCGCCTTCTGTCCGTCGCGGACAACGACACGTACGCGACCACTACCGATCGGAGCATGCCCCGCCCCCGGTCCCGCGCCTAGCCTGCACAACGAAGAAGCGTCCGAAACACCCCCAGGAGCCCCGCATGACCGAAATCCCGCAGGAGCGCCGACTCGTCACCGCCATCCCCGGTCCGAAGTCGGTCGAGCTGCAAGACCGCCGGCTCGCGGCGGTCGCCGCGGGCGTCGGCTCCACCCTGCCGGTGTTCACCGCGCGGGCGGGCGGCGGGATCATCGAGGACGTGGACGGCAACCGGCTGATCGACTTCGGTTCCGGCATCGCCGTGACCTCGGTCGGCGCCTCCGCCGAGGCCGTCGTGCGCCGGGCCTCCGCGCAGCTCGCGGACTTCACCCACACCTGTTTCATGGTCACGCCGTACGAGGGGTACGTGGAGGTCTGCGAGCGGCTCGCGGAGCTGACCCCGGGCGACCACGCGAAGAAGTCCGCGCTGTTCAACTCGGGCGCCGAGGCCGTCGAGAACGCGGTGAAGATCGCTCGCGCGTACACCAAGCGCACCGCGGTCGTCGTGTTCGACCACGGCTACCACGGCCGGACGAACCTCACGATGGCGCTGACCGCCAAGAACATGCCGTACAAGCAGGGCTTCGGCCCGTTCGCGCCGGAGGTCTACCGGGTGCCGGTGGCGTACGGCTACCGCTGGCCGACCGGCGCCGAGAACGCCGGCGCGGAGGCGTCCGCCCAGGCCATCGACCAGATCACCAAGCAGATCGGCGCGGAGAACGTCGCCGCGATCATCATCGAGCCGGTGCTCGGCGAGGGCGGCTTCATCGAGCCGGCCAAGGGCTTCCTGCCGGCCATCGAGCGGTTCGCCAAGGACAACGGCATCGTCTTCGTGGCCGACGAGATCCAGTCGGGCTTCTGCCGGACCGGCCAGTGGTTCGCCTGTGAGGACGAGGGCATCGTCCCGGACCTGATCACCACGGCCAAGGGCATCGCGGGCGGCCTTCCGCTGTCGGCCGTGACCGGCCGCGCCGAGATCATGGACGCGGCGCACGCGGGCGGTCTCGGCGGTACGTACGGCGGCAACCCGGTCGCCTGCGCGGGCGCCCTCGGGGCGATCGAGACGATGCGCGAGCTGGACCTGAACAAGAAGGCGAAGCGCATCGAGGAGGTCATGAAGGGCCGCCTCGAAGGGATGCGCGCGAAGCTGCCGAACGGCGGGCTGATCGGTGACATCCGGGGCCGCGGCGCGATGATCGCGATCGAGCTGGTGAAGCCGGGCACGAAGGACCCGCACCCGGAGGCGGCGGCGCGGCTCGCGAAGGCGTGCCACGCCGAGGGCGTCCTCGTCCTGACCTGCGGCACCTACGGCAACGTGCTGCGCTTCCTGCCGCCGCTGGTGATCGGCGAGGACCTGCTGGGCGAGGGTCTGGACGTCCTGGAGGGCGCCTTCGCGGGCCTCTGATCCCCGGATCGCGTGCGGGCCTGTGAAGAAAAGGTGGGGGGCCGATGGCGGGATACCGTACCCGCTATCGGTCCCCCCTCCCCTGACGTACGGTTTCCGCAGATGAGAGAAACACCCCGCCCGCAGGGGACTGCGGGTGAATCCGGGTCGGAGCTTCCTCGGCACCGTCCCGGGCGTGCTTTCGCGCACACCACTGGGGCATCACGCTCCGGAACTCCTCACCGATCGGATGGCCGCCCGCCCCACACCCCCCGGGGCGCGCGGCAAACCGGTCCACTCGTCCGCTCCGGAACAACCCCCCCAGTTCCGGGGCGGACGGCTTTTTTCTTCTCCCTGGTGTCGGGCCTGTCGGCCCTCTTCGCGCTGATCACCTGGCAGATCGCCGCCGACGGCCCGCTGCGCGGCCTCGACGAGCGGGCCGGGCGTGCCCTCGTCGGCCACGGCCCCCGGTGGCTCACCGAATTCCTCGCCGATCTCGGCAACATGCAGGTCGCCCTTCCGGTGCTGGCCTGTGCGCTCGGCTGGTCGGTGCTGCGCGGGCGGCGCCGGGAGGCTCTGGCCGCGGCCCTCGCGATGGCTGCGGTGCCCCTGCTCGTCGTACCGCTGAAGGACTGGATCGCCCGGCCCGGGCCGCTGACGGAGGCCACCGGCTACTACCCGTCGGGGCACGCGGCGACGGCGGCGGTGGCGTACGGGGCTTCGGCGCTGCTGCTCGCCGGGCGGGGGCGGCGCAGATGGATGATGCCCGTCATCGCCGTCCTGCTGACGGCGATGACGGGCATCGGTCTGGTGCTCCGCGGCTATCACTGGCCGCTGGATGTGCTGGGCAGCTGGTTCCTGTGCGGGCTGCTGCTCCTGCTGTTGTACGGGGTGCTCAGCCGAAGTAGGCGTCGAAGTTCTTCGAGAACTCCCAGTTGTTGAAGCGGTCCCAGTTGACGGACCAGGTCATCAGGCCGCGCAGGCCCGACCAGGTGCCGTGGGTGGCGTAGGAGCCGCAGTCGGTCTTCTTGGTGAGGCAGTTGAGCGCCTTGGTGACCTCGGCGGGCGAGGTGTGTCCGTTGCCCGCCTGCGTGGAGGCCGGGAGGCCGATCGCGATCTGGTCGGGCCGCAGGCCGGGGAAGACCTTCGTCTGGTCACCGGCGACGGGGAAGCCGGCCATCAGCATGTCGGTCATCGCGATGTGGAAGTCGGCGCCGCCCATGGAGTGGTACTGGTTGTCCAGACCCATGATGGAGCCCGAGTTGTAGTCCTGGACGTGCAGCAGGGTGAGGTCGTCGCGCAGCGCGTGGATCACCGGCAGGTAGGCACCGGCGCGCGGGTCCTGGCCGCCCCAGGGACCGGAGCCGTAGTACTGGTACCCGAGCTGCACGAAGAAGGTCTCCGGGGCCATGGTGAGGACGAACTTCTCGCCGTACTTGGCCTTGAGGGTCTTCACCGCCGAGATCAGGTTGACGATCACCGGGGTGGTGGGGTTCCGGAAGTCGGTGTCCCCGGTGTTCAGCGAGAGCGAGTGGCCCTCGAAGTCGATGTCCAGACCGTCGAGGCCGTACTCGTCGATGATCTTGCTGACCGAGGAGACGAACGTGTCACGGGCGGCGGTGGTGGCGAGCTGCACCTGGCCGTTCTGGCCGCCGATGGAGATCAGGACCTTCTTGCCTGCGGCCTGCTTGGCCTTGATGGCCGCCTTGAACTCGGCCTCCGACTCGACGTTCGGGCACTCGGTGACCGGGCAGAGCTTGAAGCGGATGTCCCCCGAGGTGACGGAGGTCGGCTCGCCGAAGGCCAGGTCGATGACGTCCCAGGAGTCGGGCACGTCCGCCATGCGCGTGTAGCCGGAGCCGTTGGCGAAGCTGGCGTGCAGATAGCCGACGAGCGCGTGGGCCGGCAGCTGGGTACCGGTACCGCCCTCGCTGCCCTTGCCGGTGGTCGCCGCGACCGCGGCCGACTTGGCGGACTCGCCCGCCTCGTTGACGGCGCTGACCTGGAAGCTGTACGCGGTGGAGGCGCTGAGTCCGGTCACGGTGGCCGAGGTCCCGGTGACGCTCTGGACCTTGGTGCCGCCCTGGTAGACGTTGTAGCCGGTGGCCCCGGAGGAGCCCGTCCAGGACAGGGCGACCGAGGAGGAGGTGACCGTACCGGCCTTGAGGGCCGTGGGGGCGGAGGGCAGCACGACCGGGTCGCCGCCCGGGCCGACGAGGCTGATGTCGTCGGCGTAGTAGGCCGGGGTGCCGTACCAGCCGTGCGTGTAGATGCTGACCGAGGTGGTGGAGGGCCCGGTCGTGAAGGTGGTCGTGAGCTTCTGCCAGCCGGGGGCGGACTGCGTCCAGGTGGAGACGTCCGTCGTGCCGGTGCCCGAGGCGCCGAGGTAGACGTAACTGCCCTGCACCCAGGCGCTCAGCGTGTACGTGGAGCCGGGCTTGACCTTCACGGACTGGGAGCACTGCGCGTTGTCGCTGCCGGCCGGGGTGGCCTTCAGCGCCGAAGTCCCGCCGTGTACGGGGGTGCTGACGACCGCTCCGCTGCCGCCGGAGCAGTTCCAGCCGGACAGCCCGGCCTCGAAGGTGCCGTTGCCCGCCAGCTCGGCGTCGGCCGCGGCGGCGGTGGGCGCCGAGGCGGCGAGACCGCCTGCGGCGAGCAGGGCGGCCGAGAAGGCGGCCACAAGTCCGGTCAGGCGGGCGGGGGGTCTTGTGCGTTCCACAACGGCCTCCGTACAGGGGGGAATTGGTGCGGCGCGGGGAATTGATGCGGCGCGCACAACATGGTCCAGACCAATCGGGTTGTCAAGACCTCTGGCAGGGTCAGACCCCCTCGCCGCCTGCGGGGCCCGCCGCCGCCTCGTGCATCGCGAGCTCCAGGAGCGTGGCGTCGGTGAGGGTGCCCGAGCCGTCGGGCGGGACGAGCCAGCGCACCTTTCCGGCCGGCCGGCCCGGGTGCGGGACGACGATCCAGGTGCCGCTCCCGGCCCCCCGGATGCCGGTGCCGACCCAGCGGGCGACGGTGCCCGGCGGGACGAAGAACCCCATCCGGGACTCGCCGAAGTCCGCGAGGACCGGTCCCGGCCGGTCGACGAGCCGGGTGAGCACGTCGAGCGTGGGATAGCCCAGCTCCCCCGGCAGGATCAGTACGTCCCAGCGCCGGCCGGCGGGCAGGAGCGCGATCCCCCGCGGATCGCGCTCCCAGTCCCACCGGCAGGCGACCGGGTCGGGCGCCGCCGACGCCAGCCACTCGACCGCTGCCCTGACCTTCGAGCCCTTCATGGCCCGCCTCCGTAGTCCGTGTCGCGCCGGCCGGACGGCGGGCGCGTTCACGGGAGAGAGCGGGTCGGCGGCGATCCATGACGCGGGTTCGGCTACTCATTGGTAGTGATCTGGGTCACGCCGGACCGTTGTCAGTGGCGGGTGGCAGACTCCGGAGCATGGAACACATGGGGGACGTGCGCAGTATCGAAGACCTCGTCGAGCTGGCCGGCCGCGGCGAGAAGGTGAAGTACCTGCACTTCTGGGGGCACCGGCCGCGCCCGGACGGCTCCATCGGCGCGAGCTGCCTCAGTCAGTGGTGGCCCTCACCGTTCACGGTCGACGGGGTGACGTACGCGTCGGCGGAGCACTGGATGATGGCCGGCAAGGCCCGGCTGTTCGGCGACGCGGAGGCGGCGGAGCGGGCGGTGGCGGCGAAGACCCCGGCCGAGGCGAAGAAGGTCGGCCGGCTGGTCCGGGGCTTCGATGACGCCGTCTGGAAGCGGGAGCGGTACGGCCTGGTGGTGGCGGGCAGCGTGCACAAGTTCGGCCAGGACCCGGAGCTCGGCGCGTTCCTGCTGCGCACCGGTGACCGGGTGCTGGTGGAGGCGAGCCCCATGGACCGCATCTGGGGCATCGGGCTCGCGGCGGACGACCCGCGCGCCGAGGACCCGGCGGAGTGGCGCGGGCTCAATCTGCTGGGGTTCGCGCTGATGGCGGCCCGGGAGGAGCTGCGGGCCCAGGCCGTGTGAGGCGGCTCGCGGGCGGAGGTGTCTCCCGTCGCCCCGCGAGCCGGGGTGCCGGTGCGCTCAGGCCCGTACGGAGAAGTGGCCCAGCGGCGGGAGCTCGCGCGCCTCGGCGACGAGCGAGACGGGCGCGGGCTCGTAGTCGGACCCGCTGTCCTCGTCATCGAACTCGTCGTTGGTCACGAGCCAGATGAAGAGGCCGAGGAAGGCCGCGCTGACGACGATCCCGATGGAGCCGAGGATGATCCCGGCCAGTGCCACGCCCCCGTTGTCGGCCTCGCCCCGCTGGGCGCGGCCGCGGCCGATGATGCCGAAGATCAGCGCGAGGATGCCGAGGACGATGCCCAGGCCGTACATGCAGAATCCGGCCGTCGCGATGATGCCGAGCACCAGGGCGGCGATGCCCATCCCGTTGGCGGGCGCCGGTCCGCCCCACGGGTTTCCGTAGCCCGGGTAGCCGTACTGCGGCGCCTGCCCGGCGGGGTAGCCGAACTGCGGGGGCTGGGCGCCGGGGTAGCCGTATCCCGGGGCCTGCGGGCCGGGATAGCCGTACTGCGGCGGGGTGCCGGGGTAGCCGTCCTGCGCCTGGGCGCCCGGGAAGCCGTCCTGGGGCGGCGGTCCGGCCTGGCCGGGGCCGTTCGGCCCGACGGGCGGCGGGGGCACGGCCCCGGGGGTTCCGGGCGCCGCCCATGCGGCGGGCCCGGTCTGCGGCGTGCCGAATCCGGTGGGCGGGACCGGTCCGGTGCCGATACCCGGCATGGAGGTGACCGTCTGCTGGTCGTGCACGGCGGGCGGGCGCGGGGCCCCGGATATGCCGTCTCCGGGTATGGCGTCGGCCGGGGCGTCGGCGCCGGGGGTCCCGGCGCCGGGCTTCTTGTCCAGGGGCACGCGGGGCGCCGGGCTGTCCGAGGGCTCGGGGCTGCCCGGAGCGGCCGGGGTGCGCCGCTCCGGCGGTGCCCAGGGATCGATCGGTGCGGCCCCGTCCGCAGGCTGATCTGTGTTGTCTGACATGGGCCTCCCCCATCGTGATGCGGTCATGCTACGGGCCCGTCCTACGATGACTCCCGTCCCCCGCCCCGGTCGCCCCCTGACCGGGGCCCGTCACACTCCACGCCCACGGAGGCCCCGATGACCGACCTGCACCCCTTCATCGCGGGGCTGCCCAAGGCCGAGCTCCATGTCCACCACGTCGGTTCGGCCTCCCCCCGCATCGTCGCGGAGCTGGCCGCGCACCACCCCGACTCCAAGGTCCCCACCGCCCCCGAGGCGCTGGCCGACTATTTCACCTTCACCGACTTCGCCCACTTCATCGACGTCTACCTGTCGGTCGTGGACCTGATCCGCACCCCGGAGGACGTCCGGCTGCTGACGTACGAGGTCGCCCGTGACATGGCCCGGCAGAACATCCGGTACGCGGAGCTGACGGTCACCCCGTTCTCCTCGACCCGGCGCGGCATTCCCGAGCAGGGGTTCATGGAGGCGATCGAGGACGCCCGCAAGGCGGCCGAGCGGGAGCTCGGCGTCGTGCTGCGCTGGTGCTTCGACATCCCCGGCGAGGCCGGTCTTGCGGCCGCCGAGGAGACCACCCGGCTCGCGGTGGACCTGCGGCCCGAGGGGCTGGTGTCGTTCGGCCTCGGCGGCCCGGAGATCGGTGTGGACCGTCCGCAGTTCAAGCCCTACTTCGACCGCGCCATCGCCGAGGGCCTGCACTCGGTGCCGCACGCCGGGGAGACCACGGGCCCGCAGACCGTCTGGGACGCGCTGACCGAGCTGCGCGCCGAGCGCATCGGCCACGGCACCAGCTCGGTCGCCGACCCGAAGCTGCTCGACCACCTCGCCGAGCGGCGCATCGCCCTGGAGGTCTGCCCCACGTCCAACATCGCGACCCGGGCGGTGAAGGACATCGAGCAGCACCCGGTCCGCGAGATGGTCCAGGCCGGGGTGCTGGTCACGATCAACAGCGACGACCCGCCCATGTTCGGCACCGACCTCAACAACGAGTACGCGGTGGCCGCCCGCATCCTCGGCCTGGACGAGCACGGCCTGGCCGCGCTCGCGAAGAACGCCGTCGAGGCGTCCTTCCTGGACCCGGCCGGCAAGCGGACGCTGTCCGACGAGATCGACACGTACACCGCCAACTGGCTGACCCGCGCCGGACGCTGACGCACCGGCGGTGACAATGGCCCCATGCCCACGCCCACGCCTGTCACCGCCGTCGCGCATCGCGGCGATCCGTACCGTGCCCGCGAGAACACCCTCGCCTCGATCCGCTCCGCGCTCGAACGCGGGGCGGACGCGGTGGAGATCGACGTCCGGGTCACCCGGGACGGGGTGCCGGTCCTGCTGCACGACGCCACGCTGGACCGGCTGTGGGGTCATGACCTGCGGCTGGACCGGCTCAGCCACCAGGAGCTGACCGAGCTGACGGCGGGCGGGGTGCCGACGCTGCGCGAGGCGCTGCCGGCCGTCGGCGCGCACCGCGTGATGATCGATCTGCCGGGCTCCACGCCGGATTCGGTGAAGCGCACGGTGGGCGTGGTGCGGGAGTGCGGGGCCGGTGAGCGCGTGTACTACTGCGCGGGGCCCGAGGCGATGCTGCGGGTGCGGGCGGCCGACCCGTCGGCCGAGATCGCGATGACCTGGACGACGCTCGCTCCCCCGCGTGCGGCGCTGCTCGACGCGGTCCGGCCGCGCTGGCTGAACTACCGGTTCGGGCTGGTCAGCCGGGAGCTGACGGACCGCAATCACCGCGACGGGCTGCTGGTCTCGGCGTGGACCGCCGACACCGGCCGGACGATGCGCCGGCTGCTCGCGTACGGCGTGGACTCCGTCACCACCAACCGGATCGACGTGCTCCGCAAGCTGATCGACCGGCACGGAGCCGGGCGGAGACCGTGACAAGCCCCCGCACGGTCTGGCGCCGGATGCGGGAGACCGGCGGTCCGGGTCCCCGGGTGACCGACATCGGCGTGGTCCTGCTGGTGCAGGCGGCGGTGTCGGTGCCCTGGGTGCTGCCCCGCGACCCCCGCCTCGAACCCGCGACGCTGTCCGCGTATCTGCTGACCACCCTGACCGTGCTTCCGCTGCTGTGGCGGCGCCGGGCCCCGGTGCGGGTGCTGCTGGCGGTGGTGGCGGCGCAGGGCCTGTACGGGCTGGCCGCCGACGGGCCGGGGCAGACCCTGCCGTACACCGGTCTGGTCGCCCTCTACAGCGTCGCCGCCTACGCCCCGGCACGGGCCCGCCGGCTCTGCGGGGCGCTGACCCTGGCGATCGTCTTCCCCTCGGTCGCGTTCAACACGGGCGAGGCCAGGGAGCTGGTCTTCTCGCTGATGGTGTTCACGGCGGCGTACGGGTTCGGCCGGTTCACGGACACCCGCCAGGCGTACACCAGGGCCGTCGAGGACCGGGCGCGGCAGCTGGAGGTCACCCGCCGGATCGAGGCCGAGCAGGCGGCGACCCGGGAACGGGCCAGGATCGCCCGGGAGATGCACGACATCCTGTCGCACGCGGGGAGCCTGATGATCGTGCAGGCGGAGGCGGGCCCGGTGGCGGTCCGTACGGCTCCGGAGCGGGCGGAGGCGGCGTTCGACGCGATCTCGGAGACCGGCAGGGACGCGATGGTCCAGCTGCGCCGGATGCTCGGCGTGCTGCGCGAGAGCGAGCAGGGGCCCGGCGCGCCCCGCTCCCCGCAGCCGGCCCTGTCCGAACTCCCGGCGCTGGTGGAGCGCGTACGCGCCAGCGGCCTGGCGGTGACCCTCACGGTGACCGGTCCGGAGCGCCCGCTGCCCCGGGACACCGACAGCGCCGTGTACCGGATCGTGCAGGAGGCCCTGACCAACACGGTCAAGCACGCCGCCGCCTCCGAGGCCGCCGTCCTGCTGGCGTACGGGGAGAGCGGCCTGACCGTCTCGGTGACCGACGACGGCCGCGGCGGGGGCACGGGCACCGGGCACGGCCTGATCGGCATCCGGGAGCGGGCGGCGGCGCACGGCGGCAGCGCCCGTACCGGTCCGGGGCCGGGCGGACGGGGATTCCGGGTCGACGTCACGCTCCCCCTCGTGCCGGTAACGCCCTCGGTGGAGGTGGGGAGTTGACGATCCGTGTCGTGGTGGCGGACGACCAGGAGCTGGTCCGCAGCGGGTTCGCGATGATCCTGGACGCCCAGCCGGACATCGAGGTGGTGGCCGAGGCGGGCGACGGGGCGCAGGCGGTGGACGCGGTGCGCCGGCTGGAGCCGGACGTGGCCCTGCTGGACATCCGGATGCCCGTCCTGGACGGCATCGGCGCCTGCCGCGAGATCAGCGCCCGGACCGCCTGCCGGACGGTCATGCTGACGACCTTCGACTCCGACGCGTACGTGTACGAGGCGCTGCACGCCGGAGCGAGCGGCTTCCTCCTCAAGGACGTCCGCCGGGACGACCTCGTGCACGCGGTACGGGTGGTGGCGGCGGGCGACTCGCTGCTGGCGCCCTCGGTGGCGCGGCTCCTGATCGCCGCGTACACCTCGCGTCCGGAGCAGGCGACGGCGGTCGCGGACGAGCGGCGGCTCGGTGTCCTGACCGCCCGGGAGCGCGAGACGCTGCTGCATCTGGCGCGCGGTCTTTCCAACGCGGAGATCGCGGCGGCGATGGTGGTCAGCGACCACACGGTGAAGACGCATGTGGGCAACGTGCTGTCCAAACTGGGCCTGCGCGACCGCATCCAGGCCGTCATCTGCGCCTACGAGACCGGGCTCGTCGCTCCCTCGCCCGAGGGAGCACCGCCCTCCTCCTCCCCCGCGCAGGGGAGGAACGAGCCCGCCGGGAACCCCCCGCTCCGGTGATCCGCGAAGGGCCTCCCGGTCCGCAGGATGGGATCGACAACGGCGCGGTCGACGGGACTTCGCCGCCACGGATCTCCCTGCCTGGAGGCATCACGATGAACGCCCGTATCCGCCGTACCGTCCTCGCCGCCGCCCTGGTCGCCGGAATCGCGGCGGGCGCCGCGGGCCCGGCCCTCGCGACGGGCGCCCCGGCGCACGCCACCGCTCCGGCGGCGGCCGGCACGGACACCGGGGCGCTGCGCGACCTCATCGCCGGGCTCCCCGACGAGGGGGCGACGGCCGCCCTGATCCGGCTGGGCGGCACCGAGGGCGCGTGGCGGGGTTCCGCCGGGGTCCACGACCTGGTGACGAAGCGTCCGGCGGACCCGGACGCGCGGTTCCGGGCGGGTTCGGTGACCAAGGTCTTCACCGCCGCGACCGTCCTCCAACTCGCCGCCGAGCGGAAGCTGAGCCTGGACCGGCCGGTGCGCTCCTACCTGCCGGAGCTGATCCCCGCGGCGTACGGGGCGGTCACCGTACGCCAGTTGCTGAACCACACCAGCGGGCTGCCGTCGGCCGACTACCCGGGCGACACGGTGGAGGAGTGGTACGCCAACCGCTTCCACCGCTTCGACGCGCGCGAGATGGTCGCCTCGGCCACGGCCAAGAAGCCGGAGTTCCCGGCGGGGACGCGGCAGCACTACCTCAACATCAACTCCACGGTGGCCGGGCTGCTGATCGAGAAGGTCACCGGGCACTCCTACGAGGGGGAAGTTCCCGGCGCATCCTGGCCCCGCTGGGTCTGCGCGACACGTCGTTCCCCGGCTCCGACCCCCGTATCCACGGCCCGCACAACCACGGGTACCAGCGCATGGGGCAGGAGGACGGCACCACCGTTCTGCGGGACGTCAGCGTGTGGAGCCCGACGGACGGCTGGGCGGCGGGGGACATCATCTCCACCACCGCCGACCTGGAGCGCTTCCTGACCGCGCTGTTCCGGGGCCGGGTGGTGCGCGGGCCGCTGCTGGAGGAGATGTTCACGCTGCCGGACCCCTCGGTGCGCGACTTCGTGACCGGCAGGGCGCCCGCGTTCAGCGCCGGTCTGTCCACCTGGACGCTGGGCGGCCGCCAGGTCTGGGGCAAGACCGGCGGCCGCTGGGGCTACAACTCGGGAATCGGCGCCACGCGCGATCTCTCCCGCACGCTCGTCTACAGCATCAACTCCACGGACGCGAAGGCCGAAGGGGAGAACGCCCTGGTCATGGGTGTGGTCTCGACGGTCTTCGGGGCGCCGTCGGCCGACTGAGTCAGGCCGCCACCGGTTCGCGCTCCGGTGCCTGCTCCATCGCCTCAAGACGCTTGATCTTGCGGTGCACGATCAGCAGCGGGATCACCCCGAAGACGCCGAACGACATGTCGATGATCGACCACCAGAACGGGATGTCGCGGATCGGGCCGCAGATCAGCGCGAGCGGGATGATCCCGGCACAGGCGATCATGTCGAACTCGATCACCCAGATGTTGCGGACCGGGTCGCGGAAGGGCCCGTAGAAGGCGACCGCGATGACCAGGTGGGCGAAGGCCAGCCAGTCGGTGCCGTACAGCACGAAGGGGTACCGGGCGTCGGCCTCGTCCAGGCCGGTGCGGACGCGCGTGATCCACTCCAGCAGATCCGGGAAGTGCTCGGGGACGGGAGAGGCCGAGGACGTCAGCAGATCCTCGGTCAACCGCAGTTCGTGGACGAGCGGGAAGGCGGTCAGCCCGCTCAGAACCAGACAGACGATGAAGACGACCAACCACACGCGTATACGCCTTCGCAAGGCGCGTTGCTCGCTCATATCGGCAGCGTACGCCCGCATTTACCGGCTCTTTACGCCACCCCCGGTATAGGGGCGAACGACCCGCGCCCCCGTGCGAACCGGCCGGTTCGCACGGGGGCGCGGGGGTGGTCGCTCAGCCCTCGATGGACGTCATCACGTGCTTGATGCGCGTGTAGTCCTCGAAGCCGTAGGCCGAAAGGTCCTTGCCGTAACCGGACTTCTTGAAACCGCCGTGCGGCATCTCGGCGACCAGCGGGATGTGCGTGTTGATCCAGACGCAGCCGAAGTCCAGGTTCTTGGACATCCGCATGGCGCGCGCGTGGTCCTTGGTCCACACCGAGGAGGCCAGGGCGTACTCGACGCCGTTCGCCCACTCCACGGCCTGCGCCTCGTCGCGGAACGACTGGACGGTGATGACCGGGCCGAAGACCTCGTGCTGGATGATCTCGTCGTCCTGCTTGAGGCCGGAGACGACGGTCGGGGCGTAGAAGTAGCCCTGGTCGCCGACCCGGTGGCCGCCCGCTTCGACCCGGGCGTGGGCGGGAAGGCGCTCGATGAAGCCGCTGACCTGGGCCAGCTGGTTGGCGTTGTTGAGCGGGCCGTAGAGCACGTCCTCGTCGTCCGGCAGGCCGGTCTTCGTGTCGGCGGCGGCCTTGGCGAGCGCGGTGACGAACTCGTCGTGGATGGACTCGTGGACCAGCACGCGGGTGGCGGCCGTGCAGTCCTGCCCGGCGTTGAAGTAGCCCGCGACCGAGATGTCCTCGACGGCCTTGGCGATGTCGGTGTCCTCGAAGACGACGACGGGCGCCTTGCCGCCGAGCTCCAGGTGGACCCGCTTGACGTCCTTCGCGGCCGACTCGGCGACCTGCATGCCCGCCCGCACCGAGCCGGTGATGGAGGCCATCGCCGGGGTCCGGTGCTCGACCATCGCGCGGCCGGTGTCGCGGTCGCCGCAGATGACGTTGAAGACGCCCTTGGGCAGGATCTGCCCGATGATCTCGGCGATCAGCACGGTCGAGGCGGGCGTGGTGTCGGACGGCTTGATGACGACGGTGTTGCCCGCGGCGAGCGCCGGGGCGAACTTCCAGACGGCCATCATCATCGGGTAGTTCCACGGCGCGACCTGCGCGCAGACGCCGACCGGCTCGCGGCGCACGATGGAGGTCAGCCCCTCCATGTACTCACCGGCCGAGCGCCCCTCCAGGAGCCGGGCGGCGCCCGCGAAGAAGCGGATCTGGTCCACCATCGGCGGGATCTCTTCGGTGCGGGTCAGCCCGAGCGGCTTGCCCGTGTTCTCGGACTCGGCGGCGATGAGGTCCTCGGCCCGCTCCTCGAACGCGTCCGCGATCTTGAGCAGGGCGCGCTGGCGCTCGGCCGGTGTGGCGTCGCGCCAGGCGGGGAAAGCGGCCGCGGCGGCGGCCATGGCGGCGTCGACGTCGGCGGGGCCGGAGAGCGGCGAGGTCGCGTAGACCTCCTCGGTCACCGGGTTGACCACGTCGATCGTCCGCCCGTCGGCGGCGTCCCGGAACTCCCCGTTGATGTAGTTGCGCAGACGGCGTACCTCGGCGGTCACGGCCACCCCTCCTCGTATATGTCCAATGGGTGAGACGACCAGCGTAGTCGGGCCCCGGTGTCCTGTGCCGGGCAAGGCGTCCCCCGGCTCCCGGAGCGGCCGGGATGCGCCCGATCGAGTGGGAAGAGGCGGGCCCGGGCCGCGTGCTGTCCGCTCACCGCGATCCGAATCCTTACGGTGCCGAGTGACCGATCGGCCCTCTCTTCGTTCCCCCGTACGGGGGACGGGATATCTGATCTGAACCGAGGTGTACGCCATGGTGGCCCCGCCGGACAACGATGTGATCTGGGCGCGTTCCCTGCAGCACTCCCACAACGGCTCACCCGCGCTCGGCGGGGTCTCCCTGGGCATCCGCGACGGCGAGATCCTCGCGGTGACCGGTCCGCGCGGCAGCGGCAAAACGACGCTGCTGCACTGCCTCTCCGGCCAGCTGGTGCCCGAGCAGGGCGAGGTCTGGTTCAACAGCGTGCCCGTGCACACGATGGGGCCGAGGCTGCGCGAGCGGCTGCGCCGCGACAAGTTCGGCTGGATCGCCCCCGAGCCGCAGCTCGTCCCGGAGCTGAACACCTGGGAGAACACCGCTCTGCCGCTCCTGCTGCGCGGCGCCTCGCACCGGGAGGCCAGGAAGGCCGCCATGGAGTGGCTGGAGCGCCTGGACATCGGCACCTGTGCCAAGAAGCGCCCGCACACCCTCCAGCAGAGCCAGCGGCAGCGGATCGCCGTGGCCCGCGCACTGGCCGCCGGGCCCTCGGTGATCTTCGCCGACGAGCCGACCGCGACGCTGCACCGCACGGACCGCACGCACGTCCTGCGGACCCTGACCAGTGCCGCCCGCTCGCACGGGATCACGGTGGTACTCGCCACCCACGACGCCGAGATCGCCTCGCTCGCCGACCGCGTGGTGCCGCTGCTCGACGGGCGCCGGGTGTCCACCGTCGGCCTGCCCGCCGAAGCCGATCCGGAGGGGCGCGCGGCGTGCTCGCTCTCCGTCTAGCCCGCGGTTCCCATCCACTGGTCCTGATGCGGCGGCTGCTGGTCGCGGCCGCCTCCGCCGGGGTCGGCTTCCTCCTCCTGTGCGCCCTCGGTTACGCCGCCGGGCACCCGCACTCGGCGGGTTCGGTGCTGCGGCTGCTGTGGTGCTTCATCCCGCTCGCCGCCACCGTGCAGTTCGCCGTCGCGGTGGCCCGTACGGACCCGAGCACCCGGCCGCGCGGCGGGCTGTCCGCCGTGGGCCTCGGCCCGGTGAAGCTCAGCGTGCTCGCCGCGGTCTCCACCGCCGTCTCGTGCACCCTCGGCTCCGCCGTGGCGCTGCTGTTCTTCCTCCATCTGCGCGGCGACCTGTCCGGGCTGCCGTTCGACGGGGCCGCCGCCGACCTGCTCGGCGCGGACGCGTCGCTGCCCCTCGCCGCCGTGCTGGTCCTGCTGGCCCTGGTGCCGGTGGCGGCCGCGACGGGCAGTGCGCTGGCGCTGCGCGGCCGTCCGGCGGGGGCGACGCGGGAGACGGACGACGGCGGCGACCTGGTGCCCGCCGAGGAGGTCCCCGCCCCCGCCGCGCCGCCGGGCGGGCTGCCCTGGGGGGTGGCGCTGACCGCGGCCGGTCTCGCGGTCGAGGCGTACGCGAGCCGGGGCACGCCCGGCAGCCCCTTCCCGCTCCCGGGCAAGCTGGACTCCACCCCGGCCTGGGTGCTCGTCGGCTGGACGCTCACGGCGATCGGCCTGGCCACGGCGGGCCCCGGCCTGACCTACCTGTGCGGCAAGCTGCTCCAGACGGTCCGGCCCGGCGCCGTACGCCTGCTGGCCGGCCGGGTCCTGATGGACGAGGCGCGCCGGATCGGCCGCCCGCTCGGCATCGTCTGCGCGGTCCTGTCGGCGGTCATCGCCGCCTTCGCGCTGTACGGGACCGGGCCCCGGCCGTTCGGCCCGCTCACCGCGCTGGGGGCGGTGCTCGTCGTCGGCTGCACCACGGCGACGCTGCTGACCTCGGCCCTGGAGGCCCGGCAGGCCCGCGCCGAGACGGCCAGGGCGCTGCTGCGGCTCGGGGCCCCGGCCTCGGCGCTGCGCGCGGCGACCGCGCTGCGGGCGGTGGCGCTGCTGGTCCTCTTCGCCCCGCTCACCTGGGCGATCGCCGAGCTGGCCGCGCTGCCGCTGACCCCCTGAGCGCGGCTCGACGTGTGGAACCGGCCGGGCGCCCTGCCCGGCCGGTTCCGTGTTTCCGGGCGCGCACACTTGTCGGATGAGCGTTTCGTAGCATGACCCCTCATGGGGAACGCGGACGGGCACAAGAACACCCACGACAACGAGATCGAGTCGCTGGCCGAGTTCGACGCGGCGGTGGCCGCCGGTTCGCTGGCCGGGCGCCGCGTGCAGTCGGTGGACCTGACGGAGCGGAGCGAGGCGCTGCTGACCACGGACACCGCCGGGGCGGTGTTCCTCGGCTGCCCGATGGAGCCCGGTCCGGAGGAGAAGGTCCGGGCCGGCGGGGCGTTCGTCTTCCCGCCCGTCCCCGGCCTGCCCTTCGACCCGTACCGGGGCCTGCTCTACTCCCCCGACGCGCTCTACGACGGGCTCGCGCGGGAGGGGTACGCGGCCACGCCGGACGCCCTGGCCTTCGACTGGTTCCGGCGGACCCGGTCGGACGGCGACGCGTTCGCCTCGATGCTCCGGGCGCTCCACGACGACGCGATCTCGGACGCGCTGGCGGAGGTGCTCGACGGGGCCCGGGTGGCCGGTGTGATGGGCGGCCACGCGCTGCCCCGGGGCAGCGCGG